>NZ_QKVM01000034.1 GCF_003231305.1 Pseudomonas sichuanensis | reverse complement strand
CCGCCATATCAGGCGTCCTGGTAGCTCGACAGCGGCGGGCAGGCGCAGGCCAGGTTGCGGTCGCCGTAGACGTTGTCGACGCGCCCCACCGGCGGCCAGTACTTGCTTTCGCGCAGGGTTGCCAGCGGGTACACCGCCAGATCCCGGCTGTAGCCGTGGCGCCACTCACCGACCAGTTCGAAGGCGGTGTGCGGGGCGTTCTTCAGCGGGTTGTCGAGCTTGTCCAGGGTGCCGTTCTCCACCGCGCGAATCTCTTCGCGGATGCAGATCATCGCTTCGCAGAAGCGGTCCAGCTCCTCTTTGGATTCGCTCTCGGTCGGCTCGACCATCAAGGTGCCGGCCACCGGGAAGGACATGGTCGGGGCGTGGAAGCCGAAGTCGATCAGGCGCTTGGCCACGTCTTCGACGCTGATGCCGCTGCTGTCCTTGAGCGGGCGCAGGTCGAGGATGCACTCGTGGGCGACCAGGCCGTTGTCGCCGGTGTAGAGCACCGGGTAGTGCTCTTCCAGGCGCCGGGCGATGTAGTTGGCGCTGAGGATCGCCAACTGCGAGGCGCGCTTGAGCCCTGCCCCGCCCATCATGCGCAGGTACATCCAGGTGATCGGCAGGATGCTCGCGCTGCCATAGGGCGCCGCGCTGACCGCGCCATGTTTGTTCGGCATATGCCCGTGGCCGGGCAGGAACGACGCCAGGTGCGCCTTGACGCCGATCGGGCCGACGCCGGGGCCGCCACCGCCGTGGGGGATGCAGAAGGTCTTGTGCAGGTTCAGGTGCGACACATCGCCACCGAACTTGCCCGGCGCGCACAGGCCGACCATGGCGTTCATGTTGGCGCCGTCCAGGTACACCTGGCCGCCGTGCTCGTGAATGATCGCGCAGATGCGGCTGATGCCGTCCTCGAACACGCCGTGGGTCGAGGGGTAGGTGATCATCAGCGCGGCCAGCTGCGCCGAGTGCTGCTCGGCCTTGCGCTGCAGGTCGGCGACATCGACGTTGCCGCGTGCATCGCAGTCGACCACCACTACCCGCAGGCCGGCCATCTGCGCCGTGGCCGGGTTGGTGCCATGGGCCGACGACGGGATCAGGCACACATCGCGCCCCGCCTGGCCACGGCTGGCGTGGTAGGCGCGGATGGCCAGAAGGCCTGCGTACTCGCCCTGGGAGCCGGCGTTGGGCTGCAGCGACATGGCGTCGTAGCCGGTAGCCGCGCAGAGCATGGCCTCCAGTTCATCGGTGAGTTGCCGGTAACCCTGGGTCTGCTCGGCCGGGGCGAACGGGTGCAGCGCGCCGAATTCGGGCCAGGTGATCGGGATCATTTCGCTGGCGGCGTTGAGCTTCATGGTGCACGAGCCCAGCGCGATCATGGTCCGGTCCAGGGCCAGGTCCTTGTCGGCCAGGGCACGCAGGTAGCGCATCAGCCCGGTTTCGGAGTGATGGCGGTTGAACACCGGGTGCTGCAGGAAGGCCGACTCACGCAGCAGCGCGGCCGGCAGGCTGTCGCCCGCGTCGGCGGCCAGGGCGGTGAAGTCCGGAAGCGCCTGGCCTGGCCCGGCGAACACCTGCCACAGGGCCTCGACGGCAGCCTGCTCGCAAGTTTCATCCAGCGACACACCCACCCGTACAGCATCGATCAGCCGCAGGTTCAGGCGTGCGTCGTTGGCGGCGGCCAGCACCTGGGCCACGGGCTGCGCGGTCAGCACACTGACGGTATCGAAGAAGTGCTGCTGCTCGACCTGGTGCCCGAGCTGCTGCAGCCCCTTTACCAGAATCGCAGTCAAGCGGTGCACCCGCCGGGCGATTCGGGTCAGCCCCTGCGGGCCGTGGTAGACCGCGTACATGCTGGCGATATTGGCCAGCAGCACCTGCGCGGTGCAGATGTTGCTGGTGGCCTTCTCGCGGCGGATGTGCTGCTCGCGGGTTTGCATGGCCAGGCGCAGGGCCGGTTTGCCGAAGCGGTCGATGGAGACGCCGACCAGCCGGCCGGGCATGTCGCGCTTGAACTGATCGCGGGTGGCGAAGTACGCCGCGTGCGGGCCGCCGAAGCCCAGCGGCACGCCGAAGCGCTGGGCGCTGCCCAGCACCACGTCGGCACCGAACTCGCCTGGCGGGGTCAGCAGGGTCAGCGCCAGCAGGTCGGCGGCCACGGCCACCAGCGCACCGGCGGCGTGGGCACGCTGCACCAGGCTGCGCGGGTCGCTGATGGCGCCGGTGCTGGCCGGGTACTGCAGCAGCAGGCCGAAGTAGCCCTCCAGCGGCTGATCGTGCAGCGCCGCTTCGTCACCGATGACCACTTCGATACCCAGCGGCTCGGCACGGGTGCGCAGCACGTCGAGGGTCTGTGGGTGGCAGTGCTGCGAGGCGAAGAAGGCCGGGGCCTTGTTCTTCGCCAGGCGCTTGCAGAAGGTCATCGCTTCGGCGGCGGCGGTGGCTTCATCGAGCAACGAGGCGTTGGCGATTTGCATGCCGGTGAGGTCGCTGATAAGGGTCTGGAAGTTCAGCAGCGCTTCCAGGCGGCCCTGGGAAATCTCCGGCTGGTACGGCGTGTACGCGGTGTACCAGGCCGGGTTTTCCAGCAGGTTGCGCAGGATCACCGTCGGCGTGTGGCAGGGGTAGTAGCCCTGGCCGATATGGTTGCGGAACAACTGGTTGTTGCCGGCGATGGCCTTGAGCGCGGCCAAGGCTTCGGCCTCGCCCTGCCCGTTGCTCAGTTCGAGCACGCTGCTGCCCTTGATGCTGGCAGGGATGACGCTGTCGATCAGGGCGTCCAGCGAGTCATGGCCGGTGAGCGCCAGCATGGCGTCGATATCGGCCTGGCGCGGGCCGATATGCCGGGGGATGAACTCGTTGTCGGTGCCCAGGGGGATGGCGTTGATCATGTCGGCACCCTGGCTCAGGCGTTGTCGGCCAGGAAGCGGTCGTAGCCGTCCTGGTCCATCAGGCTGTCGAGATCGGCCAGGTCGTTGGCCTGGATGCGGAAGAACCAGCCGTCCTGCATGGGCGAGGCGTTGACCAGCTCGGGGTCGTCGGCCAGGGCCTGATTGACCGCCACCACCGTGCCGTTGAGCGGCATGCCGATATTGCTGGCGGCCTTCACCGACTCCAGCACCGCGACTTCGCTGCCCTCGTCGTACGCGCCGGGCTCGGGCAGTTGCACGAACACCACATCACCCAGGGCCTGCTGGGCGTAGCTGGTGATGCCTACGGTCAGCTCGCCGCTCGCTTCCAGACGCAGCCATTCGTGTTCAGGGGTAAAACGCAGAGTGCTCATGGAGGTTCCTTTCTTGTTATCGGGTGGGTCCCGGGACAGGACTAGCGGTAACAGAGCAAGGGCAATGCCAACTCAATAAAAACGTTATATTTCAGCTAGTTATGAGCACCTCATGGATATCCGTCGGCCTGCACTTCGGAGCGAAATCGCTCCGCCTGCAGTGCCCGCCTGCCAGCGCCGGGCTGGCGGGCCAATCCAGCCGGGGTTCCGGCCCCGCTGGAGCACAAACACTCCAGTGGAGCGAAGTGACTCCAGGCCCTTACAGGGCTCGGCTGGCGATACCGTACTTGCGCAGGCGCTGGCCGATGGCCGTGTGCGAGGTTTGCAGGCGCAGGGCCAATTGCCGGGTGGAGGGGTAGCTGGCGTACAGCTTCTCCAGCAGGTCCTTTTCGAAGCCCTGCACCGCCGCCTCCAGGCTGACCACCTCCTGGGCGTCAGGCTGCTGGCTGTTCAGGGCAGTGCCGGCCAGCTCCAGGTCGTCGCAGTCGATCACATCGCCTTCGCTGATGGCCGCCGCGCGAAACAGCACGTTCTGCAACTGGCGCACGTTGCCCGCCCAGCGGTTGCCCAGCAGCAGCGGATGGGTGGCCAGGGCCAGCCGGCACGGTGGGCGCTGGATCTGCGCGCAGGCCTGGCGCAGGAAGTGCTCGGCCAGCAGCAGGATGTCCTTGCCGCGCTCGCGCAGCGGCGGCACTTTCAGGTTGAGCACATTCAGGCGGTAGTACAGGTCCTCGCGAAAACTGCCTTCGACCACCATGTTTTCCAGGTGGCGGTGGGTGGCGCAGACCACCCGCACATTGACCCGCACCTCGCCACCGCCGCCGACCCGGCGAAAACTGCCGTCGTTGAGAAAGCGCAACAGCTTGGCCTGCAGGTAGGGCGACATCTCGCCCACTTCATCGAGGAACACCGTGCCGCCATCGCCCAGTTCCAGCAGGCCCGGCTTGCCGCCACGCTGGGCACCGGTGAAGGCGCCGGCGGCGTAGCCGAACAGCTCGCTCTCGGCCAGGCTCTCGGGCAGTGCCGCGCAGTTGAGTGCCAGGAACGATGCATCGCGCCGGGCGCTGAGGGCATGACAGGCGCGGGCCACCAGCTCCTTGCCGGTGCCGGTCTCGCCCTGGATCAGCAGCGGTGCTTCCAGGCCGGCCACTTTGTGCAGGCGCACCTTGAGTTCCTTGAGCGGCGCCGACTCCCCCAGCAAGGCTTGCAGCCCGTCGGTGGAATCATGCAGCAACGACGCCAGGCGCTCGCCGATGCGGCTGGGCGGGTACAGCGTCAGCAGGCCGCCCACCAGGCCGTCGGCCCCGCCGCTGATGGGCGTGGCTTCGAGCAGCAGCGCCTGGCCCTGGAACTCCACCTCGCACATGGGCAGGCGAAAGCCCTTGGCGATCAGGGTCTGGCCCAGGTCGGGCTCGGCGAACAGCCGCGACAACGGCTCACCGGCCGGCTCGCGGCCGATCAGGCTGACCAGGGTCGGGTTGGCCAACAGCACATGGCCGCTTGGGTCCACGGCCAGCACCGGGTCGCTCATCGCCGCCAGCAGGGCTTCCAGTTGCAGGCGCCGGCGGTGGCCGGGGAGGAAGTCGACCAGCTCGACCGCCTGCACGGCGTCCAGGCCCAGCAACGCCGCGTGGAGTTCGTCCAGCACCGCCTGCGATAGCGCCGGCGCATCGATGTAGACATTGGGCGGGACCATCTCCACCGCATCCAGGTTGAGGTTGCGCGCCCCCAGCAGCGCCAGGATCTCCTGGGTGATGCCGACGCGGTCGACGAAAGTGACGTGGATTCTCATCGGGACTCCCTGCTTGGCAAACGACAACAGGGGGACGGCGCACGGTGCGCTGCCCCCCTGGGTAAAACCTGAACCTGGCGATCAATCGGTATCGAGGGACAGCTGCCCGTTCTCCTGGCGTTTCTGGCGCAGGGAGCGATAGGCCAGGCCCAGCACCGCGAACCACACCGGCACGGCGTACAACGCCAGGCGCGTGTCGGCCTCCAGGGCCAGCAGGCCGAGGATGAACACGAAGAACGCAAGGCACACCCAGCACATCAGCGTGCCGCCGGGCATCTTGTACTTCGAGGCCTGGTGCAGGTGCGCCCGCTGCTTGCGGTAGGCCAGGTACGACAGCAGGATCATCGACCAGACGAACATGAACAGCAGTGCCGACACCGTGGTGATCAAGGTGAAGGCATCGAGCATGTTCGGCACCAGGTAGATCACCAGCGCCCCGGCCGTCAGGCAGAGACAGGAAAAGATCAGGCCATTGGACGGCACCGCGCGGCTGGACAGCGCGCCGAACCTGCCGGGCGCATCACCGTCCAGCGCCAGGCCGTAGAGCATGCGGCTGGTGGAGAACACGCCACTGTTGGCCGAGGACGCCGCCGAGGTCAGCACCACGAAGTTGATGATCCCCGCCGCCGCCGGCAGCCCGGCCAGCACGAACAGCTCGACGAAGGGGCTCTTGTTGGCCACCACTTCGCGCCAGGGGGTCACGGCCATGATGGCGACCAGCGCGAACACGTAGAAGATGATGATGCGCAGCGGGATCGAGTTGATCGCCCGTGGCAGGTTGCGTTCCGGGTTCTTGGTTTCGGCGGCGGTGGTGCCCACCAGCTCGATGCCGACGAAGGCGAACACGGCAATCTGGAAACCGGCGAAGAAACCCATGGCGCCATGGGGGAACATGCCGTCGTCATTCCACAGGTTGGCCAGCGAAGCGACGTTGCCGGCCGGCGACTGGTAGGCCGCCGCCACCATGTACAGGCCGGTGCAGACCAGGGCACAGATGGCCACGATCTTGATCATGGCAAACCAGAATTCCATCTCGCCGAACAGTTTCACGGTCATCAGGTTGAGCGACAGCAGCACGCCGACGCAGGCCAGTGCCGGCAGCCACAGGGGAATGTCCGGGAACCAGAACTGTGCATAGGCGGCAATCGCGATCACATCGGCAATGCCGGTGACGATCCAGCAGAACCAGTAGGTCCAGCCGGTAAAGAACCCGGCCCACGGCCCCAGCAGGTCGGCGGAGAAATCGATGAAGGATTTGTACTTCAAGTTGGACAGCAATAGTTCGCCCATCGCCCGCATGACAAAGAACAGCATGAAGCCGATGATCATGTAGACGAAGATGATCGACGGGCCGGCCAGGCTGATGGTCTTGCCCGAGCCCATGAACAGGCCGGTGCCGATGGCACCACCGATGGCGATCAACTGGATGTGGCGGTTGGACAGGTTGCGCTGCAGTTCGTGGCCGTCAGCCTCAGGCAGGCGTTGGCCATGTGGCAAGTTGTTCATTATTTTTACCTTGCTAGTTTAATTGTTTTTATAACGTCACAAGTTCAACTTTCCGAGCCGGGCTATTGGTCTGGAAGCCCGGCCGAACGCAAGGGAAAGAGCAAGGTATGTGCCAAGGGCCAGAGGCCGCTGGAATCGGGGTTTGTTATAGGTTTCGCACGAGTGTTGCGTAATGAACTCACTCCAATAAAACCTGTAGATGCACCCTTCAACTTCCGTGAAGGCGTGGTAAACCCTGCCCTCACCCGCCCTGTAGCGATATCGCTACATTGGAGCGCATTCGGTCCGCTGTAACGCGGTCCTGTTGTAGGAGCGGCCTTGTGTCGCGATAGGGCCGCAAAGCGGCCCCTAGATTCAGGCGTCACCGCGAACATCGCTGGGGCTGCTGCGCAGCCCTTTCGCGGCACAAGGCCGCTCCTACACACATACAGGTACGCGTGTGCCTTTACAGGCTGCGCACCGGCGCGCGGCTGCGCTGTTCCTCCTGCCAATCCCCCACCAACCCCACCGGCACATCGCTCGGCGCCAGCGGCTCGCGCCCGCGCACCAGGTCCGCCGCACGCTCGGCGAGCATGATGGTCGGGGCGTTGAGGTTGCCGTTGGGCTCGGTCGGGAACACCGACGAGTCGATCACCCGCAGCCCCTGCAACCCACGCACCCGCAGCGTGGAATCGACCACCGCCATGTCGTCCTCACCCATGCGGCACGAGCCGCAGGGGTGCATGGTGCTTTCCATGTTGGCGCGCACGAAGGCGTCGATCTGTTCGTCGGTCTGCACCTGGGGCCCGGGCGCCAGCTCCTCGCCGCGGAAGCGGTCCATGGCCGGCTGGGCGAGGATCTCGCGGGTCAGGCGCACGCAGCGGCGGAAGCCCTCGCGGTCCTCTTCGCTCTCCAGGTAGTTGAAGCGGATTTCCGGGTGCTGGTACGGGTCGGCCGACAGCGCCCGCACATGGCCGCGGCTCTTGGGCTTGTTGGGCCCGGTGAGCACCATGAAACCGTGGCCCTTGAACGGTTTGTCACCGTCGTAGCGCATGGCCGCCGGCAGGAAGTGGAACTGGATGTCCGGCCAGCGCAGCCCCTTGGAAGAACGGATGAAACCGCCGGCCTCGAAGTGGTTGCTGGCGCCCAGGCCATCCTTGAACAGCAGCCAGCGCAGGCCGATCATCGCCTTGCCCAGCAGGCTCATCTTGCCGTTGAGGGTGATCGGCTGCTTGCAGGCGTACTGGATGTAGATTTCCGAATGGTCCTGCAGGTTCTCGCCCACGCCCGGCAGGTGATGGCGCACCTCGATGCCGGCCTTCTTCAGCACCGCCTCGGGGCCGATGCCGGAGCGCTGCAACAGGTGCGGCGAGCCGATCGGGCCGGACGCAACCAGCACCTCGCGGTTGCACAGCACCTTGTGAGTCTGCCCGCCTTCGTCGTACTCCACCCCTACCGCGCGCTTGCCGTCGAGCAGGATGCGCCGGGTCATGGCGTGGGTGACCACGGTCAGGTTGGGCCGGTTCATGGCCGGGCGCAGGTAGGCGTTGGCGGTGGACCAGCGCACGCCGTCCTTGACCGTCATGTGCATGGCGCCGAAGCCTTCCTGCATGTAGCCGTTGCAGTCGTCGGTCTTGATATAGCCAGCCTCGGCACCGGCCTCGACCCAGGCGCCGTACAGCGGGTTCTGCATGTTGTTGCCATTGTTGGTGGCCAAGGGCCCTGCGCCGCCGCGGTAGTCGTCGCCGCCGAACTTGAAGTTTTCGGCACGCTTGAAGTACGGCAGGCAGTGGCGGTAGCTCCAGTGCTTGGCGCCCAGGCTTTCCCATTCGTCGAAGTCGCAGGCGTGGCCACGGATGTAGACCAGGCCGTTGATCGACGACGAACCACCCAGCACCTTGCCCCGTGGGCAGTGCAGGCGCCGGCCGTCCAGGTGCGGCTCGGCCACGGTTTCGTAGCGCCAGTTGTATTTTTTGGTGTTCATCGGCAAGGAGAACGCGCTGGGCATCTGGATCAGCACGCTGCGGTCGCTGCCGCCGAACTCCAGGACCAGCACCGAAGTGCCGGCGTCCTCGGTCAGGCGGTTGGCCAAAACGCAGCCGGCAGAGCCCGCACCGATGATGATGTAGTCGTATCGCTTGTTCATGGTTCAGTCCTGTACGCGAAGGCCGGCGGCCCGATCGTGATGTTGATTGCCCTTGGGGTAGCCGCCCCAGCCCAGGTGCGCCGCCAGCAAGCGGGTCAGGCCGTAGTGCACGAGCCCGGCCAGCAGGCAGGACGGCAGCGAGGCGGTGGCGAAGGTGAAGAAGCTGGTGTGGGCCAAGGTCTGCGGGTTGAACACCACCACGTAGATGGCGAAGCCCGCCGCCAGCGCCAGCAGCGCGATGGGGTTGAAGCCCCGGCAGAAACGCAGCGGCGAGGCGCTTTGTTCGGCGTAAAGGTGGCGCAGGTTGACCCGCTGGCGGCGCAGGAAGAAGTAATCGGCAATGCCGATGCCGGCCAGGGCGCTGTTGAGTGCCGAGGTCCACACCAGAAAGATGAAGAAGCCGTCGTAGATCCCCGGCAGCAGCACCACGATGGCCACCGGGATGATGCAGAACAGCCCGATCAACACCGCCCAGCCTAGGCTGCGCAGGCGCTCCCCGGCCAGCTGGCGCAAGCCGATCACCGCGGTGTAGAGGATGTTGACCATGCCGGTGAGGTTGGCCAGGGCCAAAAAGCCCAGGGCGATCACACCGAAGGCCATGCCCCCGGCCACCCGCATCCAGGCGGTGGGGTCGCTGCTGCCCAGGGTGGTGGCGGCGAACAGGCTGACCGACTCGCCCAGCACCGCCGCGCCGAAGATGCCCACCAGGTTCGGCCAGAAGGCCGTGCGCTGGTTGCTGCACAGGCGCGACAGGTTGCCGATGTAGGGCCACCAGGAGAAGCCGGCGGCGATGTTGATTTCCACCGCGACCATGAAGTTGACGTGGGGGTTCTCGAACGGCGGCTGCAAGGCCGGCATGGCCAGCAGTTCGGCGAGGCTGTGGCTGCGCAGGATGAAGTACATCAGCGCCAGCATGATCAGGATCAGGCTGGGCGCGATCAGCGCGCTCAGCAGGCGGATCATGTCCGGCCCGCGAATGGCCACCAGCGCCGCCAGCAGGATCGCCAGCAGCGCCCCGGCGGTCACCAGCCAGCCGTCGCCGTCGGGCTCGGCGTGCTGCACCAGGGTTTCAAGGTTATCCAGTGCCCGCCCGCACATCAGCCCGAGCACCGCCAGCCAGCCCATGGTCAGCACCACCACCGAAAGGAAGTACACCAGGCGGCTGCCGTTGAGGCCGAACATGCTGCGCAGGAAGGTGAACTGTTCGACGCCGTACTTGCCGCACGGCAGGCAGGTGGACGCGGAGGCCAGCACCACGCCGAGGATATTGCCGATGACGATCGCGGCGATGCCCTGCAGCGGGCCGACGAACAGCGCGGTGGCGCCGCCGATCAGGAACACCCAGGTGGCCACCGCCAGCGCCGAGTTGGCGTAGGCATAGCCCCAGAAGCCCCAGACCCGCTCACTGGGCAGCAACGGCGTGTCGCCGCGTTCGGCGGCCAGGCGAAACTCTTGATCCCGAGGCCCGCTCATGGCTGGCCTCCGAGCAGGTAGGCGCCGGCGACCATCACCAGCGTCAGCAGGGCCAGGGCAATCACGTCACGGGCGGTCAATGCGCCCGGCCACTGCGCCCTGCCCTCCAGTTCTTCATAGGCGCGCAGGCGCCGTTCCAGGTCTTGCGCACGCTCGACATCCACTTGGCTGTTCATTGGGCATCACCTCGACTTGTTCTTATTGTTGAAATTCGATGCGTTGATGAACCTGCGTCGCACGCCAGGCGACGCAGGCCGGCCTTGCTACCTCAAGGCAAGGTGATCCAGACTGCCTTGGTCTCCAGGAAGAACTCCAGTTGTTCCGCGCCCATGTCCTTGCCGTAACCGGACTGCTTGTAGCCACCGAACGGCATGGACGGGTCCAGGGTGCTGTGGGCATTGACGTAGACCGTGCCGGCGCGCAGGCGCGGGATCAGCCCGTGGACCTTGCCCAGGTCGTTGCTGTACAGCGCCGCCGCCAGGCCGTACTCGGTGTCGTTGGCCAGCGCCAGGGCCTGTTCCTGGGTGTCGAACGGCGCCGTCACCAGCACCGGGCCGAAGATCTCCTCGCGCACGATGCGCATGCTGTTGTCGCAGTTGGCGAAGATCGTCGGCTGCACGTAGTAGCCCGGGCCTTCGACCGGCTCGCCGCCGTAGTACACCTGCGCCCCTTCGGCCTTGCCCACTGCGATGTAATCCAGCACCCGCTGCTGTTGCTGGCGCGACACCATGGGGCTGATGAAGCAGTCCGGGTCCAGGCCGGGGGCGATCTTCAGGGTGGCGGTGTAGCGGGCCAGCGCTTGCAGGAAGGCCGGGTACACGCTGCGTTCGACATAGGCGCGGGTACCGGCATCGCACACCTGCCCTGAGTTGAAGAATACGCCGTTGGCCACCGCTTCGGCGGCGGCCTCGATATCGGCGTCGGCGAACACGATCACCGGCGACTTGCCGCCCAGTTCCAGGGTCAGGCGCTTCATCTGGTCCATCGCCGCCTTGCCCACCGAGCAGCCCACTGGCGTGGAGCCGGTGAAGCTCAGCTTGTCGATGCCCGGGTGGCGTGACATCGCCTCGCCGACCACGCTGCCGCGCCCGGTGACGATGTTGATCACCCCATCAGGGATGCCCGACTGCTGCACCAGTTCGGCGAAACGCAGGGCCGACAGCGAGGTCAGCTCGGCCGGCTTGACCACCACCGTGCAACCGGTGGCCAGGGCCGCGCCGAGCTTCCAGGCCATGGTCTGCAACGGGAAGTTCCACGGCACGATGGCGCCCACCACGCCGACCGCCTCCTTGCGGGTGTAGGCCAGGTAGTTGCCGGGCAGCGATGGCTCGACGGTGCGGCCGTGCAGCTTGCTGGCCCAGCCGGCGAAATAGCGCAGGGTGTCGATCGTGCCCTGGATGTCCACGGCGCGGGCCTGGGCCACCGACTTGCCCATGTCGATCGACTCGATCTGCGCCAGCTCGTCGCCATGGGTTTCGATCAGGTCGGCCAGGCGGTGGATCAAGCGCTCGCGTTCCAGCGGCTTGAGCTGGCTCCAGGGGCCGCCATCGAACTGCGCGCGGGCGGCCTGCACCGCACGGTCGAGGTCATCGGCCGTGCCCATGGGGATGCGTGCGAGCACGCCCTCGGTGGACGGCTCGATGACGTCGGCGCTGGCGCCGTCGCTGGCTTCGCGCCACTCACCGCCGATGAACATGCGCTGGGCCTTGCTCAGGAAACGCTGGGTGGCCTCGGAAACGCCATAGGCCTGCAGGTAGGTTTTGACCTTGTTGTCCACTGTCGAAGCTCCGGGTCAGCGCGCCTTGGCGCGGGCGTGGAAGATGAAGCCGAGGCTGTTCATCAGCAATTGCGCGGCGAGGATCGAGGTGACGCCGGCCGGATCGTACGCCGGGGCCACTTCCACCAGGTCCATGCCGACGATGCGCCCCTGGCTGCGCCGGGCCAGGGCCTGGATGATTTCCAGCACTTCGTAGTACTGGAAGCCGCCATGGCTGGGGGTGCCGGTGCCCGGGGCGATGGACGGGTCGAAACCGTCGATGTCGATGGTGATGTAGTAGTCGCGGCCTTCGGGGATCTTCGCCAGCACGCCTTCGCAGCCCAGGCGACGCACATCGCGCACCGAGAGGATCTGCGAGCCGGCCTCGCGGGCGGCGTCGTAGTCGTCGCGGTTGGAGGACGACACGTTGCGGATGCCCAGCTGGGTCATGCCGACGATGTGGTCCAGCTCCGAGGCGCGGCGCAGCGGGCTGCCGTGGCCGTAGCGCACGCCGTGGCGTTCGTCGACGAAGTCCAGGTGGGCGTCGAAGTGCACGATGTGGATAGGCCCGCGGCCTTCGAAGGCCTTGATCACCGGCGCGTGGATCGAGTGGTCGCCGCCCAGCACCACGGGCATGGCACCGGCCGCGAGGATCTGGCGCACGGCCGACTCGATGTTGGCGTTGCTGCTGGCCATGTCGGTGTGGACGATATCGGCATCGCCGACATCGACCATGCGCAGCTGGTCTTCGGTGAGGTAGGTGGCGTCGTCTTCGAAGTCGTAGGCGCCGGAATGGCCGAACGAGAACAGCGTCGATGCCTCACGGATGCCGCGCGGCCCGAAGCGTGCGCCGGAGCGCCATTGGGTGCCCATGTCGTTGGGTGCGCCAAGGATGGCCACATCGGCATCGATGGCCGCCCAGTCGGTGCAGATGGGCGCCTTGGCGAAGGTGCAATGGCCCACGAAGGGCAGGTTCAGGCGGCCGGATTCATAACCGTGCTTAGCCATGTGCGGGTTTCTCCACTTATTGTTCTGGTCAGGAGACGGCGTGCCGGGGCAGCGCCGTTGCAGCCACTATGGCGCCGGGTTGAACCTGGAAAAATGCGCAAGTGCAGATGCATACATCGCCACAGCCGAAGTATCTGCCGGCAGATGGACGCCAGACGCCCCAGGCATTGCGGCGATCCGCCGCGCATGGTTAGCTTCGGAAAAAACAGTGCGCGGACACTCATATCAGCCTTGGCGATGTGAGCAACCGCCCAGGAGGCCAGGGTGATCCAGCTCCACGATGTCGATCTGAAGCTTCTCAGGGTATTCACCACCATCGTCAGGTGCGGCGGTTTTTCCGCCGCCCAGGCCGCGCTGAACGCCGGCCAGTCGACCATCAGCGAACAGATGACCCACCTGGAAACCCGCCTGGGGGTCAAGCTCTGCCAGCGCGGGCGCAGCGGCTTTCGCCTGACCGAGCAAGGGGTGGCCATCCATGAGGCCACCCTGCGTCTGCTCAGAGCCGTGGAGAGCTTCTGCCTGGACGCCGACGTGCTCAAGCAGCACATCAGCGGCAAGCTCAACCTGGGCATCATCGACTCGACCCTGACCGACGCCGCCTCGCCGCTGCCGCGCACCACCCAGCGCTTCGTCTCGCGCGGGCACGATGCCCACCTGCACATCTACATCGGCGCCCCGGCGGAGCTGGAAGAGCGGGTGCTGGACAGCCGTCTGCACCTGGCCATCGGTCATTTCCCCCTGCGGGTGCCGGGGCTGTCCTACCTGCCGCTGTATGACGAAGCCCTGGGCCTGTACTGTGGCCGGCGCCACCCGCTGTATGCGAGCAAGGCAAGCAATGGCCGCCTGCTGGAAGAGGTGCGCGGCTGCCATATCGTCGTGCGCGGTTACATGCAGCAGTACGACCTGGAGCAGCTGGGCGTGAGCAAGGCCGCCGCCACCGTGGAGAACATCGAGGCGGCGGCGATCCTGATCATTTCCGGCGCCTACATCGGCTTCTTGCCGGTGCACTTCGCCGAGCAGTGGGTGAAGACCGGCGACATGCGCCGCCTGGGCGCCAGCAGCCTGGACCTGACTTCACCGTTCGACGTCATCACCCGCCGCGGGGTATCGCCACCGCCGATCCTGCAGGCGTTTCTCGAAGACCTGAATGCCTGCATGCATCAGCCTGGGCTGGGCTGAAAACAGCCCAGCAGTCATCAGCGCTTCGCACCGGCAGGCGTCACTGAACATGCCGAGGGTTGCTCGCCTGGATCACACGTTCTTTATCGGTCAGGTCGAAGCGGCCCACCAACAGTTTCATCTCACCTCCCAGCTGGGCAAGGTCAGCGCTGGCCGCTGAAACCTCCTCGCTGGCGGCTGCGGACTGCTCAGCGACATCGCGGATGCTGGCAACACTTCGGTTTACCTGCTGCGCCACCGTGCTTTGCTGTTCCGCCGTGATGGCGATCTGATGATTGAGCTGCTGGATATGCGATATCGATTGGTCGATTGCCGCGAATGAAAGACCGGCCTGGCGGGCGGCTTGGACGGTGTCGCCGGCCATGACGCGACTTTCTTCCATTTGCGCGACCGCATGCTGCGCGCCCTCCTGCAGGGTGCGAATCAACTGTTGGATCTGCTCGGTGGACTGTTGGGTGCGCCGGGCCAGTGCACGCACCTCTTCGGCAACCACGGCAAATCCGCGGCCCCCCTCGCCGGCCCTGGCCGCTTCGATGGCTGCATTGAGCGCCAGCAGATTGGTCTGCTCGGCAATCCCCTTGATGACGTCGAGCACCGTACCGATGTTGGCGCTTTCATCCTTGAGCCGGCCAATCGACTCGGCAGACTGTTCAACCGCCAGCGCCAGATGCTCGGTGTGCGCAATCGCCTGCTGCACTGTCAGGCCACCTGCCCGCGCCTGCTCGTCGGCATGGCGCGCCGATCCGGCGGCGCCGTCAGCGTTGCGCGCCACATGCTGCACACTGATCACCATCTCGGACATTGCCAGCACGGCCTGTTCGATCTCCAGGCACTGGGATTTCGCGCCCTGGCTGGTGGTGCGGGTGACGCCGGAAAGCCCCTGGGCGGCGCTGGCAATCTGCACGATCCCGCCTCCCAGCCGGCCAATCAACTGGCGCAGGCTCAGGGTCATGTCCTGCACAGCGTGCATCAGCAGCCCCAGTTCATCGCCGCGCTCGCCGTGAAGGTCTTCGGTCAGGTCGCCTGCCGCCACCTTGCGGGCTACTCCGACCAACCGTTGCAGCGGGCCCACGATTGACTGAGTCACCGTCAGCGCACCGGCCAGGCCGACCAGCAAGGCGACAATGGCTGCGCCAATGATCAGCGCCCTGGCTTCGCCCGCTTCTTTTTGCAGCGACTGCAACTCCAACGCCGACGACGCCTCGGATGATGCCACCACTTGCTGGGCTCGTTCGACCATCGCCTGCTGGGTCGAGTCGCGCGCGTCCAGGCTTTCGCGCAGCGCCTTGAATTGCAGGCTGTAGTCGGCCAACTGGCCAAGGGCGTGCTCGACGCTGGCACGCGCCTGGGGATCTTCGAGCCCCGCAGACAACTGCGCCCCTTTGAATTTGAGCATCGAGAAGAATTCCTGGACCTGCTCGGCATCGGCAGGCGATCGCTGCGTGAGGTAGTGAGTACTGGAACGCCTTGCCTCATGCAGCTCCATTGCCATTTCATTCGCCTGGCCGGAGTCCTCGAACAGGCGCATGACCATGGGATCACCGGACATTGCGACCCGATTGGCTGCTGCGCTATTGAGCAGCTCATCCAGTCGGTCGAACTCCTCGAATGCCTTGCGCGACGACTCATCCATGGCGCCCTGGGCAGTGGCGCTGGCCATGATGGCGCGCCCCAGCCCGACCAGCTTGTCACGGTAGCTGGCAACTTCGCTCTGGACCTTGCGCATGAGTGCCTTGTTTTGCGCAAGCTGCAGGCGCCCTTCGCAGCGTGCAGCCCTGGCCTGCACCTCATCGACCAGGGCCAAGGCCTGGTCAAGGTACTTGCCATCGCCCTTCATGATGAACTCCTTCTCGAACAGCTGCGCCTCCTTGAGCCCCAGGTTGATGGCGTTGACCTCAAGCAGGTCCTGGAACCGCTGCAGCGTCGTATCGAGCGCCGAGAGGCTTGCCCAGACAACGCTGAAGGTGATCGAGAGGGTCAGGCCAAAGCCTGCGAGCATTTTTTTCCGAACGCTCAGGTCACGGATGAAACCAACCAGAGCCTTCAAGCTGCACCCGCTGCAGCGCTTGCGAGCGGATAAGCCGACTGGGATCGACGCATCGAAAACCTCCATCACACGGGCGACGCCCGCGGGCAACGTTCTTGTTATGGGTTGGTTTTGAGTCTGCTGGCCTGACAGGCGCAAAAGCTTCATAGATCACACCAGAAAACAGGCATCTGCCCCTCTGCGTGACACCACTCATCTATTCGCGTCATGGCTGCGGCGTTTTGACGCAGACAGCCATGGCCAAAGTTAAAATAACATCAGTTATCTAAAAACAACACCTGATGAGGATAGTGATGAGAAGCATGCTGACAATGGCGATCTGCCTGGCCTTCGCGAGCCAGGCTCACGCGGCACAGGATCCTGCGACAGTGTTCAACCGTACTTGCCAGATGTGCCATAACGGGCAACTGCCGATGGCCCCGAGCAAAGGCGATACCGAGGCCTGGAGGCCCCGCTTGGCGCAAGGCAAGGAGACGTTGGTCAAGCATGTGACCGAAGGCTTCAATGCCATGCCGGCCCGTGGTTTGTGCATGGACTGCACACCTGAAGACTACCTGGCGGTGATCGAGTGGATGTCCAGGTAGCCTTTGCCGCGCCCGAGCATCCATGACTTGGCTGTTTCCTGGCGCGAAACGCCAAGTTCTCGAGTGCCCTGGCTGCTGAAATCAATTTTAATAACGATCGTTGCGCCAATACAGACTGCTTGCTAGGCTCCTGGCTACTTGTGCAACACATACCGGGAGAACATCCATGCAAGACTCGCTAAGCAAGGCGTTTCATGAACAGGGTGCAGTGCTGGTCAAGGGCCTGTTGAACCAGGAGCAGCTGGCCCGCTGCCAGGAGGCTTACGACTGGTCAGTGCTCAACCATGGCCCCCATGCCACCCGGATGTTTGCCGGAACCACCCAGCAATCCCACGTCGACAATGCCAATCCACTGGCCAAACGCCGCCTGGAAGCACTGGTGGCCAGCCTGCCATTCGGCGAGCTGTTCGCCAGGGTGTGGGGTTCGAAAAACGTCTG
This sequence comes from Pseudomonas sichuanensis, assembly GCF_003231305.1. Taxonomy (GTDB): domain Bacteria; phylum Pseudomonadota; class Gammaproteobacteria; order Pseudomonadales; family Pseudomonadaceae; genus Aquipseudomonas; species Aquipseudomonas sichuanensis. The sequence continues at coordinate 48,362 of NZ_QKVM01000034.1, read as the reverse complement.
GTACTTCGCCGAGGAGGTGTTTCTCAAAGCCGGCGGCCAGGGCTGCAGAACGCTCTGGCACCAGGACACCTCCTACCTGCCCTGGGCAGGCAACCACTGGGGCAATGCCTGGGTCAGTTTCGATGCCGTGCCCAAGCGCAACGCGCTGGAGATCATCCGCGGTTCACACCGCGGGCCGCGCTACGATGGCACCACCTTTACCAACCCCGATGACCCGACCCAGCCACTGCACGGCAACGGTGCCCTGCCCCGCTTGCCGGACATCGAAGCCGAGCGTCAGTCGAACCCACAGGCCTACGACATCCTTTCCTGGGCCACCGAGCCTGGCGACGTGGTGCTCCTGCACCCCGGCTCCCTGCACGGTGGCGCGGCGGTCGATGCCGACTTCCCTCGCCGGCGGACCTTCGTGTTCCGCTTCTTTGGTGACGACGCCACCTTCAGCCCGCTGCCGGCACACAGCGATGCCGGCTATCCGCAGCAGGGTGTGCTGTTCACCAAGGAACTCGAGCAACTCACGGCCGGAGCCCCCTTCCGCCACCCGACCTTCCGCCAAGTCGTTTGACTGGAGCACGCTAATGATTGCCAACAGCCTCAAGCGCCAGTCCATCAATCCGCCCGAAACCCAGGCGTTCTACGACAACTTCCACTTCTCCCAGGCCACCCGCGTGGGTGACTTGATCTGGGTTTCGGGGCAAGTGGGGATCGACCCTCAGATGAAGCCTGGAGACGGTATCGTCGAACAGTCACACCTGGCGTTCCAGTCGCTCAGGCAGGTGCTGGAAGCAGCCGGCGCCAGCCTGGCGGATGTGGTCGAACTGACGACGTTCCACACTCACCTGCAAGCCGACATGGCGGACTTTTCGCGAATCAAGGACGAATACTTTCCGACGCGCTACCCCTCATGGACGGCAGTAGGCATCACCCAACTGGCGCTGGAGCCGCTGCGCGTCGAAATTCGTGCTGTGGCGGTTGCCGGTTGCGGCACTGCCTGACCCCGTGATATTGCGCCCCGACGATTGACCTCAAAGCTCGCAAGGCGGGTGCGAACGCTCCGCACCCTGCCTGGCCTGGATGTTTTCTTCGCGCAACTTCTCTATGCTGAGGCTCTTTTCGCCTGCATCGATTCTAGAGAACTGGTTCTTTCAACCGACTTCGTCATTTCTTGAGCGCCCATGCCTGATACCAAAGCCCGTTCCAAAGCTGCCATTCCAAGCGACTGCGAAATCGCGCCAGAGCCCGTTGCCCGCCGGGGCAGACCTGTTGGCGACCGTGATGCTAAACGGGCAGAACTGCTGGCAGCGGCAATCACGGTGATCGCTCAGGATGGCTATGCTGGTGCCTCCATGCGCAAGGTGGCCAAACAGGCGGGCTGTACAACGGGCGCCGTGACCTATTACTTCGCCAACAAGGAAGACATGATCGGCGAGGTCGCGCAGAACCTGTTCGACCAGGTCGACATGCTGCTGGAGTCCAACCAGGCACAGATCGACATCGCCGCCCTGCTGCGCCAATGGCTTCAGTGGGTCAGTTCCGACGAGTCGACCATCTGGCTGTCCTGGTTGCAATTGCTTGCCCACGCGCGGCATGAGCCGGTGTTCGCCGACATCATCAGGCAGCGTTACGCGCGATTCCGCCAGGTATTCACCCTGGTGATCGAAAAGGGCCAGGCCCAGGGCAAGATTCGCAACGATATTGCTGGCGAGATACTGGCCGACCAGATCAGCACGATCTGCGATGGCTGGCTGATGATGCTGCCCATCGAACCGGAGCGTTTCAGCGCAGAGCGCGGCCAAGCGCTGCTGGATGCGCTCATCGTGCTGATCTCCCCGTCCCTGGTCGCACCGGCGCCGCTCAAGAGCAAGGTAAAAGCCCGCTAAAGGTCTGTAATAGACGGGCTAGCAGAACAGGCGCTCGGCCTGTTCTGACAGCGAACGACCCGCGTACTGACTTCCCCGCTATTTCGATGCCGTCTTGTAAAGGCTGAGCGCCCTGCTGGCCGCGCTCAGGCACGCTTTGCCATCGCCCTTGGCCTTGGCTGCCTTGGCCTGCTCGACCAAGCGCCGGATATCCGTTGCCACGCCGCCCTGCAATGCTGCGCCCTCGCTGCGCTCGATGGCGTCGAGCTGAGCGAGCTTCGCATCGCAACTGCCTGATTCCGCCGCATGCGCAACCTGCAGCGCAGGGCTCAGGACTGATGCGATGGCCAACACCTTCAGTACATTCATCGGTATCTCCTCGGGCTTCTTCAGCATAAACATAACAACCGTTGTTTTTTTAGACTAACTGGCTTGCCCCTCCATCGCAAGGGCCGGCCAGGGGTATTCCCTTTGCCACATGAGCGCAGTAGGCTATTTACGTAACCATGGTTATCTAAATATAACAACAGCGTTGACCGAGGCGAAAATGGATCAGCAAAACACAGAGCTGTCATTGACCGCGCGCCAGCGGCGCGCGCTTGTGCAAGCGCTCGCAGGTGCAGCCGTGATCGGGGGCGCAAGCCTCAGTGGGCGGGCAATGGCGCAAGCCTTGCTGACTGATCGACAGCAAGTGCTGGACGTGGTGATCATCGGCGCCGGGCTGGCTGGCCTGACCGCCGCCCGCGACCTGCAGCGAGCCGGGTGCACATCGTACGCCGTGCTGGAAGCGCGGGATCGGGTGGGTGGACGCACTTACAACCACCCCCTCGACAACGGCGTGATCTCGGAAGCCGGTGGCGAATGGATCGGCCCTGGGCAGACCGCCATCTTCGACCTGGCTCGCGAACTCGACGTCGAGACCTTTCCTACCTACTACCAGGGCCGCAATGTCTACCTGGCTGGTGATGCTCGCTACGAGGAAGACTTGAGCAACGGCCAAGGCGGCAACCACGCCATTACCGAAAAGCTCAACCAGATGTCGCGGCAGGTCCCCAGCAAGGAGCCCTGGACCGCGGCGGATGCGCAAGCGATCGACAGACTGTCGGTGGGTGAGTGGCTGGCCAGCCAGGGAATCGACAACGCCGCCCGGATGAGCTTCGACACCTCCATAGGCCTGACGACCGGCACCCCGCCGTCCAACCTTGCGCTGCTGCACTACCTTTCCCTCATCAACTCCGCCGACTGCAGCATGGAGAAGCTCGAGGGTTTCAAGGGCGGCGCCCAGGAAACCCGTTTCGTCGGTGGCTCGCAAGTGCTCTGCACGCGCATGGCGCAGGCGCTGGGAGATCGGCTGAAACTCTCCAGCCCGGTGCGCAGGATCGTCGGCTGGGACAGGGACATCGTCGAGATCCATACAGACCAGGGGATCATCCGGACCCGTCAGGTCATCGCCGCATTGCACCCGGGCTTGTGCAACCAGATCGTCTTCGACCCGCCTCTGCCAGAGGGGCGTGCGCAACTGCAACGCCTCTGGCCCTGCCTCGCGCCCATGCGCAAGACCGTACACGTCTACGCGCGCCCCTTCTGGCGGGAAAAGGGGCTCAACGGCCAGGTGATCCAGGCCGATGGTCCGTTGATTCTCTCCTGCGACAACTCTCCGGCGGATGGCAGCATCGGCATCCTGATGGGGTTCGTGCGCAGCGCGCAGCTCACCGATGAGCCCGCCAAGGCCGAACGTATCCTCGCGCAAATCTATGCACGGGCATTGGGCAAGGAAGCCTTGGAAGTCCAGCAGTTCCATGATCACGACTGGGCCAAGGCCGACCCCTGGACCCTGACGTGCGTAGGCTCGATCCCTCCTGGTTTTCTGACCCGCTGGGGGCGTTACCTGAAACCCTCGGTTGGCCGCCTGATCTGGTCGGGCACCGAAACTTCGGATTTGTGGACCAGCAGCATGGATGGCGCTGTGCGCTCCGGCCACCGCGCAGCCCTGGAAGCCTTGCAGGCGCTCGCCGGCACCCGGAGGCAGGCATGAACAAGCGCACATGGCTTTTGAGTGCCACGATCGTCGCAGCCGGTTTGCTGGGTGGCGCAGCCCTCTATGGACCGCAGCTGCTCGCAGGCTACCGGTTCATGAACGCCCTCGACCGCCATTACTCAAGCTACGAGGCCAATGGTGGTGCCTGGCCGCAACCCCAGGATTCCTGTGCTCTGTGCCATGGGGTCCGCGGGCAGCCCGCAAACGCTCAGTACCCCGCACTTGCAGGGCAGCCGGTGAGCTATCTGCAGGCGCAACTGCGGGCCTTTGCCCAAGGCAAGCGGCACAGCCCGCAGATGCAGCCGTTGGCGGCGAGCCTGAGCGAGGAGCGCATCCTGGCCCTGGCAGAGTATTTCGCCCGCCAGGTTCCCCACGTCACCGATGCACCTGCAGCAAACGATGCCCTGCGGGCCCGTGGCCAGGCCAGTGTCGCTGCGCGCGGCTGCACCGCCTGCCACGCGCCAGACCTGTCTGGCAGCCCCGTTGGCCCGCGGATCGCAGGCCAGGGCCAGCGCTACCTGCTGGACCAGCTCAACGCTTTCAAGCAAGGCCTGCGTACCGACCCCAGCGGTGCCATGAACGCCACCGCCAGCCTGCTTTCGGAAGATGAGCTCGCCGCCCTGGCGCATTACATCGCAGGCCTTGCAACGACCGCCCGGTAAGCGCTGCGGCCTGCCCCGCGAGCAGGGTCGCCGCCAGGGCTGAAGCTGGTCCAAGCGCCGCAGGGACGGTATCGAATATTATACATAACACATGTTGCGCTAATATTCGCAGCGAATTACAGTCATGCAAAACAACAATAACCGGAGCTCATCAAATGAAAGACTCCATGCATCGCTCCACCGGGGAACACGCCTGCCAAGGCATACCCGGCACCTGGTCCCACGGACCACTCGATCGGAGCAGAGATGGGGCATTCCCCCGAGCTGCTCAACCCGCAGCAACGATGTCCCCCTCTCAATCAACTGCCCGGCTTGATCACACAAGCACGGAGACCTCATGAGCAACTCACACTTCGATACCTTGATCATCGGTGCGGGCCTGTCCGGCATCGGCACGGCCTGCCACCTGGCGCAAGAATTCCCGGACCGCAGCCTGGCGATTCTGGAGCGTCGCAATTGCATGGGAGGAACCTGGGACCTGTTCCGTTATCCGGGCATTCGCTCCGACTCGGACATGCTCAGCTATGGCTACAAATTCCGTTTGTGGGACAACCCCAAAGTGCTGGCCGATGGCGCATCGATCCAACGCTATATCCAGGACACGGCACAGCAGCATGGTCTGAGCGAGAAGGTCCATTACGGCCTGAAGATCACCAGCGCCAACTGGTCCAGCCAGCAGCGCCTGTGGCAGGTGAGCGCCTTGCACGAGGCGTCCGGCGCCGTGCGCCACTACACCTGCAAATTCCTGCTGTGCTGCACCGGCTACTACAACCACGACGACGGTTTCCTGCCGAGCTTCCCCGGCGAAGACGCATTCAAAGGGGTCCGGGTTCATCCGCAGCACTGGCCCGAAGACCTGGACTACGCCGGCAAGAACGTCGTCGTGATCGGCAGCGGTGCCACCGCGGCCACGCTGATCCCGGCCATGGCTGACAAGACCGGCCACATCACCATGCTGCAGCGCTCGCCCTCGTACATCTACTCGCTGCCATCGACCGACAAGCTCACCGCCGCACTGTCACGCATCATGCCGGCACGCTGGGCGCTTGGCCTGGCTCGCAAGCGCAATATCGTGCTGTACCGCGCCGCCTACATCGCCTGCCGGCAATGGCCTCGGCTGATGCGCCGGATCATCCTTGGGCACGTGCGCCGCCAGGTGGGCCCCGCTGTCGACATGCGTCACTTCACGCCCCATTACATGCCGTGGGACGAGCGCCTGTGCGCGGTGCCGGACGGCGACCTGTTCAAGGCCATTCGCAGCGGCCGCGCCTCGGTGGAGACCGACCACATCGAACGCTTCACCGATAACGGCATCCTGCTGAAGTCCGGCAAGCAGTTGCCGGCCGACATCATCATCGCCGCCACCGGCCTCAAGCTGCAGGTACTTGGCGGCTTGAGCGTCTCGGTGGACGGCACGCCCTACCCGGTGGGTGAGCAGATGACCTACAAGGGCGTGCTGCTGGAAAACCTGCCGAACATGGCGTGGATCTTCGGCTACACCAACGTGTCCTGGACCCTCAAGGTCGGCCTGGCCGCCACCTACCTGTGCCGGTTGATGCGTTACATGCAGCGCAACAACTTCGATGTCGTGACCCCCTACGACAACGCCAGCAATGCACTGGACGACGGGATCATGAACTCGATGAAGTCCGGCTATATCCAGCGCGACCAGCAGTTCCTTCCGCGCCAGGGCAAATCCTACCCATGGTTCGTCTTCATGCATTACGGCCGCGACAAGAAAATGCTGCTCAAGGACCCCGTCGAAGACGACTGCCTGGCCTTCCAGCGCAGCGCACAGAACGCCTATGACTCCCGGCCGTCTCGCGTAACCGGCTAATCGCGACACGCTCCTCGGCCACCTGGCGCCGTCCAGCCTGGCCGCGGCATGACAACAAGAAAGGTAGAACCCCATGCAAGGCCAAATGATGACGCTGCCGCTGACCCTCGCTTCACTGCTCGAGCACGCCGAGCGATATCACGGCGACACCGAAATAGTCTCCTGCACCCTGGAAGGTCCCGTTCATCGCTACACCTACGCCGACGCGCACCGGCGCGCCAGGCAGGCTGCCAGCGCCCTGACCCGCCTCGGTGCCAGGCCCGGCAGCCGCGTGGGAACTCTGGCCTGGAACGGCTTCCGCCATTTCGAGCTGTACTACGCGATCTCGGGTACCGGCGCGATTACCCATACCGTCAACCCGCGCCTGTTCCCCGAACAGATCAGTTGGATCATCGGCGACGCTGCGGACGAGGTGGTGTGCTTCGACCTGAGTTTTGCATCGCTGGTGGAGACGATTGCCAAGGACTGCCCGAGCGTGAAGCACTGGGTGGCGATGACCGATCGGGCGCATATGCCGGCCCTGCAGATCGCCAACCTGCTGTGCTACGAAGAACTGCTGGCCGCCGAGTCGGAGCATTTCAGCTGGCCTCGACTGGATGAGCAGTCAGCGGCGACGCTGTGCTACACCTCCGGCACCACCGGCAACCCCAAAGGGGTGCTCTATTCCCATCGCGCCACCCTGCTGCATACGCTGTCCAGCTCGCTGCCTGATGCACTGGCATTGTCTGGCCGAGATGTATTGGCCCCGGTGGTGCCGATGTTCCACGTCAACGCCTGGGGCTTGCCGTACTCGGCGCCGCTGGTGGGCGCCAAACTGGTGTTTCCGGGCGCCAACCTGGACGGCGAAAGCATTTTCAAGCTGTTCGAGCGCGAGGGCGTCACCTTTTCTGCCGGCGTCCCGACCGTGTGGCTGAGCCTGCAACAGTACATGCGCCAGCACTGCGTTCGCCTGCCCGCCCTACAACGCATGGTCGTCGGTGGCGCGGCGTGCCCGCCGGCACTGATGCGCAGCTTTGAGCAGGAGTTCGGTATTCGCCTGCAGCACGCCTGGGGCATGACGGAGTTATCGCCCACCGGGACCGTCAACACGCTGAAGGCATCGCAACTGCCCCTGGACGAAGAGGCCCGCTTTGCCATCGGCGTCAAGCAGGGCCGCCCGCCCTTCGGCGTCGAACTGAAAACGGTGGACGACGAAGGCAACGAACTTCCCCGCGATGGCAAGACGGCGGGCGCCCTGATGGTGCGCGGGCACTGGGTCATCGAGCGTTACTTTGGCCTCGAAAAGAGCCCACTGGTGGACGGCTGGTTCCCCACCGGGGACGTGGCCACCCTCGACGCCGATGGATTCATGCAGATCACCGACCGCGCCAAGGACGTGATCAAGTCGGGCGGCGAGTGGATCAGCTCCATCGACTTGGAGAACATCGCCATGAGTCACCCGGCAGTTGCCGAAGCGGCGGCACTGGGTATCGCGCACCCCAAGTGGGACGAGCGCCCGCTGCTGGTAGTGGCGCTCAAGCCAGGCCAGGCCGTCAGCCGCGACGAAGTGCTGGCCCATTACCCCGGCAAAGTCGCGCGCTTCTGCATCCCCGACGATGTGGTGTTCATCGAAGCCTTGCCACATACCGCTACCGGCAAGGTCAGCAAGGTGCTGTTGCGCGAGCATTTGCGCGACTACCGCTGGCCCGCGCCCCAGCGGCCCGAGGTGGCGTCATGACCTATACCCGTCTGATCGATCCCCCTGAAGGCCGCTGGAAAAGCCGGCTGGTCAATGGGCTGCTGCGCCTGCTGGTGAAGTCGGGGCACGGCCTGAACATCGATATCCGCACACTGCGCAAACAGTTCGGTCGGCTCGACGGACAGGCGCCCAAAGCGTTCCCGGCGGATGTTCAGCGTCTTGATGTGAACTGCAACGGCGTGGCGGCCCAATGGCTCACGCCGGCCCACAGCAGGGCCGAGCGGGTCTTGCTGTACATCCATGGCGGCGCCTTCGTCGCCTATACCCCCGAGGTCTATGCCGCGATGGTCACCGGCTGGTGCCGGCCGCTCAAGGCGCGGGCGCTGATGGTGGACTACCGCCTGGCGCCCGAGCACCCCTTCCCTGCCGCGCTCGATGAAGCGCTGAAGGCCTACTGCTGGCTGCTTGAGCAAGGCCACAAGGCGCAGAACATCGTCATTGCCGGCGACTCCGCAGGCGGCAACCTGGTGCTTGCGCTACTGCAACGCCTAAGGGACGACCGCCACCCGTTGCCGAGCTGCGCCGTGCTGCTCTCGCCGTTCCTGGACTTCACCCTCAGCGGTGCGAGCGCGCTCGGCAATGCGCGCCATGACCCGATCTTCACCCTGGCCTTCGCCATCGGCATCCGCGGTTTCTACGCACCCGCCGAGTTGCATGGGCAACCTGCGGTGTCGCCACTGTTCGGCAGTTTCGATGGCCTGCCGCCGCTGCTGTTCCAGGTAGGCAGTACCGAGATGCTGCTGGACGACTCGGTGCGCGCCGCAGCCAAGGCATCGGCGGCCGGCGTGCCCGTTCACCTGGAGATCTGGCAACGCCTGCCTCATGTGTTCCAGATGATCGCCGCGCTGCCGCAGGCTCTGACAGCGCAGAGGCACATCGTCAGCTTCGTCAATCGCTACACGGCTTGGGATGGATGAGCCAACCCGCCAGTAAAGCCGTGCGCCACACCCTCAAAGCCACCCTTCGAGAACAACAAGATGGAATTCGATTATCTGATCGTGGGCGCCGGCTCTGCCGGTTGCGTCCTTGCCAACCGCCTCAGCGCCGACCCGAGCGTCACCGTTGGCCTGCTCGAAGCCGGTCCCGAAGACCGCTCACCGCTGATCCACACCCCCGTCGGCGTGGCCGCCATTCTGCCGACCCGGCATGTCAACTGGGCATTCAATACCACCGCACAGCGAGGGTTGGGCGGCCGTCTGGGCTATCAGCCGCGCGGCAAGGTGCTGGGCGGCAGCAGTTCGATCAACGGTATGGTCTACATCCGTGGCCACCACGACGACTTCAACGACTGGCAGGCGCTAGGCAACGAGGGTTGGTCGTTCAACGACGTACTGCCCTACTTTCGCAAGAGCGAAATGCACCATGCCGGCAACGATGATTTCCATGGCGGCGAGGGCGAGCTTTACGTCAGCCCCGCTCATCGCCACGTCGCCACCGAGGCCTTCGTCGACTCGGCAATTCGCGCGGGGCACAGTTACAACGAAGATTTCAACGGCGCCCACCAGGAAGGTGTCGGCTATTACGACGTGACCATCCGTGACGGCCGTCGTTGGAGCACGGCCACTGCGTTCCTCAAACCGGTCCGCCAGCGCAGCAACCTCACGGTGCTGACCAACACCCATGTCGAGAGCATCGTGTTGCAGGGTGACCGCGCCACAGGCGTGCAAGCACTGATCAAGGGGTGTCGGGTCCACCTGAAGGCGCGCAAGGAAGTGCTGCTGGCAGCCGGCACCTTCGGCAGCCCCCACCTGTTGATGCTGTCGGGCATTGGCCCGCAGGCCGAACTCAGGCCCCAGGGCATCGCCGTGCGCCATGAGCTGCCGGGTGTTGGCCAGAACCTGCAGGATCACCCCGATGTGGTGCTGTGCTACAAGAGCAGCGACACCTCCCTGCTGGGTGTCTCCGTGGGTGGCAGCCTGAAGTTGGGCAAGGCGCTGTACGACTACCTGCGCCACCGGCGCGGCCCGCTGTCGAGCAACTGCGCCGAGGCCGGTGGTTTCCTGAAAACCGACCCGACCCTCGCAAGGCCGGATATCCAGCTGCATGCCGTGATCGGTACGGTCGACGATCACAACCGCAAACTGCACTGGGGGCATGGTTTCAGCTGCCACGTCTGTGTACTGCGGCCCAAGAGTATCGGTAGCGTCGGCCTGACCTCGCCGGACTCACGGGTGGCACCGCGCATCGACCCCAACTTCCTGGGCCACGACGACGACGTCAAGACATTGCTCAAGGGCTACCGCATGACCCGCGAGATCATCGCCCAGACGCCGATGGCCAGCTTCGGCCTGCGCGACGTCTACAGCACCGGCCTGCACAGCGATGAACAATTGATTGACCTGCTGCGCAAACGCACCGACAGCATTTACCACCCGATCGGCACCTGCAAGATGGGCCAGGACGAGATGGCGGTGGTGGACAGCCAGTTGCGGGTCCATGGCATCGAGGGCCTGCGTGTCATTGATGCCTCGATCATGCCTACGCTGGTCGGGGGCAACACCAATGCCGCGTCGATCATGATCGCCGAGCGCGGTGCTGAGTGGGTCGCCCAGGCCCGCCGATAGATTTGCAGCGCCGGTGAAATCGAGCGCCGCCCGCGCGGCGCATCGCCGGCAAGTCGCAGCGGCGAACCGCAGCTCCGACAGTCTATTTCGGGCCAGTCATGCCTGGGCGCCCCGCCTTCCGCTTTTGGGGCATGACGCGAAATCAAGGTGAGCATTGCTGACAGCAAAAAAAGCGCCCCGAAGGGCGCTAAAAAGGGGCGTGACGGTTGCTGGAGTAGCGTCAACTCATAGCAGCTTCGTCAGCCCGTCTCAGCAACCTTTGCATCAACGCAGCACCAGGCGCAGCAGGCCCTGGGTGAGGCGGCCGTAGGGCGGTTTGAGCAGGAAACTGCCGTTGTGTCTGGCCTGGTAGAAGATCGGGCGCATCTTGCTGAAGGTCTGGAAACCTTCTTCGGCATGGTAATGACCCAGTCCCGAGTTGCCGACGCCACCGAACGGCAGGTTCTCTTGCAGCACGTGGAGCATCACGCTGTTGACCGACACACCGCCGCTGAGCGTTTGCCGCAGCACTTGCTCGACCCGCCCCTTGTCCTCATCGAACAGGTACAGCGCCAGCGGGCGCTCGTGGGCATTGATGTAGGCCACGGCCTCCTCCAGCCGGCGATAACTGAGCACCGGAAGCACCGGCCCGAAGATTTCCTCTTGCATGATCAGCATGTCATCGCGCACGTCGAACACCAGGTGCGGCGCCAGCTTGCCGACCCGGCGAGCGCCTTCGGCATCGGCCAGAGCCACCACCCGCGCGCCCTTGTCGCGGGCATCGGCCAGCAGCGCCTCGACCCGCGCCAGCTGGCGGGCATTGATCATGCAGCTGTAGTCCGGGTTATCGGCCAGCACCGTCGGGTAATGGCGGCTGACCGCTGCCCGGGCATGCTCGATGAACGCCTCCTCACCGCCAGCCGGCAGAAACAGATAGTCAGGAGCGACGCAGGTCTGCCCGGCATTCAGGCACTTGCCCCAGAGGATGGTTTGCGCGGCTTGCTGTAGCGGGTACCCCGGGGCCACCAGGGTTGGCGACTTACCCCCGAGCTCGAGGGTAACGGGGGTGAGGTTTTCGCTACAGTTGCGCATGATCTGCCGGCCCACCGCAGGCGAGCCGGTGAAAATCAGGTGATCGAAAGGCAGGCGCGAGAAGCCATCGTTGATCCCAGGGCCAGGCTGGACGACCGCCACCAGGTCCTCGGCGAAGCGCTTGCCGAGCAAGTCCGCGATCAGCCGCCCGAAGTGGCTTGAATCGCTGGCCACCTTGATCATGGCGCGATTACCCGCGGCCAGCGCCCCGCACAGCGGGCCCAGGGTCAGGTAGAGGGGGTAGTTCCACGGCGCGGCAATGCCGACCACCCCGAGCGGTTGAGCCAGTACGGCGGCACGCCCAGGCTGGAACCAGAGGCAGACACCGCGCTTGCGGGGCTTCATCCAGCGCTTGAGGCACTTGATCGCATGATTGATTTCACTGACCAGGCCGAAGATATCCAGCAGTTTGGTCTCGTGAATGGAGCGATGGCCAAAATCGCTGGAGATGGCGGCCGCGATCGCGTCTGCATTTTCCAGCACCAACGCCTTGAGCGCCTGCAGGTTGGCACGACGCGATTCGAATGATGGGTAACGCTCTTTGGCAAACGCCTCGCGCTGAAGGGCGAAAACCTCGCGCATCTGCTCTACCGCCAGCGCGACTTGCTCTACGGACATGGGTGTACTCCGGATGTGATTCCAAGGATTTGCAACGGCTGATCAGTGCGCGTAAACCGCCTGCTGCTTTGCGCGTTCCAAGGCGAAGAAGGCGTAATACAGTTGGATCATCATGTAGGACCAAGTGACCAGGGCGATGGACAGGAATATGGCCTTGGAGTCGTCACCCGGGATTGGGTAGAAGTCATAGATGCACGCCACGAACAGCGCGGCCACCCCGGCTACAGTCACGCCCAGCGCATGCAGGTACTCGCCGGCGCTTGCCAGCCTGCTGATGAAGTACACCAGGTAGACCGTGTAGGCAGCCCACATGGCCACATAGAAGTAAGGCAAGGGCTTGACCATGAAATCGGCCTTGATCATGACGAAGGTGCTGGCAAAAGTGATGATGAACAGGGCCGCATCCTTCAGCTTGGACGGCTTGAAGTTGTGGGTGACCGCCATCAGGCCGAGCACCGTCACGATAGGTATGCCGAAACCTCGGGAGAAGGCATCCAGGAAGAACGAAATGCCATACGAAACTTGCGACTGGGTCAGCAGGAAAATCAGCAGGTTGCTGCCGGAGAACGCGACGATCAGCCACTCCAGACCCAACAGGAAGTTGCCTTTGCGCAGGAACTTGATGCCGTAGGTCCCTCCGGAAACAACCAGGAGCACACAGGTGAGCAATGCAACAACATCTCTGGTTTCCATAGCGAAATTCTCTTTTTTATAGGGTTCAGGGCGTCATTTCTGGGCGGGGGCGAGTGAAGCGAGGTAATGGGAAAGTGCTTTTCGATCCTGCGCCGACAAGGTTGCGGTGATCGCCTTCATGGAACCGGTAGGGTCAACTCGCCGCCCCTGCGCAAAGGCATCCAGCTGCGCCAGCAGGTAATCGGCACCTTGTCCGGCCAGGCGCGGGAACGGCCCCTGGCCCATCAGCCTCTGGCCATGGCAGGCCATGCAGGCGCCCGCCGTTGCCAGCCTGGCGCCCTGCTCGCGCAGCACGGGATCGGGCTGGAACGCAGGGTTTCCCAGCGTCGGTTGGCGAGCGTAGTAGTCGGCCAGCTTGAGGATCTCTTGTTCCGTGAGGCTCATCGCCAGGGGTTGCATGTTCGGGTTGAGCCGTTGGCCGCTGGCAAAGCTGTGCAGCTGCGCCTTCAGGTACTCGGCGGGTTGCCCCGCCAGGCTCGGATAACGTTGATGCAAGGAGGTGCCCTGCTTGCCGTGGCAGCCGTAACAGGCATCGGCCGTATGCGGCCAGGGGCCCTCTGCCTCATAGGCCTGGGTGGTGGTGTCGATGTAGTCCAGCAGACGGTACAAGCCCAGCAGGTCGCGCCCGAACAGGGCCAGCAGCAGCACCAGGATGACAGCCGTGCCCAACAACAGTTGCTTCTTCATGTCTGCCCCTCAAGCCTTGCGCAGCGAAGCGAGCGCCTGCAGCGCGCTGTGATGACCCGAGCGCACCGCGCCGTCCATGTAGCCCGCCCAGATTTCAGCGGTTTCGGTACCCGACCAGATCAGGTTGCCGCAGGCGGGCCGCAGCGACTCGCCATGCTGGCTCCAGAAACCGGGCGGGATGGCCGATACGCAGGTGAGGCTCCAAGGGTCGGCCTGCCCCCAGTCGTGGTCGTGATAACCGATGGGGCTCAGGGCCTCGTCACCCAGGGAGCGGGCATAGATGTCTACCAGCACACGCTGTGCGGCAGCGGGGTCGGAAGGCACCATGGCGTTGACGATAAAGGCGTTGATCACGCCGATTTCACCACCCGGTGGCGAATTGTCCCAGGCCCACAGCACCTGCCCTTTGACTTGCATGGTGTGGCCGTTCAAGCCCTTGTCCCGCCAGAACGGCCGGGTGTAGACCATGGCCGTCTTGCGCGCCGGGCTGTGGGCGGGCCAGGCGCGCTGCAGCGCAGCCCGGCCTTCGGGCAGGGCGGGGCTGAAGCGTACCTGGTTGCACAATGCAGGGTGGATCGCAACGATCACCCGGCGTGCACGTACTTCGCCCTGGTCGGTGATCAGCCTCACCACCTCACGATCCCAGTCGGCGATCTCGCGCACCGGGCAGGCCAGGCGAAGCTTGTCACCCAGGGCGTCGGCCATCCGCGTGCACAACAGCTGCGAGCCACCGACGAAGCGCGTGCCCTGGGCGCTGTCCTTGATCGAGTCGAGCTTCATGTAGTCGCAGCCCGCCGAATTGATCATCGACAGGAAATGCAGCAGCCCCATCCTGGCCGGCGCCACACCGCCCGTGAGCGTGAGGCTGGTGTCCCAACCGGAACGGTCCTCGGGCTTGATCCCTTGCTGGGCCAGCCAGTCGCCCACCGACAGTTTGTCCAGTTCGGCAACCCTCGGCGACGTCCAGGGTGCGCCCGACGGCACCGCCCGAGACAGCTCGCTGAGTTTGGCCACGACGCTTTCATCGGTGCCGAAGGTGCCCTCGAGATCGATCTCTAGCCGCCCCTCCCCGCCAAGCACCACGGTCTTGCCCTGGTGGTAGGTTGGGAAGGTATCCACCTGGAGCTCACGCGCAAGGTCAGCCACGGCCGTCTGGCCAGGCCCTATCCACTGGCCGCCGGCTTCGGAGATCTGTCCCGCGCCCAGGTCATGGTTCAGCACCCGGCCGCCCACACGGTTGCGTGCCTCCAGCACCGCGAATGATTGACAACCGGCATGCTGCAGATCGCGGGCGGCCGTAAGCCCGGCCATGCCGGCACCGATGATCACGACGTCCAGCACGCCATCTTCGCTGCCGCGAACGCTGTCCGTGCCTTCGCCGGCACTTGCCAGCGTCGCTTGCAGGCCCAGGCCACCGACGGCCGCCGTGGCGCCGGCGAACTTCAGCAGTTGCCGACGTTTGAGATCGAATGTGTTGGAGGGGGGACTTGCAGCCATACCAGGAGCCTCACGCTGTTGTTGTTTGAAAGCGCCCCGTGATCGGGCAGCGCTTTTAGAGCGGTTGCGGGAGTGGCGCCAGTGTCATGCGCCGAGCGCTAGACGTAGCGAACGCCGGCGTAGCTGCAGGCCGAACAGCACCATCCAGAAGGGGAAAATCAGCACCACGATCACCAGCAAGGCGTTGGTCAGCGCATCCAGCTGCGGGAAGAAACCGGCGATGAAATACAGGCCAAAACACCAGCCTACGATTTTCAAAGGCAGCAGGATCGAAGCGCCCCAACCGGCGTTCTTCAAATGGCTGCCAACGATCACACCCCAGAACAGCACGACCGGCCCTTCGCACCACCACAGACCACGTTGACTGCCCACCGCGATGCTGGTCCAAGCCACTTCGGCGGCAGCCTGCACAGCCGGCGTGCCGCCCTGGTGAATCTCGGCGAGGGGATTGAGTACCGAGAGCTGCAGGCCGGCGCCCACCACGCCCAGCACCACGTAGGTAGCAATGGCCAGGACGGCGATGTCGCCCAGGGCACCGGCCTGTTCACGAAAAACCCGCCACAGGTAGCCGCCGATGACCAGTAACGGCAGGTAGAAACCCAAAAGGTCGGCGAACATTGACAACCTGAAGTACTGCCGGAACTCCTCTGGCAGGCTGAGCATCTGCGCGCCATCCAGGGTCACTGTCATGTCGCCGTGGGTCACCATCAGCATGAAACCCACGTTCAAGTAGGCGAACAGACCGCCAAGGATCGCCGCCCAGGCCGTCACCCGGACGGCCTCGTTCGAAGAGTTGTTCATTGTTGCTCCAGGGTTGGAAACCTGCAGCCGGGACCCCGGCTGCGGGGAATTACCGTGCGAGGGATGCACGGACTCTGCGGTTGAGGTGGCGATCCAGCCCGTTGACACCCGCCAGGGCGGCCTTCATGGCACACCACTGCAGCGGCTCGGGCAGCGTCGACGGGGTCTTGTGGCGCAGCGCCGCCAGCAGCGGGTGCTCGATACCGCCAATGCGCTCGGCCAGCAGGTAGCCGACCAGCGATTGCGTACCGACGCCGTGCCCGGAACAACCTGCGGTATAGAGAATGTTGTGCCTGGAGCCGGTGGCGCCGACCACCGGCAAGGCGTCATAGGCCAGGCTGATATAGCCGCTCCAGCAAGCGCGGATGGCGGTGCCGCGCAGGGTCGGAAAGCGCTCGTCCAGAGCTTGGCACAAGGCCTTGTAGGCGGCGGTGTCAGGCTGGTTGGGGGTACCCGAGCCATAGGCGTAGCCGAGCTGCTTAGTGGTGACCAGCAGGGTGTCACGCGCCGTCAGCCGGTGGCTTTCCATGGTCCAGTGAGGGGTGACGATACCTTCCCTGCCCTGCCACCCAAGGCCTTTCAGTTGAGCCTTGGACAAGGGCTCGGTCTCGATCGCCGAAACCCGCAACGGCACCACCTTGTCGCGCAGCAAGCCCAGCTGCGGGGTATAGGCGTTGGTGGCCAGTACCATGAACGGCGCGCTGGCGCTACCGCGCTCGGTGCGGCAGGTGATGGTCGGGCCTTCGCTGTAGGACAACAGCCTGGTCTGCTCGAACAGCCGCACCCCGGCCTGCAGTGCAGCACGGCGCAGGCCCATGACGTACTTGCCAGGGTCGAGCGTACCGCCGTGCTGCGTACAGCCGAACAGGAACGCAGGTGGAATGCCGCGGGCGCGCATTTCATCGGCATCGACGAACCGTGTAAGCGAACCCAGTTCATGCCCCAGCGCCATGCTGTGGCGCAGTTTCTTTTCCTGGGACGGATGAACCGCTGCGCGAATGATGCCGGATGGGTTGTAGTCGCAATCGATGCTGAGCTCACGCAGGCGCCTTTCCACATAGCTGACGCCTTCGTCGTAGAAAGAGACCATCTTCCTGGCCTGCTCCAGGCTCACTCGTTTGTGGAACAGCTCGAATTCCACACCCATGCTGCCGGCCAGATACCCGGCATTGCGCCCGCTGGCGCCGAAGCCTGCGAAATCCTGCTCAAGGACTACCACGCTGGCACCCAGCGCGGTCAATTCAAGCGCCGTCGAAAGGCCGGCAAAGCCTGCACCGATGATGACCACGTCGGCGCTGATATCGGCTTCAAGGGCCGGTTGCAGGTCAGCTGGACGTTCTACCCATCCGCCCAGCAAGCGGAAGCGGCCTGTGCCTGGATTGGGCTGCTTGGTTTCGCTGAAAGTGTTCATGCACGCTCTCCGGTCAGCGGGAATCCGCTGGGCGACAAGCGCATAGGGAGGTTGCAGACACGCATGGCATCCTCCTACGACTTGTTGTTGTTTTTTCAGACTCTACTGCTGCATTTGATTTAGCGCAACTAGTGTTATGTATTTAATCGAGACCTCGATACCGAGGGCTGATTGCAGGTTGGTGGCCAAATGCCGGGCAGTAGATTTGCAGCGTTCGATCTCATGGGCGCTACAACTCTCCCGCCGAAAACCTTGCAGTCATCCGCAGGCGAACCAGACTCACGGCGAAGCCAACCCAACCACCCCATGGCGGGAGAACAACAACGGGCCATCACGCCCCCCAGGCAGCGCTGCCGTAAGCGACGCACCCTCCTCGCTGCGCGACGCCGCGAAGGTTCGCCCCCCATCGCCGCTGCGCACTTGCAGCCCATCCAGCCCTACCGCAAGCACCTGCCCCCCCTCCACCGCAATGGCGGTAATCGAGCTGCGACTGTCGAGGGCGATACGCTGCCACGACCTGCCATCGGCCGATCCCCGCAACAAGGTGCCGCGCTGCCCGCCCACCAGCAGCCCGCCATCGGGCAGCACCGCGCCGGTCCAAAGCGTGCCCTCGTAACCGGTATCCAGGTATCGCCAGGTCTGCCCCTGGTCATCGGAGCGCAACAGTTGCCCCCGTTCGGCAGTGGCATAAAGCCTGTGATGGCCATCGACGAACAGGCTCATCAGGTTGAGGTCCGCACGGCTGGAACCCGGTGGCGGCGACAAGGTGCGCTCGGTCCAGGTGACGCCGCCATCGTCGGTGGTCAACACCAGCGACCACAGCCCCACCGCCACGCCCCGTCGGCTGTCGAAGAAGTGCACGGCGAACAGCGGCCTGTCCTGGTCACTGGCCAGGCGCTGGACCCGCCAGCTTTCACCGCCATCGTCGCTGGCGAGGATGGCGCCCCAATGGCCGACGGCCCAGCCATGGCTCGCATCCGCGAAGCTGACCCCGGTCAAGGTGCTGGAAACCGGTACGGCACGCGCCTGGCTGTAGCTGCGCCCGTGGTCGTCCGAGACCAGCACCACGCCATGGTCACCCACTGCGACCACACGCTCTTTGGCCCAGGCGGCCGCCAACAGCATTGCCTGGACCGCGTGCGCGGACGGCTCCGCCGGTACTGCCTGCAGCGCCGACGCCAAGGGCATGGCAGCAAACACTGCAAGACCCAGGATGGTTTTCAGGTACCCCATACCACTCTCCTCAATGCGCCAGCGCGCCGATCATGCGCACCGGGCGCTTGCGTGGGAAAACTCGCTCCAGCCAGACCGCAAACGCCGGCAACACGGTCATGGCCATGACCATGTTGACCATGAACATGAAGGCCAACAGCTTGCCCATGTCCGCCTGGAACTTGAGGTCGGAAAACGCCCAGGTGGCGACACCGACCGCCAGGGTGATGGCGGTGAAAATGGTCGCCATGCCCACCTCGCGCAGCGAGAGGGCCACAGCGATGGCAATCGGCTGGCCATGGGCCTGGTGCAGCTGGATGCGGTTGTAGATGTAGAAGGCGTAATCCACGCCGATACCGACGGCCAGCACCATCACCGGCAGCGTGGCGATGGTCAGGCCGATCTGCAGCTCTTTCATGAACCAGTAGCCGATGAAGGTGCCGATGGTCAGCGGCAGGCAGCACACCAGCACCGCCCGCAGGTCGCGGTATACCACCAGTACCAGCAAGGCAATGGCGGCATAGACGTACAGCAGCATCGGCGCCTCGCTCTTCTCCACTTCCTCGTTGATGGCGGCGATCACCCCCGCATTGCCCGATGCCAGGCGCACGCTGACCCCGGCCAGCGGATGCTCGCTGCGAAAGGCCTTGGCCGCCTCGATCACCCGGCCGATCGTGGTGGCCTTGTGGTCCGCCAGGTACAGGTGCACGGCGGTCATAGTGCAATCGTTGCGCATCAGCCCCGGGGTACGCGCCACCTCGGCGGCCAGGGACGAATAGTTCATCGCGTCGATTGGCACCGCACTCATCTTGGGGTTGCCTTCGTTGTAACCCTCGTTGAACTGGCGCATGGCCGTCGAGAACGACGCCACCGACAGCACGCCCGGCACCCCTTCCATCGCCCAGGCGAAGCGGTCCTGGTACTGCCCCAGCTCCACGTCCTCGCAGGCATTTTCGCCACCCTGACCCAGCCGGGCCGGCTGTACCTCGAACACCACGCTCAGCCAGTCCAGGCCAATGTCGTAATGGCTGGCGATGGCCAGCGCATCACGGTTGAAGCGCGAGTCCTCACGCAGCTCTGGTGCCCCCGCCTGCAGTGAACCGACCACACGGTCGTGGCTCTGCCATACGGCCGTTGCGAATACCACCAGGGCAACCACCATCACCCAACGGGCATTGCGCCATTCGGCCAGCCTCGCCAGCCATTCCAGCCAGCCGGCACGGCGTTGGCGGGCGGCTTCTTCGGCGGTGGCATAGCGCCCATCGACCTTGAGCATCGAGGCCACCAGCGGCAACATCACCAGGTTGGTGGCGATCTTGAAGGCCACCCCGAGCGAGGCGGTAATCGCCAGTTCGCGCACCATCGGGATGGGGATCAGCAGCAAAGTGATGAACGACACGAACGCCGTCACCAGCGCCAGGGTGCCAGGCACCAGCAACCCCCTGAAGCTTGAACGGGCCGCCACCTCGACAGAGCTGCCGGTGGCGATTTCACGAACGATGTAATTGATCTGCTGCACCCCGTGGGAAACACCGATGGCGAACACCAAAAATGGCACCAGCACCGCCAGCGGGTCGAGCCCATACCC
This sequence comes from Pseudomonas sichuanensis, assembly GCF_003231305.1. Taxonomy (GTDB): domain Bacteria; phylum Pseudomonadota; class Gammaproteobacteria; order Pseudomonadales; family Pseudomonadaceae; genus Aquipseudomonas; species Aquipseudomonas sichuanensis. The sequence continues at coordinate 28,089 of NZ_QKVM01000034.1, read as the reverse complement.
CAGCAGGCGCAGGCTGCCGAATTGCCAGATCAGCGAGGTCATCGAGCAGCCCAGCGCCAGCAAAGTGAAACGCAGCGAGTGGCAGTACCAGTAGACCGCCGCCGCCGTCAGCAGCAACGCCAGCAGGCAGAACTCCAGCACCGCCGCCGCGCCATCGGCGATGTCGCCAATCTGCTTGGCAAAACCGATGATCTGGATTTCGAAACCTGCATCCTCGAAGCGCTGACGGATGTGAGTTTCCAGCACGTGGTTATAGGCCACGTAATCCAGGCGCTCACCGTTGGCGTCACGCTCGTTCAGCTCGGCGGTGATCATCGCGCTGCTCTGGTCGCGGGAAACCAGGGTGCCAATAAAGCCACCCTGGGCGGTGGAGTCGGCGATGCGCGCAATGATGCCAGGGTCAAGGCGCTCGGGCGTGACCGTGCCGGGTACCAGCGGGTCGGCGCGAAAGCCGTCCTCGGTGATCTCGTTGACGAACGCGTTGGGCGTCCACAGCGAGCGCACGCTGCTGCGCGAGATGCCGGGCAAGAAAGTCACCGCCTGGGTGACATCGGCCAGGCGGCGCAAGCCGGCCTCGGTCCAGATGCTGCCCTGACGAGCCTTGACGACGAGGGTCAGGCGGTTGGCGCCGAGCAGGTCGGCGCGATACTGCTGGAAGGTTTCGACGTATTCGTGGCCGATTGGCAACTGCTTCTCGAACCCCGCGTCCATGCGCAATTGCACTGCGAACCAGGCCATGGCGGCGGTAAACAGCGCCAGGATGACCAGCACTAGACCACGATGCCCGAACAGCCCGGCCTCGATGCGCGGCAGGACGCCACGCACCGGTTGTTTCGACAGATCGATAGAGATGTTCACTACAGGCCTCACAGGGTGCGTGAAAGAACCAGACCGACGTAATCGCGGTCACGCAACAGCTGGTCGTACGCCGTATCGCCCCCCATGAACTTCGCGTAGTTGAACGACACCTGCCAACTGGCCGGGTTGCGCACGAAGTTGAGGTACAGATTCATGCTGCTGGCATCCTCAGTGAAGGTCGCCGCCAGGTTGGGCGTGCGCCCGCCCAGCGAGCGCGAATAGAAGATCCCCGGGGTGACCTGCCAGCCAGGCAGCAACGTACCGTCATAGGTCAGGCTGAAGTCCAGGTTGACCCCCGAAGAGGTCTTGTCGCCGTGGGCCTTCGGCGCTGTGGCGGGGTCCAGCTGCCAGGTGTTCGCACCCGCCGCGATCACCTCACCGTTGTAACTGTCGTGCAGCCCCGGGTACTTGATGACCACCAGTTCGGTGAGCAAGGTGCCGGTGCTCGCGCCGGTGAAATCCAGCAGCATCGGTGAGTTCGACGGGGTCATGCTGTACAGCCCGGTGAGGTGCCACTGGAACTTCTTCTCGTCCTTCCAGCACTTGCCACCATGGTTGCTGCACAAGTCGAGGACGGGGTTCAGCGGCACCGCGTCCTTAGGCCGGTAGGACAGCTCCGTGCCCACCGCCCAGTCACCGATCGGCATGTTGGCGCTGATGCCGTAGAGCATCCGGTCTTCGGGGTAGACCCATTTCTGCGACACGGCGAAGGTGTCCGGGTCCAGCAGTTGCGTGGTCAGCGAAGGCAGCTTGTCGTGATAGCGCATCACGTACACGCCGAAGTTGACATCGCTGTCCTCGGGCTGCCAGCGCAGCGAAAGGCCCCACTGGCCACTGTCTCGGGCATTCTTGTCGTCGAAACCGTAGGACTTCATGCCCTTGCCCAGCGCCGAGGTGTAGGACCAGTAGCTACCCACCGGCGGCAGTTCGCTCTTGTTCCAGGCGAACTGGTAATAGGCCTCGATGTTGACCCCCGAACCGAGGCCGGAAGCCACGCTCAGCATGGGCGCCGGCAGCACGGCCTCCTTCAGTTGCACACCAGGGCGTGAAAGCGCCTGGACATCGTAGGCGTTGGTGTTGTTGATGCCGCCCTGAACGAACAGGCTTTCGCCCCAGTTGATCACCTGGTTGCCCAGCCGTGCACGCACGCGCTGGTCACCCACATCGAAGCTCTTGCTCACCCACAGGTCGAGCAGGCGCGCCTTGAACTCGAGGTCATCGCGGGCCGAGCGAGTCAACCCGTCGCTGCCCACATCAGCGGGCGTGTTGAAGGACAACGCGCCCGTGGTGTCGCTGGCAGCGAAATCACGAATCCAGCTGCCACGGGCCATGAAGGTGAAATCTTCAGGCATCTTGAGCAGCAGTTCATGGGTGCCCTTGAGGTAGTGGGTGAACAGATCGCCCTTGTCGTAGTTCAGGTCGCCCTGGTCACCGATGCCGGAGGTCTGCGCCAGGCACCCGGCGGGTGGATGATGGCCGGTGGCGCCCTGGTTGATCAGGTTGCAGCCCTGGGCTTCAGTACGCACGCCCATGCCGTAGGAAATCGTCGAATCGAACGAGCCGCGGATCGATTCGGTCTCGAAAGTGAATCCCATTGCCAGGGGAGTCATGCACGCAATAGCAAGGCCAGAAGCTTTTGTGATTGTTGTTTTCATGTCGGCGCTCGAAAGGTGATGGATCAACGTTCGCTGATAGCCCGCAGGTTGTCGGAGGTATAGAAGTCACGCTTCAGGCGAGGGTTGCCGGCATCCTCGGTGAGCCAGCGGTGGTCCTTCTTGCCCACGCCGATCGAGGTCATGTCGTAGAGGTAGCGGCCATCGACCAGGTTGTACTGGGCCTGAGCCTCCATATCGCAGGTGCCGGTCTCGTAGACCGGGATGGTGTAGCCCTCGCGGACTTTCCAGATCTGCCCCTGTTTGTCGTAGTCGACCGCCATCAGGCCGTTCCAGCTGTCCTCGTCGATGTAGAACACGCGCTTGGGCGCCTGGTGGCGCATGCCCTGGCGCACGTTCGCTTCCACCACCCACACCCGGTGCAATTCGTAGCGCCGCGCCTCGGGGGCCATGGCACTTTGCTGGGCCACATCCTCGATACGCTTGGAGCCGTCATAGGCACCGAACGCGTTGTAAGGCACCAGCAGTTCCTGCTTGCCGATCAGCTTCCAGTCGAAACGGTCCATGGGGCCGAAGAAGATATTCGACTCATCGATGGTGTACTGGTTATCCAGGCCGATCTGCGGCGCATCGTAGGAATACGAGGGCATCCGCCGCACACGGCGCTGGCCGGGGAAGTAGTAGAAGGTACTGGCCTGCTCACCGGCCTTGGTGGTGACCACGCCGGCCTGGCCAGCCAGGGCCGCGGGCTCGTTGTAGTTGAAGTAGGTGGCCACTTCCAGGCGGTCGAACGACGAGAACAGCGCACTGCCCTTCTGGCCCCACGGGGTGTACATGAACCAGTCGGTAGAGGTGCGCAGCCAGCTGCCACCCGCGTCGCGCGGCGATAATCCGGAAACGGTCTTGGACATGTCGAAACCGACACCGCGGTAGCGCATCTTCATGTTCCACATGACCTCGGCGCCAGTCGTGGGCATGGGGAACGGAGTGCCGGGCACATGGGCATCCTGCAGTGCCACGCCAGTGGCATCGAGGGTGGCGAAGCCGACGTTCTTGCGCGTGTTGTCCGCCACGAAATCCGGCGCGCCGCAGGTACGCCGGGTGGGGTAGACATCCATGCGGTAACCCGGGATTTTCTTGAACAGCTCCAGCTGGCCGGGCGAAAGCTGCTTGGCGTACTGCGCCACGTTGCCGGCATCGATGCTGAACAGCGGCTTGTCGTCCTTGAACTTCCAATACTGGCCACGCACTTCGCCGTAACGCCATCCCGATTCCTGCTTGCCGGGTGCCACCCAGGCAGGGATCGAGCCGTTGGCATTGGCAGCCACCTCGCCGCCCAGCGGGTTCAGCTTGCCACCCAGCTGTGCCGCGTTGTTCTCGGCTGCCTGAGCCGAGCCTAGGGCGGTCATGGCCGCGAGCGCCACCACCAAGGGCCTGATTACCCCTACCGAGGCATGGCCGACATCAAGGCGCTGAATCACATCTTTCATTGGAAGGTCCTCATGGGCTCTGAACTGCCGTTGCCCACGCCCCTGGATCAGGAAGAGCAACGACAGGGTCTGAACGACAACCTGGGCAAGACCCAGGCACCAAGCCCTTGAGCAAACCACATGCCAATTACATAACAGTTGTTTTGTTGTTATTTATCATTTAGTTACGTTTTTATAACATTTGATATTTGATACCTGGAAACCCAACCGCGCACCTTCATGCAGCAACGCACGCACCAAAAACGTGAATTTACGAAACATTTGTTACTTCAAATGAGGCAGAGGGAGGGAGGACGGAGGATCAACACGAATGCTCAAACCCATAAGGCAAACATGCTTCAAATGATGCTTTTTCTATCAGACGGGTGTCTCCATGATGCATTTGCTTCACAATGCCGACACAGCAAGCAAAGTGAGCAATTTCGATGACTTCTCCGGTAACCGACGAGCGCCTACTCAAGGCGCTGGCCGATGCAATCGTCGTCCACCCCAGGGCCACCCTCAAAGAGCTGGCCGAAGCCGCCGGCGTCAGCAAGGCCACCCTGCACCGCTTCTGTGGCACCCGCGACAACCTGGTGAGCATGCTCGAGAGCCATGGCGAGCAGATCCTCAACAAGGTCATCCGCGAGGCGGACCTTGCCCATGCCGAGCCGTTGCCGGCGCTGCGCCACCTCATCACCGAGCATCTCAAGCACCGCGAGATGATGCTGTTCCTGCTGTTCCAGTACCGCCCGGACACCTTTGACGGCAGCGAGACCAACCGCCGCTGGCAGGACTACGCCGACGCCTTGGATGCATTCTTCCTGCGGGGCCAGCAGACTGGCGTTTTCCGCATCGACATCAGCGCCGCCATTTTCACTGAAATGTTCCTGAGCATGGTCTACGGCATCGTCGATGCCGAGCGTCGCGGGCGTGCCGCCAGTGCCACCTCCGTGCAGACCCTTGAAGTGCTGTTCCTGCACGGCGCCTTGGCGCCGCGCCGATAACCTTTGCAGCGCTCATAAAAAAGCCCCTGGACATCACATCCAGAGGCAAAGGCGGTTGGACTCGCCAACCAAAGGGCCCGTTCTCAGCCCTTGTTCGACCAACCACCGCCCAAGGCGCGGAACAGGTCGACCAGGGCCAGTTGGCGCTGGGTGCTGGCCTGGATATAGGCCGCCTCGTTCACGAAGTTGCTGCGCTGCGCATCCAGGTAGCGCAGATGGTTATCCACCCCACCCTCATAACGCGCCTTGGCCAAGGCCTCGGTCGCCCGGCTGGTATCGACCAGCGCTCGCCGCGCGGCTTCCTCGCGGCGTAGCGTGTCGGTGGCGGCCAATGCATCGGCCACCTCACGGAAGGCGATCTGGATCGTGCCCTCGTAGGCAGCCACCGCCGAATCCTTGCGCGCCTCGGCCAGGCTCAGCCCGGCGCGGTTGCGGCCGGCATCGAACAATGGCAGCGACAGCTGCGGCATGAAGCTCCAACTGCGCGAACCGCCGTCGAACAACCCGGACATCTGCGCACTGGAGGTACCGAAGCTGCCGGTCAGGCTGATGCGCGGGAAGAACGCCGCCCGCGCCGCGCCGATATCGGCGTTGCGTGAACGCAAGCGGTGCTCGGCGGCAAGGATGTCCGGGCGGCGCTCGATCAGCGCCGACGGCAGGCCAGGGGTGATGTCCTGCAGCACCATCGGCTCGTCCGGGCGCTCACCGGGGATCACCTTGGTCGCCTGCGCATCGCCCAGCAGCAGCACCAGGGCGTTATAGGCATGGCGTTGCTGGCGCACCGTAGCTTCGAGGTCCGCCCTGGACTGCTCGACCAACCCCAACGCCTCCTGATGGTCCAGCGCGGTGGCTGTGCCGGCGGCGCGGCGCTGGCCGACCAGGGCCAGCGAATCCTCGCGGCTGGCGAGGGTCTGGCGGGTCAACGCCAGGCTGCGCTCGGCGCCATCCAGGGTCAGGTAGGCCTGGCTGACTTCGGCGATCAAGGCGATGTGCGCGGCACGGCCGACCTCCTCGCTGGCCAGGTACTGCTCCAGCGCCGCATCGCTCAGGCTCTTGACCCGGCCGAACAGGTCCAGCTCGTACTCCGGCAGCGACAGCCCCACCTGATAGGTGCTGTTGACGCCCTCACGGCCATTGCCCGAGAGGTCCGCCGGCAGATGCTGGCGATTGCCCGATGCACCGGCATTCAACCCAGGTACCCGGTCGGCGCGCTGGATACGGTATTGCGCGCGGGCCTGCTCGATGTCGAGCAGGGTCTGGCGCAACGAACGGTTGTTGCCCAGTGCGGAGCCCACCAGCTGACGCAGCACCGGGTCGACGATGAATGCCTGCCAGTCAAGCTGCTCCACCACCGGGCCTTGATGCCCGGCAGCGTCGCCCCACTGCGCCGGCACCGGCGCCTCGGGGCGCTCATAGGTCGGCGCCAGGGAACAGCCCGCCAGGGTCAAGGCCAGGACCAACGGAAGAACACGATTACCCACGAACATCACTTGGCCACCTCGACAGCCTGTGGCGCTGGCTTGCGCTTGAGCAACGACAGCACCCAGACGAAACAGATCGGTACGAACACCACCCCCAGCAGCGTGGCGCTGAGCATGCCGCCGATCACCCCTGTGCCAATGGCACGCTGGCTAGCCGCACCGGCGCCGCTGGCGATGGCCAGCGGTACCACGCCGAGAATGAAGGCCATGGAGGTCATCACGATCGGGCGGAAACGCAGGCGCGCGGCCTCGATGGCGGCGTCGCTCAAGCTGTAGCCCTTCTCCCACAACTCCTTGGCGAACTCGACGATCAGGATCGCGTTCTTCGCGGCGAGGCCAATGATGGTGATCAGGCCGACCTTGAAGTACACATCGTTGGGCAGCCCGGTAAGCATCACCGCCCACACCGCGCCCAAGGCGCCGATCGGCACGATCAGCATCACCGTCAGCGGGATCGCCCAGCTTTCGTACAGTGCCACCAGCAGCAGGAACACCAGCACGATGGCCAGGGCGAACAGGCCGGCGGCCTGGCCGCTGGAGACTTTCTCCTGATATGACAGGCCGGTCCATGCATAGCCGATGCCGGGCGGCAGCTCGCTGACCAGGCGCTCCATCTCGGCCATCGCCTGTCCGGTGCTGTGGCTTGGCGCAGCATCGCCGGCGATACGGATCGAGGGATAGCCGTTGTAGCGCACCAGTTGCACCGGGCCCTCTTCCCAGGTAGTGGTGACGAAGGCACTGAACGGCACCTGTTCGCCATTGGCGTTCGGTGCATACAGGCGCAGCACGCTCTCCGGCGTCATGCGTTCGCCCTGCTCGGCCTGCACCACCACGCGTTGCTGGCGCCCGGCATTGGTGAAGTCGTTGATCACCGCCGAACCGAACGCCGTGGCCAGGGTGCTGTTGATCGCCTCGAACGACACACCCAGGGCACGCGCCTTCTCACGGTCGATGTGCAAGCGCAGTTGCGGCGCCTCGGCCAGGCCTTCCATCATCGCGTAGAGAATCACCGGATTGCCGTTGGCGCGCGCCAGCAGTTGGTCGCGGGCGGCCAACAGCGCTTCGCGGCCCAGGCCACCCCGGTCCATCAGGCGCAGGGCGAAGCCACCGGCGTTACCCAGGCCGTCAATCGGCGGAGGCATCACAGCGGTGATCGCACCGTCGCCATGGGCCGCGAACTGGGCGTTGATGGCTGCGGTTTCCGCGTCTGCCGACTGCTGTGCGTTACGCACCGACCAGTCCTTGAAGGTCGGAAACGCCAGCGCCGCGTTGTCGCCCTGCCCCGAGAAGCTGAAACCGCTGACGATGAACGAACTGCCCACCGCCTCGCGCGACATCAGGAATTTCTCCAGGGCTTCGGCGGTATGATCGGTACGCACCCGGCTCGCGCCCGGCGGCAGTTGCACATCGACGATGGTGTAGCCCAGGTCTTCCGAGGGCACGAAGGCCTCAGGCAGACGCAGGTAGGAATAACCCAGCACCACCAGGATGCCGACGTAGGCCAGCATCCAGCGCCCCGCGCGGGCCACCAGGGCGCTGTTCAGCACAGAGTAGCGCTCGGTCACCCGTGCGAAACTGCGGTTGAAGGCGCCGAAGAAACCACGCTTTTCATGGTGACCGTGAGGCACCGGCTTGAGCAGCGTGGCGCACAGAGCCGGGGTGAAAGTCAGGGCCAGGAAGCCGGAGAACAGGATCGATACCGCCAGCGACACCGAGAACTGCTGGTAGATCACCCCCACCGAACCGGACATGAACGCCAACGGCATGAACACCGCGGCCAGCACCAGGGTGATACCGATGATCGCTCCGGATACCTGCCCCATCGCCTTGATGGTGGCATTCACCGGCGACAGGCCTTCTTCGGCCATCAATCGCTCGACGTTCTCCACCACCACGATGGCGTCGTCCACCAGGATACCGATGGCCAGCACCATGCCGAACATGGTCATCATGTTCACCGAGAAACCCAGCAGCTTCATGATCGTCAGCGTGCCCAGCAGGCACACCGGCACCACGATCGACGGGATCAGGGTGTAGCGCACGTTCTGCAGGAACAGGAACATCACCAGGAACACCAGCACCATGGCTTCGATCAGGGTGTGGATCACCTTCTCGATGGCCACGTCGACGAAGCGTGAAGTGTCGTAGGGCACCGAATATTCGACGCCCTCAGGAAAGAACTGGGACAGCTCGGCCAGGCGTTCCTTGACCAGTGTCGCGGTCTCGATGGCGTTGGCGCCGGGCGCCAGCTGCACCGCGCCGGCCACAGCCGGATTACCGTCCAGGCGTGAAGACAGGTTGTAGTTTTCGCTGCCGATGGCCATGCGCGCGACGTCGCCCAGGCGCACGCTGGAACCATCCGGGTTGGCGCGCAGCACGATGCCGGCAAAGGCTTGCGGGGTATCGAGGGTGCCCTGCACCGCCAGGGTCGCGGTCAGTTCCTGTTCGCTCGCGCCCGGCGTGCTGCCGAAGCTGCCGGCCGGCACCTGGACGTTCTGGCCACGGATGGCGTTGTTGATGTCGTCGATAGACAGGCCGTAGCCCACCAGCTTCTGCGGATCGACCCAGACCCGCATGGCCGCCTCCGAGGCGAAGAACTGCAGCTTGCCCACACCGGGCACGCGCAGCAGCTCGTTGTTGATGTTGCGCGCGGCGTAATCGGCCAGCGCGGTGGTATCACCGCTGTCACCCTCCTTGCTGGTCAGGGCGTAGATCAGCAGGAAACCGGAACTGGCCTGCTCGACCTTGAGCCCTTGGGTCAGCACCGCCTGGGGCATGCGTGCCTCGGCCTTTTTCAGACGGTTCTGCACGTCGACTTGAGCCATGTCCGGCGGGGTGCCGGGCTCGAAGGTCACCAGCACCTCGGCCACGCCGTTGGAGTTGTTGGTGGACTCGTAGTACAACAGGCCCTTGGCACCGTTGAGCGACTCTTCGATGATGCTGGTCACCGACTCGACCAGCACTTTGGCCGAGGCCCCCGGATATGTGGCGGTGATGGAGATCTGTGGCGGTGCCACGTTGGGATACTGGGCCACCGGCAGCGTGGGGATCACCAGCAGACCGGCCAGGGAAATGAGCAACGCCACGACCCAGGCGAAGTTCGGCCGATTGATGAAGAACTTGGACATTAGCTTTACCTCGCCTTACTGCGCCGCAGCCTGTTGTGCCTGGGCCGGTACCACGGGCATGCCCGGGGCCAGGCCGGCTGGGCTACCGACGATCACCTGATCGCCGGCGTGCAAGCCCTCGACGATCTGCCAGCGCGCACCCTGCATCACACCAGTGCGCACGCTGCGCGCCTCGGCCAGGCTCCCGGTACCGACCACCATCACCCGCGCCTCGCCATCGCTGCCGCGCTGCACCGCTCGTTGCGGTACCAGCAGGGCTTGCCGATCGGTGCCTTGCGGGGTGCGCACGCGCACGTACATGCCCGGCAACAGGGTGCCGTCGGCATTGTCAAAGCGCCCGCGCAGGGTGACCTGGCCAGTGCCGCGATCGACCGCCACATCGGTGAACATCAGCGCGCCTTGGCGCTGAAAATCGGTGCCTTCCACCTGGGCACTCAGTGCCTTGTCGTCGCCACCCGCCAGGGCGCCGTCCTTCAAGGCCTGACGCAAGCGCAGGGCATCGGCGGCAGACTGGGTGAAGTCGACATAGATCGGGTCGAGCTGCTGAATCCGCGCCATCAGCGTGGCGTCGCCCTGCCCCACCAGCGCACCTTCGGTGGCCAGTGCCCGACCGATACGCCCTGAGATCGGCGCAGTGACGGTGGCGTAGCCCAGGTTCAGGCGTGCAGTCTGCACATCGGCCTGGCCGGAACGCACGGCTGCCTGGGCACTGCGCAGTGTGGCGGTGGCGCTGTCGAAATCCTGCTGACTGACCGCTTCGATCTTGACCAGCGGCGCATAGCGCTTGACCCGCGCCTCGGCCTCCTGCTGCACCGCCTGGGCGCGGGCCAGGTCGGCCTCGGCACGGGCCAGGGCCACCTTGAACGGCGCCGGATCGATCTGGAACAGCACGTCGCCGGCCTTGACGTCGGCGCCCTCTTCGAAGCGCTTGTGCAGGACGATGCCCGCCACCCGCGCGCGCACCTCGGCCACCCGCATCGGCTCAACCCGCCCCGGCAACTCCGAGGCCAGCGTCAACGACTCGGCCACCAGGCTCACCACTTCCACCGGGTAGCGGGCCTCAGCCGCACTTTGCGGCTCCTCGGCCGGGCCACACCCAGCCAATGCCATTGCGCCTGCCAGCACACCCATCCTTAACGCACGTGTCTTGCCCATCACTCACCCGAGCCTTGATTGAAAACGGGTCGGATGCTACCTTTTCGACCTTAATGAGTCAAATTTGTCTCATAAGATTATTTAGAGGCTTATATTGGACCTAGTAAAAGCGAGAACTGATTGCCCCGGCCTGTCGTTGCCCGGCACCCTGCTGAACACACTGTTTGCAGCAGCTGCCCTGTATCCGCGGGCGTCCATGCAGGAACTTGCCGAACTTGCCGGCATCAGCCGGGCGACCTTGCATCGCCTGTGTGGCACACGGGACAACCTCGACAGCCAACTCGAACAGCATGCCAGGGCAACCCTCGAATGCATCCTCGACAGCGTCGCGCCGCTGGCGCCGTCGCCGTTGGCTGCACTGCGCCAGCTGATCCGTGAGCACCTGGCTCGAGGCGAACTGATCGCGTTCATGATGTCCCGCTACCACGCCAATCTGCAGGCCAATGGGCAGCGGGAAGCGGATTGGCAGTTCTATCTGGACAAGCTCGACGCGCTATTCTTGAGTGGTCAGCAACAAGGAACCTTTCGCATTGATGTCACGGCCGCGCTGCTGACCGAGCTGTTCATTACGTTGCTGTACGCAACAGTGGATGCACGCCAGCGGGGCCGCATGCCCAGCGCGGACGACAGGATCATGGAGCAGTTTTTCCTGCAGGGGAGCGCGACCCGATTACCCTCCCCAACCTTGCAGTCGACCGTGGGGTATTGAAATGAGCGAGTTCCTGAAAGGTGATGTGGTGCTGCTAAAAAGCGGTGGGCCATTGATGACGATTGCCAACATCAGGCAGCAACGTGCGATCGGCGGGTTTGCGCCTACGGTGTTTGTCTTTTGTCAGTGGTTCGAAGGCAACAAAGCGATGGAGAAGTGGTTCGATATCACCACATTGGAAGTCGCCATTCACGCGCAACAGTGCTGAGGCAAAGGGCCTGTAAGCTCCAGTTTCAAGCGGCTGGGCTGCGACCTTCGATGTTTGAATAAGCTCATTGCCCGCTATTAGAAAATGGACGTTCGGCCTTACCCCACTGCCTTGCTTTTTCAGCGTCATTGACTTGAATTCAGTCAGTAGCGTTGAAACGTTTCGCCCGCACGGCCCGATCTGGATTGCGGCCGCGCGGTCCTTTCATGCGCAGCCATCAAGCCCAGAGAAGGGTAAACGACGACCCTGAGCAGTTCGCCAGACGGAACTTGTTTCAGGGAGACGTTCATGTCGCCTTTTGTGCCTCCAACGGCGTATGAGCACGCACCGCAGCGTGCCGACCATCATCTGCCCGCCCCCTCCATACGCCTCACGCCCTGTGCGCTGCGCAATGGCGATTGCCCATGCCCCGCCCCTGAGAAATACCCCCACACCTTGCGCAACCGCCCCTTCACCGGAGGGTTCTGACATGCCAGGCACTCAGGATATTCGCTGGTTCAAGGAGCAGTTCCAGCAGGACATGACCCAGGCGATCATCGGCACACCCTTGACGGTGGACCACCTCACCGCACTGGCCTGCCAGGAGACCGGCAGCATCTGGCCGTTCCTGCGCAAGGCCAAGCTGCCCTTGGCCCAGGTCACCGCGCTGTGTGTCGGCGATACGCTGGACGACACCGCCGGGCGCAAGGCCTTCCCGCGGAACAAGGCCGAACTGCTGCTGCGCCCGCGTGGCGACCTGATGTTCGCCATGGGCCACCAGGCACTGGTGGACATGGCCAGGTTCGTGCCGGGTTACCAGGACGTGGCCAAGAAGCCCAACAAGTTCTGCCACGGCTATGGCGTGTTCCAGCTGGACCTGCAGTTCTTCAAGCCCGAGCCCGATTTCTTTCTCGATCGCCACTGGGCGACGTTCAGCGGCTCCCTGGGCCGCGCGATGGACGAACTCAAGGGCGCGCTTCGACAACTGGGCTTCGAGCAGCGCCGGCAACCGCTCAGCGACCTGGAATTCGCCCAGGTGGGCATCGTCTACAACACCGGTGGTTTCGTCCCCTCGAAAGGCTTGAAGCAGGGGCACAAGAGCGATGATCGATTCTATGGCGAGAACCTGTTCGACTTCATTCGCCTGTGCCACACGGTAGCAACCGACCCGGCACAGCCTGCCCTGCCCACGCCAGCCCCCGGCCAGGCCATCGTGGCGCCGCCCAGCCCGCTCTCCGGCAAGGGTACGGCGATGCGGGTGGATACCCGCGAAGGCATGCTGCGTGTGCGCAGCCAACCCTTCATCAGTACACCGGAACAGGCCAACGTCGTGGCGAACCTGCCGGATGGGCACCCGGTACGGGTCTTGAGCAAAACGGCTGAAAACGGCTTCGTCAGCATCGAAACCAGTTTGTCCGGCGCACGCGTGCGCGGTTTCTGCGCCAAGCGTTTCCTGGTGCCGGCGGCTGACGACGCGGTGATCGAGATCACCCAGCCCGCCCCTCAACCCAGCGCCGTACAAGACCAGAGCGCCCTGCTGGCGAGCATACCAGGTGGCTTTGCGATCCCCGCCGTGTTCATGCCGCGCAAGAACGGCGTGGTCACCCGCAGGGCCAACCCGGCTGACGCCCATTCGCTCAACGAAGCCCGGCAGCCCACCCGCCAGGGCTCCAGCGCAGACGAGTTGCGTGAGTCGCTTGCCGCCATCATCCAATGGCTGGCAGTCGACAACACGGCTCACCTTCGCTACCAGCCGCATGACGGGCTGACCTTCTGCAACATCTACGCCCACGACTACTGCCTGCTCGCCGGTGCCTACCTGCCGCGCTGCTGGTGGAGTACGCCGGCCCTGCTCAAGCTCGCCGCAGGCCAACCGGTAACGCCACTGATCGGCGACACCCTGCGGGAAATGCGCGCCAACGACCTGTTCAGGTGGCTGCGTGATTTCGGCCCCGGCTTCGGTTGGCGCCAGACCGGCACGCTGAGCACCCTGCAGGCCGAGGCCAACCAGGGCGCCATCGGCCTGATCGTGGCGCGGCGCAAGGAAGATGGCCGGTCGGGGCACATCGTCATGGTCGTGCCCGAAACCGCCGAGCAAACCGCGCGCCGCGACACCGCCGGCAATGTCATCGCGCCGCTGCAGAGCCAGGCCGGCGCCAGGAACTTCCAGTACGGCCGCGGAACCGCGAACTGGTGGAACGGCGAGCAGTTCGCCGAATTCGCGTTCTGGCTGCATGCCTAGGCCAGGATGCGCTACCACAGGGCGATGTCGTAAGTCAGGTAGATGCGGTTGCTGTCCCGACCACGGGCGAAGTCCGCCCGGTACACATAGTTGCGCAGCTTCACCCCCAGGCCTTTGAAGCTGCCCGACTGCACCACGTACGCCAGTTCCATGTCGCGCTCCCACTCGCTCAGGCCCGCCGTTCCGGAGCGGCCATTGTCGCCACTCAGGTAACGGGCCATGAACGTCAGCCCCGGCACGCCGGCAGCGGCAAAGTTGTAGGCATAGCTGGCCATCCAGGTTTTCTCTTCTTCCTCGATGAACTTACCGATGCCGACGTTGCTGAACGAATACACCGTCGCCCCGCTGATATAAGGCAGCCCTGCCTCGCCATCGAGCACCTGGTAGCCCGTGCCCAAGGTGTGGCCGCTGTGGGTATAGGCCAGTTGGCCGCTGAACATGTCGTTGTCGATGCGGCCGCCGTAGGCCGCGCCGCTGTCGTGGCTCTTGAAATAGCGCAGGTCGGTGGTCAGCACGCCGCCCGCCAGCGGCAGGTCATGCTGGACCCCGCCGAAGTCCTGGCGATAGAAGTGCTCCAGCTCGCCGTGGAAGTAGCTCAAGCGCAGTTGCTTACTGACTGCGTACTCGGCGCCGGCGTAGGTGAAGTCACCCGACGCGCCACCGCCGTAGCCGTCGGCATACAGCCCGGTGCTGTCGGAGGAGTCGCGCTGTTTGAAACGGTCGAGGTGGCCGGCGCTCAGGGTCAGGCCGCTGATGTCGGTGCTGACCAGCTGGGTGCCCTGGTAGGTCTGCGGCAGCAGGCGGGCGTCGTTGTAGACCAGCACCGGGGTCTTGGGCAGCAAGCTGCCGTGCTTGATCACGGTGGCGCCCAGCCGGGCCTTGGCGGTTATCCCGGCACTGGCGAATTCGTCCGCCGCACGGCCGTCGTCATGTACCGGCAGCAGGCCGGTGCCACTGCGCCCGCGCCCCGAATCGAGCTTCACCCCCACCAGTGCCAGGGCATCCACCCCCAGGCCGAGCGGGCCTTGGGTGAAACCGGACTGGTAGTCCAGCAGAAAACCCTGCGCCCATTCCACCCGCTCGCTCTTGGCGTTGGCGGCGGCGCGGGCGCTCAGGCCCTGCTCGTCGCGAAAGTTCTCGTTGAAATACACATTGCGCAGTTGCAGCTTGAGGCTGGCGTCATCGATGAAACCGGCCGCCTGGGCCGCAGGCAAGGTGCAGAACAGCAGGCCGCAAGCGGCCCCACGCTGAAGGGCTCGTGTCATGTTCGGGGACTCTTTTATTGTTATTGGCGCGTTACCGGGCGGCCGCTCGGCCACCCGTCAGGGAGGGTCAGACGAAGAAGGACAGGGCCCCGGTCAGCAGGGCCAGCGCGGTGATCACCAGCGAAGTCAGCACCGCCCACTTCACCGTGGCTTTCTGGAACTCGCCGATGTCACGGTCGACCATGCCGACCAACAGCAAGGTGGACGCCACCAGCGGGCTCATCAGGTGTACCGGTTGCCCAAGCACCGAGGCCCGGGCGATCTCCACCGGGTCGATGCCATAGGCGGCGGCCGCGTTGGCCAGGATCGGCACCACGCCGAAGTAGTAGGCATCGTTGGACAGCACGAAGGTCAGCGGCATGCTGGTGATCGCCACCACCAGCGGGAACCAGTGGCCCCAGGCTTCAGGGATCCAGTCGACCAGGGTCTGCGCCAGCGCATCGACCATCTTGGTGCCAGAGAAGATGCCAGCGAAAATGCCGGCGGCGAATACCAGCAGCACCACGGTCATGGCGTTGCCGGAGTGAGCGAGGATGCGTTCCTTCTGCAATTCGAGCTGCGGGTAGTTGATCATCAAGGCCGCGACGAAGCCGATCATGAACAGGATCGCCGCATGCATCAGGCCCATCACCAGCGCGACCATCACCGCGATCACCAGCACCAGGTTGACGTAGGCCAGGCGCGGGCGCTTGTGCGGTGTGTCTTCCAGGATTGCCTTGATGTAGCAGTTGCCGCCGCCGGATTCGAGCTTGATGTTGCCGATGCGCTTGCGCTCGGCGCGGCCCAGCAGGAAGGCGGTGAACACCACCCAGGCGGCGCCGCCGACCATGGTCGGCAGCATCGGGATGAAGTACTCGCTGGCATCCAGGCCCAGGGCGGCGATGGCCCGGGTGGCCGGCCCGCCCCAAGGGCTCAGGCCGCTCATGATGCTCAGCGACAGCATGGCGATGGTGGCCAGGATCATCGGGTTCATGCCGATGCGCTTGTACAGCGGCAGCATGGCGGCGCAGGTGATCATGTAGGTAGTGGTGCCGTCGCCGTCGAGGGCTACCAGCAGCGACAGCAGCGCAGTGCCCATGGCGATCTTGATCGGGTCGCCGTTGACCCGCTTGAGGATCTTGCGGATCAACGGGTCGAACAGCCCGGCATCGATCATCAGGCCGAAGAACAGAATGGCGAACAGTAGCAGGGCGGCGGACGGCGCGACCGTTTTCAGGCCGTCGAGCATCATCTTGCCGAGGTCCGGGGCAAAGCCACCGATCACGGCGAAGACAATGGGCACCACGGTGAGCGCGACGATCGGCGACAGACGTTTGCTCATGATCAGGTAGGTGAAGGTCACCACCATGACCAGGCCAAGCAATGCGAGCATGGGAATATTCTCTTGTTTTTATGGGGTGTGGCCGCCGCGAGCGCGAACGGCCCCTGCCCCACCCGCGCCTCGCGGCGCTGGGTGGAAGTTTATGTCATTCAGTGCTTGTAAGCGGGCGGGCTAGCTGTGCCGGCGCGGCTCGCCGGCCGGCCAGTGGGCTGGGTTGTCAGCGCTGGCGGCGGGCTGCGGGCCTTCGGCCAGGGTGCGCATCAGCGTCTGCCGGTCACAGGCGTTTTCCGACAGCGAGATGACCACCGTGGCTACCGCGTTGCTGGCAAGGCTAGTCAGCGCCCGCGCCTCGGACATGAAGCGGTCGACACCGATCAGCAGCGCCAGCCCCGCCAGCGGGATGTCGTGAATCACGGTCAGGGTCGAGGCCAGCGCAACAAAGCCGCTGCCGGTCACCCCCGCCGCGCCCTTGGACGACAGCAACATGATTGCCAGCATGGTCAGGGTCTGGCCCAGGGTCAGGTCGATGTTGCAGGCCTGGGCGATGAACACCGCGGCCAGCGACAGGTAGATGGCCGTGCCGTCGAGGTTGAATGAATAGCCGGTGGGCAGCACCAGCCCTACCACGCCCTTCTTGCAGCCCAGGGCTTCGAGCTTCTGCAGCATGCGCGGCAGCACCGGCTCGGTGGACGAAGTACCGAGCACCACCAAAAACTCTTCGCGCAGGTAGCGCAGCAGCCTCCACAGGCTGAAGCCATTGGCCCGGCACACCCCGCCAAGCACCACCAGCACGAAGAAGGCGCAGGCGATGTACAGGGTCATGACCAGCTTGGCCAGCGCGCCGAGCGAGCTGATGCCGTACTGCCCCACGGTGAACGCCAGGGCGCCGAAGGCGCCCACCGGGGCGAAGCGCATCAGGTAGCCGAAGATCTTGAACACCATCTGCGAGGCCGATTCCAGCACCGTGAGCACCGGCTGGCCGCGCTCGCCCATGGCCGACAGGGCAAAGCCGCACAGCACGGCGAGGAACAGCACCGGCAGCACTTCGCCTTTGTTGAATGCACCGATGAAGGTGTCGGGGATGATGTGCATGAAGAAGTCGACCACACCGAGCTTGGCCGCCGAGTCGGTGTACTGGCTCAGGCCTTGGGTGCTGAGGGTCGACGGATCGATGTTCATGCCCTCGCCCGGACGGAAGATATGCACCGCGGCCAGGCCGATCGCCAGGCTGATCACGGTCAGCACCAGGAACAGCAACAGCGTCTTGCTCATCAGGCGGCCCAGCGAGCGTCGGTCGCTCATGCCGGCGATGCCGGTGACGATGGTGCAGAACACCACCGGTGCGATCATCATCTTGATCAGCTTGATGAAGGCATCACCCAGCGGCTTCAGGGCAACTGCCTGTTGCGCCCAGAAGTGCCCGACCAGCACGCCCAGCAGGACGGCGCAGAGGATCTGGAAGTACAGCGATTTGACCAGTTTCATAAGGCATCACCCATTGTTGGATTTGTGCGGATGCGCTGTGTCGTCCTTGGGTACAGCGGCTCAGCCAGCCAGCCGCCGTGCCGTTGGCGCGTAGACGAAACCTGAGAACAGCCGGCGGGCGGTACGCACCACGGACGCCTGGATCGTCTTGCCGTCCGGCCCGCTGCGCGAAAGCGCCACATCAATGCCGCCGCTGGGGTGCTCGAGGCGCACTTCCTGCAGGCCTTGGGCTGCATCGCCAAGCAGGTTCATGGTGACGGTGCCGGGGCTGACGCAGGCGGTCGCCAGCCCGATTGCACCGGTGATGGCCAGGGCCCGGTGGCAGTTGTGCGGCATGAAGTAGCGCACCTGCAGCGTGCCGCCGAACTTCGCCGGGCTGACCAGCACCGGCTTGGGGATGACCATGCCGCTGACATCACCCAGGCCCATGGCCCGCCCAGCTTTGATGCGCAGTGCTTCCAGGCGCTTGAGCAGGCGGCTGTCGGCATCCAGTTCGGCGGGGCTTTCGCCGCCGTCCAGGCCCAGCTGGCTGGCCTCGACGATCATCATCGGCATGGCCATGTCGATGCAGGTCACCGTCACACCGTCGATCACATCGCTGGTTTGGCCTGTGGGGAACAGTTGCCCGGTCTTGCTGCCGACCGCGTCGAGAAAGGTCAGGTGGATCGGCGCCGCCGTGCCCGGCACGCCATCGATGGCCGTGCGGCCTTCGTAACGGACGATGCCGTTGGGCGTCTCGACCAGGGAATTGACGAAGGTGTTGGTGTTGAGATTGCGGATGCGCACCAGGGTCTTGCCCTCGACGGCCTTGACCAGGCCTTGCTCGATGGCGAACGGGCCCACGGCGCAGAGCATGTTGCCGCAGTTGGGCGCGGTGTCCACGCGGCGCTGGGCCACCATCACCTGGACGAACAGGTAGTCGACATCGGCGTCGGCGTGCAGAGACGGGCTGACAATCGCCACCTTGCTGGTCTGCGGGCTGCCGCCGCCGATGCCGTCGATTTCCAGCTCGTGGCCAGAGCCCATCAGGCGCAGCAGCACTTCATCACGCTCGACCACATTGGTGGGCAGATCCCAGGCATGGAAGATGGGGCCTTTGGAGGTGCCGCCGCGCATGAGCACACAGGGGATTCGTTGCATGTCTAGTGACTCTTGTTGATCAATCGGCTGAATTGATGTTGTGATCGAAAGAGTGACAGGCATGGATAAATCAATCCAATGCAAAGATCGTAGCTATTATTGCGCTTGATAAATCAATCAAACGTAGCTGTTGGTCCCGTGTTCAACCACTGTTTTGTGTGGCGAGCATTGGCCTCATCGCTATATCAAGGACTAAACCGAGAACCGCCATGGAATACGAGCTCCAAGACATCAGATCTTTCGTGAAAATCGCCGAACTTGGCAGCTTCCACGAAGCGGCAGAGGTGCTGCACCTGTCGCAGCCGGCGCTGAGCAGGCGTATCAAGAAGCTCGAAGAGGGCCTGGGCACGCCGCTGCTCGAACGCACCACTCGGCGCGTCAGCCTGACCAGCGTCGGCCGGGATTTTTTGCCCAAGGCACGCCGCCTGCTCGATGATTTCGAGGACTCGATCCTGAGCATCCGCGAGCTGGCCGAACGCCAGAGCGGCCAGGTCACCCTTGCCTGCATCCCCACGGCGGCCTTCTACTTCCTGCCCTCGGTGATCCGCCTGTACAACCAGCAGTACCCGAAGATCCGCATCCGCCTGCTCGACCTCAGCGCCAACGACGGCCTGGAGGCGGTGCTGCGCGGCGAAGCGGACTTCGGCATCAACATGATGAGCGGCCAGCACTCGGACATCGAGTTCGTCTCACTGGTGCAGGAGCCGTTCGTCCTGGCCTGCCGACGCGACCATGAACTGGCATCGCGCAAAGCGGTGACCTGGTCGGAACTGGCCGACTACCGGCTGATCGGCGTTGGCCGCCTGAGCGGCAACCGCATGCTGCTGGACCACGCATTGAGCGGGCTGAGCCTAAGGCCCAAATGGTTCTACGAGGTGCAGCACCTGTCCACGTCCCTGGGGATGGTCGAGGCCGGGCTGGGAGTCTCGGCAATGCCCAGCCTGGCGATGCCCGGGCCCGACCACCCGACCCTGGTCAGCGTCCCGCTCACCGAACCGGAGGTCACCCGCACCCTCGGCCTGGTCTACCGGCGCGGCGCCTCGCTGTCGCCGGCGGCGGAAAAATTCGTGGCGATACTGCTTGAGAAGTGGCGCAGCGGCTGAGCCTTTACAGCTCCAGTTTGCCCCTGAGCAAGGCCGCAAGCTTGGGCCCGGCCTCGGCGCCCTCGCCCTCCAGCAGCGCCAGCGGGATGCCCTGCAACAGCGAGGCAAACTCGGCCAGGCCGTCGCCCAGCAACGCCATCGGGCAGGCGATTTCCAACTGCAAGCTACGCAGCCGCGTGGCCAGGGCCAGGCTGATCGGGCCCTGCACCCTGATCACCAGTGCCGCCGGGCGCATGGCCACGCACAGCAGTGGCAGCTCGTCCAGCGGTTGGCCGTTGCCGAGCACCTCGATACTCTGCTGCTCCCCCCCCAGCAACAGGGCGCTGCACAGCAGCTCCAGCTCGCTGACGCCACCGGCTGCGCTCAACAGCACGCGTGGGGCGGCGGCCTGGTTCAGTTGCAGGCGCAGCAACAGCCGAGCGCGCAGGAAGGTATCGAGGAACAGCCACTGGCTGCGTTGGCCGAACGCCGTGCCGGCTGCCAACTGGCGCCACACCGGCATCAGCACTTCGCGCAGTGCGACGGTTTTGGGGAACAGGGTGAACACCTGGCCATGCAGCGCTTCGAGCGCCTGCCCATCGAAGGCCTGGGTGGCACGCAGCACGGCAGCGCGCCAGTCGTCGAAGGCATCGCTGCCCTGCTCGACCGCCCGGCCCCCTTGCTCGTGCTGACGGGCCAGCAACTCGCCGACCTTGCTGATCGGCAGGCCACTGCCCGTCCAGTGCAGGATGTCGCGGATGCGCTGTACATCCTCGGGGGTGTACAGGCGATGGCCGCCTTCGGTGCGCTGGGGGCTGATCAGCCCGTGGCGGCGCTCCCAGGCGCGCAGGGTCACCGGGTTGATGCCGGTCAGGCTCACCACATCGCGCATGGGCAGCAAATCAGGGGAAATCGCTTCGGTCATCGGGCACGTGGGGGTCTAAGGGCCGGGAACGCCATTCTAAACCCATCCCCGCCTTTTGCGCCGAGCGTTCGTGCGTCATCATGGCGGCCAGCGCGCACGCCACCATTACCCGAGGTTCACATGATCGA
This sequence comes from Pseudomonas sichuanensis, assembly GCF_003231305.1. GTDB lineage: Bacteria > Pseudomonadota > Gammaproteobacteria > Pseudomonadales > Pseudomonadaceae > Aquipseudomonas > Aquipseudomonas sichuanensis. The sequence goes on along the minus strand of NZ_QKVM01000034.1, from coordinate 6,894 downwards.
CGCAAAGCTTCTGCAACTGATGGTCGAGACCTCCAACGACGGCATCGTCGTCGCCGAACAGGAAGGCAGCGACAGCATCCTGATCTACGCCAACCCGGCATTCGAACGCCTGACCGGCTATGCCGTCGACGACATCCTTTACCAAGACTGCCGCTTCCTGCAGGGCCAGGACCATGACCAGCCGGGGCTTGCGAACATCCGCGAGGCGATCCGCGACGGCCGCCCTTGCCGCCAAGTGCTGCGCAACTACCGCAAGGACGGCAGCCTGTTCTGGAACGAGCTGTCGATCACCCCCGTGCACAATGAGGCCGACCAGCTGACCTATTTCATCGGCATTCAGCGCGACGTCAGTGCACAGGTATGCGCCGAGCAGAAAGTCCGCGAGCTGGAAGCCGAGGTGGCGCAGTTGCGCCAGCAGCTGGCCAACAGCAACCACTGATGTACACGCCTGTGGGAGCGGGCCCTTCTAAAATTGTACAAATTGATTGACTTGTATAGTTTTGCACATAGGCTTCAGGTATACCTGTACAAAAATCGCTCCGTGTACAGGATTGCCTGGAGCCGTGCATGTCCGACTACCTGCAAACCTTCGCCGAACGCTTCGCCGGCTTGAACGCTGGCAACCTCCAGCGCCTCGACGAGCTGTACAGCGAAGCGGTGACCTTCCGCGACCCCCTGCACCAGATCGAGGGCCTGCCTGCCCTGCGCGCCTACTTCGCCACGCTGTACGCCAACGTGCAGGACATCCGCTACGACTTCCACGGCGCCGACCAGGTACAGCCGGGCCACGGCTACTTGCGTTGGACCCTGCATTTTTGCCACCCGCGCCTGGCCGGCGGAAGGCCGATCAGCCTTGACGGCTGCAGCCACCTGCGGTGGCGCGAGCACGTCGATTTTCACCAGGACTACTTCGATGCCGGCGCGCTGCTGTACGAGCACGTGCCCGTGGTCGGTGGGCTGATCGGCTGGCTCAAGGGCCGGCTGGCATGAGCCGCTGCTGGTTGACCGGCGCCAGCAGCGGTATCGGCGCCGCCCTGGCGCTGCGCTTGCTGGAACAAGGCCATCAGGTCGCGCTGGGTGGCCGCCAGGCCAGCAACTTGCAGCCACTGACCGAACGCTTTGCAGGCCAGGCGCTATTGGCCGTCGGTGATATCGGCGAGACGTCGCAAGTGGCGCAGATCGCCGCGGATATCGAGCAGCACTGGGGCGCCCTCGACCTGGTGATCCTCAACGCCGGCACCTGCGAGTACCTGGAGCCCGGCCACTTCGACCCGGCGCTGGTCGAACGGGTGATGCGCACCAACCTGCTGGGCCTGTGCCATTGCATCCAGGCCGCCCTGCCCCTGCTACGGCGCGGCCAGCGGCCACATCTGGTGGTGGTGGGCAGCTCGGTGAGCTGGCTGGCGCTGCCACGGGCCGGTGCCTACGGCGCGTCCAAGGCCGCGGTGCGCTACCTGGTCGAGTCGCAGCGCATCGACCTGATCGACGAAGGCATCGATGTCACCCTGGTCAGCCCCGGCTTCGTCGATACCCCGCTGACCCGGCGCAACGACTTCGCCATGCCGCAACTGTGGAGTGCCGAGCGCGCCGCCCGTCATATCGCCGCACGCCTGGCGCAGCGGCCACTGGAAATCAATTTCCCCGGCCTGTTCACCTGCGTGTTGCGCCTGCTCGGCGCGCTGCCGGTGCGCTGGCGCCTGAAGCTGGGCCAGCGCATGGCCCGCCGTGAACAGGGGTAGCCGAACATGCGAATCGCCATCATCGGCAGCGGCATCGCCGGCCTGACCTGCGCCCACCTGCTGTCGCGCCGGCACCAAGTCACGGTGTTCGAGGCCGCCGACTGGATCGGTGGCCACACCCACACCGTCGATGTGCACTGGCGCGGCCAGCACTATGCCGTGGACACCGGGTTCATCGTGTTCAACGACTGGACCTACCCCAGCTTCATCCGCCTGCTGGGCTACCTGGGGGTGGCCTCGCGGCCCACGCAGATGAGCTTTTCAGTGCACGATCCGCGCACAGGCTACGAGTACAACGGCCACACCCTCGACAGCCTGTTCGTCCAACGGCGCAACCTGCTGTCAGCGGGCTTCTGGGGCATGCTGCGGGACATTTTGCGCTTCAACCGCCAGGCCCTCGCCGACCTGGACAACCAGCGCATCGAAGCCACCACCACCCTTGGCGACTACCTGCGCACGCAGCGCTACGGCCAGCATTTCATCGACCACTACATCGTGCCCATGGGGTCGGCGATCTGGTCGATGTCGCGCAGCGACATGCTGGGCTTCCCGCTGCAGTTCTTCGTGCGTTTTTGCCGCAACCACGGCTTGCTGTCGGTCAACCACCGCCCGCAATGGCGGGTGGTCGAAGGCGGTTCGCGCAGTTACCTGGCGCCGCTGTGCCGGCCGTTCGCCGAGCGCATTCGCCTGAACTGCGCAGTCAGGCGGGTCTGCCGTGACGAGGGCGGCGTAACGCTGAACAGCACGGCCGGCAGCGAACGGTTCGACAGCGTGGTGTTCGCCTGCCACAGCGACCAGGCCCTGGCGCTGCTGGAGGCCCCCAGCAGCGAGGAACGCGCGGTGCTCGGCGCCATCCGCTACGCCAGCAACGATGTGCTGCTGCACACCGATACCCGCCTGCTGCCAAGGCGGCGCAAGGCCTGGGCCAGCTGGAACTACCGCCTGGGTGGCAGCGAACAGGCCCCCGCCGCGCTGACCTACGCCATGAACATCCTGCAGGGCATCGAGGCACCGGTGACGTTCTGCGTCAGCCTGAACCAGACCGCCCTGGTGGACCCGGCGCAGATCCTCGCCCGCTTCCAGTACGCCCACCCGCAATACAGCCTGGCGGCACTGGCCGCCCAAGCCCGCCAAGGCGAGTTGCAGGGGCGCCAGCACAGCTATTACTGCGGTGCCTACTGGGCCAACGGCTTTCACGAGGACGGCGTGGTCAGCGCGCTGCAAGTGGCCGAACACTTTGGAGAGCGCCTGTGAACAGCAGCCTGTGCCGCGGCTGGGTCAGCCACCGGCGCCTGACTCCGCGCCCGCATGCCTTTCGCTACCGCATCGGCATGTTCTACCTCGACCTGGCCGAACAGCCCTGGCTGCTCGGCCTGTCGCGCTGGCTCGGGCAGTCGCGCCTGGCCCCGCTTTGCTGGCGTGAAAGCGACTACCTGCCGGCCCTCACCCGCAGCGGCATGCCGCTGGCCCAGGCCGCCCGCCAGCTGGTCGGCCAGGCTACCGGGCAGGCCCCCGAGGGCGCCGTGCACCTGCTCACCCAGCCACGCTGCTGGGGGCTGTCGTTCAACCCGGTGAGTTTTTACTTCTGCCATGACCGCGAGGGCCAGCTCGCGGCGATTCTGCTGGAGGTGCGCAACACCCCCTGGCGCGAACGCTTCCACTATGTGCTGCCGGTGCAGCCAGGCCTGCCCCGGCGGTTCTGCGTGGCCAAGGCCTTCCATGTGTCGCCGTTCATGCCACTGGACATGGAGTACCGCCTGCGCTTTTTCCTCGATGGCCAGCGGCTGCGCATCCACATGGAAAACCACCGCGCAGGGCAGCCGGTGTTCGCCGCCGACCTGGCCCTGGAGCGCCGGGTGCTGAACCGCAGCACCTTGCACCAGCACGTGTTGGCCTTCCCGTGGATGAGCCTGCGCACGCTGTCGGCCATCTACTGGCAAGCCCTGCGCCTGCTGTTCAAGCGCACGCCCCTCCACGATCACCGCGCAAGCCAGGGCAACCTGCGCCTTGGCCAGACCACCCGCGAGGAACCCGAACATGCCCGAACCCACGTTGAGCGTTAGCAAGTCGGCGGGCCTGACACCGCTGCTCGGTGGCCTGGTCAGGAGCGCGGTGCTGGCCCAGTTGCGCCGGATCAGCCGCGGCCAGCTGCGGCTGATCGGCAACGACCGCCAATGGACCTTCGGCGAAACCGGCAGCGCGCTGTACGCCGAAGTCGAGATCGTGGACGAGGCCGCCTGGGGCATGGTTGCCGGCAATGGCTCGATCGGCGCAGGCGAAGCCTATATCCACGGTTACTGGCGCAGCCCTGACCTGGCGGCCGTGACCCGTCTATTCGTCGCCAACCTCGACGTGCTCGATGCCATGGAACGCGGCCTGGCGCGCTTCGCCCGCCCGGCCCTACACCTGTTGCACAGCCTGAATCGCAACAGCCGGCGCGGCGCGCGGCGCAATATCCTGGCCCATTACGACCTGGGCAATGCCCTGTTCGAACGCTTGCTCGACCCGACCATGATGTATTCCGCGGCGCAGTTCGACAGCGCCGAGCAAAGCCTGGAACAGGCGCAGTTGAACAAGCTCGAACGCATCTGCCAGAAGCTCGAGCTCAAGCCCCGCGACCATTTGCTGGAGATCGGCAGCGGCTGGGGCAGCCTGGCCATCCACGCCGCCACCCGCCATGGCTGCCGGGTCACCACCACCACGCTGTCCCAGGCGCAGTACAGCCATACCCTGCAGCGGGTCAAGGCGCTGGGCCTGGAGCGGCGCATCACCGTGCTGTGCGAGGACTACCGCGACCTGCGCGGGCGCTTCGACAAGCTGGTGTCGATCGAAATGATCGAGGCCGTGGGCCACCGTTACCTGCCAACCTATTTCCGCCAGTGCGCCGCGCTGCTCAAGGACGACGGCCTGATGCTGCTGCAGGCCATCACCATCCGCGACCAGCGCTACGCCCAGGCGCGCCGCTCGGTGGATTTCATCCAGCGCTACATCTTCCCCGGCGGTGCCTTGCCCTCGCTCAGCGTGCTGCTCGACACCGCCAGCCGGCAGACCGCGTTGAACCTGCTGCACATGGAGGACTTCGGCCAGGACTATGCACGCACCCTGCGCCACTGGCGCGACAACCTGCGCCTGGCGCGCGGGGCGCTGAGTGAAATGGGTTACGACGACACCTTCCAGCGGCTGTGGGAATTCTACTTGTGCTACTGCCAGGGCGGCTTCGAGGAGCGGGTGATCGGTGTGGCGCAATTGCTGTGGGCCACACCCCAGGCACGCCGGGCACCGCTGCCGGGCGCCTGAGCATGCCGCGCGCCTGGCTGCTGGGCAATGCGCTGTGGCTGCAGGCTGGCTGGTGGGCCTGCGTGCTCGGCGCAACGCGGCCCTGGCTGTTGCTGCTGGTGCCTGCCGGGCTGGCGCTGCACCTGGGCTATTGCCATGACCGCGTGGCCGAAGCACGGGCGCTGTTGCGCGTGACCCTTGCCGGTTGCCTGCTCGACAGCCTGCTGGGCGCACTGGGGGTCTTCAGCTTTGCGCAATGGCCGCTACCCGGCTGGCTGGCCTTGCTGTGGCTGGTGCTGGCCAGCGGCTTGCGCCACAGCCTGGCCTGGGCCATGCGACCGGCCTGGCGTGGGGTGCTGCTGGGTGTGCTGGGCGGCCCGCCGGCCTATCTGGCCGGTGCGCAGCTTGCGGGCGTCGGCCTGCCGCTGGGCTCGCTCGCCACGGCCCTGATGCTGGCGCCGTTATGGGCGCTCGCCTTGCCGCTGGCCTTGCGCCTGGCCGCGTGGCACTGAGCGGCGGCAGCGCTCGGAGCAGTAGCGCACCTGCTGCCAACAACGCGCCCAGCGCTTGCGCCAGGCGAACGGCCGGCCACAGGCCGCGCAGAGCTTGCTCGGCAACAGGCTTTTGTTCATCCGCCGGCCTGGGGCAAACGCCGGAAGAACAAGGTGATCTGCCCGATCTCCACGCCGAACTTGCGCATGCTCGAGCGGTTGATCAGGGTGTCTTCATCCATCAGGTACATCCAGTCGTCCAGGTCCACCTGCCAGTGCTTGCCATCCACCGGCAGATCCAGGCGGTATTGCCAGCGCAGCGCATTGCCCGCCACCTCGCCACGGGCCTCGCCGATCACGTCCCCTGCCCGCCCGCGCCAGCGCCCGGGGCCGTCCGGGGTGAGCGTCCAGGTGCGCTGCTGGCGGGTGCCGTCGCTGTAGACGAAGTGCTCGTCGAGGATCAGCCGCTCGCCTTCACGGCGGCTGTCGATGCGCACGTGGAAGCGCTTGGCCACCTCGCCGTTGCGCTTCTGGAACATACCCCAGGCTTCTACCGGCGTGGCAAAGAACGCCGCCAGGTCCAGGCCCGGTTGCTGCCCGCGGTAGTGTTCGACGCCGACATTGCCGCAACTGCCGAGCAGCAGGCAGGCAAGCACGAATACAAGGTTACGCATGGTCAGCCTCCACGATCTTCTTCAGCCAGCCCGAGCAGGCGTTGGCGCAACTGTGGGTCTCGGGCTCGAGGGTCGAGCCAGATGGCGAAGAACGCCCGGGCGAAGGCCGGGTCGGTGACCTCGGCGCGCAGTTGGCCATCGACATAGAAGCGGCAGCCCTGCCCGGGCAGGTACAGCCCGGTGATACGCATGCCCGGGCGCACGTCGACGAACGCGGCGCGCATGTTGAGTGCCCAGAGTTCGAGGGTTTGCGGGCTCGGCAGCTGCCCGGCCAGGCGACGCATTTCGCTGAGGCTGGCGTCGACCAGCGTGTCGCGGGACAGTGCCCGGTGGTAGCGCAGTTCGAGGGCAAAGGGTTGATCCCAGTGTTGCGGCGAGCCGGCACTGAACAGGCGGGCGCTGTACAGGCGCAGGCCGAACCAGCTGAAATCGCCGCTGCCGGTCAGGTGGACCGGTGGCAGGGCGCTGCGCCAGTCTGCGCAGGCGGGCTGGGTCAGGGCCATGGCCAGGAGGATGGCCAGGGTAATCAGCGTTTGCCTTGCGGGGTTGTGGGCCATTTAGCGAACACCCGGGCGTGTGCGGATACTGTACAAGTATATTTTCTTGTACAGATATTCGTGGCTGAAATCTTGATTTTGTATAGATTTTTTTAGGGTGAGGTTTGGGGCTTAGTGTGTTTGTTTTGATGGATGTATGCGCATTCATTCGTGATGT
>NZ_QKVM01000033.1 GCF_003231305.1 Pseudomonas sichuanensis | reverse complement strand
CTAGCCCTTGGCCGGCGCCACCACCATCTCCACCTGCTCGCCCTTCTTGATCACCGCATACACCACCGCCGTCACCAGGCTCCCTGCCAAAATCGCCAGCAAGTACAACAGCGCGTGGTTGATCGCATTGGGGATCAGCAGCACGAACAGCCCGCCGTGCGGGGCCATCAGCTTGCAGCCGAAGTACATCGACAGCGCGCCGGTCAAGGCGCCGCCGGCGATACTCGCCGGGATCACCCGCAGCGGGTCCTTGGCGGCGAACGGGATGGCGCCCTCTGAGATGAAGCACAGGCCCAGCGCCAGCGCCGCCTTGCCGGCCTCGCGCTCGCTCTGGGCGAACTTGCGCCGGGCAAGGAAGGTGGCGATGCCCAGGCCGATCGGCGGCACCATGCCGGCCGCCATGGTCGCCGCCATCGGCGCGTAGCTGGACGACGCCAGCAAGCCCACCGAAAACGCGTAGGCGGCCTTGTTGATCGGCCCGCCGAGGTCGACGCACATCATGCCGCCGAGCAGCAGCCCGAGCAGGATGGCGTTGGTGGTGCCCATGCTGTCGAGAAAGTGCGTGAGCCCGGCGAGCATGGCCGCCACCGGCTGGCCGACCACGTAGATCATCACAAGCCCAGTGAACAGGCTGGCCAGCAGCGGGATGATCAGGATCGGCTTGAGCGCTTCGAGGCTGCTGGGCAGGTTCACCCAGCGGGCGATGGCCTTGGCGCTGTAACCGGCGAGAAAGCCGGCGACGATGCCGCCGATGAAGCCTGCGCCGAGGGTGCCGGCCAGCAGGCCGCCGATCATCCCCGGCGCCAGGCCTGGGCGGTCGGCGATGGACCAGGCGATGTAGCCGGCCAGCAGCGGCACCATGAGTTTGAACGCCGCTTCGCCGCCGATCTGCATCAATGCCGCCGGCAGCGTGCCGGGCGCCTTGTAGGCCTCGATGCCGAACACGAACGACAGGGCGATCAGCAAGCCGCCGGCCACCACCATCGGCAGCATGAACGACACGCCGGTCAGCAAGTGTTTGTAGACACCGGTCTTCTCGGTTTTTTGCGCGGCGCTGGCGGCATCAGCGGCGCTTTCCACCTTGCCTTCGGCCAGCGCCTTGTCCAGGGTGGCGCGGGCCTGCTTGAGGGCGATGCCGGTACCGCAGCGGTAGATGCGCTTGCCAGCGAAGCGCGCGGTGGGCACTTCGATGTCGGCGGCCAGCAGCACCACGTCGGCGGCGGCGATGGCCTCGGCCGGTAATGGGTTGCGGGCGCCTACCGAGCCTTGGGTTTCCACGGTCAGCGTGTAGCCCAGGGCCTGGGCGGCCTGCTGCAATGCCTCGGCGGCCATGAAGGTATGGGCCACACCTGTCGGGCAAGCCGTTACCGCAACAATCTTCGGCGTGCTGGCTGCCGCGCTGGGGGCGGCTTGCTGCTCGTGCACCCGGGCCTTGGCGGCGGCTTCGTCAAGAAAGCCTTCGCGGTCGGCCAGGGCCTGGGCCGGCGTGCTCTGGTACAGGCGCTTGCCGGCGAAACGCGCCAGATCGACCGGCCCGGTGCTGACCACCAGCACCCAGTCGGCCTCGGCGATCTGCGCGGGCGACAGACGCCGCTCGGGGTGTTCGGCCTCCTGCACTTCGACGCTGGTGCTCCAGCCCCGACGCTGGGCGGCGGCGGCCAAAAGGCGCGCACTGAGCACGCTGGACACCTGGCCGTTGGGGCAGGCGGTGACAATGGCAATGTTCATCAGCAGCCCTCATGTTGTTCTGTCAGGTGCACGGCGCCTTCCAGCTGCGCCAGTTGCTCGCGGTCGTGGATGCCGAAACCGACCTGGGTGACCGCCTGGGCGGCGATCGCGGTGGCGCGGCGCAAGGTAGCCGTGGGCGCTTCGCCCTGCAGCAGGCCATGGACCATGCCTGCCACCAGTGAATCACCAGCGCCCACGGTGCTGGCGATGCGCACCTGCGGCGGCTGGGCATGCAGCGCCAGGCCTGCGGCAAACCAGATGACGCCGTGTTCGCCCTGGGACACCACCACATGCTCGACACCACTGGCCAGCAACTGGCCGGCGGCGGCGCGTTGCCGTGCCAGGTCGTCCACCGCCAGCCCGAGCACTTCACCCAGCTCGTCGGTGTTCGGCTTGACCAGCCAGGGCGCGGCCTGCAGGCCGGCGCGCAGGGCTTCGCCGCTGCTGTCCAGGGCCACTTTCAGGCCCTGGGCCTTGAGCATCTGCAGCAACTCACGCAACCAGCCCGGGCTGATCCCCCGTGGCAGGCTGCCGGCCACCACCACCGCATCATGCCCCGGTGCTACCTGCGCCAGGCGGTGCAGCAGGTCGTTCCTGGCGGCCTCATCGACCTGCGGGCCCTGGCCATTGATGTCGGTGACCCGGCCGTCGGCCTCGACCAGCTTGATGTTGCTGCGGGTTTCACCAGGGACGCGGACGAAGCAGTCGGCAAAGCCGCGCTGGGCGATCAGCGCCTCGAAGGGTTGCAGGTTGTCCTGGCCGAGAAAACCCCCGACGGTGACGCTGTGGCCCAGGTCGGCCAGCACCTGGGCCACGTTCAGGCCCTTGCCGGCGGCATGGCTGTGCTGGGCCTGGCTGCGGTTGACGGCACCGGCCTGCAGGCGGTCGAGGCTGACGGTGATGTCCAGCGCCGGGTTGAGGGTAAGGGTGAGGATCTTGGCCATTTCAGTAACGCTCCACCAGCGCCCGGACCGCTTCGGCGCTGTCTTGTTGCAGGGCCTCGCGCGCCAGGGCGCGGGCCGTCGATAGGGTGGCCTGGCGCACCAGTGCCTTGACTTCGGGGATGCTGCGGGCGGCGACACTCAACTCATCCACCTCCAGCCCCAGCAACACCGGGACGGCCTGCGGGTCGGCCGCCAGCTCACCGCAGATACCCACCCACTTGCCTTCGGCGTGGGCGGCGCGCACGGTCATGTCGATCAGCTGGAGCACGGCCGGGTGCAGGCCGTCGGCCTGGGCCGAGAGGCTCGGGTGGCCGCGGTCGATGGCCAGGGTGTACTGGGTGAGGTCGTTGGTGCCGATGCTGAAGAAGTCCACTTCGCGCGCCAACTGTGGGGCCAGCAAGGCGGCGGACGGCACCTCGACCATGATCCCGACCTGCAGGTCGCTCACCGGGATCTCCAGGCGCAAGCGCTCGACCATGGCCTTGGCGGCGCGCCATTCGTGCACCTGCCCGACCATGGGGAACATGATCCGCAGGGGGCGATTGCCTGCCGCGCGCAGCAGGGCGCGCAACTGCTCTTCCATCACCTGCGGGCGCTGCAGGGTCAGGCGTACGCCGCGCACGCCAAGGAACGGGTTGTCTTCCGCCGCAATCGGCCAGTAGGGCAAGGGTTTGTCGCCGCCCACGTCGAGGGTGCGCACCACCAGTGGCCGCCCGCCCAGGCCGTCGAGCACGCGGCGGTATTCGGCTTCCTGGGTGGCCACGTCGGGGGCCTGCGGGTGGGCCATGAAGATCAGCTCGGTGCGCAGCAGGCCGACGCCTTCGGCGCCCTGCTCCACCACTTTGTCGATGCCGCTGCTTTCACCGATGTTGGCGCACACTTCGAGGCGATGGTCGTCGCGGGTCACGGCCGGTTCATGGCGGTTGGCCCAGGCGATCTGCAAGCGCCGCTCGCGGGCGTCGCGTTCGGCCAGGGCGCGTTGCAGTTCATCCGCGGGCGGGGCGATGGCGACACGCCCGCGCTGGCCGTCGAGCAGCAGCGGCGTGCCGCTGTCGAGCAGGAGGATCGCTGCGCCGGCACCGACCACCGCCGGGATGCCCAGGGCACGGGCCACGATGGCGCTGTGGGCGGTGGCGCCGCCCTGGGCGGTGACGATGCCGGCGACCCGTGCCGGGTCCAGGCGCGCCACGTCCGAGGGGCCCACTTCGGCCATCACCAGCACGTAGGGCTGTGCCGGCTCGGCAGCCTGCTGCACACCGCACAGCTGCGCCAGCACCCGCCGACCGATATCGCGCAGGTCGGCGGCGCGCTCGGCCAGCAGGGTGTCGTGCAGGGCTTCCTGCTGGCGCGCGGCGGCGTCGATCACGGCCATCCAGGCGGCGGCGGCGCTTTCGCCCTGGGCCAGGCGCAGCTCGACCTCGTCCATCAGGGCCGGGTCGCTGAGCATTTCTTGGTGGGTGACGAAGATTTCGCCGATGGCCTTGTCACTGCGCTGCACCAGGGCCTGCAGGTCGGCGTGCACCGCCGCCACCGCGGTGCGCAATTTCAGGCGTTCCTGGGCAGGTGACTCGCCGCGCAGGGGGTAGTCGATGTCGCGCTCGACCCGCACAAAGGCCGGGCCGCTGGCAATCCCTGGGGCTGCCGCGACGCCCTGGACAGTGCTGCCGGGCAGCGGTGCCTCAAGCACCTGAGCGGGTGCCTCGGCGACAGGCTGTGCGACGGCCGGCAATGGTTCCACCTCTTCACCCAGGCCTTGCTCGATGGCGGCCAGCAACACCGGCAACGCGTCATTGGCGATGCCCGGTTCGGCGATCAGCTCAAGCACCTGGCCACGCCGGGCGCCCAGGCTGAGCAGCTTGCTCAGGCTCTTGAGCGAAACCGCAGGCTGGGCGCTGTCGAGCACACGCACACGGAGCTCACCGTCGAAGCCCTTGGCCAATTGCGCCAGCGCCTTGGCCGGGCGGGCATGCAAGCCATGGGGATTGGCCAGCGCCACCCGGACGCTGGGCCAGTCGGCAGGCGCTTCACCGCCGAGCACTGCGAGCACGGCGCGGCTGCTGGTGGCCTGGTAGAGCATCTGCCCGCGGCCTTCGATCAGCACTTCGCACAGGCGTTCGAGCAAGGCCTGGTGCGCGGCACCAAGGCTGGCCAGGCAGAACAGGCCATTGAGTGGCTGATCGCGGTAACGCAGGGGTTGTTGCGGGGTGATGAAGGCCAGGCCCGGTTGGCGCACCTGACGCTCGCTGTGCAGCCACCACAGGCCTTCGCCCAGGGGCAGCGGCTCGGCCTGTTGCAGTACGGCGGCAAAACCGCTGTCGACACAGCCGGCGCGCTGCAACAGGCGTGCACCGCGCCAGGCCAGTTCGTCGAAGTCTTCGGCGGCCAGGTTGAGGCCGACCAGTTGCGCATCCAATGCCAGTTCCTGGGGTGCGCCTTGCAGCAGCTTGAGCAAGGCTTCGGCACTGCCGGCTCGGCGCAAGGCCTCGGCCAGGTCGGTCTCGCCGAGGGCGCGGGTGAGCAGTTGCAGCAGGCGCAGGTGTTCGTCGGAACGGGCGGCGATGCCGATTGCCAGGTACACGATCTGCCCGTCGCCCCAGTCCACCCCTTCGGGGAACTGCAGCAGGCGCACGCCGGTGGCGAACACCAGTTCACGGGTCTGCGGCGTGCCATGGGGGATGGCGATGCCCTGGCCGAGGAAGGTCGAGCCCTGCGCCTCGCGGGCGCGCAAGCCGTCGACATAGCCTTCGGCCACCAGTCCGTCGGCCACCAGCCGCGCGGCCAGCAAGGCCAACGCCTCGCCTTTGTCGGCCGCCTTCTGGCCCATGGCAATCTGCTCCACGGCAAGCTCGAGCATGACCTTCTCCTTTCCGGCGCCCAGGTGGGGTACCGAGGTATTGTTGTGGATTTTTCCGGCAAAAGCCGTTCAATTGATCAGCGCAAGTGGCCAGGCTGGATGTGGCAAGCAGGAAAAATCAGCCAAGCTGAAACGATTAATCTGACCAAGCGGCCACGTTACTCGATAATCTGCCGACGAAAAAGCCCCATCCTGTCGGACAATTGCGACAATGGTCGTCTGCGCGTGGGCCTGCGCTTGGGTGAAACTACCCGGTCAGGCAAGCAGTCAGCCCCGGAAATAACAAGGAAAATTCGGTGAAACTCAGCGATATCGCCCGTCTGGCCGGTGTGTCCGTGACCACGGCCAGCTACGTCATCAATGGCAAGGCCGAGCAGCAGCGCATCAGCAACAGTACCGTCGAGCGCGTGCGCGCGGTGGTCGAGGCCCATGGCTTCACCCCCAACCCGCAGGCCGCCGGCCTGCGCAGCCGGCACACCCGCACCCTGGGCTTCATTCTCCCCGACCTCGAGAACCCCAGCTACGCCCGCATCGCCAAGCAACTGGAACAGGGCGCCCGCGCCCGTGGCTACCAGTTGCTGATCGCCAGCAGCGACGACCAGCCCGGCAGCGAGCACCAGTTGCAGCAACTGTTCCGCGCCCGCCGCTGCGATGCGCTGTTCGTCGCCAGCTGCCTGCCGCCCGAGGACGACAGCTACCGTGAGCTTCAGGACAAGGGCCTGCCGGTGATCGCCATCGACCGGCGCCTGGACCCAGCGCACTTCTGCTCGGTCATCAGCGACGACCGAGACGCCAGCCGCCAGCTCGCCGAGAGCCTGTTGAAGACCCGCCCGCAAAGCATCGCACTGATCGGCGCCCGCCCCGAGCTGTCGGTGAGCCAGGCCCGCGCCGGTGGCTTCGACGAGGCCATGCAGGCCTATGCCGGCGAAGTGCGCCGCTACCAGGGCGAAGCGTTCAGCCGCGAATGCGGCCAGCGCCTGATGCAGCAACTGATCGCCGAACACGGCGGCCTGCCGGACGCCCTGGTGACCACCTCCTATGTGCTGCTGCAAGGGGTGTTCGACATCCTGCAGGCGCGCCCGGCCGAGTCGCGCCAGCTGCAGCTGGGCACCTTCGGTGACAACCAGTTGCTCGACTTCCTGCCACTGCCGGTCAACGCCATGGCCCAGCAGCACGGGCTGATTGCCGCCACCGCGCTGGAGCTGGCGCTGGCCGCCATCGAAGAGAAGCGCTACGAGCCCGGCGTGCACGCCATCGGTCGCACCTTCAAGCAACGCATTCCAGGCGCCTGACATGCGCCTGATCGACACCCACACCCACCTCGACTTCCCCGACTTCGACGCCGACCGCCCGCAGCTGCTGGCCAACGCGGCGGCGCGCGGGGTGGAACGGATGGTGGTGCTGGGGGTGTACCAGGCCAACTTCCAGCGCGTGTGGGACCTGGCCTGCAGTGACTCGCGCCTGTACGCGGCACTCGGCCTGCACCCGGTCTACCTCGACCAGCATCGCTCGGAGCACCTGGTGCAGCTGCGCGACTGGCTGGAGCGCCTGCGTGGCGATCCGCGCCTGTGTGCGGTGGGCGAGTTCGGCCTGGATTACTACCTGCCGGAGCTCGACCCGCAGCGCCAGCAAGCGCTGTTCGAAGCCCAGCTGCAACTGGCCTGCGACTTCGAACTGCCGGCCCTGCTGCACGTGCGCCGCAGCCACGCCCAGGTGATCGCAACGCTCAAGCGCTACAAACCGCAGCGGGCGGGGATCGTCCATGCCTTTGCCGGCAGTTACGAAGAGGCGCGCGAGTACCTCAAGCTGGGGTTCAAGCTGGGCCTGGGCGGCGCGGCGACCTGGCCACAGGCGCTGCGGCTGCGCAAGACCCTGGCGCGCCTGCCGCTGGAAAGCGTGGTGCTGGAGACGGACTCACCGGACATGGCGCCGGTGATGTACCCGGGGATGCGCAACAGCCCGGAGCACCTGCCAGAGATCGCCGGGGCGCTGGCCGAGGTGATGGGGGTTGAGGTCGGGGTGCTGGCCGAGGCCAGTAGCTGCAATGCCAGCGAGCTGTTTGGCTGGTAGTTGTGTGGTGCTCCTACCGGCCTCATCGCCGGCAAGCCGGCTCCCACATGTTCGGCCTGTGGGAGCCGGCTTGCCGGCGATGAGGCCGGTACAGGCAGAAACTATACCCTGAACGCCCCGATCAACCGCTTCAACTCCACCACCTGCACCGACAACGCCCGGCTGGCATCCTCGGTCTGGCAGGCGCCTTCGGTCGTGTCCTGGGCGGCCCGGTTGATCGCCACGATGTTCTGGTCGATGTCGTGGGCCACGGCGGTCTGCTGCTCTACCGCCGCAGCGATCTGCTGGTTCTGCTCGACAATGCCGCTGACCGCGCCAAGGATGTTGCCCAGCGCCTGCTGCACCTGGCGCGCCTCGTCCACCGTGCCGGCGGCCATCTGGTGGCTGCTGCCCATCACCCGCACCGCCGCACCAACCCCTTCGCGCAGGCGCTCGATCATCTGGGCGATCTCCTCGGTGGAATCCTGGGTGCGCCTGGCCAGTGTGCGTACTTCATCGGCCACAACCGCAAAGCCGCGGCCCTGCTCGCCGGCCCGGGCGGCTTCGATGGCGGCATTGAGGGCCAGCAGGTTGGTCTGCTCGGCAATGCTGCGGATCACCTCCAGCACCCGGCCGATGGCCTGGCTGTCGGCGGCCAGCTGGTTGACCGCCACCACACTCTGGTCGATCTCCCCCGCCAGGCGGGCGATGCTGCCCTGCTGGCTTTCGACCAGGTCGCGACCCGAGGCGCTTTCGTGGTTGACCCGTTGTGCGCCCTCGGCCGCCAACGCCGCGCTGCGCGCCACTTCCAGCGCGGTGGCGGTCATCTGGTTCATGGCCGTGGCCACCTGCTCGATCTGTTCGCGCTGGCCCCCAACCGCCTGGTTGCTGCGCGCCGACACCGACAACACCTGGCCGGCCTGTTCCTCGACCGTGGCCACCGTATGGCCGACCTGTTCGATCAACCCGCGGATGCGCCGCACGGTCTCGCTGAAGCCACGGCCCAGCTCGCCCAGTTCGTCCTGGCTACTGGCCTGGAAACTCACCGTCATGTCGCCGGCGGCCACTTTGTCCATGGCGCTGCCGAGCTTGCCCAGGGTTTCGCGGGTGGACACGTAAAAGCCACTGTAGAGGTAGATGATCAGCACGAACACCGTGGCCAGCGCGGCGACCAGCGCGACCATGCGCACGCGGTGCTGGGCGAGGCGGTCTTCCAGTTGCCCGTTCAATTGCGCCAGCACGGCGTCGTTGAGGCGGTAGGTCTGGGCCATCAGCTCGGTGGTCTGCTGGTAGAAACCGGCCCAGGGCGCGTCCAGGGTCTCGGCCACCACCACCTGGTCCTCGAACAGGCTGGCGGCCTGCTTGACCGTGGCCTGGCTGGCCTGGGCAGTGGCCGCCAACGCCGCCTTGGCCCGGTTGTCGGCAGCCAGGGCGTCGTCGAGGCGAATCGCGTAGTCGGCAGAGAGCCGCTCCAGGCGTTGCAGCAGGTCTTCGAAACGGGCGCTGCCGGCGGAGTCCATGAACCCGCGGCCCAAGGCTACCGAGCCCATCGCCCGCCCTTCGCCAAGGGCCTGGGTGACCTGCGCCGTGGCACTGCCGATCAGCTCGCCGAGCTGGCGCACCGAGGCTTGGCTGTCCTGGTTGAGGCCCGACTGGCTGGCAACCAGCTTGCCCAGCACCTGGGCCTGGGCGAGCAGTTTTTCGAACAACGCGGCCTTGTTCTGCAACGAGGTTTCGCCACGGGCACGGGTGAAGGCGTCGGCCAGTTCGGCGCGCTTGGCCTCAAGGGCCGGGTCGCTGCCCTTGAGGGCTTCGAGCCGGGCCTGGACCTTGTCCTGCAAGCTGGCGATACGGCCTTCCACATCACCGGCCTGGCCCGACTGGCCGAGCACGGCGTTGATCTGCAGCAGGTTGCCGAGGGTTTCCAGGTCGCCACGCAACGCCAGGCTCTCGCCCAGCGGGGCCAGGCCCTGCAGCTCGACGCGGGTGGCGTGGAACTGGTTGTAGGCATCGCGTACCAGATAGAAGCTGGTGACCAGCATGGGCAGGAAGAACAGGACGCTGATCAGGCTGAACTTCATGCCGAAGCTCAGCCGATTCATCAGCGCGATGGCCGGATAGAGCAGACGCTTCACAGGTCACCTCCTTGAATTCTTGTTGTTCTGCGGGGTAGCACTTGGCCATCGAGGGCCAAACACTTTGTATAACGCAGAATGAATTCAAGGTTTGTAACTTAAGG
The DNA here is from genome assembly GCF_003231305.1 of Pseudomonas sichuanensis. Lineage (GTDB taxonomy): Bacteria > Pseudomonadota > Gammaproteobacteria > Pseudomonadales > Pseudomonadaceae > Aquipseudomonas > Aquipseudomonas sichuanensis. The sequence continues at coordinate 58,094 of NZ_QKVM01000033.1, read as the reverse complement.
TTAAGCGACGCCCGCTCAAGCGCTGCGTCAGACCAGCACCGTCCACAGGGCGAAACAGGCATACCACAGCACCGCGCTGCGCAGCAGCAGCTCCCACAGGCTGTCCAGCCGCTCCAGCCCGCGCTGGCGGTCTTCTTCCTCGGGAATGTCGTCGGCCACCCGGCCGACCTTGGCCACCAGATGGCCGGCGCTGATATGCCAGTCGAGCAGTTCGTGCAGCATCACCCGGGTGACGGCGACGAAGTTGCCGACCAGGGCAAAGCTCACCGCCAGCACTCGTACCGGCAGCCAGTCCAGCGCATGGCGCAGTTGCTCGGCGAGGGCCTTGAGCGCCGGCTGCCGGCTGTGTTCGCCAGTCAGAGCCAACAAGCGGTAAGCCAGCGCCGCCGCCGGGCCGAGCAGGAAGTACCAGAAAATCACCGCGAAGAAACTCTGGTAGGCCTGCCACAGCAGGTGCCCCTGGGCCCGCTTGATCAGGCTCATGGCATCGTCGGCGGCCAGCCCCAGGTCGCGCTCGGCCACGTGCAGCGCGGCCTGGTCGTCGCCACGGCGCCAGGCGTCGCGAAACGGCCCGAGGGCGGCTTTGACGTCACCGCGGCCCAGGCTGTAGATCAGCACCAACAGATGCACCGGCAGCGCCAGCAGGCCATAGGCTACCGGCTCCAGCACATGCAGCAGCAGGACCAGCAGCGCCACCGGGGCGAGGATCAGGATGGCCAGGGTCCACCAGGGGTGAACCTTGCCGCTGCGCTCCAGGCGCACCAGTTCGCCGAGATAGAAGCCATCACGCTGCAACCGTTGACGCAGCGACGAAAACTTCTCGAACCACAGCGCCAGCACCAACACCAGAAAGCTCATGCCTTGTCCTCGTTGCGTTGCACAGCGTCGCGGTAGCGCGGCCAGTCGAAGGCCGGGCCAGGGTCGGTCTTGCGTTGCGGGGCGATATCGCTATGGCCGCAGATACGCTGCAGGTCAATCACCGGCCAGGCTGCGCGAATCGCTTGGGTCAATTGTCGCAGGGCGGTGTACTGGGCATCGGTGTAGGGCAAGTCGTCGGTGCCCTCCAGCTCGATACCGATGGAGAAGTCGTTGCAGCCTTCACGGCCCTCGAAGCACGACACACCGGCGTGCCAGGCGCGGTCGAGCAGCGAGACGAACTGGGTCACCGCGCCGTCGCGCTCGACGAACAGGTGCGCCGACACGGTCAGGTGGCTGATGCTGGCGAAATAGGGGTGCTCGTTCGGGTCGAGGCGGTTCTGGAAGAACTGCTGGACCTTGCCGGTACCGAAGCAGGCCGGTGGCAGGCTGATGTTGTGGATCACCAGCAGCGAGATCGCCTCGCCGTCAGGGCGGGCATTGCAGTTCGGTGAAGGGCAGTGGCTTACGCCGGTGAACCAGCCGGTCGCATGGTCCAATTGCATGGGGCAGATCCTGAATGACGCCGGGGGCAGGCGGTCAGTATGCCGCGCACGTGCGGCGCTTGCATGTAAATGATTGTTCAGCCAATGCCCTGCTCGGCACGCAGCCGCGCCAGCACGGCCTCCAGTGCGCGCTCGAACAACTGCCCGTCGTCGAGCGTGCGCACCTGGCCCAGGCACAGCGCCTGGGCCAGGCCCGCGTGGCTCCATTCGCGCACCTTCATGCCGGTACGGTTGGCGAACACCAGTCGGTCGCTGCCGTCGATGCGGGCCACCAGCTTGCAGCGCAGGGGTTCTTCGTCGTCCAGCACCTCGACCCAGGCGCCGATGCGCAAGTGCTCCACCAGGCGCTGCGCGGGCGCCTGTTCGTCGACGTCCAGGCAAGTGCCACGGGGCGTTTCGTCGGCAGTGGCAAGGACGATATCGGCCTGTACGCACACCTCCTGCAAACCATCATCAAGCAGCCACGGGCCGCCACAGGCGCGCTGGTGCAGCTGCTCCAGGTGCTGGAAGAAATCACGGGTGGCCGCGGCGTCCAGGGCCACGCCAGCCAGCCCTTCGCGCAACGCTTTGAGCAAGCCGGGCAGTTGCTCGAGCAACTGCGCCGGTTGGCGCTGCGGGGCAATGCTGGCCAGCAATTGATCGACCGTCGCCAGGCCATCGCGCCAGGCCGCAGACGCCTCGCCCTGCTTCAGCCAGGCCAGCAGCAGCACCTGGCTCCAGGCTTGCTCCAGCATCTGCACCACGACCTGCGGCAGCACCCGGCCGCGCAGGCGCAGGTTGAGTGCCTGCTGTACCCGCAGGTTGGCCTGCAACGCCCGTGCGCGTCCTTCCTCGGCGTCGCGGGTGCGTTGCTCGAGCAGTTCGTTGCGCCGCCGTTCGTCCTGGCTGAAGGCGAGAAACTCGTCGAGCAGTTCGTCGAACAGCTGACAGTCTTCGGCGAAATCCTTGAGCAGCCGTTGGACGATGCGCTCAACGCGCCGGTGCAGGCCCTCGCCGTCGGCCTCCCAGCCGATTGCCACGGCGGCGATCTCGTTGAGCAGGCGGCGTGCCGGGTGGCTGGCGCGACTGAACAGGCCTTTGTCGATCAGGGCAACCTTGAGCAGCGGGATATGCAGGCGGCCGACCAGCGCGCGCACACGCGCCGGCAGGTTGTGGTCAGCGTCGATGAAGGTGAACAGCAGGCCGAACAGGTTGATCATGTCTTCGTCGCCGGTGGCGATATAGCGGCGCGTGCCGCTGCGCACGCTGACCCGCAACACCAGCTGTTCGAGCTGCTGGCCCAGGTCGAAGTCGTCGGCCTCGCCGGGGCCCGGCACATAATGCTGCAGGTGGGTCAAAAGGCGCAGCAGGTCGCCGGTGCTGATCGGCTGTGCGTCGGTGGCCGCCTGCAGGCGCGGCGCGATACGCCCGCGAACAGGGGCCAGCAGCCCTTGCAGGGAGGCGAAGAACGCCTGGCCGGCAACGTCGACCCCGGTTTCCCCGAGTTGTGCGGGGCTGGCCGCCACCCTGCGGGGAATACTGCGCCGATCGTCGGCGCGACGGCGTGGCGCGGGCGCCAGGTCTGGCAGCACGCCTGCGGCGACGAGCAACTGGTTGGCCTCGCCATAGAGCAGGTCGAGGTCGCGCAACACATAGCGCTCGAACAGTTTGAGCAGGACCTGCTTGACCTCAGGCCCCACGCCCAGGTTGCGCCCGGCAGTGAGGAAGTAGCCACACAGGCTGCCGGGCCCCAGCGGGTTGCAGGCCGGGTCCAGGCCCTGCTCGAGCAAGGCGGCGCAGCGCAGGTTCAGTTGCAGCAAGTCGAAACCGTCGCGTGACAGCACGCGGTCGACCATCGCCTGCACCACGGTGGAATGCGCCGGTGCGGCCATGGCTTCGGCCTGACCGATCAGGGCGAAGGCCTGGTAGAAGGTATCGAGGAAGCCGCGCTCGATGCTCTTGCGCTTGAGGCGCAAGTCACGCATGGCCTCGAAGTGCAGATTCTGATCAACGCGGTCGCAGGCCTTGTCGGCCATCTCGAACAGGGTGTCGTCGGCGTTGTCGAACAATGCCTGGAGGCCTTGGCGCAGCTGAAGCGCAGCCTTGTCGCGCACTTGCAGGAGCAACAACGGAAGGCAGGGCGAGGGCGTTGGCGCACCTCGATCGATGGCGGCCGCCAGGAGCACCACCTTGCCTTCTTCATGCATCCCGGACTCCTTGATGGATGTTGCGTACTCGACCGCGCAAAAATCGTCAAAGCTATGACGCCAAATACAAGGCGCCATTATCTGTGAAAATCATTACAGCTGCCAGCGTGCCTTTCGCACGACTCAACAGACCGTGCTTTACAGCAATCACTCACGGAGCCCGACCAACGGTCATCGTCCGCGCTGCTGTACACATCGCCCCCCTGCCCTATAATCGCCGCCATCTAGCTTGTGGAGCCGACCATGCCGAACCTACGCCTCGCCGACCTGACCGCCGAAATCGAAGCCAACGTGCGCCGCGCGCTGCTCGAAGACATCGGCAGCGGCGACATCACCGCCCAGCTGATCCCGGCCGAGCGCCTGGCCAAGGCGACCATCATCACCCGCGAGGATTGCGTGGTGGCCGGCACGGCCTGGGTGGATGCGGTGTTCCGCCAGCTCGACCCACGGGTGGCGGTGCACTGGCAGGTGGCGGACGGCGAGCGGGCCAGCGCCAACCAGGTGCTGTTCCACCTCGAAGGCCCGGCACGCTCGCTGCTCAGCGGTGAGCGTTCGGCGCTGAATTTTTTGCAGATGCTCTCGGGCGTGGCCACCCGCGCACGCTTGCTCGCCGACCTGGTCGAAGGTACCCAGGTGCGCCTGCTCGACACCCGCAAGACCCTGCCGGGCCTGCGCCTGGCGCAGAAGTACGCGGTCACCTGCGGTGGTTGCCACAACCACCGCATCGGCCTGTACGACGCCTTCCTGATCAAGGAAAACCATATCGCTGCCAGTGGCGGCGTGGCCCAGGCAGTGGCTGCGGCGCACCGCATCGCCCCGGGCAAGCCGGTGGAAATCGAAGTGGAAAGCCTGGACGAACTGCGCCAGGCGCTGGCTGCAGGGGCCGATATCGTCATGCTCGACGAACTGACCCTCGATGAAATGCGCGAGGCGGTGCGCATCAACGCCGGCAAGGCCAAGCTCGAGGCCAGCGGCGGGGTCAATGAGGCCACCCTGCGGGTCATCGCCGAGACCGGTGTGGACTACATCTCGATTGGCGCCATGACCAAGGATGTGAAGGCGGTGGACCTGTCGATGCGACTGAGCCTGTGAGCTGATGTCGCGGGCATGAAAAAACCGGCCAAAGGGCCGGTTTTTTCATTTCTGGATCGGTGCTGACTTCATCGCCGGCAAGCCGGCTCCCACCCCGACCGCATCAAACACAAGCCATGCGCTGATTCTGTGGGAGCCGGCTTGCCGGCGAAAGGGCTGCAAGGCAGCCCCTGAAGCATCAGTGCGCGGCGTTGGCCAGGCCGTCCAGGTAACGCTCGACGTCCAGGGCGGCCATGCAGCCGGCACCGGCCGAGGTGATGGCCTGGCGGTAGACGTGGTCGGCCACGTCGCCGGCGGCGAACACGCCTTCGACGTTGGTGGCGGTGGCGTTGCCTTCACGGCCGCCGTGCACTACCAGATAGCCGTCCTTCAGGGTCAGCTGGCCTTCGAACAGCGAGGTGTTCGGGGTGTGGCCAATGGCGATGAACACGCCGTCGACCTTGATCTCGTCAAAGCTGCCGTCGTTGTTCTTCAGGCGCGCACCGGTCACGCCCATGTTGTCGCCCAGTACTTCGTCGAGGGTGGCGTTGAGCTTGAGCTCGATCTTGCCTTCGGCCACGCGGGCGTGCAGCTTGTCGATCAGGATCTTCTCGGCGCGGAAGGTATCGCGGCGGTGCACCAGGGTGACCTTGCTGGCGATGTTGGCCAGGTACAGCGCCTCTTCCACGGCAGTGTTGCCACCACCGACCACGGCAACCGGCTTGTTGCGGTAGAAGAAACCGTCGCAGGTGGCGCAGGCCGAAACGCCTTTGCCCATGAAGGTTTCTTCCGACGGCAGGCCCAGGTAGCGGGCGCTGGCACCGGTGGCGACGATCAGGGCGTCGCAGGTGTAGGTGCCGCTGTCGCCACGCAGGGTGAACGGTTTGTTGGCCAGGTCGACGGCATTGATGTGGTCGAAGACGATCTCAGTCTCGAAACGCTCGGCGTGTTCCTGCATGCGCTGCATCAGGGCCGGGCCGGTCAGGCCGTGGGGGTCGCCCGGCCAGTTGTCGACTTCGGTGGTGGTGGTCAGCTGGCCGCCGGCCTGCATGCCGGTGATCAGCAGCGGCTTGAGGTTGGCGCGGGCGGCATACACCGCGGCGCTGTAACCGGCAGGGCCGGAACCCAGAATGATGACGCGCGAATGACGTACTTCAGACATGTCGAACTCCTGTCGAGCGGGCCGCAGCGGGCCGGCATCGGGATGCCGGCTGTGCCAGCTGGAATTAAAAGGGACCCACGCAGCACTTGGGGAAGTGCTACAACGCGTCGGTCCAAAAACGAAAAGTTGAGCGCACTGTAGCGAGGCCGCAGAGATTAAGGAAATATCCTTCGACAATCCACCTTATAGAGAGTCTCTATCCAACGAGAAAACCGATAGGGATTGTCCATACGCTTTGTTACAGACCGTTTCGCAGGCAGCGGGCGCCTTTCGTCGAAACGGCAAACTCGGTAAGGTCAGCGCGTTTTCCTTCTGCGGAGCGTTCCAATGCAAGCCCCCGTCCTTTCTGGCCCGCAATACCTGCGCGAAGGCCTGAAACTGATCCTCAGCCCCAGCCTGCGGCTGTTCGTGCTGCTGCCCCTGGCGGTCAACCTGCTGCTGTTCGGTGGGCTGATCTGGTTCGCCGGCCACGAGTTCAGCCTGTGGGTCGACGCGCTGATGCCCAGCCTGCCCGACTGGCTGAGTTTTCTTTCCTACATTCTCTGGCCGCTGTTCGTTGCCCTGGTGCTGTTGATGGTGTTCTTCACCTTCACCCTGCTGGCCAACGTCATCGCCGCGCCGTTCAATGGCTTCCTCGCCGAGAAAGTCGAAGTGGTGGTGCGCGGCCAGGACAACTTCCCGGCGTTCAGCTGGGGCGAGCTGGTGGCGATGGTGCCACGCACCTTCAGCCGTGAAATGCGCAAGCTCGGTTACTTCCTGCCACGCGCCATCGGCCTGTTCATCCTGTCGTTCATCCCGGTGGTCAACGTGGTCGCCGCGCCGCTGTGGCTGGTGTTCGGCGTGTGGATGATGGCCATCCAGTACATCGACTACCCGGCGGACAACAACAAGATGAGCTGGCAGGACATGCTGGCCTGGCTGCGCCAGAAGCGCTGGCAGTCGCTGGGCTTTGGCGGCATCACCTACCTGGCGCTGATGATCCCTGGGGTCAACGTGGTGATGATGCCGGCGGCGGTGGCCGGGGCTACGTTGTTCTGGGTGCGCGAGCGCAACTGAACAAGCCATCGCGGGGCAAGCCCGCTCCCACGCCACGTGGGAGCGGGCTTGCCCCGCGATGCGATCGCCTGGTCAGTGACTCAACTGGCTGGAAAACTGCCCCACCGCATCCACCACCTTCTTCGCCCCTTCCTGAATCTCCACGATCACCCCGCCGGTATCGGCTGCCAGGGCCAGGCCCTGTTCGGCCTGGCGCTTGCTGGTGTCGATGATGTCCACCGCCGCCTGGGCCAGTTGTTCGTTCTGCTGCACCACCTTGGCGATTTCTTCGGTGGCGCTGCTGGTACGCGAAGCCAGCTGGCGCACTTCGTCGGCGACCACGGCAAAGCCACGGCCTTGCTCGCCGGCGCGGGCGGCCTCGATGGCGGCGTTGAGCGCCAGCAGGTTGGTCTGGCCGGCGATGTCGCTGATGGTCTTGATGATCGCGCCAATCACCTTGGACTGCTTGTCCAGCGCCTGGATGCCGTCGGCGGCATCCTGCATCGAGCCCTCCAGCCCGCGCATCACGTCCACGGTCTGGGTAACCACGTCGGTGGCCTTGCGCGCGCAGCTGTCGGTTTCCAGCGAGGTGTTGTAGGCGATGTCCGCCGCCTGGGCCACCGCCAGCTCCTGATTGACCTGGTCGGTGATCACCGTGGCGAACTTGACCACTTTGTAGAGCACGTCGTGGGCGTCGATGATCGGGTTGTACGAGGCCTCCAGCCACACGGTGCGGCCATGGGCGTCGACGCGCTTGAAGCGCTCGGCAACGAATTCGCCGCGGCGCAACTTTTCCCAGAATGCCTTGTACTCCGGCGAGTTTGCCTCTTCCGGATCGCAGAACATGCGGTGATGCTTGCCACGCACCTGCTCCAGGCTGTACCCCATGCCCTGCAGGAAGCGGTCGTTGGCGGTCAGCACCTGGCCGTCGAGGTTGAATTCGATCACGGCGGTGGAGCGCATCAACGCCTTGATCAGGCTTTCATGTTCACGCGACGTTTCGATGGTGCGGGTCAGGTCGCTGGAATGCAGGGTGAAGTACTTGATCTGCCCGCCGCTGTTCTTCACCGGCTGCAGGATCGAGCGCAGCCAGGCTTCTTCACCGTTGCCGCGCAGCAGGCGGAATGCGCCGTTCAGATGCTCGCCACGGGTGATCGCGGTTTTCATGCGCTGGTAGAAATCGAGCTTCTTGACGTGGGCCGGCACGATGTCTTCGATGTTGCGCCCGATCAGTTGTTCGGCGCGGTAGAGCATCTCGGTCTCGAAGTTGCCGTTGACCGTCTCGATGCGCCCCTGGGGGTCGAGCTGGAGTACCAGCATTTCGCTGTCGAGGCTGTTCTTGACCTGTTCGATGGACATCAGCTCTTCGCGCAGCTGCTGGATTTCTTGCTTCAGTTTGCTGTTGAACATCACCGCTCTCCCGGAGCGCACACCATAGTCGAATGCATCTTCATCGGCTGCGCCCCGGGGATTCTTGAGCGGTTTGACGGGAATAATTGACCTGCGCGAGGCGCCGAAAATCAGGCGTCATACAGCCGTCACACAGCCGTCACATACCCGCAACGGGTGCGGCGGACACTTTTGCACATGAATACACCGTCCCTGCGCATCACCCTGGTCAGCGAAACCTTCCCACCGGAGATCAACGGTGTGGCCAATACCCTTGGCCGCCTCGATGCCGGGCTGCGCCAGCGGGGCCATCAGGTAGAGGTGATCCGCCCGCGCCAGGCGAGCGACAGCGTGCCCGATGCCGAGGGTGAGCTGCTGCTGTGCCGTGGCTGGCCATTGCCGGGCTACCCCGGGCTGCAGTGGGGCGAAGTGTCGATGCATAGGTTGCTACGGCGCTGGCGCCGCCAGCGCCCGGACGTGCTGTACATCGCCACCGAGGGGCCGCTGGGCCTGAGCGCCCTGCGCGCGGCCCGGCGCCTGGGTATTTCGGTGGTCAGTGGCTTTCACACCAACTTCCCACAGTACTCGGGCCAGTATGGCCTGGGCCTGCTGACGCGGCTGCTCACCCATTACCTGCGCTGGTTCCACCGGCGCACCGCCATCACCCTGGTACCCAGCGCCAGCCAGCGCCTGGCCCTGGAGCGACGCGGCTTCGAAAACCTGGGCCTGATGGCGCGGGGGGTCGATGCCTGCCTGTTCAACCCGGCGCGGCGCAGCCAGGCCCTGCGTGAACAGTGGGGGTTGGCGGTCGATGACATTGCCGTGGTGCATGTCGGGCGCCTGGCTGCGGAAAAAAACCTCGCCTTGCTGCGCCCTGCCCTGGACACCCTGCAGGCACGTTTTCCACAGCATCGATTGCGCCTGATCATGGTGGGTGACGGGCCGCAGCGCGCCAGCCTTGAGCAGCAGTTACCGGATGCACTGTTCTGCGGTGCGCAACGCGGCGAACAGCTGGCCGAACATTACGCCAGTGGCGACCTGTTCCTGTTCCCGAGCCTGACCGAGACCTTTGGCAACGTGGTGCTCGAGGCGATGGCCTCGGGGTTGGCGGTGGTTGCCTACGATGAGGCCGCCGCCGCCCAGCACATCCGCCATGGCCACAGCGGCGCCCTGGCCATGCCGGGCGACCAGGCAGCGTTCATCGACGCCGCCTGCTGGCTGCTGGAAGAAAACGAAACCTTGCGCAGGGTGCGCCTCAACGCCCGCCAGCATGCCAGCCGCCAGGGCTGGCCGGCGATCGTCGAGCAGTTCGAAGGGTTCCTGCGCGACGCCTGCCGTGCCGGCGCGCCCGTGAGCGAGCAGGCGCCAGCCCATGCCGTGGCGATCAAGCCAGGGTCGTCAGCGCCTCGCGGCTGAACGGCAGCACATCCGCCTCACGCCCTTCACGCACTTTCTGCGCCCACTCGGCATCGACCAGCAGGGCGCGGCCCACAGCCACCAGGTCGAATTCCTCGGCCTGCAACCTGCGCAGCAGCCCTTCCAGGCTGGCCGGTTGGGCCACCTTGTCGGTATCGACCATGAACTGCAGGAACTCGCCGTCCAGGCCGACGCTGCCCACGGTGATGGTCGGTTTGCCGGTGAGTTGACGGGTCCAGCCGGCCAGGTTCAGCTCGCTGCCGTCGAACTCCGGCTCCCAGAAGCGCCGGGTAGAGCAATGGAAGATATCCACACCCGCCTCGGACAGCGGCTTGAGGAACGCCGCCAGGGCCTGCGGGGTTTGCACCAGGCGCGCGCTGTAATCCTGCTGCTTCCACTGGGAGAAACGGAAGATGATCGGGAAGTCCGGCCCCACTGCAGCACGCACGGCCTGGATCAGTTCGATGGCAAAGCGCGAACGCCCGGCCAGGTCACCGCCATATTCGTCATCGCGGCGGTTGCTGGCTTCCCAGAAGAACTGATCGATCAGGTAACCATGGGCGCCGTGGATCTCGACACCGTCCATGCCAATGGCCTGGGCATCACGGGCAGCCTGGGCGAAGGCGGCAATCACCTCGCGGATGTCGTCATGGCTCATGCCATGGACCACGACCTTGCCGTCCTTGTCCTTGCCGCTCGGGCCATGGCCCGGCACGCTGGCATCGGGTTCGGTGCCCAGCCGGCGCACGCTGCCTACATGCCACAGCTGCGGCACGATGCGCCCGCCTTCGGCATGCACGGCTTCGACCACGCGCTTCCAGCCGGCCAACGCATCGTCGCCATGAAAGCGTGGAACGTTGGGGTAGCCGTTGGCGGCTTTGTGGCCAACCGTGGTGCCTTCGGTGATGATCAGGCCGACACCGGCAGCAGCACGGCGGCGGTAGTACTCGACCACGCCTTCATGGGGTACGCCACCGGGGCAGAAGGTACGGGTCATCGGTGCCATGACCACACGGGTCGGCAGGTCGAGGGTGCCAAGGGTGAAAGGCTGGAACAGAGGGTTGCTGGACATGCGGCGCTCCCGACAGGTGAGGAAATGCGCCTGAGCTTAGGGGGAGCGGGTGGATGGGCACAGCATTATTGATCGGGGTGATTGGCAGGTATCCCAGATGAGCGCGGGGCAGGCCGAGATCTCACAGAACTGCACAGCGCTTGCTGATTCGCGCGAACCTGTGGGAGCGGCTTTGGCCGCTCCCACAGGGTGCAAATCACGCCAAGGCCTTCTCGATCGCCTGTACCACGGTTGGATCGTCCGGCGCGGTACGTGGCGCGAAACGCGCCAGCACGCGACCATCCTTGCCCACCAGGAACTTCTCGAAGTTCCAGGTGATATCGCCAGGAAACTCGGCGCCCTCGCCAGCCAGCAGCCGGTACAGGGCATGCCGCTCCGAGCCATTGACGTCGAGCTTCTCGCTCAGCGGGAAACTCACGCCATAGTTGCGGCTGCAGAACGCCTGGATCTCGTCCGCACTGCCTGGCTCCTGGCCGGCAAACTGGTTGCAGGGTAGCCCCAGCACGTTGAAACCCTTGCCCTTGAACTGCTGCTGGAGTTTCTCCAGCGACGCGTATTGCGGCGTGAGACCACACTTGGAGGCGACATTGACCACCAGCACCACCTGGCCCTTGAACGGGGCAAGGGGCAGGTCTTCGCCGTTCAGCGCCTTCAATGTCAGGTCGTGAAATACACTCATGTTGATCCCCTCTCAGGTTCCCGGTTGCCGCTGGGGCGAATTGCGCCCACTAAAAAGGCGCGCAGCCAAACCGTCCACTCCCTGAGGATGTCCGGCTTGCCCGAGCGCCTGGCGACTCTCTGAGCTTAGCGCAGAAAATCAGTGGTGATGGCCACCTTCACCGTGGATGTGGCCATGAGCGATTTCTTCTGCGCTGGCGTCACGCAGGTCAACGACCTCGACCTGGAAGTTCAGGCGCTGGCCGGCCAGCGGGTGGTTGCCGTCGACGGTCACGTCGTCGCCGTCGATGTCGCGGATGGTGACGATCTGCATCTGGCCGTCCGGCGCCGAAGCGTGGAACTGCATGCCGACTTCCAGTTGGTCGACGCCTTCGAACATCTTGCTGCTCAGGGTGCTGACCAGTTCGGCCGAGTATTCGCCGTAGGCGTCTTCGGGCTCGATGGCAACGGTCAGCTTGTCACCGACCTTTTTGCCTTCCAGGGCTTTTTCCAGGCCCGGGATGATGTTGCCGGCACCGTGCAGGTAAACCAGCGGCGCACCGCCGGCAGAGCTGTCGATGGTCTCACCGGCGTCGTTGGTCAGGGTATAGTCGATGGAGACAGCCTTGTTGGCGGCGATCAGCATGGGGCAGGACCTTTTGCAAAAGAATGTAGAGCGGAGAAGTGTAACCAAGGCACCGTCCGATTGCGAACCGACCATGGACGAAGGGAGGCCCGTCAGTCTGATCACCGGCTTCCATCAGGACGAGGAAGGCCACTGGGTGGTCGACCTGTCCTGCGGCCACACCCAGCACTTGCGCCACCAGCCGCCCTGGCAGGCGCGGCCCTGGGTGCTCGAGCCCAGCGAGCGCGAACGCCGCATCGGCCAGGTATTCCACTGTGGCTGGTGCGCCCAGGGTGCGGTTAGCGATACCCTTGGCCGTTGATTTCCTTGCACCGCTTATTTCGAGAAGCACGCATGCAGACATTTTTCATTGCGCCGACCGACTTCGGTGTCGGCCTCACCTCCATCAGCCTGGGCCTGATCCGCACCCTGGAGCGCGCCGGGCTCAAGGTCGGCTTCTTCAAGCCGATCGCCCAGCCACACCCCGGCGACACCGGCCCGGAGCGCTCCACCGAGCTGGTTGCGCGCACCCATGGCATCAAGCCGCCCCTGCCACTTAGCCTTGGCCATGTGGAGCGCATGCTGGGGGACGGCCAACTGGACGAACTGCTCGAAGAAATCATTCGCCTTTACCAGCAAGCGTGCGTGGGCAAGGACGTGGTGGTGGTCGAAGGCATGGTACCGACCCGCCACGCCAGCTACGCGGCCCGGGTCAACCTGCACCTGGCCAAGAGCCTGGATGCCGAGGTGATCCTGGTGTCGGCGCCCGAGAACGAGGTGCTCAGCGAGCTGTCCGGGCGCGTCGAACTGCAGGCCCAGTTGTACGGTGGCCCGCGCGACCCCAAGGTGCTCGGGGTGATCCTCAACAAGGTGCGCACCGACGAAAGCATGGCCGACTTCGCCACGCGGCTGCGCGAGCACTCGCCGCTGTTGCGCGGCAACGATTTCCGCCTGCTCGGCTGCATCCCCTACCAGCCCGACCTCAATGCGCCGCGCACCCGCGACGTCGCCGAGCTGCTCGGCGCCCAGGTGCTCAACGCCGGTGACTACGACCAGCGGCGCATGAACAAGATCATCATCTGCGCCCGCACCGTGGCCAACACCGTGCCGCTGCTCACCTCGGGCACCCTGGTGGTGACGCCGGGCGATCGCGACGACATCATCCTCGCCGTGAGCCTGGCGGCGATCAATGGCGTGCCCCTGGCCGGCCTGTTGCTGACCAGCGACAGCAAGCCCGACCCACGCATCCTGGAGCTATGCCGCGGCGCACTGCAGGCCGGCCTGCCGATCCTGTCGGTAAGCACCGGCTCCTATGACACCGCCAATCAGCTCAACTCGCTGAACCGCGAGATCCCGGTGGACGACCGCGAACGCGCCGAGTTCATCACCGACTTCGTCGCCAGCCAGCTCGATGCCGCCTGGCTGCACCAGCGCTGCGGCACGCCACGCGAGCTGCGCCTGTCGCCGGCGGTGTTCCGCTACCAACTGATTCAGCGTGCCCAGCAGGCCAACAAGCGCATCGTCCTGCCCGAAGGCGCCGAGCCCTTGCTGGTGCAAGCCGCCGCCCTGTGCCAGGCGCGCGGTATCGCCCGCTGCGTGCTGCTGGCCAAGCCCGAAGCGGTGCAGGCCGTAGCGCGTGCCCAGGGCATAACCCTGCCGCCCGATCTGGAAGTGCTCGACCCCGACCTGATCCGTGCCCGCTACGTCGAACCGATGGTCGATTTGCGCAAGAGCAAGAACCTCAACGCGCCGATGGCCGAGCAGCAGTTGGAAGACCCGGTGGTGATCGCGACCATGATGCTGGCCCTGGGTGAGGTCGACGGCCTGGTCTCGGGCCTGGTGCATTCGACCGCCAACACCATCCGCCCGGCCTTGCAACTGATCAAGACCGCGCCAGGTGCAAGCCTGGTGTCGTCGGTGTTCTTCATGCTGTTCCCGGACCAGGTGCTGGTGTATGGCGACTGCGTGATGAATCCGCACCCCAGCGCCGCCGAACTGGCCGAAATTGCCCGGCAGAGCGCCGAGTCTGCCGAGTCGTTCGGTATCGCCCCACGGGTGGCGATGCTCAGCTACTCCAGCGACTCGGCCGCCAGTGACGAGGAAGTGGAAAAAGTTCGCGAGGCCACGCGGCTGGCGCAGCAGGCCGAGCACGACCTGCTGATCGACGGCCCCTTGCAGTATGACGCCGCCGCCAACCCCGAGATCGCCCGCCAACTGGCACCCGCAAGCCCGGTGGCCGGGCGCGCCACGGTGTTCGTGTTCCCCGACCTGAACACCGGCAACACCACCCATAAAGCGGTGCAGCGCAGTGCTGACTGCGTGAGCCTCGGGCCGATGCTGCAAGGGCTGCGCAAGCCGGTCAACGACCTGCCGCGCGGGGCCCAGGTGGACGATATCGTGCACACCATCGCGCTGACGGCGATCCAGGCCAGCACCGTGCGCTGATAAAAAGCATCGCGGGGCAAGCCCGCTCCCACGCCGTGAACAAATGGCGTGGGAGCGGGCTTGCCCCGCGATCGGTTGCAGCCAGGCAGCTTAAGGGTACTGCTGCACGGTACCCTGCTGGTCATACTGCTGACCCGGAATCGGCTTGAGGTTGACCTCGACGCGGCGGTTCTGCGCGCGGCCGTTGGCGTCGGCGTTGCTGGCGATCGGCTGGTCAGGGCCCATGCCACGCACCGTCACCCGCGATGCATCGACACCTTGCGAGGTCAGGTAGCTGCTGACGGCCTGGGCGCGGCGCTGCGACAGGTCCATGTTGTGCTGGCGGCTGCCGGTGCTGTCGGTGAATCCGACCACTTCGATGGTGTTCTGGTTGAACTGCTTGAACGAACCGGCGAGGTTGTTCAGCGGCGAGTAGAAACTTGGGGCGATGTTCGCCGAGTCGGTGGCGAAGGTGATGTTGCCCGGCATGATCAGCTTGATCTGGTCACCCTGACGCTGCACTTCGACGCCCGTGTTGGCCATTTGCGCACGCAGCGCGGCCTCTTGCTTGTCGGCGTAGTAACCGTAGCCCGCGGCGGCTGCGCCCACTGCGGCGGCGCCGATCAGCGCACCCTTGCCGCGGTTGTTGTGGTTGATGGCAGCACCGGCGACGGCGCCGGCCAGCGCGCCCAGGCCACCGTACTTGGCAGTTTTGCTCATCCCTGTGGAGCCTTGCGCCTGGCCTTGGTTGTCATACGGGTTGGGGCTGGCACAACCGGACATCAGGGCGGCGGCGGTAGCGACGATAATCAGACGACGCATGGTGAACATGGACAAGCTCCTACTGAAATTCAAAAGTGCAGCGGATCACTCACGGATCTGTGCCAGCCTTGGATTGCAGCAAAGCGGAAAAATTCCATGCAACCTCAGGCACGCACGAACGGGTTTTCGCGCATTTCGTCGCCCAGTCGGGTTTCCGGGCCATGGCCGGTCACCACGATGGCGTCTTCATCGAGGCGGTACAGTCGCTCCTTGATGGAACGAACGATAGTCCGTTGGTCACCACCCCACAAATCGGTGCGGCCGACACCGCGGCGGAACAGGGTGTCGCCGGCAATCAGCAGTTTCTGCTCGGCGAACCAGAAGCTCATCGAGCCGGGGCTATGCCCTGGCGTATGCAGGGCCACGCCACAACCACACGCCAGTTCCTCGTCGTCGCTCAGCCAGCGGTCCGGTGCAGGCACGGGCGTGTAGGGCATGCCGAACATCTGGCATTGCATCTCCAGGTTGTCCCACAACGGCTGGTCGTCCTTGTGCAGGTGCAAGGTGGCGCCGGTCAGTTCCTTGAGCCTGCCCGAGGCGAGGAAGTGATCGAAGTGGGCGTGGGTATGGATGATGCTCACCAGGGTCAGGCCATGGTGCTGCAGGCGGGCGAGGATCTTCTGCTCGTCACCGCCCGGGTCGACGACAATGGCTTTCTTGCTGAGCGGGTCGCCGATCAGCGTGCAGTTGCACTGCAGGGGGCCAACGGGGAAGGTTTCGCGGATGAGCGCTACGGATGGTTTTTCCATGACAGGACACTGCACACAATTAATCGAAGAGGGTTTGAACACGCGCCAGCGCGTCCAGGATCACGGCTTCAGGAACGGATTCGATGCGCTTGGCGCCCCTCGCTTCAAGGTCTACCGTGCGTAGCTGATTGCACAGCATCACACCTTGCGTCTGGGTACCGGCGCCGCTCAGGGTAACTGCAAACCAGCACTCAGGGCAGATACAACCTGAACAACCCGCCCCCCAGCGCCCCGCCATTGGCGATCTCGATTCGTCCATGCACGCCATTGCGCTCATGCAGTGCGGCGATGCGCGCAGCGAAGTACAAGCCCAGCCCGGTGCTGCCGCTCTGCTGATCGATACCCTGCACATAATCCTGCTGGCGCTCGAGCATGCGCTGTGGATAACCGGCGCCATCGTCGTTGACGCTGATCACCAACTGCTCGCCCTCCTCCTCGATACCGATCAGCAAGGTGTGGCCGGCATAGCGGATGGCGTTGGTCAGCACGTTGGCCAGCACCGATGCCACCAGTTCGCGGTCGAAGAAGCCCAGCGGGCTCTCGGTGTCGATGCGCCAGGTGGCGAGGATGTCGCGATGCTTGAGCACCTCCTCATGGGCGGCCAGCTGAGCCTCTATGAAGTCGTCCAACTCATGGTAGTCCGGGCAGACCGGGAGCTGGTTCACCCCCAGTTTGTACAAGCCCAGCATCTGCACCAGCATGCCGTTGAGGTGGCGGAACTCGTGCTCCATCACGCCCTGCTCGGCACCGCCCTGCAACGCCTCGGGCAACCGTGCCAGCCACTGGTTGTGCGCCTGGATCAACGCCGACAGCGAGTTCTTCAGGTCGTGCACGGTGGAGGCGATCACCGTGGAGAAATCCAGCCCCTGGTTGTCGTGGTTCATGCGCCGAAGACCCGGATGTGCAGTTTGCGGTAGCGATCGTAGCGGCTGTCGCTGGCAGGGATGCCCGCCACGCTGGTGAGGCAGCTGCGACACTCCTCCATCAATGCCGGTGGCGGTGTCTCGCCACCGATGCGCAGCAGTGCCTGGGCGGTATTGAGGGCGATGCTGATGTTCTTCGGCTGCAGCGACAGCGCCTTGCGGAACATGCCCAGCGCCTCGCTGAGCTGCCCGCCCTGGTAGCTGCGCACGCCTTGACGGTTTAGGTCGACCGCCTCGGTCACCGCACCGAGCACCACCGGGTCATCGGTAAGTTTGGCTACGCTCTGCATGACCTTGGGATCGTCGCCGTAGGTTTCCACGCAGCCTTTGAGAATCGAGGTGCCCGCCGCGTCCTGGCCCAGCTGCTGCAGTTGCTTGGCCACGGTCAGCGCCGCCTCGACCGAGAAGAACTGCTCCATCTTCTCCAGGCGTTGCATGGCCTGTTCGGTGAGCTTGGCGGCTGTCTCCGCATCGCCCGCCTGCTGCAGGCTCGCCGCCTTCATCAACCGCGCCCGCACTTGCAGGCCCTGGTCCTCGACGTTTTCCTTGGCCACTTCACTGAGCACACTGTTGATCTCGACCCGGGTTCGCGCGTCGAGACCGTTGCCAGCATTCTTGTTCATCAATGCCTGGGCCAGCCCCAGGTTGGTTTCGGCACTCTTGTAGCGCGAACTCTGGCCTTGGCTGACAGCATGCCGAAACGCTTTGGAAGCACCCTCGAAGTCGGCATTGTCCAGCGCCAGCTTGCCCAGCGCGGCTTGCCGGCGCACCGCCAGCGGCGACAATCGTACCGCCTCCTCGAGCATGTGCTGGGCACGCCGGCTCTCACCCTGGGCCACCAGCACCTCGGCCATGCCGTCATACAGGCTGGGCATGATCGGGAAGGCCTTGAGCGCCTGTTCGTATACACCCTGCGCCTGGGCATGCTGGCCGCGCTTGTGCAGCAAGCTGCCCAGCGCCGCATAGACCCACGGTTGCGGGCGGCTGGCGAGGATGCCTTTGAGGAATTTTTCCAGTTCTTCGAAGCGGTTGAGATCGCGCAGCGCATCGGCACGATAGCGCAGGCACAGCGGCGCAAAGCGAGGGTCCTGCTTGCACAGCTCGGCACAGGCCGTCATCACTTCAGCCGGGCGACCACGGTCAAGGGCCTGGAGAATCGGTTTGAGCAGGGTCTTGCGCTGAACCAGCTTCTCGAGGCGCTGGGCCAGGCCTACGCGGTTGAAAGGCTTGGTCAGGTAAGCGTCAGGCTCGTGCTCGATGGCACTCAGCACGATGGCCTGGCTGCTTTCAGCGGTGACCATGATGAACACGCACTCATGGCTGATCAGCTTGTCGAGAATCAGGTCCTCAAGCACCTGCTGGCCGTTCTTCTTGCCATCGCCCAGGTGAAAGTCCTGCAAAACGAAGTCATAGCGCTTCTGCCCACACATGCGCAGCGCCTGCTCGCCACTGTCGGCGGTGTCCACGTCGCGTGCACCCAGCTCGCGCAACATGGAGCGCGTCGACGTGCGAAAGTCAGTGAAGTCGTCGACGATCAGAAAGCTTTTTTGCCCGTACTGCAGCATCAACACGACCTGTAGAAGGAAGAAGGGAAATTGGCGCGTGGCAATGCAAGACGCCGAAATGTGTATCGGCAGCCTCTGCACAAAGATGAGTGGGGAAAAAGCAGTGCGCCAGGGTAGCCAGTGGCCACCATTTTAGCGGCCGGCGTGCACCTGGGCCAGCCTTCAGGCCAGCATGCCCAGAGACTTGGCCCTGGCGACGGCTTGCGTGCGCCGCTCTACCCCAAGCTTGCTGTTGATATGGCTGGCGTGGGTCTTGACCGTATGCAGCGAAATGAACAGCCGCTCACTGATCTGCTGGTTCGAGCAGCCCTGGGCAATCAGCTCCAGCACCGCGAGTTCGCGCGCACTCAAGGCTTCAGAGGCCCCATTGGCGGTGGTCAGCGCCTCGGGCAAGCGCGCCAGCAGCTCCGCCTGGGCCGGGCAGGCAGCTCTGAGCTCGAGTTGATCGCGCAACCACTGCGGGTGCTCCTCGACAAGCCGCGCGAAGGCCTGCAGCGCGCCCCCTTGCGCAGCCTCCATGGCGTGCGCCAAGCACTTGCAGGCTTCGGGCTCACGGCCTTCGGCCAGCAGCAGTTCGATCAGCTGGCACGACGCACTGACCACCAGTGTCATGCCGCCATTGGCCTGGCCACGCTCGACCAGTGCCTGCAAGCGCGACTCGGCCTCGCGCGGGCGCTGCAGCACGCGATCGAGCAGCGCCTGCTGCAGCTCGATGTGCAAGGGCAGCAAGGGGTGAAACTCCGGTGCGGCGGCGGGCAGCTTGCCGCCGTAGGTCTGGCCCAGGCGCAGCAGCCAGGACTCGGCGAGGTCTGTGCGCCCCTGGGCGATCCAGAGCTCGCACTTCACCAGCGTAATCATGGCCAGGTAGAAGATCGGCGGAACATCCCAGATGTGCATCAGCCGCTCCGCCTCGGCCAGCTCCGCAAACGCCTCGGTGAAACGCCTTTCACGCCCCTCGAGCGAGGCGATCACGCAGTGACCGATAAGCACGCTGATGTCACGGCAGGTGCGTGCTTCGCTGAGCCCCGCACGCAAGCGTGCGCGCCCCTGGCCAGGCTGCAGGCCAGCCGCAAGCAGATAGCCTTCGTACAAGGTGAGCCGGGCCCGCACGGCGTACAGCCGCTGCCCCGACAACCCCTGCAGCCGCTGCAGGCCCTGACGCACTTCATCCAGCGCGCGCCGCACTTCGCCACGGGCATGCAGCACACGTGCACGGTCGTAATGCGCCAATGCCTCGAACAACGGGTTGCCGACACGCTGGGCCAACTCGAGCGCCTCGCGGTTCCAGCCACGCGCCCGCCAGAAATCACCATCGGCGATGGCCAGGTTGGACAGCGTGGAAAGACACACCAGGCGTTGCCCGTAGCGCTTGCGAGGCAGGCTGCGCAGTGCTTGCGTGCAGTAAGCCAGGGTGCGCTCGCGATCGCCGCGGCCGCGGGCGATCACGCCGCTGAGCGCCAGCCACTGGGCCAGCATCGACTTCTGCGCCGTGGCCGACGGCGCCGGCAGGAAGCGGCTCAGATAACCTGCAAGCTCTTCGGCCGCGTCCAGCTGGCAAGCCAGCCCCAGGGCCCAGCTGTACAGCACGATCAGCCGGGGCGTGCTGATCAGCAAGCTGTCAGGCAAGTCCATTTTCCAGCGCAGCAGCATGCCGACGTTCTGCTCGGCCAGCAGTTGCTCTTCCGACAAGCTCTGCACCAGGTCCGCCGCCACGTCGAGGTGCCCGGCACGCAATGCCTGCTCTACCGCCTCATCCAGCAGCCCCTGGCCCTCGAACCAACGACAGGCACGCAGATGCAAGCTCGCCAGCGGCTCGCTGGCCTGCCGACTGCGCAGCAGGTCGGAGAACAGGTGGTGGTAACGGAACCAGCGCCCATGCTCATCGAGCGGCACCAGGAAGACCTGATGGGCCTGCAGGTAGCTCAGCGCCTGTGCACTGTCGTCACGCTCGCGCACCGCGTCGCACAGCTCAGCGCAAAAGCGCTCCTGGCAAGCGGTGTCGTAAAGAAATGCCTGCACGGGCGCGGGCAGGATGTCGATGACTTCCTCGAGCAGGTAATCACGGATCAAGCCTTCGCCGCCGTGCAACGCCTGCGGCAAGGCATGCTCGTCACCCGACTCACTGGCCGCCAGTTGCCAGAAACGCAGCCCCGCCACCCAACCGTCGCTGCGCTGGATCAGGTTATCGAGCGCCTGGCCACGCAAGCCGGTGGGTTGGCGGCCAATCACCGCCAAGGCTTCATCGGGGGTCAGGCGCAAGTCCTGCTCGTTGAGTTCGACCAATTGGCGCGACAGCCGCAGGCGCGCCAGGTGCCAGTCTGGCCGCTGCCGGCTGGTGACCAACAGCACCAACCCGGCAGGCAGATGATTGAGGAAAAACTGCAGACAGCGATCGAGTACTGCCCCTTGGGCGAGGTGGTAGTCGTCCAGGACCAGCAGCAGGGGGGTATCGGGCTGCAGGTACAGCGCAAGCTCGTCGAGCAGGCCATCGAGCCACTCTTCAAAGGCAAAGGGTTGGTGGCGCTGACGCATTTTCAGCAGCCCCAGGGCTTGGCCTCCCAACGCCGGGCAGAACTGCTGCAGCCCTTCAAGCAAGCGCTCGAGGAAGCGACCAGGGTCGGCATCGCGCTGGCTCAGGCCCAGCCAGAGGCTGCGCCAATGGCCAGGCAGCTCCTGGCAGAACTCGATGGCAAGCGAACTCTTGCCAAAGCCGGCTGGCGCGTTGACCAACAGTAAGCGCCCATCCAGCCCCGCCTGCAGGCGCTGGCACAGGCGGGCTCTCGGTACGTGGGCGTCGGGCAGGGGTGGCCTGAAGAAACGCCCGTCCAGCAGGCCCAAGGCCTGGCTGGCGACTCCATGCATACGGGACAGGTCTGTCATGGCCGGCTCGTTCTGTTTGGAAGACTACGGCGATATGGATTTTTGCGAGACTAGCGGCAAATGCTATGCATTTGAAGATGATGGCGGCGATTTAGCCAAAAAAGACTACGACAAAAAGAAACGCTGGCGATGGACATCATCTCGATTGATGACACCCCATCAACCAAATCACCTCGAAGGTTCTCGACGACAGTAGCCCCTTACAACAGAAACGCCCCGGCAAGCCGGGGCGTTCTGGGAGTTCACAAGAAGTGTGTAACAGTCAGTTCATCGCACCCCCGCCTGGCGCAGGGCCGCTGGCTGGAACTCGGCCTTGCTGGCACTGAAGCCGAAGTTGTAGGCACTCTTCTCTTCGTTTTTCATGCCCAGGGCCAGGTAACGGCCAGACTGCAGGTCGTAGATGGCTTCCAGGGTGTACCACGGCACCTGCACGTTGTAGTACGGCTGGGCGTGGGCCTCGGAGATACGCCACAGTTGCCCGCGGCCGTCGTATTGGTCGATCACTGCGGCTTGCCAGGTGTCCTCGTCGATGTAGAAGTCACGTTTGGCATAGATGTGGCGCTGGCCCGGCTTGAGCGTGGCAACCACATGCCAGACACGGCGCAGCTCGTAGCGCGACAGGTCCTGGTTGATGTGCCCGGCCTTGATGATGTCGCCGTACTTGAGTTTCGGGTCGTCGAGCTTGAAGGCGTTGGCGGCGATGTACATCTCCTTCTTGCCTTCGAGTTTCCAGTCGTAGCGGTCCGGGGCACCGTTGTACATGTCCAGGTTGTCGGAGGTGCGCAGACCGTCGGCGGCAGTGCCCGGACCGTCATACGACACTTGCGGTGCCTGGCGTACCCGACGCTGGCCGGCGTTGTAGATCCATGCCTTGCGCGGCTCCTTGACCTGGTCGAGGGTTTCGTGAACCAGCAGTACGGTACCGGCCAGGCGGGCTGGCGCAGTCACTTCCTGCTTGAAATAGAACAGGATGTTGCCCGGGTTGGCGGGATCGAAGTCCTTCATCTTGTCGCGGAAGACGAACTGGTCCTGGAAGTACACCAGGCTATAGGAGCCGTTCTGCTGCGGGGTGGCTTGAGTGACCAGTCGGGTCACGCTACCGCCACGGTAGCGGGTGATGTGGTTCCAGATCACCTCAAGGCCATCCTTGGGAATCGGGAAAGGCACGGCGGTCTGGAAGTTCTCCAGGCCGTTGCCGCCCGCTACCAGGGTGGTCTTGGTGGCGTTTTGCTTGATCGCCGCAAAGACGTCGTCCGGCACCGTGGAGCCGCGGTGGGTCTTGTATACCGGGATCTTGTAGGTGTCCGGGTAGCGCTGGAACATCGCCAGCTGGCCAGGCGAAAGCTTGGCCTTGTACTGGTCGACGTTCTGCGCGGTGATGGTGAACAGGGGTTTTTCACTGCCGTAAGGGTCGGAGAGGAAGCCCTTGCTGTCGGCGCTGCCAGCGCTCTTCGACAGCGGTTCCCACGGGCCGATCGAGCCATCGGCGTTGCCGGCTTTTTCCGCCCCCATGGGGGTCAGCGATGCGCCCAGCTTGGCCGCCTCGTCGGCGGACACCGCAGCCATGACGCTGGTAGCCAACAGGGACAGGCCCAGTACACCGGCTTGCAGCAGACGTGTGGTCGTTTTCATTCTGTTGTCGTCCTGGATCAATGTGCTTAGAAGTTCACGCCGAAGCTGAGGGCGACGAAGTCGCGGTCATCCACGGTGGTGTACTTGCCGTCGAAGAAGTTGGTGTACGACAGGCTCGCGGTGTAGGTGTTCTGGTACTCGGCGTCCAGGCCCAGGCTGACCGCCTTGCGGCCTTCCTCGAAGGCGCCGCCAGGGCCAGGGGAGTAGCCATCGACGTCGTGGGACCAGGCCACGCTGGGGCGCAGGTTCACGCCGGCGAAGACGTTGTTGTAGTCCCAGATGGCACGCACGCGATAACCCCAGGAGTCGGCGGTGGTATAGCCATCGTTTTCGCAGTAGCGCGTCAGGTTGTTCTTGTCGGCGGCCGCCAGGGTGCTGGCGTTCAGGCTTTGGCAGCGGCCGTTGGGCAGCGGCCCTGGGCCATAGACCGGGTCACGGCCATAGCGTGCCTTGGAGGTGCTTTCCAGGCCGCCCACGTGGGTCCAGCCCACTTCACCCACCATGGTCAGGCGCTCTGCCCCCATCACCTGGTCGAAGAAGTGGGTGAAGGTGGTTTGCAGCTGGGTGATCTCTTTACGGCGATAGCCTGGCTGATCGGTGTTCGCCGTGCCCTTCAGGACCGATGCGTTAGGGTCAAGCGGCGTCAGGCCCGAATACAGGATATCGGTGGTGTTCAACTGCACCGGCGCATTCGGCCGGTAGCTGATTTCACCGCTCCAGGCCGTGCCAGTGGGCAAGGTCGTGGAGAAGCTCAGGCCGTACAGGCGGATGTCCTCTGGGTACTCCACGTAGTAGCTGGAGTTGCCCGCGACATAGAGCGGCATGAGCTGCTGGAGCAAAGCCGGGTTGGTTGCAGCAGCGGGTGGAACCCCAGCGCCGATCAGAGCGCCTGCCAGGTTGGCCGGGTTATAGAAGCGGGCCGCGGCGCCACGCCCACTGAAGATCGGTGCACGGCTGTGATAGTTCATGAAGTAGCCGCCGAACTCGGTGTTCAGCGGTTCGTACATGTAGCGCAGGGCCAAACCGAACTGGCCGCTGTCGCGGGCATCACGGTCGGGACCGCGACGTACGATCACGCCCTCGTCAGGCGAACCCCAGCTCACCCCTTGTGCCGTCAGCGCACGCAGGGCTGGCCCCGAGAGCGGCCCAAGGCCCCGAGCCACGTTGTTACGTGTGGCCAGCACCGCCAGGTTGTTGTCACAACCATCGGCAATTACGTCAGGCTGAGAGAAGAACGTACCGCAGTTGTCGACGACCGTCTGGTCCCACTCGATCTGGTAGAAGCCTTCTGCCGTCAGGTTGTCGGTCAGGCTCTGCGACACATAGAACATGTTGACGGGGATCAGGCCTTCCTTGATCTCCGCGCCTGGGCGGCGAAACGCCGAGACGTCGATGGGGTTGATGGAGTTGATGCCGCCACCGATGAAGGTGCTCTCACCCCAGCTCACCACCTGCTTGCCCAGGCGCACGGTGCCCGGCAGGTCGGCGATGTTGTAGTTGTGGTAGACGAAGGCATCGAGCAGCTCCGCACCCGAGGACTTGGCGCCTTCCTTGCGGTTGGAGTCGCTGATGTCCTTGAACTCGCGGTGTTCGTCCTTGAGCTCGAAGTCGTACCAGTACTTGCCACGGACGAACACGCCGGTGTCACCGTACTTGAGTTCGAGGTCGTGGATCCCCTTGAAGATCTTCGAGAAGGTCTCGCCCTTCTTGAAGTTCAGGTGACCATCGTCGGAGGTCTGCGACAACCCTCTGCCGCCGTTGTTGGCACCGATGAGGTTTTTGTTCGGATTGGCCGTCGACCAGCTGGCGCCCACGGAGAGCGACGAGTCGAACTGGCCTTCGATTTCCCCAATGTTGAAGCTGACAGCGAAAGCAGGACTTGCGAGCGTAGAAGCGAGGCTGACTGCCAGAGGCAGTTTTGCCCGGCGCCAGAACGGGTTTGCAGATGTCATCGACGCTACTCCATGTACTTTATTGTTATGGCAGTGAGTCCTTTCAAGAACGGCTCGAGCGCCTGGTAAAGCCGGCTCCTGCCCGTGGTATCGCACATCAATGATGCGCGGCACCCTCCCCCATTCCTGAAAAATCCCCTGGCCCGACTATAGCCAGCGGTCACAGGTGCTTGATCCCTCTAAAGTGTGATTTGCGCGCCCTGCTTGCGGCCGGCCCTGAAGGAGCGGCCCCATGGGCTGGCAGTGCTCAAGCATGGCCCAATTTTTCTGTTTGGCAAGGCTTCGGCCGCTCTAGCATGCGGCCCGCACCTTGTAAGGCACGAGCCGCCACAGGGTCAGAGCGTGGAAAGGAAAGTGCTGTTGCTGGCCTGCCACTGAGTGATGTCCAGGCGGATGCGCTTCTTGTCGAGCTTGCCGACACTGGTCTTGGGAATTTCAGTAACAATGGCGATCTGGCTGGGGATCGCCCACTTGTTGATGTGCCCTTGTTCGACGAACGGTTTGAGGTGTTCCTTGAGGGAACGCGCGTCGATGCTCAGCCCCTCGCGCACCACCAGCAGCGCGAACGGGCGCTCGCCCCATTGCGGGTCGGCCACGCCGACCACCGCCACCTCGCGCACCGCAGGGTGCCGGCTGACCAGGTCCTCGAGGTCGAGCGACGAGATCCACTCGCCCCCCGTCTTGATCACATCCTTGATGCGATCGCGGATATCGATGAAACCCATGCCATCGAGGGTCGCGACGTCACCGGTATGCAGCCAGCCGCCCTGCCACAGCTCCTCGCTTTTTTCCGGCTCCTTGAAGTACCCCATGGTCAGCCACGGCGCACGCAGGACCAGCTCGCCCTGGGACTCGCCATCGGCAGGGAGGATGTTGCCGTCGCCATCGACGATCGCCGCCTCCACCAGCGGCACCGGCACCCCGGCCTTGATGCGGTAGGTGACCCGCTCATCCTCGCTGCCGGCCTGCAACTCATCGTTCAGGTGCGCGGCGCTGATCAGCGGGCAGGTCTCCGACATGCCATACGCCGCGGTGAGCTGGATGCCCCGGGCCAGGGCCGCCTCGTACAGCGCCCGGTTGAGCGCGCTGCCGCCGATGATGATCTTCCAGCCGCCGAAGTTTTCACCCTGGGAGGACGGGCAGTTGAGCAGCATCTGCAGGATGGTCGGCACGCAGTGGGAGAAGGTGACCTTTTCCTCGCGCCACAGCTTGACCAGCATGTCCGGCTCATAGCGCCCGGGGTAGACCTGCTTCATGCCAAGCATGGTGGCCGCATAGGGAATACCCCAGGCGTGCACATGGAACATCGGGGTGATCGGCATGTACACATCGTTGCTGCCAAGCAGCCGCACGCTGTCGATGCTGCCGGTCACCGCGGCCTCGGCCAGGGTGTGCAGCACCAGCTGGCGGTGGGTGAAATACACGCCCTTGGGGTTGCCGGTGGTGCCGGTGGTATAGAACGTGGTGGCCACCGAGTTTTCGTCGAAATCGGGGAAGTCGTACTGCGGGCTGGCAGCCGCCAGCAGTTGCTCGTATTCGCCGTGAAGGCCAGGCAGGTCGGCGCTCTTGTCCGGCCCGTCGGTCAGCAGTACGGTGCCTTCCACGGTGGTCAACTGGCTGGCGATGCCCTGGTAGAGGCCGACGAAATCGCTGTTGACCAGCACGAAGCGGTCTTCGGCGTGGTTCATGGTGTAGAGAATCTGCTCGGGGGACAGGCGCACGTTGATGGTGTGCACCACCGCACCGATCATCGGGATGGCGAACATGCATTCCAGATAGCGGTGGCTGTCCCAATCCATGACCGCCACGGTATCACCGGCCTTCACGCCAGCGGCGCTCAGTACGTTGGCCAGGCGCGCGATGCGCTCGCTCAGTTGCGGGTAGGTGAGGCGTAACTGATCGCGATAGACGATTTCACGGGTCTTCTCGTAGCGCACGCCCGACATCAGCAGGCGCTTGATCAGCAGTGGATATTGGTAAGCGCCCTCGGCGGGCTTGATGATGCGCGTCTGCAGCATGGGTATCCCTTTTCTGGAAAGCGGGCCGGACAATTCAGGCACTTACTGTAGAACGGTGACGCACCGGTCAAATCAGCCGAAGGAATGATTTGGCTGGAACAGGTATGAGTGGGGCCGTCGTCGTTGACGAGCGGCGCCTGCGGAACCGACACTGCGCCCAGCTTCCTGAGGCCCCTTCGCGAGGCAAGCCCGCGCCCACGGATAGCCGAACACCTTTGCCCTGACCGGAGCCCCTCATGCCCAGCCTACGTCGCGCCGTGTTTCTCGATCACCACTCCCTCGACCTCGGCGACCTCGACCTTTCGCCCCTGCGCAGCCAATTCGACGAACTGCAACTGCATGCCGCGACCCGTCCGGACCAGGTTGCCGAGCGCCTGCAGGGCGCCACCGCAGTCATCAGCAACAAGGTCATGCTCGATGCCGAGGCGCTCGCGGCCAACCCGCAGCTCAAGCTGATCCTGGTTGCCGCCACCGGCACCAACAACGTCGACCTGGCCGCCGCTCGCGCCCAGGGCATCACCGTGTGCAACTGCCAGGGCTATGGCACCCCGTCGGTGGCGCAGCACACCCTGGCCCTGCTGCTGGCGCTGGCCACGCGCCTGTGCGACTACAACCAGGCCGTGGCGGCCGGCCAGTGGGCCAAGGCCAGCCAGTTCTGCCTGCTGGACTTCCCCATCGTCGAGCTGGAGGGCAAGACCCTCGGCCTGCTCGGCCATGGCGAGCTGGGTGGCGCGGTGGCGCGGCTGGCCGAGGCATTCGGCATGCGCGTGCTGACCGGGCAGATACCCGGGCGCCCACCCCGCGCGGATCGCCTGCCGCTGGAAGAGTTGCTGCCGCAGGTGGACGCCCTCACCCTGCATTGCCCGCTCAACGAACAGACCCGCCACATGCTGGGCGCCCGCGAGCTGGCGCTGCTCAAACCGGGCGCCCTGGTGGTCAATACCGCCCGTGGCGGGCTGATCGACGAGCAGGCGCTGGCCGACACACTGCGCAGCGGCCACCTGGGCGGCGCGGCCACCGATGTGCTGAGCGTCGAGCCCCCCGTCAACGGCAACCCTCTGCTGGCCGGCGACATCCCGCGCCTGATCATCACCCCGCACAGCGCCTGGGGCGCGGTGGAGTCGCGCCAGCGCATCGTCGGCCAGCTCGCCGAAAACGCCCTGGCCTACTTCGCCGGCCAGCCACGGCGAGTGGTCGGCTGATCGACTGGAGCCTCTGCTACACTGCGCCACTTTTTTCAGGAGGCGTCGTCCATGGACCCGCGCAGTGAAGTGTTGCTCCGCCAGGCGGACCTGTTCCAGGGCCCGTTGTTGATTGCCGGCGCCCAGGCCGATGGCCTGCTTGGCCAGCTGCCGGCGGCCCATGGCTGGACCTGGCATGCCGGCGATCAGGCGCTGCTTGAAAGCCGCTTCGCCGGGCGCAGCCACTATGGCGTCGAGGTGCCCGCGGCGGCCTTCGACAGCGCGGTGCTGTTCCTGCCCAAATCCCGCGAACTGGCCGCCTACCTGCTCAACGCGCTGGCGTCACGCCTGGCCGGCCGCGTGCTCTACCTGGTGGGTGAAAAACGCGGCGGCATCGAAGGTGCGGCCAAGCTGCTGCAGGCCTTTGGCAAACCGCGTAAGCTCGACAGCGCCCGGCACTGCCAGCTGTGGCAGGTGACCGTCGACAACGCCCCTGAAGCCAAGCCACTGCACAGCCTGGCGGAACGTTTCGAGCTGCCGCTCGCCGATGGCCCGCTGCAAGTCATCAGCCTGCCGGGGGTGTTCAGCCATGGCCGCCTGGACAAAGGCACGGCGCTGTTGCTGGAGCACCTCGACGGCCTGCCAGGCGGCCATGTGCTGGACTTTGGCTGCGGCGCCGGCGTGCTGGGGGCAACGGTCAAACGGCGTTACCCGCACAGCCGGGTCACCCTGCTGGATGTGGATGCATTCGCCGTGGCCGCCAGTCGCCTGACCCTTGCGGCCAACAACCTCGAAGGCGAGGTGATCAGCGGTGACGGCATCGATGCCGCCCCTGCCGACCTGGACCTGATCCTGAGCAATCCGCCGTTCCACACAGGGGTGCACACCGATTACCAGACCTCGGAGAACCTGCTGAAAAAATCTGGCGAACATCTTCGAAAAGGCGGTGAAATACGCCTGGTTGCCAACAGCTTCCTGCGCTATCAACCCTTGATCGAAGGCGCGCTCGGCAACTGCGAAATTCGCGCCGAAGCGCAGGGCTTTCGCATCTACCGGGCAACCCGTGGCTGAAAACAGCGCTTGCCGAATGCGCGCGGTGTAGGCAGAATCCGCTCCGTCCTAGGGGAGTAGTCTCCCGCGAGCGCCCTGCTCGCCCGGTACGCGTCAACACACTTGGCCCACAGGCCATGGCGCGTACGACCCACGATCCGCACAGACGGATCCAGGGTTTGACAAGACCTATGACACGCACACCTTACCCGGGGCGGGGAGGCTGTACGTGTCATAGCCGTGTCGACCCGCCCCCGTAGGAAACCTGATGCTGGAATCTCTGCTGGTCCCCACCGCCATCGTTGCGCTCGCCGAAATCGGCGACAAGACGCAACTGCTCGCACTCATCCTCGCGGCGCGTTTTCGCAAGCCCTGGCCGATCATCGCCGGCATTGTCGCCGCGACTCTGGCCAACCATGCCGCCGCTGGCGCCGTGGGTGCCTGGGTGAGCAGCTTCTTCACCGAATCGGTGCTGCACTGGATCCTTGCCGCAAGCTTCACCGCCACCGCGCTGTGGACCCTGGTGCCGGACAAGATGGACGATGACGAAAGCAGCAACGCACGCCGTTTCGGGCCGTTCCTGACCACCCTGATCGCGTTCTTCCTGGCGGAGATCGGCGACAAGACCCAGGTCGCCACGGTCATGCTGGCGGCGCAGTATCCGCACCTGATCATGGTGATCATCGGCACCACCCTGGGCATGCTGATTGCCAACGTGCCGGTGGTACTGGCAGGTAACTTCGCGGCCGAGAAACTGCCACTGACGCTGATTCGGCGCCTGGCGGCGGCGGCGTTCGTGGTGCTGGCGATCGTCGCGGTGTATTCGGCGATGAAGACCAGTGGCTGGATAGGCTGACAGCGGCAATAGGTAGGAGCAACTGTCTGTAGGAGCGGCCTTGTGCCGCGAAAGGGCTGCGCAGCGGCCCCGGCAATCTATCTGGTAACGCTGGGGGGCCGCTTTGCGGCCCTTTCGCGGCACAAGGCCGCTCCTACAGGTATCACGCAGTGCATGGGACAGGGGCGCACAGCGCCCCGTCCGAATGGCTTACTTCTTGGCCGCTTGATACAGCGGCATCACCTTCGGAATCGCTGCCTGCAACGAGGCGATCCGGCTGCTGGAGGCCGGGTGGGTGCTCATGAACTCAGGCGGCGCCCCTTCGGAAGCCTTGCTCATCTTGTTCCACAGGGTGATCGCGGCGTTCGGGTCGTAGCCGGCGCGGGCCGACAGCTCCAGGCCAATCAGGTCGGCCTCGTTCTCGTTGCTGCGGCTGTTGGGCAGAGTCATGGCGTAGTTCACCACGGTGTCGGCCAGCGCCATGCTGTCCTGGCCAAGGCCGAGGAAGGCACCCGCGCCCTGACGGGCCATTTCCACGCCATAGGCCTTGGACATCGCTTCACGGCCGTGCTCGCGCAGGGCGTGGGCAATTTCGTGGCCCATGACCGCGGCGATCTCGGCATCGTTGAGCTTGAGCTGATCGATCAGCCCGGTGTAGACGATGATCTTGCCGCCCGGGCCGCAGTTGGCATTGAGCTCGTCGCTCTTGATCACATTGACTTCCCACTTCCACTGCGCGGCATCCGGCCGGAACACTGGTGCCTGGGCGATGAGGCGGTCGGCGATGGCCTGCACGCGCTTGGCGTCGGCGCTGCCCTTGTCCAGCACGCCCTTGCTCGACGCTTCGCCGAGGGTCTGCTGGTACGACTGGGCATACATCTGGTTGACCTCATCGGTCGAGAGCATGCTGAACATGTACTGCTTGCGCTCGACGCCCACGGCGCCACCGCTGGTGGTATTGACCGCCTGGCAGCCGCCCAGCAGGACGCTGGCGCTCAACATGCTGACAACGAATGACTTACGCATTTAAACACTCCCTTTTTACGTGCCGCGTATCCTAGGCCCAGTCGTGCGCCTCGACCAGAGCCACAAGGAAGATTTCTTGCACGCCCCTCATGCTTTGGTATTAGCCCGCCGATAACCCAGGGATACGACCTCCTTGCGCGCGGAGCTTTTCATGAAGTTCAAGTCGATCCAGTTTTCCGTGGCCGCCCTGGCCGGTGCCATCGTGCTGAGCATTGTCGCGGCGCTGGTGCTCTACGCCGTGTATTCCGGCCAACGCACCCAGGCGCTGGTGGAACAGCGCACACAGAAGCAGTTCGAAAGCGTGATCGAGCAGCGCCTGGCAGCCCTGGCCCGCACCCAGGTCAGCGAGATCCAGCGCGGCCTTGAGGCGCCCCTGGCGATTGCCCGCAGTCTGGCCACCAGCAACGCCATGCTCGGCATGCAGGCCGCCGATGGCAGCCCGCTGATGCGGATCGACCGTGAACACCTGATCAACCAGCTCAAGCGCACCGTAGAGGTCAACCCGACGGTACTGGGCGCGTACCTGGGCTGGGAGCCCAACGCCCTCGACCATGACGACGCCCGCTACGTCGGCAGCAAGCTGGTCGGCATCGACAGCGCCAACGGCCGCTTCCTGCCCTGGTGGTTCCGCAACGGCGACGGCAGCCTCGGCCAGGACCAACTGGCCGACGTCAACGACCGCACCGTGCTGGCCACCGGCGTGCGCGCCAGCGAGTACTACCTGTGCCCGAAAGAGTCGAAGAAGGCCTGCGTGATCGACCCGGCACCGTACAAGGTCGGCGACAAGATGGTCATGCTCGCCTCGTTCGTCGAACCGATCATGGTCGATGGCCAGTTCAAGGGCATGGCCGGCGCCGACCTGTCGGTGAACTTCATCCAGGACCTGCTCAACGCCGCCGACCGCCAGCTCTACGACGGAGCCGGCGAACTGGCGCTGGTGTCGAGCAACGGCCGCCTGGTGGCCTATACCCGAGACCCGGCGAAGTTCGGCGAAAAAGCCAGCGAAGTGCTCGACAGCGAAGAGTCGGGCACCCTCAACAGCCTGAGCGGCGAAGCCCTGCATTATGAAGTGGACGCCGGCAAGGACCGCATCGAGCTGTACCTGCCGTTCAAGGTCGCCAGCACCGATGCGCGCTGGACCTTGCTGCTGGAACTGCCGTTGAGCACGGTGATGGCCGACGTCAATCAGTTGCAGCAGGATCTGGCCGAACAACGTCGCACCGACATCGCCGGCATGACCGTGGTCGGCCTGGGCATCGCCGCGCTGGGCCTGCTGGTGATCTGGCTGCTGGCCCACGGCATCGCCCGCCCACTGCGCCAGATGGTGGCCATGCTCGACGACATCGCCCAGGGCGAAGGCGACCTGACCCGCCGCCTGCAAAGCGACCGCGCCGACGAATTGGGCGCCATCGCCAAGGGCTTCAACACCTTCCTGGTCAAGCTGCAGGCCATGATCAGCCAGGTGGTCAGCTCGGTCCAGAAAGTCAGCGACTCGTCGGAGCACACCGCCGACATCGCCATTCGCACCAACCAAGGCGTGCACAAACAGATGGTGGAGATCGACCAGGTGGCCACCGCCGTGCAGGAAATGACCGCCACCGCGCAGGACGTGGCGCGCAACGCCACCCAGGCGGCCCAGGCGGCCAGCGAGGCCGACCGCGCGGCCAACCAGGGGCTGGAGATCGTACGTGACACCTCGCATTCGATCAGCGCACTGGCCGGCGAGATTGGCCGGGCCGTGGCCGTGGTGCAGGACCTGGCCCGCGACAGCGAGAACATCAACGCCATCCTCGTGGCGATCCGCGCAATTGCCGAGCAGACCAACCTGCTGGCGCTCAACGCCGCCATCGAGGCCGCCCGCGCCGGCGAGCAGGGCCGTGGCTTCGCCGTGGTCGCCGACGAAGTCCGCAACCTGGCACAGAAGACCCAGCAGGCCACGCAGGAAATCCAGCAGATGATCCAGCAGCTGCAGCAGGGCACCCGCGAAGTGGTCAAGGTGATGGAAGACAGCCAGGGCAAGACCGACGTCAGCGTGCAGCAGGCCAGCCGCGCGGCGCAGTCGCTGGAGAGCATCACCCAGGCGGTGTCGGTGATCAACGACATGAACACCCAGATCGCCAGCGCCGCCGAGCAGCAGAGCGCGGTGGCCGAGGACATCAACCGCAACGTGATCAGCATCGGCCAGGTGGCCGGTGAAGTGGCCGGCGGCGCCGACGAGTCGAGCCAGGCCAGCGCCGAGCTGACCAAGCTGGCCGAGCAGCAGCGGCGCTTGATCAATCAGTTCAGGGTTTGAGCCCAGGGCGCGCAGGTACTCCTGTAGGAGCGGCCTTGTGCCGCGAAAGGGCCGCAAAGCGGCCCCGGCGTTACCACATAGAATGCCGGGGCCGCTGCGCAGCCCTTTCGCGGCACAAGGCCGCTCCTACAGGGATTACGCCAAGGCCTCACGCCGGGGTCAGGCACTCCGGCCCATCGAGCTTCGGATCATTGACGAACAGCGCCAGCGCCCGCTCGCGCAAGGCGCCAGGCGGCTTGGCCAGGATTTCGTGCAACCGTGCCAACGGCGTATGCGGGTCGAGCCATAGCGCCTGCTCGGCCTCATCCAGGATCAACGGCCGGCGCTGGTTCATGGCCGCCTGGGTGATCACCGCGCAACTCAGCCAGACCTGCTCCTGTACCGGATACTCTTCCCAGACCGCGGCAAAGAACAGCGCCGAGCCCTCTCCCGGGGTGACCCAATAAGGGCGCTTGCGCGCCGTGCCGCGCCACTCGTAGAAGCCGTTGGCCGGGATCAGGCAGCGCCGCTGGCGGAACGGTTCACGGAACATCGGTTGCTCTGCGAGGGTCTCGGCGCGGGCCTGGGCGGGGGTACGGGAGAGGTCGGTCAACCAGGCCGGGGTCAGCCCCCAGCGGGCACTGGCCAGTTGCAGCTGGCCATCGAGCTGGCGCTGAACCAGTACCGAGGCACCGGGCGAGATGTTCCATTGAGGCTGCTGGCCCGGGGGGAACCCCGGCAGGCCGGCGAAGGCCTGGGACCAGCGAAACAGGGCATAGCGTCCACACATGGGCGAAATCAAAACCTAACAGATCAGGGTTCCCGGATAACTTTCCGGTTCGTCGCCAGCAAGAGGCTGGGCCGCATTGTACGCATCGATCAGCTGCCGCGCGTAGCCGGCCTGCTCATCGGCCACCGCCAGGCCGAGCAGGCCCTGCATTGGCAGCTCGCCTACACCACCCATCAGGTCGCGCCCGACCAGGTGCACCTCGATGCCCTCGCTGGCCAGCATGCCAACCAGCATCTGCGCCTCCAGGAGGCTTTCCGGGTCATAGATTCGCTGCATCAGTCATTCTCGCCGTAGACATCCAGCATCCACTCATCGCCATGTACCTGCAGCACGAAGCGGATAGGCTTGCAGCACACCTGGCAGTCCTCGATGTATTCCTGATCGCCGCCGGACAGGTCCACCGTCGTTTCGACTTCTTCACCACAATAGGGACAATCGTAGAGTGCAGTCTCCAGCATCGCGGCCTCCCGAGTGACTTGTGCGTATAATTGCCGGTCTGTTTACAGGGCCTGTGTGTGTCCGAGCCGTTTTTCCGACCCCGTCCCTACCTTATTACCCTAGCCGTTTCCAACAAGAGAGCATGATGGGCGAATTCGATGCCATCCGACCGTACGACGACGCTGAGGTCCCTGCCGTTCTGGCACGCCTGCTCAGCGACCCGGCATTCCTCGATATCCTCACCCACTTCCGCTTCCCGCGCGCGGCGGGCGCCCTCGGCTGGCTGCTCAAGCCGCTGATCGCCCGGCGCCTGCGTAAAGAGTTCGCCGGCGTTACCTGCGTCTCGACGCTGCAGGACAAGGTCGAGTACTACGTCGACCGCACCATCGACCGAGCCACCGACGGCGTCACCTATTCCGGCGTCGAGCAGCTCAAGTCGGGCACCGCCTACCTGTTCCTGGCCAACCACCGCGACATCGTCATGGACCCGGCCTTCGTCAACTACGCGGTCTATCACGCGGGCCTGCCCACGCCGCGCATCGCCATCGGCGACAACCTGCTGCAGAAGCCGTTCGTCAGCGACATGATGCGCCTGAACAAGAGTTTCATCGTGCACCGCTCGATCAGCGGGCGCCGCGAGAAACTGGCCGCGTACCAGCTGCTGTCGGCCTACATCAACCACTCGATCCGCAACGACGGCGCCTCGATCTGGATCGCCCAGGCCGAAGGCCGCGCCAAGGACGGTGACGACCGCACCGATTCGGCCATCCTCAAAATGTTCCACATGAGCCGCAAGGACGAGCCGTTCGGCGCGGTGATCCAGAGCCTGAACCTGATCCCGGTGTCGATCAGCTACGAATACGACCCCTGTGACCAGGCCAAGGCCCGCGAGCTGTACATCCGCGCCACCACCGGCAGCTACAAGAAGGCCCCGGGCGAGGACGACAACAGCATTGCCCAGGGCATTACCGGCTACAAAGGGCGCGTGCACATCAACTTTGCCCCACCGGTGACCGAGTACCACGAAGACACCAAGCAGCTGGCGCAAGCCATCGACCGGCAGATTCTCGGTGGCTACCGGTTGTTCCCGGTGCACTACCTGGCCTATGCGATGTGGGCCGAGAAGGATGCGGCACTCGAGGTGCCAGACGCCGAGAAGTTGTTCCCGGCGGACGAATTGGCCAAGGCCAAGGAAGAGTGGCAGCGTCGCCTCGACGCATGCCCGGTGGAACAGCAGCCGTACCTGGTGCAGCAGTATGCGACGCCGGTGCGCAACCAGTACCAGGTGAAGCGCCAGCCTCTGTCTGCCTGAAGGGTAATGCCAGTCGGTCAAGCCAATTGGGGTCGCTGCGCGACCCTTCGCGGGTAAACCCGCTCCCACACGTGCAGCGCTCGATTCAGACTTTGCGCGATCCTGTGGGAGCGGCGGTGCGCCGCTCCCACGAATGGAACACCAGGCTTCAGACCCAGGTGCTGAACCACGACAGCAGCAGCGCCATGGCCAGGCATGAGAAACCGAGGATGTAGTAGTAACGCGGCACGCGCCGGTCGAAGGCATCCACCAGCCCTTCGTCCACCGCCAGGCTTTCACGGGTCATGCTGGCGCGGCGCCGGGCACTGTGCAGCAGCAGCCCGCCAGGGCAGGTTATGAACAGGGCCAGCAGGTTGATCAGCTTGGCCGGGTGGGCAGCCAGGAAGCCCCAGAGCACTTGCAACGACATCGCACGACCTCGGTATCACGACGGCAAAGCCCGGCATTCTACCCAAGCCGGCCTGCCCCTCCCGCTTTTTGCGACAAAGTGTCAGTTAATTTCATCTGTCACACGCTCGTCATCAAGGCAGGCCACCCTGTCGGCCTTCCACCGTACCGGAGCTTGTCATGCTGCACGCCGAAAACCAGGACCGCCTGTACCTCGTTGCCCAGAGCGATGAGCAACAGGCGCTGATCGACAGCTTCTCGATCAATGTCCAGGACCGCCAGTGGCTGGTGTATTGCGCCTTGGGCGGACACAGCCATGACGACCTGCCCGAGGTCGACATACAGACCGGCATCAGCTTGCTGGACTTGCACGTCCTGGCGGCCTGAGACATCTTCAACGGCTTCATCGCAGGCTGCATGCATCGTTTGAAACCAGCAAACATCCTGTGGGAGCGGCTTTAGCCGCGAAGCAAGCGACGCGGTGCATGGCACTGGCTTGGCCGGTGTTCGCGGGGCAAGCCCGCTCCCACAGGGATCGCGCTAGCTTTAACAGTTGAGCAAGACAGTTGCTCCTACAGGGCCGGCGCTCTACTCAGGATATGCATGGTCCTTTGGGCACCGGCGAAGCCTGCGCACAAAAAAGCCCGCTGCCTGGCACCCAGGCAGCGGGCTTTTGCATTGCACCGAAGCGCTTACTCGCCCAGCACTTGCCCGATGGTCGGGTCCTTGAACAGGCGGGTCAGGGCATCGCTGAGCACATCGCTCACCAGCTTGGTGTTGGTTTCCTGGTTCGGCGCCATGCCGAAACGCTGGTCGAGCGAAGCACCGTAGCGGCCGCTGTAGCGGCGATTGGCGTTCGACACGTCCGCGCGGAACGTGGCGCCGATGGTGGCCTCGGTCACGTACATCTTGTCCTTGGGCGACTGATACTTCAGCTCGGCCAGGGTCACGGTCAGCTGCGGCACGTTGCCGGCGTTGGGCGTCGGGGTGAAGCCGAGCAGGCGCACCGCCGCTTCGGCCTGGGCCTGCAGCTTGGGCACGACATCGTTGCCGCTGACGCTGATGGTGCTGGTTTCGGGGTACATGCCCCCACGGGTGCCCAGCGATTGCGAGGCCCGACCGTCAACCACCCTGACCACCACCGGCTGGCCATGGCCGACCGGCGCCAGTTGCTGAGTGAGCTTGGGTTGCGGGCTGAGTTGTTGCGGGCTGTGGGCACACCCGGCCAGGCTCAGGCTGGCCACCGCGAACAAACCGACCAACAGACGTTGCAACATGCGCATTTCTCCAGAAAAAGCGGCAAAGGCCCACAGTATACCCAGCCCGCCATCGGCCAGTCATCGCCCTGCCCGGCTTGTCACAATGGTTTCATGCCCCCGCCGTTATGCTTGCGCCAGCCCGACCTGACAGGACAAACCGCCATGGCCTCGCTCTGGACCCTGCTTTTCAAACGTCAGCGCCACTTCACCTACGCCCACCTCGACAGCAATGGCATCTGCCTGGGCTTCAAGCAGACGCGCCAGCCGCCAACGGCCGCCGGCTGGGTTCTGGTCAACGAGGCGCACCTCGGCTGGCTGGGCCAACCGCTACCCGCCAGCGCCCGAATTTGCACCCACGCAACCAGCCGCTGGCAGCGTCGCCCCCTCGCAGCCTGACAAACGCTGCAATAAAAACCCATAAAGACCGACCTTTCTGCCTGCGACATCGCTATAATCTGCCCCCGATTATAAGGACGTCTCCTGATCGGGCCCCGCATTCGCCGACTGACCCCGGCACCTTCTACGCTTCGCCCACAGAGAGCCTTCCACTCAGGTCTTGCATTGGCTGTCGTGCCTGCTGTTTCCGGCCTTCTGCTGCGCATGAACCTGCGGGTTGCCATCGTGCAGTCCACTTTTGAGGTTCACGTCTCCAAAAGAGCGTGAAAAAACGGTTTTTCACAACTTCACGAGAGTGTGGCGAGCAATGAACAGTCTGGCATGTGTAAAAGCAGCAGATCTTTCACAAACAGCCCTGCGCAGACGGCACAAGCGCTCATCCTGGATGGGAGCCTGAGGCCGGCCCGTAACGCATGACGGATCACTTGACCATAAGTCGAATTGCCGCACCCGTGGCATACGGCGTTCAATACCTGAACACCCAAGACTGGTTGGCAGTGTCCGCTGAAGTTGCAAGAACTGCGAAGAGTCGGACATGGCGATCCTGGCAAACCCAGGGATCCTGTGCTGTCAATTAGGTAGCTGTAGATTGTGGAGACGCGTTAAATGGCGCAGAACGAATCGGTTGATGTGGTACTGGTAGGCGCGGGCATCATGAGTGCCACCCTGGCCGTACTGCTCAAGGAGCTCGACCCGACCCTGAAGCTTGAGGTCGTAGAGGCGATGGACTCCGGAGCCGCGGAGAGTTCCAACCCCTGGAACAACGCCGGTACCGGCCATGCCGGCCTGTGCGAGCTGAATTACACCCCGCAGGCCGCCGATGGCAGCATCGACATCAAGAAAGCCGTGCACATCAACACCCAGTTCGAGGTTTCGCGCCAGTTCTGGGCCTACCTGAGCAAGAAGGGCAACTTCGGCTCGCCGCGCGCTTTCATCAACCCGGTTCCGCACCTGAGCTACGTCGAGGGTGACAAGGGTATCGACTTCCTCAAGAAGCGTTTCGAGCTGCTCAAGCAGCACCACGCCTTCTCGGAGATGGAATACACCGAAGACAAGGCCGTGATGAACGACTGGATGCCGCTGATGATGCCGGGCCGCCCGGCTGACCAGCGCATCGCCGCGACCCGCGTGGCCAAAGGCACCGACGTCAACTTCGGGGCCCTGACCAACAAGCTGCTCAAGCTGCTGGGCAACAGCCCGGACACCCAGGTCAAGTACAGCAAGAAGGTCGTCGGCCTGCGCCGCAACGGCAGCGGCTGGACCGTGAGCATCAAGGACGTCAACAGCGGCGGCAGCCGTGAAGTCGACGCCCGCTTCGTCTTCCTCGGCGCCGGCGGTGCCGCACTGCCCCTGCTGCAGGCCTCCGGCATCCCGGAAAGCAAAGGCTTCGGCGGCTTCCCGGTCAGCGGCCAGTGGCTGCGTTGCGACAACCCGGAAATCGTCAAGCAGCACCAGGCCAAGGTCTACAGCCAGGCCGCGGTTGGCGCCCCGCCCATGTCGGTACCGCACCTGGATACCCGCGTGGTCGATGGCAACACCTCGCTGCTGTTCGGCCCGTACGCCGGCTTCACCACCAAGTTCCTCAAGCACGGCTCGTTGATGGACCTGCCGCTGTCGGTGCGCATGGGCAACATCGGCCCGATGCTGGCCGTGGCCCGCGACAACATGGACCTGACCAAGTACCTGGTCAGCGAAGTGATGCAGTCGATGGAGCAACGCCTGGAAGCCCTGCGTCGCTTCTACCCCGAGGCGAAAGCCGAGGACTGGCGCCTAGAAGTGGCCGGCCAGCGCGTACAGATCATCAAGAAAGACCCGAAAAAAGGCGGCGTGCTGCAATTCGGCACCGAGCTGGTTTCGGCCGCGGACGGCAGCCTGGCTGCACTGCTCGGCGCATCGCCGGGCGCTTCGGTGACTGTGTCGATCATGCTCGAACTGATCGAGCGCTGCTTCCCCGAGCAGGCCAAGGGTGCCTGGGCTGCCAAGCTCAAGGAAATCTTCCCGGCCCGCGAGAAGGTCCTGGCGACCGACGCTGCGCTGTACCACAAGATCAGCGCCGACAACGATGTGGCACTGGACCTGGCGCAGGACAGCCCGGCCAAGCACTACGCCTGAACCGGTTGAAACGAAAAAACGCCCCTCGGGGCGTTTTTTTGTGCCTGGAAGTTCATCAGCCTGTGCCGGCCCTATCGCGGGGCAAGCCCGCTCCCACAGACAGGATTCAAATACTTTGGAATACCGTGGGAGCGGGCTTGCCCCGCGAAGAGGCCAGTACAGGCCAATCAATCAACCGCGGGCGTTGTCGATGATCTCGATGTACTCAGGGGCGTTGCGCTGGTCAGCAATCACCTCGACGAAGGTCTTGCCGTGCTCGTCCTTGCCATCCAGGTCGTATCCGGCCTCGAGGAAGAAACCGACATAACGCTCGAAATCGTCGATGCGCAGGCCGCGGTAGCCTTTGATCAGCTTGTGATGCGACGGCGAGGTGAGGCCATCGGCCGGCTCGAACTGCAGGAAGCTCTTGATGTACTCGTCGCTGATTTCGTCACCAATCACCTGTTTCTTGTCTTTACGCATCAAGGACTCCCACTGGACTGTCTAGGACATTTTCGAAGGCCGGCAGTGTACCCCTCGAGTCGATCGTGCCTCAACGCGTACGTACGGTTCCGGTGTGCAGATCGGCCCAGACATGGCCGTTGCCGTAAGTGAGGAACTGCACGTAAAGGGTCTCGTTGCGCAGCAGGTCCATGATCACCCGATAGTCGGCCATCGGGTAATTGAGGGTCAGGGTACGGCGCTTGTCGTCATAAGCCGGCTTTTTCAGGCTCTTGCCGCCCTCGCCGTCGAAGTTGATCAGCACCTCGCCGATGGTCGAGCCCTTGCTCAAGGGCTTGCCCTTCAGGCGCATCTGCAACGAAGAGGTGATGGGAATGGGTTGCTGGTCGGACTGGCGCTGGGTGCCCACCACCACCGAATAGTCGGTGACCTGCAGCAACTGCTGGCCGGTCGGGGCTTCCTGGCGCAGGGCGAGGTCGTCGGGGGGCAGGAACTGGCTGTGCAGCGGGGCAGCAGATAGCGGCAGGCTCACCGCCAGCAGGAGAGGGACGAACGCACGCATGTGAGGCTCCTTGGCTTGAAGGGGCACTCTAGCATGCTCGGTTCGGCCGTAGCGGCCAGCCCGGCGAACATCGACTGATCGATGAACCCGGGCTGGCGCAGGATTACAGGCCCTTGACGGCGAAGATGCCGTTGGCGTTGCGCCAGTAGCCCTTGTAGTCCATGCCATAGCCGAAGATGTAGCGGTCGACGCACGGCAGGCCGACGTAGTTGGCCTTCAGGTCCGGGCTGGCCTTGCGGTCGTGATCCTTGTCGATCAGCACGGCGGTGTGCACCGAGCGGGCGCCGGCATGCTTGCAGAACTCGATGATGGCGCTGAGGGTGTGGCCCTCGTCGAGGATGTCGTCGACGATCAGCACGTCGCGGTCAATGAACGACACCTCGGGCTTGGCCTTCCAGAACAGTTCGCCGCCGCTGGTCTGGTTGCGGTAGCGGGTGGCGTGCAGGTACGAAGCTTCCAGCGGGAACTGCAGGTGGGTGAGCAGCTTGCCGGCGAAGATCAGGCCACCGTTCATCACGCAGAAAACCACCGGGTTCTTGTCGTGCAGGTCCTTGCAGATCTGTTTGCCGACCTCGGCGATGGCGGCCTCGACCTCGGCTTCGTTGTACAGGCAATCAGCCTCGCGCATCACTTGACGGATATGCTCGAGATCGGCGGACATGGCGCTCTCCAGGGGGTGCGTTTTGGAAAAGCGGGCAAAGGTACGCATCCGCTCGTCCCAGATCAAGCCTTTATGGACTAACGTGCACAATGACCGCACGACAGTCAGGACTGAATAGATTAATCTAGCGCGGTTTTTTTGCCCGCCTTCCGGAGCCCCCCTATGCCTACTCGTGAGATCCGCCATCCGCTGATCCGCCATAAGCTCGGCCTCATGCGCCGCGCCGATATCAGCACCAAGAATTTTCGCGAACTCGCCCAGGAAGTCGGCGCGCTGTTGACCTACGAAGCCACCCAGGACCTGCCGCTCGAAACCTACGAGATCGACGGCTGGTGCGGCAAGGTGCAGGTCGAGAAAATCGCCGGCAAGAAGATCACCGTCGTGCCTATCCTGCGTGCCGGCATCGGCATGCTCGACGGCGTGCTCAGCCTGATCCCCGGCGCCAAGGTCAGTGCCGTGGGCGTTGCCCGCAACGAGGAAACCCTCGAAGCGCACACCTACCTTGAAAAGCTCGCACCGGACATCAATCAGCGCCTGGCCCTGATCATCGACCCGATGCTGGCCACCGGCGGCTCGATGGTCGCCACCATCGACCTGCTGAAGAAAGCCGGCTGCAAAGAGATCCGCGCCATGGTGCTGGTCGCCGCACCCGAAGGCATCGAAGTGGTGGAGAAAGCCCACCCGGATGTGAAGATCTACACCGCCTCGATCGACCAGCGCCTGAACGAACACGGCTACATCGTCCCCGGCCTGGGCGATGCCGGTGACAAGATCTTCGGCACCAAGCAGAAGGACGCCTGACCATGCAGGACGGCTTCAACGACCCGCTCTGGCGCCAGGTCGTCTCGGGCGCGCAGATGCTCTTCGTGGCATTCGGCGCGCTGGTGCTGATGCCGCTGATCACCGGCCTCGACCCCAACGTCGCGCTGTTCACCGCCGGCATCGGCACCTTGCTGTTCCAGCTGGTGACCGGCCGTCAGGTCCCGGTGTTCCTGGCGTCGAGCTTTGCCTTCATCACCCCGATCATCCTCGCCAAGGGCCAGTTCGGCCTGGCCGAGACCATGGGCGGGGTGATGGCCGCAGGCTTCGTCTACACCTTCATGGGCCTGATGGTGAAGGTCAAAGGCACCGGCTTCATCGACCGCATGCTGCCGCCGGTGGTCATCGGCCCGGTGATCATCTCCATCGGCCTGGCCATGGCGCCGATCGCCGCCAACATGGCCATGGGCAAGGGCGGTGATGGCGCTGCGCTGATGCCGTACAAGACCGCGATGATGATCTCGATGCCGGCGCTGCTGACCACGCTGATCGTGGCGGTGTTCGGCAAGGGCATCTTCCGCCTGGTACCGATCATCTCCGGCGTGCTGGTGGGCTTTGCCCTGTCGTTCGCCTTTGGCGTGGTCGACACCGCCAAGATCGCCGCGGCCCCTTGGCTGGAGCTGCCGAACTTCACCGCCCCGGCCTTCAACTGGCAGGCCATCCTGTTCATCGTGCCGGTCGCCCTGGCACCGGCGATCGAACACATTGGCGGGGTGATCGCAGTCGGCAGCGTGACCGGCCGTGACTACCTCAAGAAGCCTGGCCTGCACCGTACCCTGCTGGGGGACGGCCTGGCGACTACCGCCGCCGGCCTGTTCGGCGGCCCGCCCAACACCACCTACGCCGAAGTGACCGGCGCGGTGATGCTGACCAAGAACTACAACCCGAAGATCATGACCTGGGCGGCGCTGTTCGCCATCACCCTGGCCTTCATCGGCAAGTTCGGCGCGCTGCTGCAGAGCATTCCGGTACCGGTGATGGGTGGCATCCTGTGCCTGCTGTTCGGCTCGATCGCGGCGGTGGGCATGAACACCATGATCCGCCACAAGATCGACCTGGCCGAAGCGCGCAACCTGGTGATCGTGTCGGTGACCCTGGTGTTCGGCATCGGCGGCGTACTGATCGGCAGCGGCGACGGCCCGGACGACTGGGGCCTGAAGGGCATCGCCCTGTGCGCCATCGTGGCCATTGCCCTGAACCTGATCCTGCCGGGCAACGATGGCTGGAAACACAAGAAGCTGGATGATCAGTTGCCTTGATCTGACGGTTTGAAGGGGCGTGGGAGCGGGCTTGCCCCGCGATGGCGTCTGGCTTGCCAATCGGGTCGCCAGAACAATCGCTATCGCGGGGCAAGCCCGCTCCCACGGCAAGCCCCTGTAGTTTTCAAGCCTTCTCGCACATCCCCGCCAACACCCTCACCCACTCCGGGTGATCATTCAGGCACGGCACCAGCACCAGCTCCTTGCCACCCGCCTCGATGAACTGCTCCTTGCCCCGATCGCCGATCTCTTCCAGCGTCTCGATGCAGTCAGCGACGAAGGCCGGGCACATCACCAGCAGCTTCTGCACCCCCGCCTTGCCCAGCTCATCCAGGCGCGTTTCGGTGTAGGGCTCGATCCACTTGGCGCGGCCCAGGCGCGACTGGAACGACACCGACCACTTGCCATCCGGGATACCCATCTTCTGCGCGAAGGCCTTGGCGGTGGCCAGGCACTGTCCGCGATAGCACACCGCGCGCATCTCGGCGCTGGCGCCGGCGCAGCAATCGGCGGC
This sequence comes from Pseudomonas sichuanensis, assembly GCF_003231305.1. Taxonomy (GTDB): domain Bacteria; phylum Pseudomonadota; class Gammaproteobacteria; order Pseudomonadales; family Pseudomonadaceae; genus Aquipseudomonas; species Aquipseudomonas sichuanensis. Next base: position 13,781 of record NZ_QKVM01000033.1, on the reverse strand, counting down.
CTGGAAATCGTGGTTGCCGGTAGGGTCGAGCTTCTTCAGATGGCGCTCGGGCAGGCCATGGAAGCTCAGCAGCAGGTGATCGTAACCCTGCTCCAGGTGCGGCCGGGCGCTGGCGACCAGCGCGTCGATGTAGTCGGGGTGGTCGTAGAACGGCTGCAGAATGCGGGTCTGCAACGGCAGCTTGCGCTCGGCGATGGTCTGCTTGGCCAGCTCCACCACGGTGGTCACGGTGCTGTCGGCGAACTGTGGATAAAGCGGCGCCAGAGTCACTTTACGCACACCCTGGGCAGCCAGGCGCTCGAGCACCTCGGGCAGCGCCGGCTGGCCATAGCGCATGGCGATCTCGACCGGGCCATGGGGCCAATGGGCGCTCATCGCCTGCTGCAAGCGGCGGGTCAGCACCACCAGCGGCGAACCTTCGTCCCACCAGATCGAGGCGTAGGCATGGGCCGACTGCTCGGGGCGCTTGATCAGGATCAGCGACACCAGCAGGCGCCGCACCGGCCAGGGCAGGTCGATCACGTACGGGTCCATGAGGAACTGGTTGAGGTAACGGCGCACGTCGGCCACCGAGGTGGAGGCCGGCGAGCCCAGGTTGACCAGCAGCAGAGCGTGATCGGTCATGCAGCGTCCTATGTCAGAGGCGGCTGGACAGGTTGCCCAGCGCCGATTGCAGATCGTTGAAGCGGAATGTGAAGCCTGCCGCCAGCAGGCGCACCGGGCGGGCACGCTGGCCGCCAAGCAGCAATGTGGACAGCTCACCCAGCCCGGCCTTGAGCAGCAACGCCGGCATCGGCAGCAACGCCGGGCGATGCAGGGCACGCCCCAGCTGCCTGGCGAACTCGCGGTTGCGCACCGGCTCCGGGGCGCAGGCATTATAAGGACCGCTGGCCTCCTTGTGCTGCAACAGAAAATCAATCAGGGCGACCTGGTCGTCTATATGCACCCACGGCATCCACTGCCGGCCATCGCCCAGCGGCCCGCCCAGCCCGAGTTTGAACGGCAGGCGCAGGCGCGACAAAAAGCCGCCGTCGCTGGCCAGCACCAACCCCGTTCGCACCAGCACCACGCGGATGCCAAAGGCCTGGGCGCGCAAGGCGGTCTCCTCCCAGGCGATGCACAGCTGGCTGGCAAAATCCTCCTTCACCGGCGCCGACGCCTCGGTCAGCTCACGCTCGCCAGCGTCGCCATACCAGCCCACGGCAGAGCCGGATATCAGCACCTCGGGGCGTTGCTCGCGGCCCTCGAGCCAGGCCAGCAACTGCTCGGTGAGGGTGATGCGGCTGGCCCAGAGCAGGCTGCGGCGCCCGGCCGTCCAGGGCCGGTCGGCGATCGGCGCGCCGGCCAGGTTGATCACCGCGTCCACGGCATCATCCGCGGCAATCTCCTCCAGCCGAGCGACACCGCGCACGTCGCTGCCACAGCGTTTGGGCACCTGCGCGGGGGTGCGGCTCCACACGGTCAGGCGGTGACCCTGCCCTCGCCACAGCTGGCAAAGGTGCTGGCCGATGAGGCCGGTACCGCCGGTCAGCAATATATGCATGACTGTGTCCTCAGAGTTGGCGGCCGTGGTCTATTTTTAAGATCAAGGCACTTTTTTGACCGAACGCTCTCGGATAAACATAGGCCAAGCTGCCCTATCGAGCGGAATAACCTTATACAAACATTGCGTATTGTACAGGTTTGCCTGGCAGCGTAGGCTGCGAACAGCGAGGTTCGAAGAGGCCATCATGACAGTACCTATTGCCATCATCGGTGCCGGCATCGCCGGTTTGTCCGCCGCCCAGGCCTTGCAGAAAGCCGGGCACACCGTCCATCTGTTCGACAAAGGCCACGGCAGCGGCGGGCGCATGGCCAGCAAGCGCAGCGAGGCCGGTGCGCTTGACCTCGGCGCCCAATACTTCACCGCCCGCGACCGGCGTTTCGTCGAGCAGGTGCAACACTGGGTCGCCAGCGGCTGGGCCGAACAGTGGAAGCCCCAGCTGTACAACTACCGCGATGGCGAACTCACCCCCTCCCCTGACGAACAGACCCGCTGGGTCGGCGTACCGCGCATGAGCGCCATCACCCGCGGGTTGCTAAAGGACGTCACGGTCAACTTCGGCTGCCGCATCGCCGAGGTGTTCCGCGGCAAGCAATACTGGCACCTGCAAGACACCGAGGGCTGCAGCCACGGCCCATTCAGCCGGGTGGTCATCGCCGTGCCGGCGCCTCAGGCAACGCAGCTGCTGACCGCCACCCCCAAGCTTGCCGCGGTCGCCGCCGGTGTGCAGATGGAGCCGACCTGGGCGATCGCCCTGGGCTTCGAAACCCCGCTCGATACCCCCATGCAAGGCTGCTTCGTACAAGACAACCCGCTTGACTGGCTGGCACGCAACCGCAGCAAGCCCGGGCGTGAAGCGCACCTCGACACCTGGGTGCTGCACGCCACCTCCAGCTGGAGCAAGCAGCATATCGACCTGCCCAAGGAAGACGTGATCGAACAGCTGTGGGGCGAATTCGCCGAGCTGGTCGGCTGCGTGGTGCCTGCGCCGACGTTCGCCCTCGCCCACCGCTGGCTGTATGCCCGGCCGGCCGTGAACCATGAATGGGGCGCCCTGGCCGATGCCGACCTGGGCCTGTATGCCTGTGGCGACTGGTGCCTGTCCGGGCGTGTCGAAGGCGCCTGGCTCAGCGGCCAGGAGGCGGCCCGGCGGCTGCTGGAGCACCTGGATTAGCCGGACCAAAAACCTATACAAGAAATAATTCTTGTATAAGTTTTCAAATGTGCTGGAATTGCCTTGTACAAACCCTGCTGCCTGTACAAGTAATTCCGGAGCACGCCATGAAACATCCCTCCCCGAGCGGCAAGCCACGCCTGGCCATCAGCGCCTGCCTCACAGGCCTCAACGTGCGCTACAACGCCGGGCACAAGCACTCCGACCTGTGCCATGAGCTGCTCGACGAGCACTTCGAATGGGTGACGGTGTGCCCGGAAGTCGCCATCGGCCTGGGCGTGCCTCGCGAGCCGATCCGCCTGGTCGGCGACCCGGAGCACCCTGCCGTCACCGGCAGCCGCGACAGCAGCACCGATTTTTCCGGTCCGCTGCGCGCCTACGGCCAACAGATGGCCAGCGAACTCGACGATATCTGCGGCTACATCTTCATGCAGAAATCGCCTTCCTGCGGGCTCGAGCGGGTCAAGGTGTACCAGGAGAACGGCCACCCGGCCAGCCAGGGCGGGCGCGGCGCCTACGCCGCCGCCTTCTGTGCCGGCCGCCCGGACCTGCCGGTGGAAGAAGAAGGCCGCCTGCACGACCCGGTGCTGCGCGAGAACTTCATCAGCCGCGTGTATGCCTACGCCGACTGGCAGCAGGTACTGCAGGGCGGCCTCAGCCGTGGCGCGCTGATCCGCTTCCACGCCCGCTACAAGTACCTGTTGATGGCCCATAACCCGCAGGCGTACCGAAGCCTGGGCAAGCTGCTCGGCAGCATGACCCGCGACCACGACCCCGAGCAGTTCGGCCCCGCTTATTTCAGCCAGCTGATGCAGGCCCTGCGCCGCTGCGCCAGCCGCGGCACCCATGGCAACGTGCTGCAGCACCTGAGCGGTTACCTGCGCAACGACCTCGACCAGGCCGACAAGGCCGAGCTGCAGCAGATCATCGGCCAGTACCAGCAAGGCGTGGTGCCGCTGGTGGTGCCGTTGACGCTGCTCAAACACCACCTGCGTTGCCACCCCGACCCCTACCTGTTGCAGCAGGCCTACCTGCAACCCCACCCTGAACGCCTCGGGCTGCGCAATGCCATCTGAAGCCCTGCTACCCATTGGCGAAGTCGCCCGGCTGACCGGCGTCAACCCGGTCACCCTGCGCGCCTGGGAGCGCCGTTACGGGTTGATCAAGCCGCAACGCACACCCAAGGGCCACCGCCTTTATCCACAGGACCAGGTGCAGCGCGTCCAGGCAGTGCTGCGCTGGCTCGAACGCGGCGCGGCGGTCAGCCAGGTGCGCGCACTGCTGGACAACGCGGCGGACGCCAGCACCCCGGTCGAGGGCGAATGGGGTGAGCGCATCGAGCAACTGATCGAAGCCATCGCCCTGCTGGCGCAACGCCCACTCGACCAACTGCTGAATCAGGCCATGGCGCTGTATCCGGCCGTCACGGTATGCGAACGCCTGCTGCTGCCGCTGCTCGACGCGCTTGCCCTGCGCTGGCAGACGCACTTCGACGCGGGCCTGGAGCAGGCGTTCTTCAACACCTGGCTGCGCAGCAAGCTGGGCGCCCGGGTGTACCACGACAGCCATTCCCTGGCGGGAGCATGCGTACTGCTGGCACGCACCGACGACACGCCCTTCGATGCCGAATTCTGGCTCTGCGCCTGGCTGCTCAGCAGCAACGGCCAGCCGCTGGAGATCCTCGAATGGCCCGTGGAGCCCCGGCAATTGCGCCAGGCCGTCGAGCTGCTGCAGCCACGCGCGCTGCTGCTCTACCTCGGCCGGCGCCCGGACCTCGCAGCCCTCGGCCGCGCCCTGCAAGACCTGAACACGGCAAAACTCCTGGGCGGCCGCAGCATCAGCCTGCATCAGGCCGAACTGCAAGCCCTGGGCCTGCCCGACCTGCAACTGTTCGACAGCCCACAGGCTGCCTTGCACCGCCTTCAACACTCAACAGGCCGCTAACCCCATGCAATTGATCTGGCTGCGCAGCGACCTGCGCATCGACGACAACACCGCCCTCTCGGCCGCCTGCCAGCGCGGCCCTGCCGTGGCCCTGTGGATCGCCAGCCCCAGGCAGTGGCAAAGCCACGACGACGCCGCCTGCAAGGTCGACTTCTGGCTGCGTAACCTGCGCCAGCTGCGCCAGTCGCTGCAAGCCCTGAACATCCCGCTGCTGATCCGCCATACCGACAGCTGGGCCGAGGTGCCCGAAGCGGTGCTAAAGGTGTGCCGCCAGCACAACATCGAGGCCGTGCACTGGAACGACGAGTACGGCGTCAACGAAGCCCGGCGCGACCAGGCCACCGCACGGCTGCTGGAACAGGCCGGGATCGGTGCCCATGGCCATCTCGACCAGTTGCTGTTCAAGCCCGGCAGCGTGCTCACCCGCAGCGGCCATTACTTCCAGGTGTTCAGCCAGTTCAAACGGGTTTGCCTGGAGCACCTGCACCGCAGCCTGCCCGCCCGCGCCCCGCGTGTTCAGCGCCAAGGCGCCCTGGACATCGCCAGCGACCCCATCCCTGCGCACATCGAAGGCTTTGACGGCACACCCGTTGCCCTGCGCGAGCACTGGCCGGCCGGCGAGGACGAGGCGCACCGGCGCCTGGCCCACTTCCTCGACGAATGTGTCGAAGACTACCCACAACAGCGCGACCTGCCCGCCAAGGCCGGCACCAGCCAGCTTTCACCCTACCTGGCCGCCGGGGTGATCTCGCCGCGCCAGTGCCTGCATGCCGCCCTGGCCAGCAACCAGGGTGAGTTCGACAGCGGCAATGCCGGCGTGCAGACCTGGGTCAACGAACTGCTCTGGCGGGAGTTCTACAAACACATCCTGGTGGGTTATCCACAGGTGTCCCGGCACCGCGCCTTCCGTGCCCACACCGAAGCCCTGCCCTGGCGCAACGCACCTGACGACCTGCAAGCCTGGAAAGAAGGCCGCACGGGTTTCCCGATCATCGATGCCGCCATGCGCCAGCTGCTGCACACCGGCTGGATGCACAACCGCCTGCGCATGATCGTGGCCATGTTCCTCAGCAAGAACCTGCTGATCGACTGGCGCGAGGGGGAACGACACTTCATGCGCCACCTGATCGACGGCGACCTGGCCGCCAACAACGGCGGCTGGCAGTGGAGTGCGTCGACAGGCACCGACGCCGTGCCTTACTTTCGCATCTTCAACCCGGTCACTCAGTCGCAACGCTTCGATTCCAAAGGCGTTTTCATACGCCACTGGTTGCCGGAGCTACGGCAGGCGGATGATAAATACATTCATTTCCCGGTGAAATCTGCCGATCTGTTTGCTACAAATTACTACACCAGTCCGATCGTCGATCTCGAAAGCAGTCGCCAGCGTGCATTGGACGCCTTCAAGGGTTTGTCCACCTGGCAGGATCAGAGGGCAGCAATTTGAGTACAACACGCAGATTCTGGGTAACGGGGGCTACCAACGGACTTGGCCTGGCCCTGGTGGAGCGATTGCTCGACCAGGGGCAACGGGTCGCCGCCAGCAGCAAGGACCATGAGCAGCTCCAGGCGTTGAGCGAACAGGTGCTTTGCCTTCCTGGCCAGTTGCAGGAGGTGGGCCAGGCCGATACCGCCAGCCAGCAGTTGCAGGCGCGATGGGCTGCGCTCGACACCTTGATCATCAACGCCGGCAGTTGCGATTACCTGCCAGACGACGTGGCGGGCGCCGACCTGTTCGAGATGATCGTCGCCAGCAACCTGCGCGCCGCCGAGCACTGCCTGGCGGCGGCCCTGCCGTTGCTGGCCAAGGGTGACAAACCGCAGGTGATGGTGATCCTGAGCCGCTATTCGGCGTCGCAGCTGTACGAGCCGAACCAGCGGCCCAGCGGCCTCAACAGCCTGCCCAGGTGGCTGCGTGACCAACGCGCACCCTTGAAGAGGCTGGGCGTGGACCTGACGATCATCGCGCCACAGTCGTTGAAAACCCCGGTAACCCTCTCCCAGGCCATCCCGGAGGACTGGACCGCACAGACCGCCGCCAATGAGTTGCTGGCACGCCTGGAGCAGCGCCAACCTGAACTTGTGCTCGAGGCGCTGAGCCTGAACAGCCTTTGGCCGTTGCCAGGCTGAACAGCTTTGCCAGCAAGCCATATCAAGCTATTCCAGGCTCGTGCATGCTGGGGCCGCTTCGCAGCCCTTTCGCGGCACAAGGACTATCAGCCGGCCCTATAACGGCATGCGGTAATGCAGGGCGTAACTTTCCACCCCGTCGTTGGGCTGCTTGAGCCCGGCATTGGAATAGTGGGTGGCGCGAATCCCCACCTCATGCCCGCCCGCGAAGCGCAGGCCAAAGCCGATACGGTCCTCGAACTGGAATGACGAGCCCAACCGGTTGTCTTCCAGCTCGGTGCTGGAGAATGCCGCTACGCCAATCCCCGCCTCGATGTAGGGCTTGACCGACTCGCCGGCGAACTCATAGACGAACACCGGCGCGAACGACAGGCTGTGGTTGCTGGCGGTCTTGTCACCCTGCCAATAGCTGTAGGCGCCATCCCAGTAGCCCGTCAGGCGCCCGACCCCGGTTTGCCACCAGCTGGCGTCCCAGTTCGACTGCAAGCCCAGCCGATAGACCTGGGTCGAGTCCCCGGTCTGTCCTACCGAAAACGAAATGTCAGCGGCCTGCACAGCCACCGCCTGCCCCATGGAAACGGCGGCAACGGCCGCCAAGACGCACAGTTTGCGCATGCAAAACCCCTTCTTCCTGATGGTGTTCAGTGTTTGCCCGGCATGCAGGCAGAGCGGTAGAAATCGACGGCGAAACCATAGTTCCAACGGCGATTGACGCCCTTCACACTTTTTATAAGGGGAAGCTTTGCACGCTGTCGGATTTATGCCACAGCAACGGCAGGATTTTTTTCAAGGTATCCGGGTCGGCGCTGCTCCAGAACCGGGTGGGCTGCGCCGGCCCCGCGGCGAGCAAGCCGCGCTCCGCCAGCAGGCGCTGCAGCTGGCGTGCCACGGCGGCACCGGTGTCGATGATCGCCACGTCTGCCGGGACCATCTGCGCCAGCAGCGGGCGCAGGAAGGGGTAGTGGGTGCAGCCCAGGATCAAGGTGTCGCAGCCCGCCGCGAGCAACGGCTGCACGTAGCCCGCCAGCAATTGGCGCAGGACCGGGCTGGCCAGGTCGCCGGCCTCGATGCACTCAACCAACCCAGGGCAAGGCCGGGTGATCACCTGCACATCGCTGGCGAAACGGTCGAGCAAGGCGGCGAACTTGGCGCTTTGCAGCGTGCCGGTGGTGGCCAGCACGCCGACCACGCCAGAGCGGGTGGCCGCCGCCGCCGGCTTGACCGCCGGCTCCATGCCCACCAGCGGCCAGTCGGGGTACAGCTCGCGCAGGTCGGCGACCGCCGCCACGGTGGCGGTGTTGCAGGCCAGGACCATCGCCTTGGCACCCTGATCGCGGAAGAACCCGGCGATATGGCGCAGGCGCTGGCGAATGTAGTCGGGGGATTTTTCGCCATAGGGCACGTGACCGCTGTCGGCCACGTACAACAGCGACTCATTGGGCAACAGGCGCTGGATTTCGGCGAGTACCGACAAGCCGCCGACCCCCGAATCCATCACGCCAACCGGCGCCAGCCCTTCAGCCATGGCGGCTAGCGCACACGGTGCAGGCCGGGTCGCGCTTGACCCGCAGTTCGCGCATGCGGGTGCTCAGCGCATCGATCAACAGAAGGCGCCCCACCAGCGGCTCACCGAAGCCGGCTAGCAATTTCAGGGCTTCCAGTGCTTGCAGGCTGCCCACCAGCCCAACCAGCGGGCCCAGCACGCCGGCTTCGCTGCAGGTGAGCTCGGCCTCGCTGCCATGGCCGTACAGGCAGTGGTAGCAGGGGCTGGTGTCGCGCCGCGTATCGAACACCGACAGCTGGCCTTCGAGGCGGATCGCCGCGCCACTGACCAACGGCTTGCCGGCCGCGACACAGGCGGCATTGACCGCCTCACGGGTGCCGAAGTTGTCGGAGCAGTCCAGCACCACGTCCACCGCCGCCACCGCGGCGGCCAGCGAATCTACATCCAGCGCCTGGCGATGGGCGACCAGGGTGATTTCCGGGTTGATCGCCTGCAGGCGCTTGATCGCCGAATCCACCTTGCTCATGCCGACACTGTCGCTGTCGTGGATGACCTGGCGCTGCAGGTTGGTGAGGTCGACGGTGTCGAAATCGGCCAGGTGCAATTGGCCGACGCCGGCGGCGGCCAGGTACAGCGCCACGGGCGAGCCCAGGCCGCCGAGGCCAATCACCAGCGCCTTGCCGTGCTTCAAGCGCAGCTGGCCGTCGATGTCCACTTGGGGCAGCAAAATCTGCCGGCTGTACCGCAATAGCTCCAGGTCGCTCAGCATGGCAGGCGCCCCAGGCTGATGCGTTCGTGGCCGCCCAGGTCGACACGGCTGGCGACCTCGACGAAGCCGCTGGCCGCCAGCAGTTCGCGCACCGCCGGGGCCTGGTCGTAGCCATGTTCGAGCAGCAGCCAGCCGCCGGGCAGCAAGTGCTGCGGCGCCTGGGCGACGATCACCCGCAGGTCGTCCAGGCCATCTTCACCTGCAACCAAGGCACTGCTGGGCTCGAAGCGCACATCGCCGGCCACCAGGTGCGGGTCGGCGGCGCGAATGTAGGGGGGGTTGCTGAGGATCAGGTCGAAGCGCTCGCCGGCCAGGGCATCGAACCAATGGCTGGCGCGAATCTGCGCATTGCCCAGGCCCAGGCGTTGACGGTTGCGCTCGGCCAGCGCCACGGCTTCGTCGACACGGTCCACCGCCGTCACCTGCCAGGCCGGGCACTCGCTGGCCAAGGCCAGGGCGATGGCGCCGGTGCCGGTGCCCAGGTCCAGCACCCGGGCAGGCGTGGCCGGGACCAGCTCAAGGGCGGTCTCCACCAGCAGCTCGGTGTCCGGGCGTGGGATCAGGGTGTGCGGCGCCACTTCCAGGTCGAGCTTCCAGAAGCCTTGCTGGCCCAGGATGTAGGCCACCGGCTCACCCGCGCGACGGCGCTCGATAAAGCCGGCGAACGCCTCGGCGGCCTCGCTGCTGACGATGCGCTCGGGCCAGGTGTGCAGGTAGCTGCGCGACTTGCCCAGGGCCGCGGCCAAAAGCAGCTCGGCGTCCAGGCGCTCGGTGGGCGACTCCGGCAACTGCGCGTTGCGCAGCAGGCTGGCAATGATGGTCATCAATCCCCCAGGGCGGCCAGCTGATCGGCCTGATACTCGGCCAGCAGCGGCTCGATCACCGCGTCCACACCGCCGGCGAGGATATCGTCGAGGGAATAGAGGGTGAGGTTGATGCGGTGGTCGGTCACCCGGCCCTGTGGATAATTGTAGGTGCGGATGCGCTCGGACCGGTCGCCCGAACCGACCAGCAGCTTGCGCTCGCTGGCAATGGCGTTCTGCGCGGCGCTGGTCTGCATGTCGTTGAGCTTGGCCGACAGCCAGGACATCGCCCGCGCACGGTTCTTGTGCTGCGAACGCTCTTCCTGGCACTCGACCACGATGCCGGTCGGCAAGTGGGTGATACGGATCGCCGAGTCGGTCTTGTTGACGTGCTGGCCGCCGGCGCCAGAGGCGCGGTAGGTGTCCACGCGCAGGTCGGCCGGGTTGATCTCGATCGCCACCTGCTCGTCGGGCTCGGGCAGCACGGCCACGGTGCAGGCCGAGGTGTGGATGCGGCCTTGCGACTCGGTCTCGGGCACTCGCTGCACGCGGTGGGCGCCGGACTCGAACTTCAGCTTGCCGTACACACTGTCGCCTTCGACCCGGGCGATGATCTCTTTGTAACCGCCGTGCTCGCCTTCGTTCTCGGAGAGAATCTCCAGGCGCCAGCCGCGTTTCTCGGCATAGCGCGAGTACATGCGGAACAGGTCGCCGGAGAAGATCGCCGCCTCGTCACCGCCGGTGCCGGCGCGGATTTCCAGGAACACGTTGCGCCCGTCGTTGGGGTCCTTGGGCAGCAGCATGCGCTGCAGGTTCGACTCAAGGCCCACCAGCTGCTCCTTGGCCTCGCGCACTTCCTCGACGGCCATTTCGCGCAGGTCGGGGTCGGCGTCCTTGAGCAGCGCCTGGGCGCCTTCGAGGTCATCCTGGACCTTGCGCCACTCTTTATAGGCGGCGATCACCGGCTCGACTTCGGCGTATTCGCGGGAATAGGCACGGAAGCGAGTCTGGTCGGAAATGACTTCGGCATCACCCAGCAGCGCGGTGAGTTCCTCGAAGCGGTCCTGGAGCGTGTCCAGTTTGTTCAGCAGCGACGCTTTCATTGCGGGGTTTTGTCCGTCGAGCCCTCATGGAGGGCGAAGAGTTCCTGGGCCATGGCCAGTGCATCGAGGCGGCCTTCGGCAGAGAGCTTTTTCAGTTGCACGCTGGGCGCGTGCAGGAGTTTGTTGGTCAGCCCCCGGGCCAGTTGCGCCAGTACTTCTTCGGGGTTGCCGCCGTTGGCCAGCAGGCGCTGGGCCTTTTGCAGCTCTTCGTCGCGCAGGCGCTCGCTTTGTTGGCGATAGGCCTTGAGCACATCCACCGCGGCCAGCTCGCGCAGGCGCACCATGAAATCGTCGGCACCGGCCGACACCAGCTCTTCGGCAGCCTGGGCCGCGCCCTGGCGGCTTTTGAGGTTTTCGGCGACCACATCGTGCAGGTCGTCGACGGTGTAGAGGTAGACGTCATCCAGGTCGCCGACCTGCGGCTCGATGTCACGCGGCACCGCGATGTCGACCATGAAGATCGGCTTGTGCCGGCGCTGCTTCAGCGCGCTTTCCACCGCACCCTTGCCCAGGATCGGCAACTGGCTGGCGGTGGAGCTGATGACGATGTCGCTGTTGGCCAGCTCCTGCGGGATATCCGCCAGCAGCACGGCGTGGGCGCCGAACTGCTCGGCCAGCATGCTGGCGCGTTCAAGGGTGCGGTTAGCCACGACGATGCGGCGCACGCCCTGCTCGTGCAGGTGGCGGGCGACCAGGGTGATGGTTTCGCCGGCACCGATCAGCAGCGCCTGGCTGCGCCCCAGGTCGGAGAAGATCTGCTTGGCCAAGCTGACCGCGGCAAAGGCCACCGACACCGGGTTCTCGCCGATGGCGGTGTCGGTGCGCACCTGCTTGGCGGCGCTGAAGGTGGCCTGGAACAGGCGCCCGAGCAGCGGGCCGACGGTGCCGGCCTCACGGGCCACGGCGTAGGCCGACTTCATCTGGCCGAGGATCTGCGGTTCGCCCAGCACCAGCGAGTCGAGGCCCGAAGCCACCCGCATCATGTGCCGCACCGCGTCGTGCTCTTCGTGCACGTAAGCGCTGGCGCGCAGTTCATCGAGGCTCAGCTGGTGATAGTCGGCCAGCCATTGCAGCACCGCGTCGGCGCCGAGCTGGTCTTGCTCTATATAGAGTTCGCTGCGGTTGCAGGTGGACAGGATCGCCGCCTCGCGGCTGGCGGTCAGTCGGCAGAGCTGCTGCAGGGCATCCACCAGCTGCTCTGGGGTAAACGCCACGCGCTCGCGTACGTCTACCGAGGCAGTCTTATGGTTGATACCAAGTGCAAGAAAGGCCATGCAAGGTCGCTGGTTGGGACGTGAAGCCGATAATTGTCCTACTTCGCAGGTTTTAGAACAACCACCGTTCGCTATTGTGGCGATAGGCAGGTGGTAGCGAGGGTGGGTATCGACAGGTTCGAAGGCGAAGGCTCCCACGCTCAAGCGACTTTTTGCGGGGTGGTGGGCGGTAAATGGGAATGGGAAGAATCAGATTAAGCACCTTTCCTGTAGTCCATTTCCCAAACATACTGCCAGGTCCTTTCAAGCCATTGCGGTGGTCTGGGTTGGCCTCTAGTCTCGGGCGGTCGCTGCGAAAACAGTGACCGGCTTTGACAGGCCGTCCTGAACAAACCGCATGGCTTTGCTTTTATGGCGGCTGTGCGTGGGGCACCTCCGTGTGCGCCGGTCTTTTGGTTTTGTTCACCGGTCTGTCAACCCATGTACAGCTGCCACCTTCTTGTTTGACAGCCTGCGGTGGTGGTCCTTATTTCACGAACAGGACTGAAACCATGCTAAAGATCGTCCCAGATCCACCCCACAATCATCATTCCCTTGAGGACACCCTGATCCAGGCCACGGAGTACGCCCTGTGCGCGCAGGCTGTGGCGCATCAGGCCATTTCGGTCCAGCAGTCCAAGTCGCCCGCGTCGATTCTGATCATGGCGTTGATGCATGAGATCGAGGCGCTGCGGGTGCTGCTTGAGTCGGCACTGATTCAGGTGCAGATGCCGCAGATGGAGCCCCGGGCGTTCCACTAGGCCGTTGGTCATGTGTCGCCTGGGCTGGCGCTATCGCGGGGCAAGTCGCATCGGCGCACCGCCGCTCCCACGCCCCCCCCAGCCCGCAGGGTTATGCCTGCATCCGTGGGAGCGGCGGTGCGCCGATGCGACTTGACCCGCGATGGGGCCCGCCCAGGCACCGATCATTTCAGGGAGAGTGAGCAATGAACACAGACGACACCACGCCCCGCACCACTGCGGGCAAAACCAAGTTCTACCAAGGCGAAGGCATGACCGCCCCGCTGTTCTGCATTGAACCCGGCATCCCCTGCCAGCACGCCCGTGACCAGGCATCGGAGCTGATGGGCTGCGTACGCGACCTGACCATCGCCGGGATCATGGAGGAAAAACCGCAACTGCTGTGGGCGTCGTATTACCTGAGCGCGCTGGCCAAGGCGCTGATGGATGATGCCGAGTTGGGGATGAGGCACTGAGTGGTGCTGTGCCAGGGAGTCGGCGTGCTGGCGCCCTGGCAATTGGGTTGAGCGGTGCGCGCGCCGAATAGGCCTGGGCTCGCCTCTGATCACCTAATTACAGTTATCCCTAGCAGTGCATCGCCCCTAGTGCATACGAAACCAGGGGCGATTCAAAATTCTAAACTTCAACCCATCTTCATTAAAGAGCAACAACGCTAAGCATTCCTGAAGTCAAGAGCCTATGTACTTGTACATTAACTCACACTTATCACCATCAATTGAAAACTCGGCATGCAAAATAGCCTCTCCTACTTTGCCGTCAATGAGCAATACGCATTCCACACCCAACCCGCCATCATT
>NZ_QKVM01000032.1 GCF_003231305.1 Pseudomonas sichuanensis | reverse complement strand
ACCGGGGCTGCCGGCATCGCCCAGCTTGAGGATCGTGCCGCGCACCAGTGGTGCCAGGGTGCGCAGGTGCGCGCTGTGGGCTAGCAGCTCGGCCTTGGTCGTAGGGCTGAGGGTGGGGCTGACGGTGGCGCTGGTCATGCCCTGGCCAGCGTGCTTGTAGGCACTGAAGGCACCGGCGAGGTAGTTGTCGAGCGTGGCCAGCGGGTTGTGCATCAGCGCGCTGCTCGTGGCGGATGCCGGGCGGGCGTTTCTTGGGCCGGCGCCATCGGCCAGGGCGGACAGGCCACTGGCAATATCGAGGATGATCCGCTCGCCGAGCGTGGCGGCCTCGGCGAGGATGCCCTTGAGTTTGTCGGCGGCCTGGCTGACGAAATTATCAAGGCTGCCGACGATATCGGCGTTGAGGTGGCCGGCCAGCAGTTCGACCGAGGCATCGTCGAGCACCTGCTTACCCTCCTGGCGCACGAACAGCAGCATCGGCCGCAAGCTCATGCGTGCCGGCGCCTCACCGGCAGGCGAAGTGACCAGCCCGATCAGGTTGAGGGCAAAGGTGGCGCAGTCGAGCGGGTCGGGTACCTGGCTGCGGGCCAGGGTCGTGATAGCGCCGAGTGCGTCGATCAGGGCGATGCTGTTGCCCGCCACCGGCACATTGCCGGCGACAGCCTTGAGGCGCTCAAGGGTGGCATGGCCGGCACTGACTTCCCGCAGCCAGGCGTCGAACACGGCGGCGCCACGGCCGACGTCTTCGGCTTGGACTTCGGCCAACGGGGTGATCGCCACCTGCAAGGCGCAGGGTTTCACAAAGGTGTCGCAAGACCTTCCGGGCATGGAATCGCTGCTCCTGGTACCTGATCATCGAGGGCATCCAGGCAGATCGATTGCGCAGCACAGACAAGTTGCATACCAGGCCGCAGCCAGGGTGCCCGGCGCGCCGGGCATGCAACGGATTACTCAGTTGGGCCAGCCATCAGTCAGCCTGAATCGTGGCGAGAGACGATACTCAGGCGGTGGCACCTGAAGGAGTCAGGAACCACCCCGACGGAATGAGGGGGCTTTCCCATTTAGCTGTAGTGGAATTCTCACAAACATCATCAGCAGACAAACAGCCGACACCGACAACGCCTGCAACGAGGGCTGTGCCGGCGAGCTGTTGGGCGTGTCTTAGCGAGGCCAATCGTCAGGGTTGTTCACCCACCAGGTAGGTCTTGCTGATATGGCGGAACAGCGGGTGGCTGGCGCTGCCCATCAGTTCGAACAGCACCATCTCGCGGGTGACGATCTGTGCCCCGGCGGCGCGCATGCGTGCCAGGCCTGCGGCCTTGCTGGCGGCGGTACGGCTGTCGCAGGCGTCCTCGACCACGAACACCTGCTTGCCCAGGGCGAGCAGGCCGAGCACGGTCTGCAGCACGCAGACGTGGGTTTCCATACCGCACACGATCACCTGCTCACGGCCCAGCAGGCTGGCCGGCAGGCAGTCGGCGGCGACGCAGGAAAAGTGGGTCTTCTCGACGATGACGGCGCTTGGCGCAGCCGCCTTGAGGGATTCGAGGGTGTGGCCAAGGCCTTTTGGGTACTGCTCGGAAATCACCGTGGGCAGTGCCAGGTCGGCGGTCGCTGCCAGCAACCAGCGCGCCCGGGCCTCTGTGCCTGCGGGGTCGCTCATGGCGCCGATGAGTTTTTCCTGGATGTCGACCACCAGCAGCGTGGCGCGTGTTGAATCGATCAGCATTGTCAGCCCCTTGCCTGGAAAACCGTGGCCGTGACGCCACGCAGGCGACAAGCCTCGCCCAGGCAAGGGGTGACGTCAATCAGGCGGTGAGCCGCAGCGGCTCGAGCGCACCGGTAAGCGCACCCAGCACACGGTCTTCATGTTCATGGATGAAGAAGTGCCCGCCGGGGAACATCTCGAGGCTGAACTTGCCCTGGGACTCGCGGCGCCAGGCCTGCAGTTGTTCGGCGTTGGCGCGGTCGGTGTCACCGCCGAGCACATGCAGCGGGCAGTGCAACGGGGCTCGCTGACGGTAGGCATAGCGGCCGCACAACAGGAAGTCGGCGCGCACCACCGGCAACGTCAGGCTCATCAACTCCTGGTTGGCCAGCACTTCCTCGGGCGTACCGCCCAGCTTGCGCAACTCGGCCAGCAGCGCTTCGTCGCTCTTCGGCTCGCGCCAGTTCGCGCCGTCATAGTCCTCGCGCCGGGTCGGGGCCGCCGTGCCGCAGGCGAACAGCGCCAAAGGTGGCGGGCAGCCCAATGCCTGCAGCTCGTGGGCCAGCTCGAAGGCCACCAGCGCCCCCAGGCTGTGCCCGAGCAAGGCATAGGGAGCGTTGGCCGCCAGCCGTTGTTCGCTGGCCAGCTGCCGGGCCAGGGCCTGCATGTCGGTGTGCAGCGCCTCGCCCAGCCGCGCGCCGCGGCCCGGCAGCTCCACCGGGCGCACCTGCAGCCAGGCCGGCAGCTTGCGCCGCCAGCGGCTGTAGACCATGGCACTGGCCCCGGAGTACGGCAGGCACAGCAGGTTCACCGTGGTCACTGTGCGGCGGCTGCGGCCATCTGCTGGCGCAGGCTCAGCGGGCGCATGTCGGTCCAGACTTCATCGATCCAGGCCAGGCAGTCCTGCTTCAGGCCGCTTTTGCCGGCCGCGCGCCAGCCATTGGGGATGGCCTTGTAGTCGGGCCAGATGGAATATTGCTCTTCGTGGTTGATCACTACCTGGAACACGATGTCGTCGCGGTCGAAAACGGAAGTCATTGCCTGTCTCCTTGGATGATGAGGGCCGAATGCGCGGGGCGCAGCGTGGCTCTCAAGGAAACGAAAAGCGGCTGGGGAAAATTAGCCGGGTACTCCAGTCGATGACCTGGCCTGGGCAATGGCGGCCTGGATCGCGCTGCGGGCCTGGGGGCTGTTCTTCCAGCAACTGGAGCCGACCAGGCCGGCGGCGGCCTCGACGATCTGCCGGGCGTCGGCCTGGGCCAGCTGGGCCAGCGAGCTGTAGCCGAGCTGTTCCAGGCGCTGCAGCACGGTCGGGCCGACGCCCTTGACCGCCAGCAGTTGCTCACGTTCATCGGTTGAAAACGCCATCCTCACCTCCTTGTGATATTGCGGCTTTGCAAGCGCCGCGGATGATGGCATATATCGTCTTCTGCCCGCCAACCCCGCACCTGGAGAACTCCCCCATGCTCGGCGTGACCGACTACGGCGCTTTCGTGATTGCGTTCCTGATCCTCCTGGCGATCCCCGGCCCCGGCAACTTCGCCCTGATTACCGCCACCGGCAAGGGCGGCATCAAGGGCGGCCTGGCCGCCACCTTCGGGGTGATCCTCGGTGACCAGGTGCTGATGTGGCTGGCGGTGGCGGGCGTGGCCACCCTGCTGGCCGCATACCCGGCAGCGTTCCACGTGGTGCAGTGGGCCGGCGCCGCCTACCTGGCCTGGCTCGGTTTGCGCATGGTGCTGAGCAAGCCCGGCGCGGCGCCGCGCGACAGTGGCATGGCCGGCGGGCGCTACCTGCGCCAGACCATGATGATCACCCTGCTCAACCCCAAGGCGATCATGTTCTACATGGCGTTCTTCCCACTGTTCATCGACCCGGTGAAGCACCAGGGCATGCTGACCTTCGGCTTCATGGCGGTGACCGTGGCAGCGCTGACTCTGCTCTACGGCCTGGTCGCCGTGCTGCTCACCCACCACCTGGCCGAGCGCATGCGTGCCAGCCCACGGGTCAGCAACCTGCTGGAGCGTTTGGCGGGTGCCTGCCTAGTAGGGTTCGGGATCAAGCTGGCGGCGATGCGCTAGGTGCCACCCAGCAAGTCATGGGCATCCAGCAGGCGATACGCCACCTGCGGATTGCGCTCCAGGCCACGGCGGATGGCGGCGGGGATCGCCTGACGGGTCTTGCGGCACAGGCCGGGCAGCGCCTCCAGTTCGATGACGATGCCGCGCATGGTGCGTACCTCGTTGTAGCCGGGGGCGATGTGCACGCGGATGCCGAGGTTCTGGTACAGACGCCCTTGCAGATGGTGGAGGTCGTCGAGGTCCTTGAGGTTTTCCAGGCGCTCGACCAGGCGCTTTTCTTCCTCGCGGGTAAGCAGCAGGATGCGCCGCCCTTCGGCCGGGCCGTCGAGCAACTGCTCGCGGCCGCAGTCACAGGCGCCCGGGGGGCATGGGTGGCGTAGTGGCGGTTGGTTGGTCATGGGGCAAGGATAGCGCCTTTCATGCGGTTGGCAGCAGGCCGCACAACCTCGGCAAGCCAGGCACTGGCATCGCGTCAACCGGGGCTGCCTTGCGGCCCCGGTCACTCAAGGGAACAGCACGACGTCACTTGAACGGGCCTTTCACCCAGCCACTGTGCCAGCCTGAGCAGGTAGCCGTCGGGGTCCTGCACAAGGAACTGACGCAGCCCCACTTCAGCCTCTGCCACCCGGTACCACACTTCCTCGCAGGGCCTGAACAGCGGCCAGCGTTGCTGCTCAAGGCGTTCGATCAGCGGCTCGACCGCCACCACGTCGATCTGCAGGTGCATGCCCCGCCCCAGGGGTTTCTCCATCGGGCCGGTAAGCCAGTTGTCATCGGGGTCGAGCTGTTCGAGCATGACCTGCGACCCGGTCAGGTCCAGGTAGGCGAAACGCTGTTCCGGGCGTTGATAGGCGATGTCGAACCCCAGCAGTGAAACCCAGAAACCTAGGCTGGCCTCGAGGTCGCTGACGATCAGTTCGGGGACCAGGCTGTTGCGCTTGAGCATTGCGATCTTCCATGACGTGTTGGTTGGGCTGGCCGCTCACAGGGTGTCAGTGCGAACGCCGGGCGTCCACCAACGTGGCCGCGAGGTGCTGAACGAATGTGTGGTCGGCCGAAAGGTATCGGCCCCTTTCGCGTCAAAACAGCCCAGCAGCAAGGCCACCGTAGGCGCATCGTCGATGGCCCCGAGGGAGCTGCCGCAGGTCGGGCAGAAGGCGCGGCTGGCGCCTTCGGATGAGCGATACAGGCTCGGCGCCCCGCCCTCCCCGGTCCACGACACGTCGGCCTTGTCGAATTCCACCCAGCACAGGGTAAGGCTGCCGGAATGGCGCTGGCACAGATGGCAGGAACAGGTGTGGGGAAACCGCGGCGTACCGCGAGCGCTGAAGCGGATACGGCCGCACAGGCAGCCGCCGTTGTGAGTAGGCATGGGGCGCGTCCTTGGCTGATGAAAATGCCAGGACGGTAGCTGGGCACGCTCAACTGTAAAGCGCGAAAATGTTACGGCGAAATGCAACGGCGCTATGCTGGCCTGCCAACTGGTAAAGTGCGCGCCCTCCTTTGCACCAATGATGGAAAGCAACCGATGCACAAGATGATCGAGTTCCTCGCGGTGGTGGTGGTGTGCACCGTCATCGGCGTGGCCTGCGAACAGTACGACGTGAACCGCTACCTCAAATGGTTGCTGATGGCCCTGCCGGCGATCGTCTGGGTGCGCCTGCGCAACCCCTTCCTGCGCTGACTGGAGCCAGCATGCACGACCTGCAACTGAACGCCGACCTGTCCCGCCCCGTGACCGCGCACGGCGCCGCATTGCCCTGGCAGCCCAGCCCGCTGCCCGGCGTCGAGCGGCGCATGCTGTACCGGGTCGGCGGCGAGCAGGCGCGGGCCACCTCGCTGGTGCGCTATGCGCCGGGCAGCCGTTTCAGTGCCCATGTGCACGGTGCCGGCGAGGAGTTCGTGGTACTGGAAGGGGTGTTCGAGGATGAGCACGGCCGTTACCCGGTCGGCAGCTACGTGCGCAATCCACCGGGCAGCGCCCATGCCCCGGGCGCCAGCGAGGGCTGTGTGATCTTCGTGCGCCTGCGCCAGTTCCATCCGCAGGATCGCCAGGCGCTGGTGATGCAGTTACCTGCGCAGGGCGGAACGCTGTTCGAAAATGACCATGAACGGGTCTGGCTGGAGGTGCTGCAGCCCACTGGCACATGCCGCTGGGACAGTGGCCGTGGGCTGGAGCTGCTGGTACTGGCCGGCCGCTTGCACGGCGCGGCGGGCAGCTTGCCGACCTGGAGCTGGATGCGCCTGCCGGCGGGGCAGGCCATCGAGCTCAAGGCCGGCAGCGAGGGCGCGCGGGTCTGGCTGAAAGAGGCCGCGCTGAACCTGGGGGGCTAAGCCCCGCCCAGCGCCTCACGGAATCGCCGGGTGCTGGCCGCCGCCAGCAGCAGCCCGACCACCGCCACGCCCCCGCCGACCATGCCGATGTTCGCCACACCCGTCTGGCTGCTGACGATACTGCCCAGCAGCGCACCACCGCCGATGCCGATGTTGTAGATGCCCGAGAACAGCGCCATGGCCACATCGGTGGCGTCCGAGGCGAGCTTGAGGGTCTTGGATTGCAGCGACAGGCTGAAGCTCAAGATCGCGATGCCCCAGACCATGCTCAGGCCGGCGAACAGGTAGAAGTTGCCCGACAGCGGCAACAGCAACAGCAGGCACGCCGCCAGCGCACCGATCGAACCGACCAGGAAACCATGGGGGAAGCGATCGCTGTAGCGGCTGAACAGCAGCGAACCGAACACGCCCGCGCCACCGAACAGCAACAACAGCAGCGTGGTGCGCTCGCCGCCGATCTGCGCCACGTGCAGGGCGAAGGGTTCGATGTAGCTATAGGCCGTGAACTGCGCGGTGATCACCAGCGTCACCAACACATAGGTGATCACCAGCGCCGGGCGCTTGAACAGGATCGGCAGGCTGCGCAGCGAGCCCGAGTTCTGGCTGGGCAGCAGCGGCAGCGATTTCATCAGGCAGAGCATGGTCGCCAGCGCCACCCCGGCGATGCCCAGGAAGGTCACCCGCCAGCCCAGCGCCTCACCCACCACCCGCCCCAGCGGAATGCCCATGACCATGGCCAGGGTGGTGCCGGTGGCCAGCAGCCCGAGGGCCTTGGCCTGTTGCCCCGGCGGCGCCACCCGCACCGCCAGCGACGCGGTGATCGCCCAGAACACCGCGTGGGCCAGGGCGATGCCGATGCGGCTGACCAGCAGCATGGCGAAGCTTTGCGCCTGCCACGACAGCACATGGCTGACGATGAACACCAGGAACACCAGCAACAGCAGGCGGCGGCGCTCGATGTTGCGGGTCATCAGCATCATCGGCAGCGAGGCCAGCGCCACCACCCAGGCGTAGATGGTCAGCATCAGGCCGACCTGCGCGGTGGTCATGTCAAAGCTGCGGCCGATGTCGCTGAGCAGCGCCACCGGGACAAACTCGGTGGTGTTGAAGATGAACGCCGCCAGCGCCAGGGCGATGACGCTCAGCCAGCTGCCGGTGCCGGCGGTGGGCGGCATTGTGGTAGGTACGGGGCCATTCATGTGAGGGGGTGTTTCTCCGCGGGCAAGGCAACAGGGCGCGCGTCGGCAGCCGGGGATCAGGGCCGTTGACGCACGTGTTGTTATTGGAAGGATGCCGGGCATGGTACGCATCAAGGCCAGGCGTCACAACCACAGGGCGCCGCCATGGCAAGACGCAACAACGCATTCGCGGGGCAAGCCCGCTCCCACGACCACCAGTGCTGGCGTGGGAGCGGGCTTGCCCCGCGATTCGATCAGGCCTGCAAAGTCGCCATGTCGATCACGAACCGATACTTCACATCCCCGACGATCATCCGCTCATACGCCTGGTTGATGTTTCGGATATCGAGCATCTCGATATCACAGCTGATCCCGTGCTCTGCACAGAAATCCAGTACCTCCTGAGTCTCGGCGATCCCGCCAATCAACGACCCGGCCAGCACCCGGCGCTTCATCACCAGGTTGGCGGCATGCACCGGCGGATCGACCGGCTCGATCAGCCCGACCAGAATATGCACGCCACCGAACGCCAGGGTTTCCAGGTAGGGGTTGAGGTCATGCTGCACCGGAATGGTGTCGAGCAGGAAGTCGAAACGCCCGGCAGCGGCGCGCATCTGTTCGGCATCGGTGGAGACGATCACATGGTCGGCGCCCTGGCGGCGGGCTTCTTCGGCCTTGCTCGCCGAGCGGGTGAACAGGGTCACTTCGGCGCCCAGCGCCTTGGCGAACTTGATGCCCATGTGGCCCAGGCCGCCCATGCCCAGCACGCCGACCTTGTGGCCTGGGCCGACGCCATGGTGCTTGAGTGGCGAGTAGGTGGTGATGCCAGCGCACAGAATCGGCGCTGCACTGGCCAGGTCCAGGCCCTGGGGGATGCGCAGCACGAAGTGTTCGCTGACCACGATGCTGTTGGAGTAGCCGCCCATGGTGTTGCTGCCGTCCACCCGATCGGGGGTGGCGTAGGTCATGGTCGGGCCTTGCAGGCAGTATTGCTCGACGTCCTGACGGCAGGCCTCGCAGTAGCGACAGGAGTCGACCATGCAGCCCACGCCGACCAGGTCACCGACCTGATAGCGACTGACTTTTTCGCCCACCGCCGTGACCCGGCCAACGATCTCGTGGCCCGGCATCAGCGGGTACACGGCAATGCCCCACTCGTTGCGCGCCTGGTGAATATCGGAGTGGCACACGCCGCAGTAGAGGATTTCGATGGCAACATCATCGGCGCGCGGGCTGCGGCGCTGGAAGGTCATGGGAGCCAGGGGGCTGCTAGGGGTCTGGGCGGCGTAGCCGATGGCGTTGTACATGGGGCACCTCGAAAAGTGAAACGATTCAGGCGGCGCATTCTGGGCGCCAGAACCGCCCTCGCCCATCGCCGATTCTCCGGCATGCATGCCTGATTCTCCGGAATCGCCAGGCCACCTCTGGCGCTGAACTGCGATTCTGCGAAGATGCCACTGTCCGATTCTCTGCCCAGGTTGACCATGCACCTCACCCGCCACGTGGATGCCAACGCCACGCTCTGCTCATTAATCCGCGGCCTCGCCACGCGCCCAGGCTTCGTGCCGACCACGCTGCCTCAGGTACAGGTGCTGACCTGGGACCACTATGTGGCCAGCAGCCCGCAGATCTACGAGCCCAGCCTGATCATCCTGGCCCAGGGCAGCAAACTGGCGCGCCTTGGCCCGCGCACCCTGGAATACGGGGCTGGGCATTACCTGATCCAGGCGTTGTCGGTGCCTTTCATGTGCGAAACCTTCGCCACCCCGGACGCTCCGCTGCTAGGGGTTTCGGTGGATATCGACCGGGCGCAGCTGGGGGAGCTGGTGCAAAGCATGAACCTGGCACCGGATGCGCCGGTGCAGGTGCAAACCCCGCAATCGATGAGCTCGGCGGCATTGGACGCGGCCATGCGCGGCAGCGTCGAACGCCTGCTGCAGTGCCTGCAGGACCCACTGGACGCCAGGGTGCTGGGCCCGGCACGGGTGCGCGAGGTGCTCTATTGCGCCTTGCGCGGGCCACAGGCCGGGGTGTTGCGGGCGCTGGTCGAACAGCAGGGGCACTTCGCCCGCATCGGCGCCGCGCTGGCCTTCTTGCGCGAGCATTACGCCGAAGCCCTGAGCGTGGAAGAGCTGGCCAGCCGGGCCAACATGAGCGTGTCGACCTTCCACGAGCACTTCAAGCGCAGCACCGACCTGGCGCCGATGCAGTACCTCAAGCGCCTGCGCCTGCTCAAGGCCCAGCAGATGCTGATCGGCGAAGGCCTGGGCGTGGCCCAGGCGGCGCATCGGGTGGGCTACCAGAGCACCTCGCAGTTCAGCCGCGAGTACAAGCGCGAATTTGCCCGCAGCCCTGGGGAAGAACAGCCGTATACAAGCCTGCCGGTGTGAGGCCTGCGGCGCCTGCCGTCACGCCCGCAACGGGATGTTGCGCAAGGTCACCAGCGCCGTGGCGCACAGGGTTTCCTTGCCCTGCTTGATGGCGAACAGCTCGGCCGCGGCCACTGTGGTGTTGTGCGTCGCGCTGATCACCCGGCCCCTGGCCAGCACCTGCTCGCCGTCCGCCGGCGCGATCAGCTTGACGGTGAAGTCGGTGGTCATGTTGACCCAGCCGGGCGGCAGCAGGGTCCCTGCGGCCGAGCCTGCGGCGAAGTCCGCCAAGGTGCCGATGATGCCGCCCTGCAGGTAGCCGTTGTGCTGGGTCAGCTCTTTTCGCGTGGGCTGCTCGATCTCGCAGTAGCCTGGCTTGAGGTAGTTGTAATGAAAGCCCAGCAGCCTGGCCGCCGGCATGCTCAGCACTGCGGCTTGCACATGGGCGTCGTAATCCGGGTTGCTTGCAGTGAACTCTTGCATGGTGTCGTTCCTTGTCGTTGGCCTGAGAAGCGCTGCTAACCCTGCAGCCGCTCGAGAGTCTGATCCAGGTACTGGGTACGCATGGCGCTGCGCATGACCTTGCCGCTGCTGGTCTTGAGCAGCTTGCCGGGCATCAGCAGCACGATGTCGTGGGGGGTGATGTCGTTGTGGCTGACCACCGCCTGGCGAATGATCGAGATCACTTCGTCCAGCACGATCTTCTTGCGCCATTCGCGGCGAACTTCCTGCACCACGATGACCTTTTCCTCGGAACCGGCCACGGCGAACACCGCGCAGGCCGAATCTTCGAGGCTCTGGTGGGCGGCCGAAACGCTGTGTTCGATGTCATGTGGGTAGTAGTTCTTGCCGCGAATGATCATCACGTCTTTCATCCGCCCGGTTACGTATAGCTCGCCCTGGTGGATGAAGCCCAGGTCCCCGGTACGTAAATAAGGTGCCTGAATGGCCCCCGATAACGGGTTGCAGAAGGCCTGCGCGGACAGCGCGGGCTGGTTCCAGTAACCCTGGGCAACGTGCGGGCCACTGATCCAGACCTCGCCGATGGTGCAGGCTGCCAGGGCGTTGCCTGAACCAGGGTCAACGATCGCGACTTGCGAACCGGCCATCGCCCGGCCGGAGCTGACCAGGGTCTGGCCCCGCGACGCCAGCAGGATACGGCCGTCGCGCAAGGCCTCGGGGTCGACGGTTAGGGTCACCGGGCCCCTGCCCTTCTCGTTGCCGCACGCCTGCAGGGTGCACTCGGCCAAGCCATAGCAGGGGTAGATCGCCTCGCGGCGCAGGCCATGGCGCTGGAATGCCGCCTGGAAGGCGTTCAGGGTCTCGGCCTGGATGGGTTCGGCGCCATTGAACGCGACCTGCCAGCTGCGCAGGTCGAGCTCGATGTCCGGCTCACGGGCCAAGGCCTTGATGCACGCCGCGAAGGCGAAGTTGGGGCCGCCGCTGGAGTGCGCCCGATACCTGGAAATCGCTTGCAACCAGCGCAACGGCCAGCGCATGAACGTCACTGGCGACATCAGCACGCTGGTGGCGCCGACGAACATGGGCTGCAGAATGTTCCCGATCAGGCCCTGGTCATGGTAATGCGGCACCCAGCCGACCACCGTGGAGTCCGGGTTGTGGCCGAATGCCTGGCAGATCATGGCCTGGTTGGCGGCGATGTTGCCGTGGCTCACCATCACCCCTTTCGGCGCGCTGGTGGAACCAGAGGTGTACTGGATGAAGGCCAGGGTGTGCGGGTCGGCTGCCGGTACACACAGCGGCACTGGCTCGGGCAGGTCTTGGCTGTCCATGGCCAGCCAGACCAGTCCCTCGCGCGGCCCCTGGCCTTCGAGCGCATCGCCGAGCACCTTGACCGTGACAACCAGCCGCGCCGAACAGTCCTCGGCGATGCCTTGCAGGGTGCGCTGCGAGCGCCTTTTATTGGGCGGGCACAAGGGCACGGCGACCACCCCGGCGTACAGGCAGGCAAAGAACGCCACGATGAAATCCAGCCCTGGCGGCAGGATCAACAGCGCCTGGTCACCCGGCCGCGCCCGGCTGAGCAGTTGCCCGGCGAAGTGCCTGGCCGCCGTGCGCAACTGCACGAAGGTTAGCTGGCGTTCCACCTGCAAGCCTTCGCTCAGGAACAGGTAGGCCGGCTTGTCCGGGCAGTGTTGGCTGTGCCGGTCGAGGCAGTCTGTGATCAATGGGGTGGCGCGCATGCAACGCTCCTGTCGAGTGGCCCGGCGAATGATCGCTGCAGAAGATCGACCAGCCGCTGCGGCTGCTCGACATGGAAGAAGTGGCCGCCGTCACAGGCCTGAAACTCGAACGCGGCGCAGGTCCTGTGCTGCCAGGCCATGAGCTCGTCAGCCACCACGACCCGGTCATCCGTGGCGTGGATCGCCGTGATCGGGCACCGCAACGGCGGGTGGGGCGTATAACCATAGGTTTCGACCAACGCCAGGTCGGCGCGAATCACCGGCACCAGGCTGTGCAGCAGGCGGCTGTTGCCATCGAATGCAGCAGGCACCCCGCCATAGGCGCGCAAGGCCTCGATGAAGGCGTGATCGGCCAACTGGTGAACCGGCGCAAGCCGCGCGGCCAACTGCGGCGCGCGGCGCCCAGAGACGAACAGGTGTGCCACCTGCCGCGGGTTGTCACGCGCCAGCAGGCGCGTAACCTCGTAGGCCAGGATCGCCCCCATGCTGTGGCCATAGAACACCAGCGGTGCGGGCTGGCCGGCGAGTTGCCCGGCGATATGCAGGGCCAGGCCGTCGAGGGTACTGAAACCGGCGCGTTGCCCGTGGCTGTCGAAGCAGCCCGGCCGCAGCCGCCGGATGCCCGGCCCAAGGCGCGCGCCCCACGCGTTGTAGGTGGCATTGCTGCCGCCGGCATGGGGGAAGCACACCAGCGAAACGCCTTGCCCGTGCATGTTCGGCCGCCTCGCAGCGTCAGGCGAACTGGACATCGAGGGCCGCCAGGCTGCGCACGATGAAGCTGCCCGATTGCCAGCTGGGC
Organism: Pseudomonas sichuanensis; assembly: GCF_003231305.1. Lineage (GTDB taxonomy): Bacteria > Pseudomonadota > Gammaproteobacteria > Pseudomonadales > Pseudomonadaceae > Aquipseudomonas > Aquipseudomonas sichuanensis. The sequence goes on along the minus strand of NZ_QKVM01000032.1, from coordinate 55,826 downwards.
GCGGCGCCCCCGCGCAGCATCGGCGGCCCTTGCAGCAAGCGCCCGATCACTGCTTCGGCCTGACGCTCGGCCAGCAAAGCGCCCAGGCAGCCATGCATGCCGTAGCCGAATGCCAGGTGGCCTTTGGTCTTGCGCTCGATATCGAACGCCTCGGCATCGGCGAACACTCGCTCGTCCCGGTTGGCCGAACCCAGGCACAGCAGGATCTGCTCGCCGGCCTTGATCGGCTGGCCGTCCAGCACCAGATCGCGGGTGGCCAGGCGTTTGGTGTGCTGCAACGGCGTCTCGTAACGCAGCGCCTCCTGCACACTGCCGGCGACCAGCTCCGGGCGCTGTTGCAGCAAGCGGTACTGCGCCGGGTGCTCGAGCAAGGCGTGGATGGCGTTGCCGATCAGGCTCTTGGTGGTTTCGTTGCCGGCCACGAAGCACATGATGCAGACGAAGATCAGCTCTTCCTGGTTCAGGCGGTCACCATCCAACTGCAGGTCGAGCAGCTGGCTGATCAGGTCCTGCCGGGGCGCTCGCCTGCGCTCGTCGATCACCGTCGAGAGGTACGCCATGTAGTCATCGAGCACGGCGCTGACCTTCTCGAAATCGTCCTTGACCATCAACCCCGGCTCGAGCAGGAAGCGAATGGCATGGGTCCAGGCATCGATGGTGGCGTGCATCTCGCTCGGCAGCCCGACCCAGTGGCACATGATGCGCAGCGGCAAGGGCTGGGCCAGCCCGGCGACGATGTCCAGGCCGCCATGCCGGTAACCCTCGGCCAGCAGCTCCTCGACCATGCCCTCGAGGGGCGCCTGCAGCTGATCCAGCGCCTTGGCGCTGAAGGCGATGTTCATCAGCTTGCGCAGGCGATTGTGGTCAGGGTTCTCGGTGAACACGATCGACTTGTAGGCCAGGCGCTGGAACGGCGCATTGTCGCGCCCGAACCTGGCCGCCTGGTTGTCCACCTGCTGGGGAATGATGCTGGCATTGCAACTGCGGTCGCGCAGGATGCCCATGACATCGGCATGCCGGGTGACCACCCACATGCCCAGCACCTTGTGCAGCGGGTTGTGTTCGCGCAACTGGCCGTAGACCCGGTAGGGCGTTTCGCGGAACTCGGCGCTGAACGGGTTGAAACGCGGCAACTGCAGGGGTTTGTCAGCGCAGGATCGCTGACTCTGGGCACTTTCGGACATCGACAGTTTCCTTCCATCAGATGGATTAGCGCAGAGCGTGGAGCTGGAGCCGCAACAACTGGATCTTGCCGAACTGGAAGCCATAGGCCGACATCTTCAGGTAACGCAGGTAGCGGTTGACCACCTCTTCACCCACCCGCTCCACCGCCAGCGCCCGGTTGGCGGACAGCCGCCGGTACCAGTGCTCGCAGGTGCGCGCGTAATCCAGGCGACCATTCTCGACGCGCTCGATCTCGAACACGCCCTGGGCCGCTTCGGCGATCTCGCTCAAGGTCGGCAAGTCCGCGTTGGGGAATATCTGCTCGTTGAAGAACCGGCTGGCCTGCTCCCGGGCCATGGCGCCATAGGCGATGGTCTGCAGCGAGAGCCGGCCGCCGGGCTTGAGCCAGCCACGGCAGGCACTGAAGAACCGGCGATAGATCGCGATCTTTTCCTCGATGCTGTCGGTGGGGGCGGCAAAGTGCTCGAAGGCGCCAACGGAAATGATCCCGTCGAATGGCTGCTCGGGCTCATATTCCTGCCAGTTGCTGACGTGCACCGCGACCTTGCCCCAAGGCTGGGCCTCGATATGCCGGGCCTGCTGCTCGCTCAGCGTCAGGCCCACGGCGCGGTTGATGTTGGGCATCCGTTCCAGGGCCTGCAGCACCCCGCCCCAGCCACAGCCGACATCCAGGACCGACTGCAGGCGTGGTGCATCGATCGCGTCGAGGTGGTAGGCGATCTTGTTGTTCTGGGCGTTTTCGAGGGTGTCGCAGCCGACCCAACGCCCGCAGGAGTAGGACAAGGTCGGGTCCAGCCACAATTCATAGAAGTCGTTGCCCACGTCGTAGTGATGACGGATGGCTTGCGACTCGGCGTGCAGGCGTTGTTCGGCAGGCGCGGTGCTCATGGTCAGGCCTTCCTGCTGCGCGCCACGATCAGGCTGGCGACCGCCGTGATCGAGGGGTTGTCGAACAGCTCCTCGGCGGAGATCTCGACGCCGTAGGCTTGCTCGATCTCGATCAGCAGCGATACGGCCAGCGACGAGTCCAGGCCCAGTTCGCTGAAATCCTTGCGTTCATCCACAGTGCTCGCAGGGGCGTTGAGCAACTGGCCGATCTGCTCCCTGCACCAGTGAACCACGGTGTCCTTGTCGGCGGTGACAACTTCGAATGAGGTCATGATCGAGCTTCCTTGTTAGCGTGGTTGTAGTGTTCTGTTTTTACGGCTGGTTCTTCGCTGCGCGCTGGGCACCCGCAGGTCCCAGGCCAGGCCGGCCAGGTTCAGGCCGCGGATCACCCAGTAGCCTGGGTCGAACACCGACCATTGCAGGCCGAACGAGGGCGACTCGGGAAAGGCGTGGTGGTTGTTGTGCCAGGCCTCACCGAACGTCAGCAGGCCGAACACGCCGCCGTTGCGGCTGAAGTCGCGGGATTGGTAGGGCCGGGTGCCGAAGCGGTGCAACAGCGAGTTGATCGACCAGATGATGTGGCCGACGACGAACATGCGCACGGCGCCCCCCCACAAGAAGCCCGTCAGCGCACCCCACCAGGACTGGCTGAGCAACCCGCCCAGGATGGCCGGCAGCACCAGGCCCAGCGCGACCCAGCTGTAGTAGTGACGTGCGGTGCGCGCCACCAGCGGGTCACGCAGCAGGTCCGGGGCATAGTAGGCAACGTTGGGGTAGTCGTGCTCCTTCATCCAGGTGAAGTGCGAGTGCACCAGGCCCGTGATGCCGGCCACCAGGCCCGGGCCATGCAGGTTTGGCGAGTGCGGGTCGCCAGGCTGGTCGCTCAGTTCATGGTGCCGGCGGTGCATGGCGACCCAGGACAGCAGCGCGCCCTGCCCCGCCATCGAACCGAGCACGGTCAGCGCGGCGCCGACCATCGGCTTGGCCTTGAACGAACGGTGGGTGAAATAGCGGTGGTAGCCGACGCTGATACCGATGCCCGACAGGGCCCAGAAGGCAACGAACAATCCGATGTCCACGGTGCTGACCGGGTGAATGAAGGCCAGCGCGATCGCCAGGACCACGCCGAGGATGGGCAACACGTCGAACAGCAGGAAATGCTTGCGTTGCAGCCGATGAAAGTACGGGCTGCTGATGGCTTTGCGTTTGGGGTCCTTGCGTTCAGGTCGGTCTTCGACCCCGGAAAGTTTTTCCGGCGCGCGCGCGGCACTGTCCATGTCGATCACTCCATGATTCAGGATGAATGGCACTTGGGGGGCGGCGGCCGGCGCTCAGCCAGCAGCCGGTGGTACGGTCAGCCAGCCACCAGGAACGAGGCGCTGGCGCGGACCACGCGTTCCTCGCCGACGTTGATGTAGCTGTTGGCGAAGACCAGGCGGCTGCCGGTTTTCTGGATGTCGACCGTCGCCTCCAGCCAGTCGCCGACCTTGGCGGAGCCGGCGAAATCGGCGGTCAGGCTGGTGGTCACCAGTTTCAGGGGCGGGTCCTTGGAAAACGCGGCGTTGTAGCCCAGGGCAATGTCGGCCAGGGCCATGAACAGGCCGCCATGGGCCAGGCCGCGCGCATTGGCGTGTTTTTCCTGCACACGAATACCCACGGTAAAGCCATCGCGGCTTTCGCGGTAATGGAACGGGCCCAGCAGGTCGAGGAACGGGCTGCTGCGAAACAACGGTTTGAAACCCTCGGGGATATCCATATCAACGTCCTGTTGCTTTTGTAATTGGAGTCAGGTCATCGAAGGGCGAATGTGGCGTTCGCTCTAGGTCACGGCTTCGGACAGGAACCTGCGGATATCGGCGTTGACGCGCTCGGCGTGGGTCATGTTCACCGCATGCGCGGCACCGGCGACGCTGGAGAACTGGCTGTGGGCCAGCCCCGCCTTGAGTTGCTGGGCCTTGTCCTGGCTGATGGCGCGGTCTGCGTCGCCCCAGATCACCAGGGCCGGCTGTTGCAGGCGAGCCAATTGGGGCAGCAGGTCATCGCGTTCGGCGAGGGCCTTGAAGTTCAGGGCGAGGGTGGTGGTATCGAGGGCTTTCCACTTGCTGATCCATGGCGCGGCCAACGCCGGGTCGTCACCGAGGATGAAGCCCGCCACGGTTTGCGCCAAGGCATCGGTCAACGAATAGTTCATCCAGGCGTCGAGCAACTGCGCATACAGTTGCTGCTGCCCAGGCGCGTCGAGCCCGGCCTGGGTTGCGATCAACACCAATGCCTGGACCTTTTCGGGGTAGCGCAAGGCGGCGCGCAGGCTGACATAGCCACCCTGGGACATACCGACCAGAACGGCTTGGGGGATATCGAGATGGTCGAGCAGCGCGGCCAGGTCGTCGGCGCTGTCCCACAGGCTGAAGGGTTCACGGTTCGGCCCCGCCTGCCCATGCCCACGCTGGTCCCAGGTGATGACCCGGTAGTGCTCGCGCAACGCTTCGACTTGTGCGTCGAACATGCTGCGGTCCATGAGCAGGCCGTGGGAGAAGACCAGGGCGACATCACCTTGTAGGGTGTCGGTATAGTGGATCGATCGTCCATTGATCCTGATGACGCTCATTTTTATCTTCCTTGATATTCAGGCGCTCGGCTGAAAATAGCCAAGGACGGGGCCTTGTCAAATTTCCATGTCAGATATTTTTCCGCGCGCCTGGGTCGGATGCCCAAGGAAGCCATGGCAGATGGCCAAAACAAAAAAGGCGACCCTTGCGGGTCGCCTTTCTTGATGCCCGGTAAACCGGGACTTTGTTTGGTAGGCACAATTGGACTCGAACCAACGACCCCCACCATGTCAAGGTGGTGCTCTAACCAACTGAGCTATGTGCCTGTCGTGTGGGGCGCATATTAGTGATCGAAGACCTACCTGTAAAGCGTTTTTTTCAAAAAAATCAAAAACTTTGCGAAACAAGCCAGAGCGGCCGGCAACACCCGCGGCCCACGCCAACCGACCGCTGACCATTGCCCGGTCGAAACTCAAGCGCTCCATGATCGGCGCATCGGAAAAACCGAGCGAAGAGCTTGGCCGGGCCAGGTGCCCGGCGCCGCGCTTGGGCATTACCGAGGTTCAGTTCTTGGCCTGGCTCAGCTTGCTGTACAGGTCGGCCGGGAATGGCTTGCCATTGGCGTCGAACTGGCCCTTGCGGAACTGGTACACCTCGCCTTCCGACAGGTAGCCGTCGTGGTTGGCGTCGATGGCGTCGAACTCGGCATTGGCCTTGGGCGCCACCGCCAGCAGTTCGGCGCGCGAGACGCGGCCATCGTGGTCGGTGTCGGTGCGGGCGAAGGAAGCATCGCCGCACTTGCCTTCACCGCACTTGCCTTCCGTCTGGGCGCCCTTGGCCTGGGCTGCGCCCGCGCCGCATTTACCCTCGCCACACTTGCCTTCCGCGGTCTTGCCGGCAGCGGCTACCTGGTAGCCCTGGGGCAACGCCTCCACAGCGAAGGCCGAGGTGGTGAGATTGATGCCGCCCACCAGGGCGATGGTGAGCAGGCCGATACGAGTCTTGGTGTTGGACATATGTTGCTCCGATAGCGGTTGGGTTGTGCCATGAGGGCCCGGAACATCGCCGACAGGCTTTTCGTTCGGGCTGACGCATTTGGCCCCAGGCGTGTATCCGGGGCGTATCCATCGGCAGCGGTATTTGTAAGCGAGATTGCAAAGGCCGGGGGCGGATACAAAGAGATACATCCTCGGGTCGGAGTGGTTGCCGGCGCCCGCTCGGCCGCCAGGGTGAACCGGGCATCGCCTTTTTTGACATGTTTATTTTCACCGTATTGATTTGTGAAATTAATTGTGTCAATTTCAGTTCCGCCGCCCCCTCGCCCATGCAGCGCCGGGCGGCATTGCCCACCCACCGGAGTCGATAAAATGAACAAGACCGGACTTCTCGGCGCACTGGCCCTCTGTGCCTGCAGCGCCCTCGCCCACGCCGATGAAGCAAGCCTGCGGATCGGTATCGAGGCGGCCTACCCGCCCTTCTCCTACCGCACACCCGAAGGCGAACTTGCCGGCTTCGACTACGACATCGGCAATGCCCTGTGCGCGCAGATGCAGGTCAAGTGCCAGTGGGTGATCCAGGAGTTTGACGGGATGATTCCGTCGCTGAAGGTGCGCAAGATCGACGCCGTGCTGTCGTCCATGTCGATCACCGAAGACCGCCTGAAGTCGGTCGATTTCACCGACCGCTACTACCACACCCCGGGCAAGTTCGCGATGAAGGCCGGCAGCCAGCTCGCCGTACCTGCCGTGGACCTGAAGGGCCGCAAGGTAGGTGTGCAGCGCGCCTCCACCTATGACCGTTTCGCCACCGAGCAACTGGAGCCCGCGGGCGTCGAAGTGGTGCGCTATGCCTCGCAGAACGAAGCCTTCCTCGACCTGGTGTCCGGGCGCCTGGATGCCACCCTCGCCGACATCGTCAACACCGCGGAGAGCTTCATCAAGACCCCCGCCGGCCAAGGCTTTGCCCTGGTCGGGCCGGACATCAGCGACCCTCAGTACTTCGGCCGTGGCGCCGGTATCGCCGTGCGCAAAGGCGACACTGCCAACCTGGCGCGCCTCAACGCCGCCATCGCCGCGATCCGCGCCAACGGCACCTACCAGCAGGTGCAGAGCAAGTACTTCCCGTTCGATATCTACGGCCAGTAACGCTGGCTTGCGAGGGTTTTCATCATGCTTCACGGCTATGGATCGAGCATTCTCGAGGGTGCCTGGCTGAGCATCGAACTGGCCCTGCTGGCCATGGCGCTGGCCATCGGCCTGGGCCTGTTCGGCGCCGCCTGCCGGCTGTCCCCCCTCAAATGGCTGGCGGCGCTGGGCGAGGTCTACACCACGGTGGTGCGCGGCATCCCCGACCTGGTGCTGATCCTGCTGGTGTTCTACGGCGGCCAGGACCTGGTCAACCGCCTGGCGCTGGCCCTGGGTTACTCGCAGTACATCGACATCAACCCCTTCATCGCCGGGGTCTGCACCATGGGCTTCATTTTCGGCGCGTACCTGTCGGAAACCTTCCGCGGTGCCTTCCTGGGCATTCCCAAGGGCCAGGCCGAGGCTGGCGCGGCCTATGGCATGAGCGGCCTGCAGGTGTTCTGGCGGATCAGCCTGCCGCAGATGGTGCGCCTGGCGCTGCCGGGGTTCACCAACAACTGGCTGGTGCTGACCAAGTCCACCGCGCTGATCTCGGTGATCGGCCTGCAGGACATGATGTTCAAGGCCAAGAACGCGGCCGACGCCACCCACCAGCCATTCACCTTTTTCCTCGCCGTGGCGGCGCTGTACCTGCTGCTGACCAGTGTGTCGCTGGTGCTGCTGCGCGGCGTGGGACAACGTTACTCGGCCGGCTACAAAGCCGCCGAGCTGTAAGGGAGCCGCTGCGATGATGCTCGACTACCAGCTGATCTGGCAGAACCTGCCGCTGTACCTGAACGGCATTGCCCTGACCCTCAAGGTTCTGCTGATTTCATTGGCCTGCGGCCTGGCGCTGGCAATCCCCCTGGGGCTCATGCGGGTTTCGCGCAGGTGCCTGCTGCGCTACCCCGCCTGGCTTTACACCTATGTGATCCGCGGCACGCCGATGCTGGTGCAGCTGTTCCTGATCTACTACGGCCTGGCCCAGTTCGAAGCCGTGCGCCAAAGCCCGCTGTGGCCGTACCTGTCCAGCGCGACCTTCTGCACCTGCCTGGCCTTCGCCCTCAACACCAGCGCCTACAGCGCCGAGCTGTTGGCCGGCAGCCTGCGGGCAACCCCGCGCGGCGAGCTGGAAGCGGCCCGCGCCATGGGCATGTCACCCCTGACCCTGTACCGGCGCATCCTGCTGCCCTCGGCCTTGCGCCGGGCCCTGCCGCAGTACAGCAACGAGGTGCTGATGATGCTGCAGACCACCAGCCTGGCCTCGATCGTCACCCTGGTGGACATCACGGGCGCTGCAAAAACCTTCAACGCGCGCTACTACCTGCCCTTCGAGGCGTTCATCACCGCCGGGCTGATCTACCTTGCCCTGACCTTCCTGCTGGTGCGCCTGTTCAAACTGGCCGAGCGCCACTGGCTGGCCTACCTGGCCCCACGCAAGCATTAAGGAGCCTGCATGCAGCACATTGACCATACCTTGCCCTGGAGCGCCTGCGGCACCCAGCGGAGCCTGCGCGTGTTGCGTTTTGGCAGCGGGCCGCGCAAGGCCTACATCCAGGCTGCGCTGCACGCCGACGAACTACCGGGCATGCGCGTTGCCGTCGAACTCAAGCGGCGCCTGCTCGAGCTCGAGGCCCAAGGCCGGCTCAACGGGACCATCGAACTGGTGCCCCTGGCCAATCCGATCGGCATCGGCCAGATGTTCCAGGCCACTCATCAGGGCCGTTTCGAATTCAACAGCGGCAAGAATTTCAACCGCGACTTCCCGGCACTGACCCAGGCGCTGGCCACCCGCCTGGAAGGTCGCCTGGGCGACGACGAGGCCAGCAACGTGGCAACGGTTCGCCAAGCCATGGTCGAGCTCATCGATGCCCTGCCACCGCCGCAGTCGGAGCTGGACGGCTTGCGTCGCCTGCTCTTGCGCCATGCCTGCGACGCCGACCTGGTGCTGGACCTGCACTGCGATTTCGAATCGGTGATGCTGCTCTACGCAATGCCACAGCACTGGCCGCAGCTGCGTTCGCTGGCCGCGCGCCTGGGCGCCGAAGCGGTGCTGCTGGCCGAGGGTGCCGGCGGCGACGCGTTCGATGAAGCCTGCGCGGCGCCGTGGTTGCAACTGCGCACGCACTTCCCCCAGGCCGAGATCCCCCTGGCCTGCGTGGCCACCACCATCGAGCTACGCGGCATGGCCGACACCGGCCGCGAGCAGTGCCAGGCCAGCGCCGAGCAGATCCTCGGCTACCTGGCCGAGCAAGGCTTGATCAGCGGCCACTGGCCAAGCGCACCGACGCTTGGCTGCCAGGCCACGCCATTCGCTGGCGCCCAGTACGCCTACGCCGAGCACCCCGGCGTGGTCAGCTACCTGCAAGCCCTGGGGGCCCAGGTGCGGGTCGGCGACCCGCTGTTCGAAGTGATCGACCCGCTCAGTGACCGCCACAGCGTGGTCCGGGCCACCACCGACGGCATTCTCTACGCCCGCGAACGCCTGCGCTTTGCCCAGCCGGGCTTGTGGCTGGCCAAGGTCGCCGGCAGTACCCCCATCCGCCAGGGTCGCTTGCTCAGCGACTGATACCTACGAGTACCGACCGATGAACAAACTGCACATCCAGGACCTGCATAAAAGCTACGGCAGCCACCAGGTGCTCAAGGGCGTGTCGCTTGCGGCCAACGCCGGCGACGTGATCAGCATCATTGGCTCCAGTGGCTCGGGCAAGAGTACCTTCCTGCGCTGCATCAACCTGCTCGAACAACCCAATGCCGGGCAGATCGTGGTCAACGGCGAGCAACTCAAGTTGCGCGAATGCCCGCGTGGCGGTTTGCGGACGGCCGATCCGCGGCAATTGCAGCGCCTGCGTTCACGGCTGAGCATGGTCTTCCAGCATTTCAACCTGTGGTCGCACATGAGCGCACTGGACAACGTGATGGAGGCGCCGGTGCAGGTGCTGGGCATCAACCGCAAGGAGGCACGCGAAAAGGCCGAGCATTACCTGAACAAGGTGGGCGTCAGCCACCGGCGCGACGCTTACCCGGCGCACATGTCCGGTGGCGAACAACAACGGGTGGCAATCGCCCGGGCACTGGCCATGGAGCCCGAGGTGATGCTGTTCGACGAACCCACGTCGGCGCTCGATCCGGAGCTGGTCGGCGAAGTGCTCAAGGTGATGCAGGACCTGGCCCAGGAAGGCCGCACCATGGTCGTGGTCACCCACGAGATGGGCTTTGCCCGCGAGGTGTCGAACCAGTTGCTGTTCCTCCACCAGGGCGTTGCCGAAGAACGCGGCGCGCCGCGCGAAGTGCTGGCACGGCCGCAGTCCGAGCGCCTGCGCCAGTTCCTTGCGGGCAGCCTCAAGTAAGCCCCCCGGCGCTCTGCGGCCGTCCGCCGCGGGGCGCCTTGGGATACACTACGGCCCAAATTTTCAGGGAGCTTCGCGCCGGATGCCGAGCCATACGAAGAACACCACCGTGTATGCCTCGCCGGTCATGCGCAAACTGTCGCAAAGCCTGGCCGAGCTGCCGCCTTCGCTGCGCAAGGTCGCCGACTATATCCTGCGTCACCCCTTGAAGGCCGCGACCCTGACCATCGAAGAGATGGCCCAGGCCACCGCGACCTCGCCGGCGGCGGTCAATCGCCTGGCCAAGGCCCTGGACCTGGGCGGCTACAGCGGCATGAAAGCAGAGCTGGTGACGACCCTGCAGCAGATGGTTTCGCCGGTGGACAAGCTGCGCAACGAGCTGGCCCAACGCCCCGATGGCGACTTTGGCCTGCACGAGCAGATCCAGAGCGCCAGCAGCAACCTGGCGACGACCGCCAGCAACAACCAGGCCGACACCTTCGAAACCTTCGTCAAGCGCCTGCTCGCGGCACGCAAGGTCTATGTGCTGGGGTTTGGCAACAGCGCCTACCTGGCCAGCCTGGCAGCCTCGACGCTGGTGCCGTTCTGCAACGACGCCCTGGCCATCAGCATGGAAGGTGGCAACGAGAACGCAGCCTACAGGCTGGCGGTGATCGACGAGCAGGACGTGCTGCTGGCGATCGCCCTGCCGCGCTATTCCCAGGACACGCTGCAACTGTCGCGCTATGCCCGCGAGCGCAACGCCACGGTACTGGCAATCACCGACTCACCGGCCTCGCCGCTGACCGCCATTGCCCACCATGTGCTGTTCGCGCCCGCCGACCATCCGGTGCTTACCAGTTCCAACATCGCCGTGCTGGCGTTGATCGAAGGGCTGGTGGCCGGCGTCATGGCACGTAATAAGGAAGCGGTGAAACTGGCCACCGAGCTGACCGAGAGCGTGATGGCCTATCTGCATGTGCCTGGCGGCAAAGGCAGCAGGGGTTAGCGGCGGGGCTGGCGCGGGAGCCGCCGCTCCCGTGCCGAAGTGCCGAGACAGGAATCTTGCGCAAACAAAAAGGGCGACCCTTGCGGATCGCCCTTTTCGATGCCCGGTTACCCGGGGCTTTTGTTTGGTAGGCACAATTGGACTCGAACCAACGACCCCCACCATGTCAAGGTGGTGCTCTAACCAACTGAGCTATGTGCCTGTCGTGTGGGGCGCATTCTACCCGTTACAAAAACGCTGTCAACGCTTTTTTTCACGCTAAGCCACTGAATCTTAAAAATATTTAAAAAAGGATAGCGGCAGGGTCGGCGTAAAGGATTTTCACCGGACGACTAGCGGGTGTTTATTATTATTGATAGCATCGGTACATTCGTTAAAAATATAAAACACGAGGTTCCTCGAGCATGGCCACTACCCCCTACCCCCAGTCCTACTACGCCGCCTCGGCTAACCCGGTGCCGCCACGTCCGGCGCTGCAGGGTGAGGTGGAAACCGATGTGTGCATCATCGGTGCCGGCTACACCGGCCTGTCCAGCGCCTTGTTCCTGCTGGAGAACGGCTTCAAGGTGAGCATCGTCGAGGCCGCCAAGGTCGGTTTCGGCGCTTCGGGCCGCAACGGCGGCCAGATCGTCAACAGCTACAGCCGCGACATCGACGTGATCGAACGCACCGTCGGCCCTAAAGAAGCACAACTGCTGGGCAAGATGGCCTTCGAGGGCGGGCGCATCATCCGTGAGCGCGTGGCCAAGTACAACATCCAGTGCGACCTGAAGGACGGCGGCGTGTTCGCCGCGCTGACCAGCAAGCAGATGGGCCACCTGGAATCGCAAAAGCGCCTGTGGGAACGCTTCGGCCACACCCAGCTGGAGCTGATGGACCAGAAGCGCATCCGTGAAGTGGTCGCCTGCGACAGCTATGTCGGCGGCATGCTCGACATGAGCGGCGGCCATATCCACCCGCTCAACCTGGCCCTGGGCGAAGCCGCGGCAGTCGAGTCGCTGGGCGGTATCATCTATGAGCAGACCCCGGCCATCCGCATCGAGCGTGGCGCCAACCCGGTGGTGCACACCCCGCAGGGCAAGGTCCGCGCCAAGTTCATCATCGTCGCCGGCAACGCCTACCTGGGCAACCTGGTGCCGGAACTGGCCGCCAAGTCCATGCCGTGCGGCACCCAGGTGATCACCACCGAGCCGTTGGGCGAGGAACTGGCCCGCACCCTGCTGCCGCAGGACTACTGCGTCGAGGACTGCAACTACCTGCTCGACTACTATCGCCTGACCGGCGACAAGCGCCTGATCTTCGGCGGCGGCGTGGTGTACGGCGCGCGCGACCCGGCCAACATCGAGGCGATCATCCGCCCGAAAATGCTCAAGGCCTTCCCGCAGCTCAAAGACGTGAAGATCGACTTCGCCTGGACCGGCAACTTCCTGCTGACCCTGTCGCGCCTGCCGCAGGTGGGTCGCATTGGCGACAACATCTACTACTCGCAAGGCTGCTCGGGCCACGGCGTGACCTACACCCACCTGGCGGGCAAGGTGCTGGCCGAGGCCCTGCGCGGCCAGGCAGAGCGCTTCGACGCGTTCGCCGGCCTGCCGCACTACCCGTTCCCGGGTGGCCAGATGCTGCGTGTACCGTTCAGCGCCCTCGGCGCCTGGTACTACAGCCTGCGTGACCGCCTGGGCTTCTGACAGACCAAAAGCGACAAACCATCGCGGGGCAAGCCCGCTCCCACGTCATTAACGTGGGAGCGGGCTTGCCCCGCGATTTTTCACCTCAATGCCCCAGGCTATTGACCGCCTGCTTCGCCGCAATCTCCTGCCCCGAGCGCGCAAGCTCATCCGCCGCCTGCAACCAGCGCTGGCGATCCACCTGGGCCGGCAACTGCCGAGGCGACTGCACCAGCACCGCCCAACTGCCTTCCTTGGCCCACGCCGACTCGAAACTATCGAAGCTCATCAATTGCCGCCGGTGCATGCCTGCGCGCAGCAGTACCCGCTGCTTGTAGCGGTCATAACCGATCAGCACGGCGTAGCGTGGCTCGCTCCACCAGGCCGAGCCTTCCTGAAAACGCAACAGCACCGGGTAACCGGCGGCCACTTGCGCCAGCAGCGCGTCAAGCCGCTTGTCCAGCGGGTACACAAGCATGCCGTATTCCCGCGCGACCTTGGGGATCGCGCTGTCCAGCGACTCGGCGGCCCCAGGCAGGCCCAGCGGCTTGTCCAGCAAGCCCGGGGTGATCGGCGCGCCCTTGGCCGACAGCACCGCCGCCAAGGCCATCGACCCGCTGTGGTTGGCATTGCCGCGGTAGAACGGCACGCTGCTGATCTCGACCCGCTGCGGCAGGCTCTTGAGCGTCGCCGGCGGTGTGCTGGCGCAGCCGGTCAGGGCGGCGGCCACCAGGCAAGCGGCAAGCAGACGACGGGGGCTCAAACCCCGGGACTTGGGAAGGTCTTGCAACATGGGCACTCGCTTGTTCCGACGCCAGGCGGATGCCGCCCGGCCATGGCCACCGATCATAGGCTGCCACCGCGCCCGGGTATAGCCCGGGCCGTGCTTGGAACCAAACGGCCCAAGCACTCGACCTTCGGTCAATGGAACGTCACAGGCGCCGGGCTAGACTATCAACTGTGCCCGGGATGACGCAGTGCCCGTCACGAAGAAGGAGGCATTCATGACCCTGTCCATGGCAATCCTCATGTTGGTCGGCATGTGGCTCAGCGTTGCAGCCGCCATGCTCTGGGGCGTGCTGCGCATCGTGCGGCGGCATTCCCACCCCCACCACCTGCCCACGCCGCCCCTGGCCAAACCGCAGCAGGCACGCCGTGCACGGCGGCATGCAGGGGCGCACTGAGGTTCAGGTGCCGCTCTTCAAACGGCTGAACGCCCGAGTCAGCTCCCGGTTGAACGCCTTGTCGTTGTCGTTCTTGCTGTACAGCCGCGCCCGAACCGCAGCCGGCGGGTAGGTGCCCGGGGCATCGCGGATCTGCGCATCCACCAGGTCGTCGGCCGCCGTGATGGCATTGGCGTAGTGGATGGTGTCGGTGATCGGCGCAATCACCTCCGGGCGCATCAGGTAATCCATCAAGGCCCAGGCCGCTTGCGGATGCGGTGCGTCCTTGGGCACCACCAAGGCATCGAGCCAGATCAACGTGCCCTCGCGGGGGATGCTGTAGTCCAGGCCGAACGGCTTGCCGGCCTGCTGCGCCTGGGCCTGGGCAATGGCCACGTTGCCGTTCCACGACATCGCCACGCAGGTCTCGCCATTGGCCAGGTCATTGATGTTGCGGTCGTTGTCGAAATAGCGGATGTACGGACGCACCTTGCGCAACTGCGCCTCGGCGGCCCTGAGGTCCTCCAGCCGCTGCTGGTTGATGTCCAGGCCCATGTAGCGCATCACCGCCGCGAACACTTCGTTGGGGTCGTTGAGCAGGCTGACCCCGCAATCGGCGAATTTCGCCACCACCTGCGGGTCGAACAGCATCGCCCAGCTGTCCTTGGGGGCGTCGGCCAACCGCGCGGCCACCGCCTGCTGCTGGAAGCCCACGCCGGTGGTGCCCCAGGCGTAGGTGCCGGCGTAGCGGTTGCCTGGGTCGAACACCGCCATGTGCTCAAGAAACGCCTCCCCTACCCCTTGCAGGTGCGGCAAGCGCGACTTGTCCAGCGGCTGCAGTGCGCCGCTGGCGATGGCCCGGCTCAGGTGCTGGCCGGCGCTGAGCACCAGGTCGTAGCCGCTGCCGCCGGTGAGCAGCTTGGTCTCGGCGGTTTCCAGCGAATCGAAATGGTCGGCCACCACGCGGATGCCGGTTTCCTTCTCGAAGTTGGCCAAGGTGTCCGGGGCCAGGTACTCGCCCCAGATGTACAGGTTGACCGTGGGCTTGTCGGCATCGGCGGCCGTGGCCGCCGACACCATGCAGCCCAAGGCGAGTGCGAGGGCCAGGCGTTTCATCAGCGGCGGCCTCCGGCATATTGCGGCATGGTGATGCAGGCGACGTTGCCGCCACCGAGCAGGATCTCGCGGCTGTTTTCAATGCCGATGATGCGGTGGCCGGGGAACAGCTCGGCCAGGGTGGCCTGGGCGATGCTGTCGTTACGGTCACCGAACAGCGGCACGACGATCGCCGAGTTGCCGGCGTAGTAGTTGATGTAGGAAGCGCAGATCTGCGTACCCGCCTGGCGCACATGGGTGCCCTCGACATGGTCCAGGCCCGCCGCCTCTTCAGCCGTCCAGCGCAGCACTTCGGGCTGCGGCAGCTTGTGCACCTTGAGCGCGCGGCCACGGCTGTCGCGGGTGCTGCGCAGGATGTCATAGGCCTCCTGGTAGATCTCCCACTGCGGGTCGTCGCGGTTGTCGGTCCATTGCAGCACCACCTCGCCGGGGCGCACGAAGCAGGCCAGGTCGTCGACATGGCCATCGGTTTCGTCGAACTTGCACCCGCGCGGCAGCCAGATCACCTGCTCGGCGCCGAGGTAGTCCTGCAGCCGGCGGGTCACCTCGTCCTTGCCCAGGTGGGCGTTACGGTTGCGGTTGAGCAGGCACTGCTCGGTGGTCAGCAGGCTGCCTTCACCGTCGCTCTGGATACCGCCCAGCTCGGCGATCAACGGCGCGCGGTAGCGGTCGAGGTTTTCGATCTCGAGGATCTTGCGGGCGATCTGGTCATCCTTGTCCCAAGGGTAATAAAGGCCGCCGTCCAGGCCGCCGTAGGCATTGAACTCGAAGTCCACGCCGCGCACCTCGCCGCTTTGATCGTTGACCACGAAGCACGGCCCGCTGTCGCGGAACCAGGTGTCGTTGCACGTCATTTCCACCACCCGTACATGGGCCGGCAGCAGGTTGCGGGCGTTGGCGTACTGGGCGGCGGAGGCACAGACCGTCACCGGCTCGCTGCTGGCGATGGCCGTGACGATCTCGACCCAGACTTTCTGCGCCGGTTTGCCGCCATTGCGCCACACATCCGGGCGCTCCGGCCAACCGAGCCAGCAGCCGGCCTTGGCTTCGAATTCGCCGGGCAAGCGGAAACCATCGGCCTTGGGGGTGGTGGTGAACGAACGTGCCATGGGTCAACCTCGGGGTCGTTGAGTGATGACTGCACGCTACGCCGCGGCGCTCTTGCCTTCCAACGATGAAAACTCAGCGATAGCTGAATTTGATTCAACTATCGCCCAACTGTTCGATGAACCATTCGATGAATTGCGCCACCGCGCCGCGTTCCAGGCGCAGGCGCTCGCACACCAGCGCGTACTGCCCCTGGGCGGTGACGCTGGCGCTGAACGGGCGCACCAGGCGGCCACTTTGCAGGTCGGCCTGGCAGGTCAGGTTATCGCCCATGGCCACGCCCTGCCCCAGCAACGCCGCCTCCAGCGCCAGGGCGGCATGGGGGAAATACAGTTGCCGGGTGGGCAAGGCGTCTTCGGCGTGGGTGGCCAGCCAGGTGGTCCAGGTGCGGCCATCCTGGTCGTCGTGCAACAGGCAATGGCGCACCAGGTCGCGCGGGCGCTTGAGGCCGCCCTGGTTGAACAGGCCCGGGCTGCACACCGGGAAGAACTGCAGCAGCGGCAAGGGCCGCACGAAGTGGGTGCTGGCATCCAGGGTACTGGTGCCGTAGGTGATGGCCAGGTCGACGTCCAGCGCCGGGGCGCCGGCGTCGATCGGCTGGTCGTGCAGGTGCAGGGTGATGTGCGGGTAGCGGCTGCTGAAGTCGGCCAGCCGCGCCACCAGCCATTTCTGCGCCAGCTCCGCCGTTACCGCCACCCGCAGCACAGCCTGGGAGGCCGGGTCGCGCAGCTCGTCGCAGGCCTTGCCGATCAGTTCGAAGGCCTGCTGCAGGTGGTGCAGCAGGCGCTCGGCCTCGGCGCTTGGGCGCACCTGGCGGCCGACCCGCTCGAACAGGGCGACGCCGAGTTGTTCTTCCAGTTGACGGATCTGGTGGCTGACGGCGCTGTCGGTGACGCACAGCTCGGCGGCGGCGCGGCCGAAGTGGCCGTGACGGGCGGCGCATTCGAAAGTGCGCAGGGCGGTTAGCGAGGGTAGGCGGCGCATGGGCGTAAGCCTTGTATTTGTCATTGGGGCTGCTGCGCAGCCCTTTCGCGGCACAAGGCCGCTCCTACAGGAATACGCATTCCTCTGTACCACGAAAGGACCGCAACGCGGTCCCCGGATCATATCGCCAACCTCGCCTCACTGGCGCAATGAAATTTATCTGCTATTTTTTCATGAAAATAATCAAAACAAATTTCACGAGGCACCGGCATGTTCAAGCAATCCGCCCAGCACGTCGCCAGCTACTACGCCCAGACCTACCCCAGCGCCATCCCCCTGCGCCCTACCCTGCAAGGCCAGCACGACACCGATATCCTCATCATCGGCGCCGGTTTCAGCGGCCTGCACACTGCCCTGCGCCTGGCCCTGGCCGGTAAACGCGTGACCCTGCTCGAAGCCAGCCGCGTCGCCTGGGCCGCCTCCGGGCGCAATGGCGGCCAGGCCCTGCCGGGCTGGTCCTGCGACATGCCACCGCTGGAAAAGGCCCTGGGCCTGGAACGCAGCCGGCGTCTGTGGGACAGCATGTGCTGGGCCGCCCGCGAGATGGGCGAGTTGCCGGCGCGCCACGGCTTCGACATCGACTACCGCCGGGGCAGCCTGTGGACCGCAGTGCTGCCGAGGCGGGTAAAGCTGCTGGAGGAAGCGCAACGCGACGCGGCACAGAAATTCGGCTACGACTGCCTGCGCCTGATCGGCCGCGACGAGCTGCCCGAGTGGATCGACAGCCCACGCTACCAGGCCGCCCTGCTGGACCCCAACGGCGCCCACCTCAACCCGCTGAAGCTGGCCCAGGGCCTGGCTACCACGATCGAACAGGCCGGCGGGCGCATCTTCGAACAGAGCCAGGTGCTCGACTATCAGGAAACGGCCGAAGGCTTCGTCGCCCGCACCGACAAGGGTGAAGTGCTCAGCAGCGTGCTGGTGCTGGCCTGCAACGCCTACATCGACCGCCTCGACCGCAACCTGGCGCGGCGCCTGCTGCCGGTGGGTTCCTACCAGGTGGCCACCGCGCCGCTGGACGCAGACTTCGCCACCTCGCTGCTGCCGCGCAACAGCTGCGTGATCGACAACCAGTTCGTCCCCGACTACTTCCGCCTCACCCCCGACCACCGCCTGCTGTTCGGCGGTGGCTGCACCTACCTGGGCGGCATCCCCAAGGATGTCGCCGCCGCCACTCGCCCCTACCTGGAACGGGTGTTCCCGCAACTGCGCGGGGTGGCCATCGAACATGCCTGGGGCGGCCACATCGACTGCAGCATCCAGCGCACCCCGGACATCGGTCGCCAAGGCCAGCGCTACTGGCTGCAAGGCTTCTCCGGGCACGGCGTGCTGCCGACCCTGGCCGGGGCGCGGGCGGTCAGTGACGCGATTCTTGGCGACGACGATCTGCTGGCGCTGTACCAGGGCATCGACAACGGCCGCTTCCCCGGCGGCGACCTCCTGGCTGCACCACTGGAGGCCGCGGCCAAGGCCTGGTACAGGATGCGCGACCATGTCTGAGTCGACCGACGACAGCCAAGGCCTGGCGCGGCTGGTGCGCGACCTGCGCAAGCACCGAGGCCTGACGCTGGACGAGCTGGCCGGGCGGGTCAACCGCTCGCTGGGCTTCCTCTCGCAGGTGGAACGCGGCCTGTCGCGCCCGACCGTGGCCGACCTCACCGCCATCAGCGAAGCCCTGCAGGTGCCGACCACCTACTTCTACCAGGCCGTGCCGCCACGGGAGATCGACTGGGTCACCCGCCCCGGCGAGCGGCGCACCCTGTATTACGCCGCCGGCGTCACCGACGTGCTGGTCTCGCCCACCCTCAATGGCCGCTTCGCCATGCTCGAAAGCCACCTGGCACCGGGTGCCAGCAGTGGCGATGGGCACCTGGACGACAGCTCGGAACAGGGCGGCTTCGTCCTCGAAGGCGAGCTGACGCTGTGGCTCGAAGGCGTTGATCAGGCCGTCACCCTGTACCCCAACGACAGCTTCCAGCTGCCGCCGCACAACCAGTTCCGCTACGCCAACCTCACCACCGAGCCGACCCGGGTCCTCTGGGTCTTCCGTTAAGAGCATGAGCATGACCATGACAACTACAAAAACAATGCCCGACCTGCTCGGCGAAGTCCGCGCCTTCCGCGCCCAACACCCGCAGGTGCGCTATGTCGACCTGATCAGCCTGGACATCCCCGGGCACTTCTACGGCAAGCGCTACCCCATCGACATGCTGGAAAAGGTCGCCGCCGGCAGCCCGCTGAAGCTGCCGCAGAACTGCGTACTGCTGGGCGTGCAAGGCGGTCTGTTCCCGATCGGCGACTACTGCTTCAACGACGGCGACCCCGACGCCCCACGGCGCCTGGTGCCCGGCACCCTCAAGCCGGTGAGCTGGGAGCGCGAGCCGCTGGGGCAGATGCTGATCACCTCCGACGGCACCGCCGCCCCCATCGAATTCGAACCGCGCGAAGTGCTCGCCCGCGTGCTGCAGCGCCTGGAGCGTCGCGGTATCCGCCCGGTGGTGGCGTTCGAGCTGGAGTTCTACCTGTTCGACCGGGCGCTCAAGGAAGGCCTGCCGCAGTTCCCCCACGACCCGTTCAGTGCCGACGCCGACGACCAGCCGAACATGCATATCGAGCGTCTGTCACGCTTCTCGGACGTGCTGCGCGACATGGTCGAGACCGCCAACGCACAAGGGGTGGACGCCAACGTCATCACCGCCGAGCTGGGCCCAGGCCAGTTCGAGATCAACTTCGGCCACTGCGACGACGGCCTGCGCGCCGCCGACTGGGCGGCGCTGTTCTGCCGCAGCACCCGCGGCGTGGCACTCAAGCATGGGCTGCGCGCCTCGTTCATGAGCAAGCCCTACCTGCAGGCGCCGGGCAGCGGCATGCATGTGCACGTCAGCCTCTACGACCCGCAAGGCAACAACCTACTCGCGGCCAACGACCAACGCCCCTTGCGCCACGCCGTGGCCGGCTGCCTGGAGCTGCTGCCGCACTGCATGCCGATCTTCGCCGCCAACCACAACGCGTTCCGCCGCTACGGCGCCATGGTCAATGCCGCCAGCCGCGCCAGCTGGGGCTTCGAAGACCGCGACGCATGCATCCGCATCCCCGAGTCGGACCCACGCAACCTGCGTATCGAGCATCGCCTGGCGGGGGCGGATGCCAACCCGTACCTGGTGCTGGCGGCGATCCTGTGCGGTATGGAGCACGGGCTCGATGCCGGGCAGGAGCCGATTGCGCCGCTGAACGAGGATCGCAGCAGCGGCATCGATTTCCCCAAGGACATGCTCGGCGCGGTGGCAGCCATGCGCGGGCATTCGGCGGTGAATGAGGGGCTGGGGGCGGAGTTCGTGATGGTGTATTGCGAGAACAAGCGCCAGGACCATCTGGCGTTCATGCAAGAGGTGAGTGCGCGGGAGTATCGCTGGTTCCTGTAGCAACCGATCGCGGGGCAAGCCCGCTCCCACGCTGCCAGAGATCCAGAGAGCCAGAGAGCCAGGAAAATGGACGGCCCCCATAAGTAGGAAATGAATCCAACGCCTGGGGGCAGTCCACAACGTGGGAGCGGGCTTGCCCCGCGATGGCGTCAGTGCTGACAACGCATACTTTGCGGCTTACCATGTACCGCCTCTAGCGCGGCAGTTTGCCGCACCCCTGCCTTTCCAGCCTGCCGACCCCCATGCCCTTCGAACTCACCGTAGAACCGCTCACCCTGCTGATCCTCGCCCTGGTCGCCTTCGTCGCCGGTTTCATCGATGCCATCGCCGGTGGCGGCGGCCTGCTCACCACCCCGGCACTGCTCACCGCCGGCATGCCACCGCACCTGGTGCTGGGCACCAACAAGCTCAGTTCCACCTTCGGCGCGGCCACGGCCAGCATCACCTATTACCGGCGCAAGCTGTTCCACCCGGCGCAATGGCGCCAGGCGATAGCGGGCACCCTGGCGGGCGCGCTGCTGGGTGCGGTGGTGGCCCACTACATGCCGGCCGAATGGCTGAACAAGATGCTGCCGGTGATCGTCTTCGCCTGCGGCGTCTACCTGCTGTTCGGCGGCACGCCCAAGGCGCCGCTGGACGCCGATGCGCCGATCAAGAAGAAATGGCAGTTCCCCCAGGGCTTCACCCTGGGCTTCTACGACGGCGTCGCCGGCCCCGGCACCGGCGCGTTCTGGACTGTCAGCACGCTGCTGCTCTACCCCATCGACCTGGTCCGCGCCAGCGGCGTGGCGCGCAGCATGAACTTCGTCAGCAACATCGCGGCGCTGACGGTGTTCATCATTTCCGGGCAGGTGGACTACATCGTCGGCCTGTGCATGGGCCTGTCGGTGATGGTCGGCGCGTTCTTCGGCGCACGCACGGCGATCAGCGGCGGCAGCAAGTTCATCCGCCCGGTGTTCATCGCCGTGGTGCTGGCCTTGACCGTACGCCTAGCGTGGCAGCACTGGTTCGGCCAGGCCTAAGCGCCGCGCCACATACAAGTCGATCAGGTAGCGGGCGATGGAACGCCCGGCCGGCAGCGGCGGCAAGTCATGCACGCTGAACCACTGCGCATCCTCGATCTCGTCCGGCTGCATGACGATCTCGCCACCGGCGTACTCGGCATGGAAGCCCAGCATCATCGAGTGCGGGAACGGCCAGCACTGGCTGCCGACGTACTGGATGTTCTTCACCTCCACCGCCACCTCTTCGCGCACCTCGCGCACCAGACAGTCCTCGGCCGACTCGCCCGGCTCGGCAAAACCGGCCAGGGTGCTGTAGACGCCCGTCACGATAACGCGGCGAACGCGCCAGCAGCACCTCGTCGCCACGGGTGACCAGCACGATCATGCTCGGTGAAATGCGCGGGTAGCTGCGCAGGTCGCAAGGCTGGCAGTACATCGCTCGCTCCCAGTGGATCTGCGCCATCGCCTGGCCGCAACTGCCGCAGAAACGGTGTTCGCGGGCCCAGGTGCCGATCTGCGCGGCGTAACCCAGCACCTTGTAGGTGTCGAAGTCGCCTTCGAGCATGAACCGGCGCAGGCCCTGCCAGGTGCAGCCCGGCACCTCGCCGGCGCTGCGCAGTTCGAGCAGGAACACCGGCTGGCCGTCGAAGTGGCCGATGCCGTGCTCGCACAGCACGTCCAGTGCCTGACGCTTGAGCCAGTCGCGGGGGAACAGCGCGCCGTTGGCGTCCACCAGGAACCCTTCCGGGCTGCGGGCGACGGCCAGCCCCCCGGTGATCTGCGGGTCGAGTACTGCGGTTGTCCAGCGTGCTGACATCGTTGCGGTCCCTTGAAGGCGCCCGCCAACGGGGTCAGTCGGCGAACGTCGGTTGCTGTTTGCTCATGTGGGCGGCCACCGCCACGCGCAGGTCTTCGGACTGCAACATGGCGGCGTTCCAGGTGGCAATGTACTCCAGGCCATCGTCGACGCGATGGTCACGCATGTAGCTGATCAGCTCCTTGGTGCCGGCCACCGCGATCGGCGATTTTGCGGCAATCTCGCGGGCAATGGCAAAGACTCCGTCGAGCAATGCCGCGTGGTCGGCATAAACCCGGTTGACCAGGCCGATACGCAGCGCCTCTTCGGCATCGACCATGCGCCCGGTAAAGGCCAGCTCGCGCATGATGCCGTCGCCGATGATACGCGGCAAACGTTGCAGGGTGCCGACATCGGCGGCCATGCCCATGTCGATTTCCTTGATCGAGAACTGTGCGTCGCTGGCGCAGTAGCGCATGTCGCAGGCCGAGACCAGGTCGATGGCGCCACCGATGCAGTAACCCTGGATCGCCGCCAGCACCGGCTTGCGGCAGTTGTCCACGGCGTTGAACGAGCTTTGCAGGCGCAGGATGGTGCGGCGCAGCAGGCGGGCGTTGCGGCCGACGTCCTTGCCCAGCTGGCCGGCCAGCGAGGCCAGCATCATCAGGTCGATGCCCGAGGAGAAATGCTTGCCGGCGCCGCTGATCACCACGGCGCGCACCGCGTCGGTGTCGTCGATCCACTGGAAGATGTCGACGATTTCCTCCCAGAACGCCGCGTTCATCGCGTTGATCTTTTCCGGGCGGTTGATCTGCACGTGGGCGATGTTGTCGGTCAGTTCAACCTTGAATGCGGTGTATTCGGTCACGGACGGCACTCCTGTGGGGAAAGGGTTCACGCGCAGGATCTTAGCGCACCCACAAGGCCGCACATGTGCCAAAAGCGGGACTGCACGCCTTGCACCCTGAGGCCCGATCCGGCACCGTGCGCCACTGCTGAATCAAAAGGATACAAATTCATGTCGCAATCCCTACCCAGCGCCTTCGCCCACGGCTTCCTGGGCCAGTCGCCGCGCTGGTACAAGGCGGTCATCTGCCTGTTCCTGCTGCTCAACCCGCTGCTGCTGGCAACCCTCGGCCCGGTGGTCACGGGGTGGGCGCTGGTGTTGCAGTTCATTTTCACCCTGGGCATGGCGCTCAAGTGCTACCCGCTGATGCCCGGTGGCCTGCTGCTGGTCGAAGCGCTGCTGCTGCGCATGGCCACGCCCGAAGCGCTGTATGAAGAGCTGCAGCACAACTTTCCGGTGATCCTGCTGCTGATGTTCATGGTCGCCGGCATCCACTTCATGAAAGAGCTGCTGCTGTACCTGTTCTCCAGGATCCTGCTGGGGGTGCGCAGCAAGGCCGTGCTGGCCCTGCTGTTCTGCGTGCTGTCGGCGTTCCTCTCGGCGTTCCTCGACGCGCTGACGGTGACTGCGGTGATCATCAGTGCCGCCGTGGGTTTCTATGCGGTCTATCACCGGGTCGCCTCCGGCACCAACCCCCGCGAGGAGTCGGCACTGGACAGCGACCACCAGGTCGAACAGCTGCACCGCGACGACCTCGACCAGTTCCGCGCCTTTCTGCGCAGCCTGCTGATGCATGGCGCGGTGGGCACCGCGCTGGGCGGCGTGTGCACCCTGGTGGGCGAGCCGCAGAACCTGCTGATCGGCCATGAGATGGGTTGGCACTTCGCCGACTTCTTCTTCAAGGTCGCGCCGGTGTCGATGCCGGTACTGGCCGCAGGCCTGGTCACCTGCGTGCTGTTGGAGAAGCTACGCCTGTTCGGCTACGGCACGCTGATGCCTGAGCGCGTGCGCCAGGTACTGGCCGCCTACGCCGCCGAAGACGACGCCGCACGCACTCCGGCGCAACGCATCGCCCTGGTGGTGCAGGGGCTGGCGGCGCTGATCCTGATCGTCTGCCTGGGCCTGCACATCGCCGAGGTGGGGCTGATCGGCCTGCTGGTGATCGTGCTGATCACTGCGTTCACCGGCATCACCGACGAGCACCGCCTGGGCCGCGCGTTCCAGGACGCCATGCCGTTCACCGCGCTGCTGGTGGTGTTCTTCGCGGTGGTGGCGGTGATCCACCAGCAGCAGCTGTTCAGCCCGCTGATCGCCTGGGTGCTGGCGCTGCCGACCGAGCAGCAGCCGGGCATGCTGTACCTGGCCAACGGCCTGCTCTCGGCCATCAGCGACAACGTGTTCGTCGCCACCATCTACATCACCGAGGTCAAGCAGGCGTTCGTCAGCGGCGCCATGAGCCGCGAGCACTTCGAGACCCTGGCAGTGGCGATCAACACCGGCACCAACCTGCCCAGCGTGGCGACGCCCAACGGGCAGGCGGCGTTCCTGTTCCTGCTGACTTCAGCGATCGCGCCGCTGATTCGCCTGTCCTACGGGCGCATGGTGTGCATGGCGCTGCCCTACACCGTGGTCATGGGTGGGCTGGGCTGGTGGGCGGTGACGTACTGGTTGTAGACCAGGGCCGCCCACACCACCGCAATCGCCGGCTTGCCGGCGATTGAACCTGCCGACGCGTTGCCCATGCTCTATCGTTCCTGTCGATTTCAGCCTGCCCCGTTCGACTACCCCTCGAACAGCAACCTGAAGAGGAACACCCCATGCGCAAACTG
Source organism: Pseudomonas sichuanensis (assembly GCF_003231305.1). GTDB lineage: Bacteria > Pseudomonadota > Gammaproteobacteria > Pseudomonadales > Pseudomonadaceae > Aquipseudomonas > Aquipseudomonas sichuanensis. The sequence continues at coordinate 30,805 of NZ_QKVM01000032.1, read as the reverse complement.
ATCGTCGCCGCCTTCATCACCCTCGACGGCGTCATGCAGGCCCCCGGCGGCCCGCAGGAAGACACCAGCGGCGGCTTCACCCACGGAGGCTGGATCCCGCCGCTGGCCGACGAAGCCTTCGGCCAGGCCATGCAGACGCTGTTCAGCCAGCCGTTCGAGCTGCTATTGGGACGGCGCACCTACGACATCTTCGCCGGGTACTGGCCGCACGCTGAGCATCAACCAGGCGATCGCTCGCTGGCCGACCTGTTCAATCGCGTGCCCAAGCACGTTGCCACCCACCATCCCGGCTCACTCCACTGGCACAACAGCCATGGCTTGGGCCCGGATGTGACCGGCGCGGTTCGCGCGCTCAAGCAGCAGGACGGCGACGTACTCCTGACCCAGGGCAGCGGCGAACTGGTGCGCCAGCTACTGGCTGCAGGCCTGGTGGATGAGCTGAGGCTGCTGATCCACCCCCTGCTGCTAGGCCGTGGCAAGCGGCTGTTCGGTGATGACGCGCAAGCCGCCGCTTTCGAACTGGTGGAATCAGCCACCACCCCCAAAGGCGTGCTGCTCGCCCATTACCTGCGCAGTGGCGAAGTCCTCACCGGCTCGTTCTGAGGGTGATCGTCAGCCGATCAGGCGGGCGATGGCACTGGCAAAGCCTTGCGGGTCTTCGAGCATCATCAGGTGGCCCACCCCCGCAAGCTCGGTAAAGCTTGCCGCCGCCCGCTCGGCCCAGTGGGGCACATCCCAGCCGGCGCGTGAGTGCTCGCCGGCCACCAGGTGCACCGGCGTTGCCGCAAACACCGCCTGCAACTGCTGCGGGTAGCGGGCCGCGCCAGTGACCGCGACCACCGAAGCGGCCATGGCCTGCAACGTGGCTGCCGGCTGGTGGGCCAGCCAGCGCTGTGCCAGGGCCAGCCGCCGCGCATCGGGCCCGACCCCGGCCCGCGCCAGCCACGTGCCGGGATCAGCCCGATAGCTTGCCAGCAGCTCTTCGACCGCTTCGCGGTCCATGCGCGCCACCGCTGCCGACCAGAACGCATCGTTCAAGGTGAAGTTGCCTTCGACACTGGTCACGCTGGCCACCTGCTGCGGGTAGCGGTGAGCGAACATCAGCGCCACCACCCCGCCCACCGAATGCCCGACCAGGTGTGCCCGCGCCACGTTGCGCGCCTGCAACTGGCGGTGCAGGTGCTCGACCTGGCCGGCAATATCGATCAGTTTCGGCGCGGTGTCCTGCAACGTGCCATAGCCGAGCAGGTCGGGGGCGATCACCTGGGTAGGCAGGGTGTCGTGAAGTGCGGGATGATCCAGACAGCCAATCAGGCCGTTGACCAGGACCACCGGCGTATTTTTTTGCATCGCATGCCTCGCGGCCAGCCATGGGGAGCCCGCAGCATGGGCCTGCAGCCCGGGGATCGCCAGCAGCGACTGATTGCGCCGGCCCACTGCGTTGTTTGCCTGGGTGCCATTGCAATTACCGCGTATCGTCTACAGCCGTGCCTGCCTTGGGATCGTTTGAGGGCGACCAGGCGCATGGCGGGAAATTGGGTGAGGGCCACCAGGTGCCTGCCGGTGTTTTCCAGCGCCTATGAAATCGAGCGGCCTGGAACTCCCCTGCGTGCCCATGCGCAAGGCCTTGGCGCCGGTATAAAATCGGGGCCCCACTGCCGGAGACATACCCTCATGCTGCCCACCGCCTCTTCCCTGCACAGTGCCCGCCGCGCCAGGCTGCAGGTGCTGCGCGGCCGCGTCGGCCTGGGGCTGGTGGCCGGGCTGTCGGTGCTGGCGGGCATGACCGACGCCATCGGCCTGCTGGCGCTGGGTGATTTCGTTTCGTTCATGAGCGGCAATACCACGCGCCTGGCGGTGGCCATCAGCCAGGCCGACCTGGCGTTGGTGCTGCGCCTGGCCTTGGCGATCTTCAGTTTCGTGCTGGGCAATGCCCTGGGGGTGCTGCTGGCCCGGCACTTTCGTCGGCGAGCCTCACCCTTGTTGCTGGTGGTCGCCGGCCTGCTTGCCTTTGCCGCCGCCTGGCCGCTGGCCACGAGCTTCCCGGCGCTGGTCGCGGCGATCCTGGCCATGGGCATGCTCAATGCCGTGGTCGAACAGGTGAATGGCCTGCCGATCGGCCTGACCTACGTCACCGGCGCGCTTTCGCGGTTCGGCCGCGGGCTGGGGCGCTGGTTGCTGGGGGAGCGGCGGCATGGCTGGCGGGTGCAGTTGGTGCCCTGGAGCGGGATGCTGCTGGGCGCGGCCATCGGCGCCTGGCTGGAGCAGCGGCTGGGGTTAATGGCGTTGTTTGCAAGCTGTGGCCTGGCCTGCGTGCTGGCCTTGGTGAGCCGGTTTATTCCGAGGGCGTGGCAGTTGGGGTACATGCCGCGTTGAGGGGGTAGCTGGGGTGGCATGCCTTGGGATCGTATGTGGGCCTCCAGGTGCAGGGCGACAGTCTTGCAGCGCCTATGAGATCGAGCGCCGCCCGCGCGGCGCTTCGCGGGTAAACCCGCTCCCACAGTTTGTTTCGGGCCAGTCTCTCCTGTGCCTTTACCTGGTCCGCCTTGTTGGTATGACGCAGTTTCAGCGTGGGCGTTGCCGCCGCCCCACATGACTCAAGGCATGCACCAAGGCAGGCGCCGGTGCTTTCACAGAAATAATTGGCCCGAAACAAACTGTGGGAGCGGGTTTACCCGCGAAGCGCCGCGCGGGCGGCGCTCGATCTCATAGGCGCTGCAAAAACACCGGCAGGCACCTGGTGGCCCTCACCCAGTATCCCGCCATGCACCTAGTGGCCATTACCCAACCCTGATTACCCAAATCCGATGAGAGCCCGGCCCCCCCATCGCGACAAAAAACACACCCAAACGGATATCCACCCCACAACATAAATATTTTTCCGAATATTTCATCTTTACACTTGCTTTACATTTGCGAACCATTACCATTCGCCACCTCAAACAACAACGAGTCGTATTACCATGGCGAAAAAGTCGGTTGCTCCGGTATCCCTGTCGATGCTGAGCCTGCTGGTCATCCCTGCTGTCCATGCGCAGACCAAGGACCCGCTGGCCCTGCCGGCCACCTCGGTGACCAGCGCCTACGAGCAGCAGAGCTACAAGGCCAGCGAGAGCAAGAGCGCGCTGAAGATCGACGCACCGCTGCGCGATATCCCGCAAACCGTCAACGTGGTGCCCGAAAGCGTGATCAAGGACCAGGGCGCCCAGTCCATGGAAGACGTGCTCAAGAACGTGCCCGGCGTCGGCCTGTCGAACGGCGACGGCCAGCGCGACCAGGTGACCATTCGCGGCTTCAGCGCCATCGGCGACATGTACGTCGACGGCATTCGCGACGATGCCCTGTACTTTCGCGACCTCTCCAACGTCGAGCGCGTCGAAGTGATCAAGGGCCCTGCCGCCGTGCTCTACGGCCGTGGCTCGTCCGGTGGCCTGATCAACAGCATCAGCAAGAAACCGGGCCTGGCGCCGAAGCAGGAAGTGGGCATGACCCTCGACACCGAGGGCAAACGCCGTACCCAGTTCGACAGCGGCTGGGCCGCCCCCGAGGGTAACCAGGCCTACCGCGTCACCGGTGCCTTCGAAGACAGCGACACCTTCCGCGACGACGGCTACATCGACCGCAAGGCCATCGCCCCGTCGGCCTGGTTCAAGCTGTCCGACGACCTGGAGCTGAACCTCGGCGCCACCTACCTGTACGACAAGCGCCTGATCGACTTCGGTATCCCGGCGGTGGGCAACCGCCCGGCCAACGTCGACCGCGACAAGCGCTTCGGCTCGGGCAACGCCTCGCAGGACTACGCCCGCAGCGAGGTGTTCTCGTTCACCGCCAGCCTCGACTACCGCATCAACGACGACTTCACCCTGACCAACACCAGCCGTTACTACCGCTACGACCTGGACCGCAACAACACCCTGGCCGACAGCAGCCCGACCCGCTTCGTCACCGCGCCCAACGGCGAACTGCTGGTCAAGCTCAACCGCGGCAACGTGGCGCGCGACGAAAGCGGTGTGTTCAACCAGACCGAGCTCAAGCAGCAGGCGCAACTGGCCGGCATGCAGCACAACCTGCTGTACGGCGTGGAAGTCGGCTTCCAGGACAAGTACCAGCGCGTCTACAGCCAGAACAACGTGGCCCGCGTGCCGGTGTACCGCGACGCGTTGGTGGGCGTGCCGGACCACGCCGCCAACCTGACGTCCGACGGCACCAACTACCAGCAGACCAGCGGTTTCTACGTGCAGGACCTGATCGAGCTGACCTCGCAGTGGAAAGCCCTGCTGGGCGTGCGCTACGACATCTTCGGCCAGGAGTACAACGACGCCCGGGTGCAGAACGTCGACCTCGACCGCACCGACAAGACCTGGAGCCCACGTGCAGGCCTGGTGTTCCAGCCTGACCAGATCCAGTCCTACTACGTGTCGGTCAGCCGCAGCTACCAGCCTTCGGGCGAAGTGTTCGCGGTCGCCCCGAGCAACGCAGGCCTGGAACCGGAAGAAACCACCAACTATGAAGTGGGCGCCAAGTGGGACCTGCTCGACAGCCGCCTGTCGCTGACCGCGGCGGTGTTCCGCCTCGAACGCACCAACATGAAGACCGCCGACCCGGCCAACCCCAACCTGACCATCCTGGCCGGCGAACAACGTACCGACGGCTTCGAGGCGACCCTCAGCGGCCAGCTCAGCGACAAATGGCAGGTGTATGCCGGCTACGCCTACCTGGACGCCGAGATCACCAAGTCCAACAGCAAGACCAACGGCGTGGCCAACGAAGGCCAGGTGCCCACCCTGACGCCACGCAACAGCGCCAACGTCTGGCTGGTGCGCACCCTCACCCCCGAGTGGCGCGTAGCCGCCGGCGCCAACTACGTCGACGACCGCTACACCGCGCTGGATAACAAGGTGGTGATGCCTGCCTACACCACCTTCGACGCCGCCTTGCTGTACAGCGTGCAGCACTGGGATGCGGCCTTGCGCCTGAAGAACGCCTTCGACCGCGACTACTATGCCTCGGCCCACGGTTCTGTCGACCTGGCCACCCCGGGCGCGCCGCGTACCCTCGAAGCCAGCGTGAACTACAAGTTCTGACCGCCCCCTGGCCGCCTCGATAGTCACTATCGAGCGCGGCAATTTCTCCTCATCGGGCGTGCGCCCTAAGCTCGTTCCATCGTTCCATCGTTCCATCGATCCACCGATCATGGAAAGCGCCCGATGAACACTCCCCGCCTGTTGCTCGCCGCCTTGGCCATCGCCGTATTGAGCGGTTGTGCCAACCACCCCGAACTGCGCCCCTTCACCGCCAGCGAAGCGCGCCAGCTGCAGCTCGAAGCCTTGCAACGCCAAGGGCTCAGCCAGGAGCAATACGAACAACGCAGGCTTGCCGTGCTGCGTGCGGGCCAGCAGCAAGCGGTGACCGAAACGGCCACCCGCCCCACCTCGACACGCGGTTAACACACCCGAGCGCGTGATCGCGCTGGCGCTGGAAAACCCGATCAACCGCATTCTGCTCGACCGCCTGCCAGCACTCGACCTGCTGCGCAACAATCCGCTCAACCACCCGCCTGAAATGTTCCGCGCCAAGGCCGAAAGCTACCGGGCGCGCTGGCCGTGGCTCGCCATCGTCGAGTAGCGCCTGCGCCGGTCTATCCACACCAGCATGGCGCTGGCATACAGCGATACCAGCAGGAACAGCGCCAGACGCACGGCGAACGCCCGGTACACGTCCTGCCCGGCGACACTGTCCTGCACCGACTGGCCAAGCAGGATCAGCATGGTGGTCAGGCAGCTGACCCAGAACGCCGGAGCATGCCGGCTCGCCACCAGCCGTTGCAGGCGCCGCGCCTGCCACAGCGCGGCCAGCAGCACCCAGAGAAAGAACATCCACAGGTGCACGAACAGGCTCAACGCGCCCCACACCAGTATCGCCAACACCCCGGCCAGCAAGGTCGAACCCACCAGCTCGCGGGCCGCCTGGCGCGCGTCGGTCTCGCCGGCCTGCTGGCCCAGGCTCACCGACTTCATGATCAGAGGCATGAAACGGTCCGGGGCGATCAGTGCGAGCAGGAACGCCGGCATCACGATCAGCGTGGCACGCAGGGCGATCCAGCCGGCCTCGCGCGGGTCGAGGCGCGGCATGACGGGTGCGGCGGGCGCATCGGCCGGCTCCGGGAACAGCCAGTGGGCCACCAGGGTGCTCAGCACCGCCAGCAACATGCCCTTGGCCATTGCCTCGACCACCGACAGCGCCAGGGTGAAATCGCTGGTACCGGCGGCGGCGATCATGGTCAGGCCGATCACCAGCAGGTTGGCCAGCAACGCGTTGCCCCCGCGCAGCGCCCAGCGGAACACCAGCAGCAGGCCGACCGCCACCAGCAGCACGCCGCTCAGCGGCGCGTGGCGCAGCAACGGGATCAGCAGCAGGCCGCTGCCGCAGCTGAGCAGTACCAGCAGCGCCAGCACCGGGGCCATGCGCAACGGTAGCGCCGTGTTGCGCATCGCCAGCAGCAGCACGCACAGCACCGGTGCCAGTACCGGCACCGGCAGGCCGATGCCGAAACTCGCCGCCAGGCTCATGGCCGCGCCCCAGGCCAGGCGCAGCGCGCGGCGGCGGCGCAGTTCAATAGGCATACGACAGCCAACTCATGCACCACATGAACAGCCGTCCGAGCAGGTTCAGCGGGTTCCCCTCCCCAGGCAGCGCCATCACCTCGGCTTGGCCGCCGACGCGTAGTTGCGTGGTGTCCACCTCCTGGTCCGGGTCGAGCCCGACGATCACCGGGAAGCGTTGCGCCGAGCGCAGCCACTCGCGGCTGTTCTGCACCGTCGGCAGTTGCCCCGGCGGCGGCGCCTGGCCGCTGCTGACGGCCTGGCCGATGCTGCGGATGCGCCCGTGCAGCACCTCGCCCGGCAGGCTGTCGAGCACCACCAGCACGGGTGTGCCGCTGCGCAGGCGGCCGAGGTTGTTCTCGGTCATGTCGGCGCTGATCCACAGGTCGTGGGTGGCAACCAGGGTCATCAACGGGCTGCCGGCTCCCACGTAGTGCCCCACGTCCACCTTGAGGTCGGTGATACGCCCGTCGGAGTCGGCGCGCACCTGGGTGCGCGCCAGGTCGAGCCGGGCCTTTTCCAGGTTGGCGGCGGCACTGCGCAACTGGGCGTTGTCGTCGTCGCTGCCACCTTCCTGCTCCCTGGCCCGCTCGACTTCGGCGCGGGCCGCGGCCACCTGGCTGCGCGCCTGTTCGTAGGTGGCCTGGGCGCCTTCGAGGCGGCGCACCGACACCGTGCCCTGGTCCTCCTCGTACAGGCGCCGCAGGCGCTCGGCGTCCTGGCGCGCCTTGCGTTCGTTGGCCTGAGCCGCGGCCAGCGAGGCCTGGGCCGAATCGATGCCGGCGGTGTGGGCGCCGACCTGGCGCCGCGCCGCATCGTAGTCGGCCTGGGCCCGACCCAGGGCAATGCGGTACTGCTCCGGGTCCAGCTCGAACAGCAGCTCGCCTCGGCGTACCTGCTGGTTGTTGCCCACCGCTACCCGCCGCACCTGCCCGGCCACCTCGGCGCTCACCGGCACCACGTAGGCTTGCAGGCGGGCCTGCTGGGTGTAGGGGGTGAAGCGGTCGGCGAGCAGGTACCATGCCAGGCTCATGACGATCAGCAGCAGGACCCAGCGCAGGCTGCGATCGGCGGCTGGCGTGGTTGTGTCAGTCATTGCGCGTCACCTTGTTCATCGAGCAGGTCGCCCCAGTCGGTGCGTCGTTCCATCTGCCGCCGGGTCGGCGCGTCGATGGTCGGCACACGGCGCTCCCAGCCACCGCCGAGCGCCTTGTACAGCGCCACCAGGCTGCCCACCGCATTGCCGCGGCTGACCAGGTAGCCATCCTGTTGCTGCAACAGCAGTTGCTGGGCGTCGAGCACCCGCTGAAAGTCGGCGAAACCCTCGCGATACTGCGCGCTGGCCAGGCCCAGCGAGCGGCTCGCCGCCGCCGAGGCGCGGTCGCGGATGGCCGCGCTCTGCAACGCCCGCACCAGGGCGCTGGCGGCGTCGTCGGCCTCGCGCGCCGCCTCGCGCACCTGCTGGTGGTAAAGGCTGATCAGTTGCTGCAGGCGGGCGTCCTCGATACGCACGGCATTCTTGCGCCGCCCATAGTCGAACGGGTTCCAGATCAGCCCGGGGCCTGCGGCGATGTCGAAACTGTCGGGCACATGGCTGGCCGAAGCCAAGGTCCAGCCGATGCTGCCGAGCAGGCTCAGTTGTGGGTACAGGTCGGCCTCGGCCACCCCCACCAGCGCCGACTGCGCCGCCACGGCCTGCTCGGCGGCGCGGATGTCCGGGCGCCGGCGCAACAGCTCGGCCGGCACTGCCTGCAACACGGCGCGGTCCGGCAACGGCAGCTGAGCGTGCCGGGCGTCCAGCTCCGGCAGGGGCCCCGGGGGGCGGCCCAGCAGCGAACAGAGCACGTTGCGCAAGGCATTGAGCTGGTTCTCGAACTCCGGAATGGTGGCCTCGGTGGCCAGCAGCTGGGTACGCGCCTGCTGCCAGTCGAGTTCGTCGTTCTCGCCATGGCGGAACAGCCGCTCGGTGATTTCGAGGCTGCGTGCCTGGCGCCGCGCGTTGTCCCGGGCGATGTCCAGCCGCGCCTCGGTGGTGCGCAGGGCGAAGTAGCTGTCGGCCACCTGCGCGCGCAGCAGTACCAGGGCGTCCGTGTAGTTGGCCTGGGAGGCGAAGTACAGCGCATCGGCCGACTCGACGGCGCGGCTGAAGCGCCCCCAGAAGTCGATCTCCCAGGCGATGTCGAAACCCAGGCTCGACTGCCAGAACACCGAGTCGCGCGCGGTAGAGGTGCCGGACTGATCCTGCTTGAGGTACAGGCTCTGCGCGCGCAGCTGCTGCAGCTGCGGGTAGCGCCCGGTCTGCACGATGGCCAGTTGCGCTCGGGCCTCGGCGATACGCAGGCCAGCCACTTGCAGGTTGCTGTTGTGCGCCTCGGCCTCGGTGATCAATGCATCGAGGGTGGGGTCGGCGAACAGCTGCCACCACTGGCGCGGGTCGGCCCCAGGGGCGGTGGCCTGGCTCAGCAATGGTGTGCTCCAGCGGTCCAGCCAGGGATCCTGCGGCGGGTTGAAGTCCGGCCCGACCTGGGTACAGCCCGCCAGCAGCGCCAGCAGGCTCAAGGCACAACGACGTGGTGAGCCGGGCATGGCAGATCCGCGCTCACACCGCGGGCCCGTCGGGCCGGGCGGGCACCTGCTGGTCCACCCACTGCCAGAACAGGTTGTAGGTCACCGCCAGGATCACCGGGCCGAGGAACAGGCCGATGATGCCCTGCACCACCATCCCGCCCAGGGCGCCGATCAGCACCACCGGCATCGGCACGTCCACCCCGCGTCCCAGCAGCAGCGGCTTGAGCACGTTGTCGGCCAGGCCGGCGACGAAGGTGTACACGGCGAACACGATGGTCACCAGGCTGAAGCCCTCGCTGTAGAACACGTAGGCGATCACCGGCAGGGTCACCAGCGTCGCCGGGGCCTGGGCGATGCCCAGCATGAGGATGACGATCGCCAGCATGCCGGCGGCCGGCACGCCCTTGACCACGAAACCGACGCCGATCAGCAGCATCTGGATGAAGGCGATGCCGATCACCCCCTGGGCCACCGCGCGGATGGTCGCCGTGCACAACCTGGCGATGGGCTTGCCGCGCTCTTCGCCGGACACGCGCATGGCGATGCGTTGCGCCGCGCGCTGGCCGTTCTCGCCGAAGGCCATGATCACCCCGCCGATGATGATCGCGCCGATGAACATCAGGAAGGCGCCGCCCGCGCTGGCGGCGACGCCCAGCACCGCGAGGGCGGTGCTCTTGAGGTTGGACGCCTGGTTGGCGAGCACGCTGCTCAGGCTTTGCGACGCCGCCAGCCACACGTCGTGCAGCCGTGGCCCGATCAGCGGCCAGCCGGCCACCGAGTCCGGTGGCGGGGGTAGTTGCCAGGCACCGCTCTTGACCAGGTTCGTCAGGCTGTCCAGCGACTCGATGATCGACGCCACCACCAGGTAGATCGGCACCAGCAGCACCAGCAGCACCAACACCACCACCAGGCTCGCGGCATGGCCCTCGCGCATCCCGGTCAGGCGTTTGATCCGGCCATGCAACGGGTACAGGGTGACCGCCAGGATCACCGCCCAGAGCATCAGGTCGAGGAACGGCTGGAACACCCGGTAGGCGAACAGCACCAGCGCCGCCACCAGCCCGGCCTTGATCAACACGTCGAGCATCCCGCGCGACAATTCGCTGTCCAGCTTGAAGCTCGGCATCATCCTTCTTCTCCGGGTCGGATCACGGTGGCGACAGGCTGTTCGGCTCGGTCGCCGGTGGCTGGTCCATCCTCATCCAGCACCGTGCCCTGGCGATGCTGCTCGAGCAGCCACTGCGCTTCCTGCTGCTGATAACGCTGCATCCAGGCGGCCGCCTGCGCCTCGCTGCGGCCCAGCGCAATGAAGGCGCGACGGGCCATCTCGAGGCTGGAGTGGAACGTCTCGCGCACCGGGTTGACCCCCAGGTCGAGCAGGCGCAGCACGTCGCGGTGATTGCGCGCGGCGGCGATCACCTGGGCCTTGGGGTACAGGTGCACGAGCACGTCGACGGTCTTCTGGTTGCTCTGCGCGTCATCTGCGGCGACGATCACCAGCGCGGCCTGGTCGACCTTCGCCGCGCGCAGGATTTCCGAGCGCGACGGGTCGCCGTAGAACACCGTGGGGCCATCGCCGCGTGGCCGGGCCTTGCGCGCGAGGGCTTCAGCCGAGGCGTCCAGGGCCACCACGCGAATGCCTTCGGCATGCAGCATGCGCCCGATGGCGCGCCCCAGGCGGCCAAAGCCGGCGATCACCACCTGCGGGGTGTCTTGCAGTTGCGGCGGTTCCTGCGTCAGGTCGGCCTGATCGGCCGGGCGCAGCTGCCGGGCCAGGGCCATCATCACCAGCGGCACCAAGGCCATCGACAGGGTGATGGCCAGCACCAGCAGATCGTGCACCCGCTGCTCCAGCACCTGGTGCTGCAAGCCGAGCTTGAACACCACGAAGGCGAACTCGCCCCCGGACGCCAGCACCACCGCCAGGCACAGCGCCTGGGGTCGGTCGAGGCCGCCGAACACGCGACCGATGCCCCACAGCAGCGGCAGCTTGAGCGCCACCAGCATCACGGTCAGCCCCAGCACCTGCAGCGGCATGCCGACCAGCAGGCGCAGGTCGGCGGTCATGCCCACACCCACGAAGAACAACCCCAGCAGCAGGCCCTTGAGCGGCTCGATCTGCGACTCCAGCTCATGGCGGAACTCCGACTCGGCCACCAGCACCCCGGCGAGGAACGCGCCCAACGCCATCGACACGCCGACATGCTCCATCAGCCAGGCCGTCCCCAGTACCAGCAGCAGCGCGGTGGCGGTCGACAGCTCATGCAGGCCGCTGCCCACCGTCCAGCGGAACACCGGGCGCAACAGGTAGCGCCCGGCGATCACCACCACCCCGATACCCAACAGCACCGCCAGCAGCGGCCAGGTACCTTCGTCGGTGGTCCCGACGCCACCACCGAGCAAGGGCACCACGGCGATCAGCGGGATGGCCGCGATGTCCTGGAACAGCAGAATGGCCACCGCGAGGCGGCCATGGGGCTTGCCCAGGTCCTTACGCTCGGCCAGCACTTGCAGGCCGAAGGCGGTGGACGACAGCGCCAAGCCCAGGCCCAGCACCACGGCGGTGGCCGGGGCCTGGCCGAACAGCAGCCAGGCCAGCAGCCCGAGCAGCAACGCGGTCAGCCCCACCTGCAACGAACCGATGCCGAACAGTGCCCGACGCATGGTCCACAAGCGCCGTGGCGAGAGCTCCAGACCGATGACGAACAACAGCATCACCACGCCCATCTCCGACAGCCGTGCGACGTTGTGCGGGTTGTCGATCAGCCCCATCACCGACGGGCCGATGAGAATGCCGGCCAGCAGGTAGCCCGGCACCGCCCCCAGTTTCAGGCGCTGGGCCAGTGGTACCAGGAGCACCACTGCCAGCAGGAAAACCACTGTCGCCTGCAACAGGCTGCCGTCATGTGGCATGTGTGCCCTCCCCTGAACCCGAAAACCCCTGTAGGCGCCGGTTTGCCGGCGATGCGGCCAGGATGATCGCCCTTACCGGGAGCCCACTACTCGCCCTGCACCGCCACCGCCGTCCAGCTGCTGTCCGGGTCGAACCCTTTCATCGCCCGGGCCACTTTTTCGCCGTCGGGCCCCAAGTCCTTTTCGAACACTTCGCCGTCGTGGCTGATCATGAAGCTCATCACCCCGCTGTCGTCGTAACGGGCCGGCCAGGCGACCAGGGCAAAGCCGCGGATCATGCGGTCGCCTACCCGGTAGTCGTAGGCGCCACCGGGTGCCGATGGCCCCTGGGCGTCGAGGATGCGGAAGTGGTAGCCATGCCAGTCGTCGCCGGCTTGCTCCTGGCCAAACAACGGGCCCAGCGGGCTGATCTGGCCATCGCTTTCGTCGGCCCAGTACAGGCCATCGTGCTCGCCGGGCGTGCTGAAGATCTTGCGGGCGTACTCCAGCGCGCCGTTGCCGTTGCGGTCCTGGCTGGCGTATTCCATCTGCGCGTCGTGGTAAGCCAGCATCGATTGCAACGCCGCCAGTTCGTTGCGGCCGATGCGCCGGGCACGGATCTCGGCGCTGCCTGCCTTGAGGTCGAAGCGCCAGCCGTCGGCGCCCTTGGCCAGGGGGATCGGCAGGGTCCAGCCCTCGCGCCCCACCGCCAGCACCGCGCCACGCTCGCCGGTGTGTTCGATGCGGTGTTCGGCGCGGTACTGCTCGAGGAAGGTCTCGACGTCGCGGTGCTGCACCCCGCCACGCGGTATGTAGGTGCGCCAGTCCTCGCCGAGCAGCTTGCCGAAGCGTGCTTCGTCAGGTGGCTGGGTACCCAGCGCGGCAACGAAGGCGTCGACGGCCGCCTGCGGGGTGGCGAACACTGCCTGGGCCGTCGCCAGGCTTGGCCAGGCCAGGCTGGCGGCCAGCCAGCAGGCACTCAAGATGCGCGCGCTCATCGACGGCCTCCTCCCCGTTGACGCCCGCCGGAAAAGCTCGGGCGGGAAACCGGCTGCCCGCTGGCGCGCGGCGCGCTGCCGCGCTGGGCGAAGGCCTGGCTGGTGCGCCCGCGGCTGGCCTGGGCGCTGCTGCGCGACGGCGAGCGCACGCCATCAAAGGCGTTGTTACGGGCGCGACCGGTGTTCTGGCGTTGCGCCACCTGCTGACGGGCCTGGCCTTCGTTCTGCCGGCGCTGGTTGAGCTGCGTGCCCTGGTTGGCGCGTGGCGCGTCCTGGCGGCGTTCGGCCAGGCGCGGATTGTTGTTGCGCTCGGTCTGTGCCTCGCGCATGCGTTCGCGGGCCTGCACATTGTTGCTGGCGGGCCGCTCGATGCCGTGGCGGTCCATCGAGCTGAGCGCGTTCTGCCGCGCCTTGGCACGCTGGGCGTCGTCGCCACGGTAGGCGGCGCGGTCGCGCGCGCCGTCCAGCTGGCGGCCGTATTGCTCGCGGTTGCGGGCATCGCGGTACGGCACCCCGTCGCGGTGCACGGGGTTGTGCTGCCACTTGTTGTTGCTGATGTTGTTGATCTGGTTGTTGCGGTTGATGTTGTTGTAGCGATTCACGTCGATGTCTACGTCATGGTTGTTCCAGTCGCAGTCGCCCCACAGCGAGGCGACGATCGCCACCCCGGTACCGAAGGCCAACCCGGCGACCAGCGCCTGGCCCGGGTAGTAGGCCGGCGGCGGCGGATAGTAGGCCGGCGGCGAGGCCGGGTAGGCCCAGGTGCCGTAGATGGTCGTGGGGTTGTAGGTGGGCACGTAGACCGTCTGCGGGTCGGCGGGCTGGATGATGATGGTCTGGTTGCTGGCCGGGGCGCTCTGGCTGTCCGCGGGCTTGCTGGCCGGCGCGGCCTGCACGGTGACGTTCTGGTACTGGTTGCTCTGCAGGTTGCCGGCGGCCTTGGCCTGCTGGCGCAGGCGCTGCACGCCGTTCATCAGGTCGTCCGGCTGGGCCAGGAACGCATCGCCCAGGCGCTGCACCCAGACCGGGTCCTGGCCCAGCGTGGCGAGCACCTGGGGGAAGGCCACCAGCGCCTGCACGCTGGGGTCCCAGGGCTGGCTGGCCACCTGCTTGACCGCGTCATCGCCCTTGGCGTCCGGGTGAGCCTTCGACCAGGTGACCGCTTCGGCCACCTCGCCCGGGTAGGTGCTGGCCATCAGCACCTGCGCCAGCAACGGGTCGGGGTACAGGGCGATAGGCGCGAGCATCTGGTCCAGCTGCTCCTGGGTGAACACCGCCTGCTTGGTGGCGGCGGGCTCGGGCGCCACCGGGCCAGAGTCCGCCGTCTCGGCGAACGAAGGGGCAGCATGCAACGCCAGCATTACGGCCAGTACGCAGGACAATCGAGTGCGCATTCACACCTCCCAGGTGGGTCATACCGCTCGAAATGGGTAAGTCGAAGACCGGGAGGTGAACGCTTGAACTGCCAGCGACTGATTTCAGCTTCGGTGCTGAGTGGCAAGGGTAGCAGAGGGATCCGTGAGCATTCGGGTTGTGACAGACAAGGAATTGCAGGGTCATATCGAGTCGATCCTCGCCAGCTCGATTCTGCACAAAGGTACTCACGGCTGGATGAAGGAACTCGAGGGGGCCCTCGCGCAGGTCCGCATGCGAGAAATTGCTGATCTGTTCGATGCGCAATACACCGGCAGGATCGCAGCGCCATACTGACCGCTCACCCATGCTTGTGGCGCGTAACGGCGCCACCTGAGCAAACCCGGCTAGGCGTACCCCGGCCCACCTGCCGCATCCTGTGCCTGCCCGTGACCCCAGGAACCCGCACCGATGCCCAGCCCCTCGCCCAGCCGCCCCTACGACCAACGCTTCGCCGCCGTGCTCGCGCATATCGAGGGCAACCTCGACGGCGACCTGTCGCTGGAGCGCCTGAGCCAGGTGGCGAACTTCTCGGTGCACCACTTTCACCGCCAGTTCAGCGCCTATGTCGGTGTGCCGGTGGCGCGCTACGTGCAACTGATGCGCCTGCGCCGTGCCGGCCACGCGCTGGCCGCCGACCCGGCGCTGGCGGTGCTGCAGGTGGCGCTGGATGCCGGTTTCGACAGCCCGGAGGCTTTCGCCCGTGCCTTTCGGCGTGACTTCGCACTGTCGCCGAGCGCCTTTCGCCGGGCGCCGGACTGGCGCGCCTGGAACACGGCATTTCGCATTCCCCACTTTGCCAGGAGCATCAGCATGCAAGTCCGTATCGTCGATTTCACGCAAACCCGGGTGGCCGCCCTGGAACACCTTGGCCCACCCGCGCAACTGCCGGCCACCGTGGGCCGCTTCATCCAATGGCGCACCCATGGCGATGAGTCGCCAGTGGCCACCCGGCGCACCTTCGGCATTCCCTACAACAATCCCGATACCACCGCACCAGAGGACTTTCGCTTCGCCATCTGCGGCGAGATCGATGCCGAAGTGGCCGCCAATCCATTCGGCGTGCGAACACTGGTCATCCCCGGTGGGCGCTGCGCCGTGGTGCGGCATGTGGGCTCACCGGACCATATCGGCGAGACCATCTACCCGCTCTACCGCGACTGGCTGCCGACCAGCGGCGAAGAACTACGCGACCACCCGCTGTTCTTCCATTACCTGAGCGTGTACCCGCAGACGCCGCAGGCACAGTGGCAGACCGACATCTACCTGCCGCTGGCCTAGGGTCTAGCGCCTGCTCAACGCCAGCCGCGCCGCGAACAGCACGAACACCAGGCCGGTGCAGCGGTCCATCCAGCGGATCACGCGTTCGCGGCGCAGCACCTCGGCCAGCGGCCGGGTGGCGGCGATCAGGCCGGTCGCCCAGAGCAGCCCCAGCAGCACATGGATACCCACCAGCCCGAAAGTCCAGGCCACCAGCGGCTGGCCCTGGGGAATGAACTGGGGCAGGAAGGACACATAAAAGATGCCGACCTTGGGGTTGAGCAGGTTACCCAGCATGCCCTTGACGAACCAGTTGCCGGTGGACGGCGCCCGCTCGCCAGCCGGTGCCATCGACTGGCGCGGGCGCAGCAGCATGTTCACCCCCAGCCAGGCCAGGTAGGCGGCGCCGCAGTACTTGAGCAGGTTGTAGGCCAGCTCCGACACCGCAATCAGTGCGCCCAGGCCGAAGGCCACCGCCGCGCCCCACAGCAGGCAGCCGGCATTGATGCCCAGCGCGGCGCGCAGTGCCTGCTGGCGGCTTTCCACGGCGGCGGTGCGCAGGATCAGCGCGGTGTCCAGGCCGGGCGTCAGCGTCAGCAAGGTGGCGGCCAGGGTGAAGGCGATCAGGTTGTCGGCGAAGGGCATGGCGCAGGGCTCGGCGAGGCAATGCGGGCACGTTAACAGATGGCCGCGAAGCCTTCACCACACGCCTTGCAAAGCTGTTAGCCTTGCCCTGTTCAGGTCACCACGGACAGCCCATGGCCAACCACAAGATCGAGATCCGTCGACGCAACATCGACAAGATCCTCCAGGCCGCCGAGCAGGTGTTCGCCGCCAAAGGCTACGGCGCCACCTCGATGGGCGACATCGCCGAGCAGGCGCAGCTGCCGCGCTCTAACCTGCACTACTACTTCAGCACCAAGGACGAGCTGTACCGCGCAGTACTGCAGGACCTGCTGGATGTGTGGAAGCAGGACGCACTGTGTTTCGAGCGCTTCGACGACCCACGGGTGGTGCTGACCAGCTACATCCGCGCCAAGATGGGCCATTCGCGTTCGCGGCCGCTGGGCTCGAAGATCTGGGCGGAAGAGATCCTGCACGGTGCGCCGGTGCTCGGCCCGACCCTGGACGACACCCTGGTGCCCTGGGCGCAGCTCAAGGAAACCAAGATCCGCAGTTGGGTGCAGGACCGACGGATCCTGCCGGTGGAACCTTCGGCGCTGCTGTACATGATCTGGGCGGCGACCCAGCACTATGCGGATTTCGGCTATCAGGTGACGCTGCTCAACCGCGGCGAACCGCTGTCCGACCTGGCCTTCGAAAGCGCGGTACAGACTGTGACCAGCGTCATCTTGCGCGGCATCGGGCTGGAGCCCTGAGCACCGCGCTCAGCCACTGGCCGCCGGGCCTTGCAGGAAGGCCAGCAGGTGTTCGTTGAACAAGGCCGGCGCCTCCTCCATCACGAAATGCCCGCAGCCTGGCAGGATCACGCCACGCACCGCCTGGGCATGCCCCTGCAGGGTCTGCAACGGCGCATCGCCGGTGGCATGCTCGGCCCCGATCGCCAACACCGGCATGCGCAACGGGCGGGCAGCACGCTCGCGGTTCTGCCGGATGGTTTCAGGAATCGCCCGATAGTAGGCAAACCCACCGCGCATCCCACCGGGTGACGAATAGGCGCGAACATAGACATCGGATGCCACGGCATGGCGCTGGATGGCCCAGCGATCGAACATGAAATTCAAGTAACCCTCCTCACGCCCGGCAATCAGGAACTCCGGCAGGTCTCGGACCTGGTTGAACAGGAAATGCCAGAGGAAAATGTTCTCCTGCGGGTCCACGAAGATCGGCGGCGCCGCTGCCAAACCCGGTATCACCGCCTCGGCCACCGCCAGCGAGCGCACCGCTTGCGGCTGATCGCTGGCCAAGGCGTACGCCACCCACATGCCCACATCATGACCGACCAGGTGATAGCGCTCATGCCCCAGCTGCGCCATGAGCGCATGCAACAGGCGGGCGACGTTGCCGGTGTCGTAGCCGTGCTCGGGCCGGTCCGAGTCACCCAGGCCGGGCGGGTCGACGGCAATCGCCTTGAAGCCTCGCGCGGCCAGCGCAGGCAGCACATGGCGCCAGGCATACCAGGTCTGTGGCCAGCCGGGCACCAGCAGCACGGGCTCGCCCTCCCCGGCCACGGCGCAATGGATGCGCAGCCCTTCCACCTGCACATAGACATGGGCGAACGCGTCGTCCCGGGACTCGATGACTGGGTTCATGCCCGTACTCCCACTGCGTTGCCAGCCACGGCAAGCCCCAGCATGCGCTGTATCTGCCCAGGGGCGAGCGGTGCGCCGGCAAAGTCGTCGAAGACCTGCCCGGTGACCTGGATGATGTGTCGGTCGATGAACTCGACGCCCTCCCGGGCCCCGACCTCCTGGTCCTTGAGGCAGCACTCCCACTCAAGGGTGGCCCAGCCATCGAAGTCGTACTGCGCCAGCTTGGCGAAGATCGCCTTGAAATCGACCTGCCCATCGCCCAGCGAGCGGAAGCGCCCGGCGCGCTCGGCCCAGTCGCTGTAGCCGCCATAGACACCCTGCCGGCCGCTCGGATTGAACTCGGCATCCTTGACGTGAAACATGCGGATCAACGGGTGGTACAGGTCCAGATAGGCCAGGTAGTCGAGCTGCTGGAGCACGAAATGGCTGGGGTCGAAAAGGATACGGCAGCGCTCGTGCTCGCCCACCAGGGCATGGAAGCGCTCGAAGCTGGTGCCGTCGTGCAGGTCCTCGGCCGGGTGGATCTCGAAGCACAGGTTCACGCCCTGCTCGTCGCAGACATCGAGAATCGGCCGCCAGCGCCGCGCCAGCTCTTCGAAGGCAGCCTCCACCAGGCCTTTCGGGCGCTGCGGGAAGGGGAACAGATAAGGCCAGGCCAAGGCACCGGAAAACGTACCCATGTCGGCCAGGCCCAGATTGCGGCTGGCGCGCGCTGCCAGCTTCATTTGTTCGATGGCCCAGTCGGTGCGCGCCGCCGGCCGCCCCGCCAGTGAAGCGGGCGCGAACGCGTCGCACAGGGGGTCATAGGCCGGGTGCACCGCGACCAACTGGCCGAACATATGCGTGGTCAGTTCGCTGATCTGCAGGCCGTGCCCTGCCAGCTGCCCCTTGATCTCGTCGCAGTACCCCGTGCTCTGCGCGGCCAGGGCCACATCGAACAGGCGAGCATCCCAGGCCGGGACCTGCAGGGCCTTGAAACCCAACTGCGCGGCCCAACCGGCGATGCTGTCCAACGAATCGAACGGCGGGTTGTCACTGCTGAACTGTGCCAGGTGCAGGCTTGGGCCTTTGAGCGTTTTCATCGATTCCTTCCTATTGTTTGTCGATCAACAAACAATAGGTGTGATCGACGCTGCCCGTCAATCGCGAATTGGCTAGAATGCCCGTTTGGCGCATTCAGGCAGACAGGCAATGGCAGGACGACCACGGGAATTCGACAAGCAGCAGGCACTGCGCAAGGCGCTGCGGCTGTTCTGGGAACACGGTTACGAAGGCACCTCGATGGCGGCGCTGGTCGCCGGGCTGGGTATCGCCTCGGCGCGGATCTACGCGGCCTTCGGCAGCAAGCAGCAACTGTTCGAAGAAGCCGTGGCACTGTACGAATCGGCCGAAGGCGGTTTTGCCGACCGTGCCCTGGCCCTGCCGGATATCCACCAGGCGCTGGAGCAGATGCTCGAGGACGCCATCGCTACCTATACCCGTGTCGACGAGCCCAAGGGATGCCTGGTGGTAAGCGCGGCCAGCGGCGTTGCACCGGACAACGTCGCGGTGCAGCAGTGGTTGGCGGATCACCGTCGCCAGCGCAGCGAATCGATCATTGCCCGGCTAAGCCGTGCCCGCGAGCAGGGCCAGTTGCCGCCCCACACCGATGTCCAGGCCCTGGGGCATTTCTACGCGATCTTTCTCCATGGCATCTCGGTGCAGGCACGTGATGGCGTACCCGCGGCGGCCCTGCGCAGTGCCTGCCACAGCGCCTTGGCCGTGCTGCCGCGATAGGCCTGCTCAGCGGCCCAGATGCTCACAGAGGAAATCGATGAACACCCGGGTCTTGTGCGGCACATGGCTGCTGTGCGGGTACACCACGCTGATCGGCTGCGAAGGCAGGCTGTACTGCGGCAACACCCGCTGCAGCTCACCACTGGCCAGGTCCTGCTCCACCAACCACGCCGGCAGCACGGCCACCCCCAACGACGCGCGGGCCATGGCGCGGATGGCGTGGCTGGCGTTGGACCGAAAAGCGGCAGTGCCGGTGATGCTCAGGCAGTCGCCCTCCCCAGCCTGCAAGGTCCAGCTGGTCGGGTTGTGCAGGTTGCTGTTGGCGATCCACGGCAGGTTCGCCAGGTCCGCCGGGTGCTCGATGCCGTGGCGGGCGATGAACCCAGGTGCTGCCACCAGCAGGATGTCGTAATCGGCCAGCTTGCGGCTGCGCAGGTTCGAATCCACCAAGGTGCCGAGGCGCACCACTAGGTCGAGCCGTTGCGCAATCAGGTCACTCAATGACGAGTCGATGTCGTAGCTGATCGACAGCCCTGGGTAGCGCTCGGCGAACAGCGGGATCAGCGGCAGGATGAAGCGCTCGCCATACTCGCCGGTGGTGCTGATGCGCAGTGTGCCGGCCACGCCGTTGTGCCGCTGCATGACGCTCTCGAAGGCGCTCTCGACATCGCCGACGATCACCTTGAAGTCGTCGTAGAACGCCTGGCCGGTTTCAGTCGGCGCGATGGCGCGGGTGGTGCGTACCAGCAGGGTCACCGCCAGGGCCTGTTCCAGTGCCTTGACGTGCTGGCTGGCCATCGCCTTGCTGATCCCGAGGAAGTCCGCCGCTTTGGTAAACGAGCCGAAATCGACCACTGCCAAAAACGTCTGCACCCGGTTGAGCTGGGTGTGGAGGGCCGTGCGCAGCATTGTTCATTTCCATCAAACAGAGTTTCAAGGGTAACGGCATCGACCGGGTCAGTCCAAGCCGCTTAGGCTGCGCGCGGCAAAGGAGTGGCAATGACTAATCGATACCGCGTGGCGACTGTTTTCCTGTTGGGCTTCTTCATCGACTGCATCAACATCTTCATGCCGGCCGTGGCCATGCCACGGATCGCGGCCAGCTTCGCCATCGACAACGCCAACAGTGCCTGGGTGGGCAACGCCTACATCCTCGGGCTGGCCCTGGTGATGCCGGTCAGTACCTGGCTGGCGGCGCAATGGGGCGCCAGGAAGCTGCTGAGCGCCAGCATGCTCGGGTTCGCCGTGGCGGCGTGGGGCTGCGGGCAGGCCGACGGCTTTGCCGGGCTGATCGCCTGGCGCCTGCTCCAGGGCATGGCTGGCGGGCTGCTGATCCCGGTGGGCCAGGCACTGACGTTCAACCTGTTCCAGGGGCCGGAGCGCGCCCGGATATCCACCCTGGTGATGGCCGTGGCACTGATTGCGCCTGCGCTGTCGCCGAGCCTGGGCGGGCTGATGGTCGACCGAGGCAGCTGGCCCTGGGTCTTTCACGCCAACATTCCGCTGGCGCTGTTGGCGGCCGGGCTGGCCTGGCTGTGGATCCGCGACGTACCCGGCACGGCGCAGGCACGGCCAGACTTTCTCGGCCTGCTGCTGGTCAGCGCCGCGCTCGCCGCCCTGCTGCTGGGGATGTCGCTGTACGGCGCCGGCCATGGCCTGGCCTGGGCATTGCCGTGCCTGGCCCTGGGCGCGGTGTGTGCCTTGCTGTATCGCCGGCATTACCGCCGCACGAACAGCGCCATCCTCGAACTCGATCTGCTCGGCAGTGCGCGGCTGAAGGTTTCCATGTGGATCTACCAGGCCATCCCCGGGATCTTCACCGGGGTCAATCTGCTGAACCTCTTCTACCTCCAGGACACCCTGCACCTGAGTGCCCAGGCCAGCGGTCTGTTCATGCTGGTGTACGCCGCCGGCGCCTTCGCCGCCATGCTGATGGTGGGCCGGGCCTACAACCGCGCCGGGGCAAGGCGCCTATTCCTGCTGGGCATGCTCCTGCACAGCCTGGGCATCGCCCTGCTGGTGCTGGTCGACAGCGCACGGGACGGCCACCTGCTGATCCTCGCCTACGCCTTGATGGGCATCGGTGGCGGCATCGGCGCCAACACCGCGCAGACCACTGCATTGCTCGACTTCACCGGCCAGCGGACCCAGCAGGCCAGCGTGCTGTGGAACCTCAACCGGCAGATGGCCTTCAGCGTTGGCGCGGCGCTGCTGTTGATGGTCTTCAACCTGCTGCTCGATCGGCTGGGCAGCACCCTCGCCTACCACCTGAGCTTCGCCCTGGCGGCGCTGCTCGGGCTGGCGCCGCTTGCGCGGCTACACACATTACCCAAGGAGAACCCCCAGCATGCCTGACACCGCGATTGCCCGTGCCGAGCACAGCATCCATCACGTACACGAGCTGATCCAGATGGTCTTCAGCCGCCCCGCCGCCGAGGCCCAGACGGTACTGGGCGGCTTGATGGCAGTGTTCGCCGAGGATTTCAGCATGGTCGGTATCGCGGGGACGGTGTTCGATCGCCAGCAGGTCGAGCAGTTGTTCAAACGCGTCGCCGGGGCGCGGCCGGGGCTTGAGATCGAAATCGACGAAGTGCAGGTCGTGTGGCGAGCAGGCATGAATATGGCGGTGCGCTACAAGGAGGTCCAGCGGCTGCAGGGCGTGGCGCAGGCTCGCTGGGCGTTGGCGATACTCGAATGCAGTGAGCGCGGGGTGGTGTGGCGGTGTTTGCAGGAGACGCCGGTGGGTGCGAACTGAGGCCTACCAGACATGGTCACGTTGCAACAAATGTGGGAGCGGGTTTACCCGCGAAGCGCCGCGCGGGCGGCGCTCGATCTCATAGGCGCTGCAAAAACTCCGGCAGGCACGTGGTGGCCCTCACCCAATACCCCTCCATCCACCTGGTGGCCATTACCCAATCCTGATTTTCCAGGGTCACCAATGCGATGCCCAAGCGCCTGCCTTGGGATCGCATGTGGGCCACCATGTGCATGACGAAAGATGTCCAGCGCTCTCAAGATCGAGCGCCGCCCGCGCGGCGCTTCGCGGGTAAACCCGCTCCCACATTTGTTTCGGGCCAATTATGCCTGTGAGGGTACCGCTGCCAGCCTTGGTGCATGGCGTAAGACATGTGAAGGCCCCGGTTCAACCCACCTCGCGATAGGGATTGCGCGGATCCTGGGTCCAGTTCATGTACGGCTTGCCGGTGTCCTGCGCCTGCATGTCGATGCAGCTTTCCACCGGGCAGGTGATCTGGCACAGGTTGCAGCCCACGCACTCTTCCTCGATCACACTGTAGGCATGGGTGCCGTCGGCCTTGAGCGTGCTGGCGATGGCCTGGTGCGAGGTGTCTTCGCAGGCGATGTGGCAGCGCCCGCAGCCGATGCAGGCGGCCTGGTCGATATGCGCCACCGACTTGTAGTTGATGTCCAGGTACTTCCAGTCGGTGGTATGCCCCACAGCCTGGCCACGGAAGGCGTCCAGGTTGCGGTGGCCATGCTGGTCCATCCAGCGCGCCAGGCCGTCCTGCATGTCCTCGACGATGCGAAAACCATGCAGCATCGCCGCCGTGCACACCTGTACCGCGCCACTGCCCAGGGCCATGAACTCGGCCGCGTCGCGCCAGTTGCCGATGCCGCCGATACCGCAGATCGGCAGGCCCCGCGTCTCGGGGTCGCGGGCGATCTCGGCGACCATGTTCAGGGCGATGGGTTTGACCGCCGAACCGCAATAGCCACCGTGGGTACTCTGATCGCCAACGATCGGGTGGGCCACCATGCGGTCGAGGTCGACGCTGGTGATCGAGTTGATGGTGTTGATCAGCGACACCGCGTCCGCCCCGCCACGATGGGCCGCCCGCGCGGCCTGGCGAATGTCGGTGATGTTGGGGGTGAGCTTGACGATCACCGGCAGCGAGCAGTGGATCTTGCACCAACGGGTGACCTGCTCGACGTACTCGGGCACCTGGCCGACCGCAGCGCCCATGCCGCGCTCGGGCATGCCGTGGGGGCAGCCGAAGTTGAGTTCGATGCCGTCGGCGCCGGTGGCCTCCACCAGCGGCAGGATGAATTTCCAGGATTCCTCGACACACGGCACCATCAGCGACACCACCAGCGCCCGGTCGGGCCAGTCCTTCTTCACCTGGGTGATTTCACGCAGGTTGATCTCCAGCGAACGGTCGGTGATCAGCTCGATGTTGTTGATGCCCTGCACCACACGGTTGGCGCCGTAGTGCGCCGAGTAGCGCGACGACACGTTGACCGCTGCCGGGTCCTCACCCAGGGTTTTCCACACCACCCCGCCCCAGCCCGCCTCGAAGGCGCGGACCACGTTGTAGGCCTTGTCGGTGGGTGGCGCCGAGGCCAGCCAGAAGGGGTTGGGCGCCTTGATGCCGGCGAACACGATGGACAAGTCGGCCATTTATGCAGCCTCCACGTTGAGCATGAGTTGAGCATGGATGGCTTCGGCGGCCAGCTTGCCGTGCTGCACGGCCTGGACGGTGAGGTCCTGGCCCAGGGCGGTGCAGTCGCCGCCGGCATAGATGCCCGGCAGGCTGGTCTGCATGCGCGCATCGACGCGTATGCGCTCGCCGTCGCGGGCCAGTTGCGCGGCCAGTGGGTCGCTGAGGCTGGCGTCGTCGAAGCGTTGGCCGATGGCCTTGAAGATTGCGTCGGCGGCCAGTTCGAAGGTTTCGCCGGTGTCGCCGAGGCGGCCATCGACCAGCTGGGTGCGCACGAAGCGCATGCCGCGCACCCGGCCTGAGTCATCGAGCAATACGGCATCCGGCCGAGCCCAGGTGTGCAGGCGCACCTGATTGTGTTTGGCGATCTCCTGTTCATGGCCGGTGGCGCTCATGTCGGCCTCGCCCCGGCGGTACACCAGGTTGACGTCGCGCGCGCCCAGGCGGCTCATCTGCACCGCCATGTCGATGGCGGTGTTGCCGGCGCCGATCACCAGGCAGCGGTCGGCCAACGGCAATTGGCGGAGGTCGTCGGCCTGGCGCAGTTCGCGGATGTATTCGGTGGCGGCCAGCACGCCGGGGGCTTCTTCATCGGCCAGGCCCAATTGGCGCACGGCATCCAGCCCCAGGCCGAGGAACACGGCATGGTACTGGCTGTGCAGCTCGGTCAACGACAGGTTGCTGCCCAGCCGTTGGCCGTGGCGGATCTCGATGCCACCGATGCCCAGCAGAAACTCCACTTCGCGCTGGGCGTAGTCGTCCACCAGCTTGTAGCGGGCGATGCCGTATTCGTTGAGGCCGCCGGCTTTGTCTCGCGCCTCGAAGATCACCACGTCGTGGCCGTGCATGGCCAGGCGATGGGCGCAGGACAGCCCGGCAGGGCCGGCACCGACCACGGCGATGCGCTTGCCGGTAGCCGGCGCGCGCTGGAACGGGTGAGCGCTGAAGTGCGCGTTGTCCAGGGCGTAGCGCTGTAAGAGGCCGATCAGCACCGGCGCACATTCCTGGGCGTTGTTGCGCACACAGGCCTGCTGGCAGAGGATCTCGGTGGGGCACACCCGGGCGCAACTGCCGCCGAGGATGTTGGCCGAAAGGATACGCTCGGCAGCGCCTTGCAGGTTCTCGTCACTGATGCGGTGGATGAACGAGGGGATGTCGATTTCGCTGGGGCAGGCGTTGACGCACGGCGCGTCGTAGCAGTACAGGCAGCGTGCGCTTTCGACGGCGGCCTGGCGGGCGGTGAGCGGGGGCGCAAGGTCGCTGAAGGCCTCGGCCAGCTGGTCGGCGCCGGCCCGGGGGCGCGGCAAGTGGTTCAGGGCGTCGATCACGGTTGTAGCCTCTCTCGTTTTTATTGGAGGCGGCGGTGGTCAAGGGCCGCGTCCGTTTTGGGGATGGCAGTCAATAGGGGCTGGCGTGGGAGCGGATTTTCATAGACCAGCGTGGGAGCGGGCTTGCCCCGCGATCACCGGCCAAGCCGGTGCCACACACTGCGATGCTCGCTTCGCGGGGCAAGCCCGCTCCCACGGGATCAGCGCTGAACTGGCGTCGGTTTGTGCCGCTCGGCCCGGCGCTCCAGCACCTCGTACACCGACGGGTACGCCGGGCGCTCCACATAGCGCCCTGCCCCAGGCTCGGCACGCAGGTCGCCGTCGGCCCACAGCACATTGCCCTGGCTGATGGTGTGGCTGGGGACGCCACGCACGGTACGGCCTTCGAAGATGTTGAAGTCGACGCGCTGGTGGTGGGTCTGGGCGCTGATGGTGCGCGTGCCCTGCGGGTCCCACAGCACCAGGTCGGCGTCGGCGCCAACACGGATGGCGCCCTTGCGCGGGAACAGGTTGAAGATCTTCGCGGTGTTGGTGGAAGTCAGCGCGACGAACTCGTGCATCGACAGGCGCCCGCTGTTCACCCCGGCGTCCCACAGCACCGCCATGCGGTCCTCGATGCCTGCCGTGCCATTGGGGATACGGCTGAAGTCGTCGCGGCCCATGGCCTTCTGCTCGGCGCAGAAGCAGCAGTGGTCGGTGGCGGTGGTGTGCAGGTTGCCCGACTGCAGGCCCCCCCACAGAGCGTCCTGGTGCTCGCGCGGGCGGAACGGCGGGCTCATCACGTAGCCGGCGGCGGTGGCCCAGTCCGGGTCGCGGTAAACGCTGTCGTCCAGCAGCAGGTGGCCGGGCAGCACCTCGCCATACACCGGCTGGCCCTTGGCCCGGGCATAGGTGATCTCGTCGAGCGCCTCACGGCTGGACACGTGCACCAGATACAGCGGCGTGCCGAGGGTTTCGGCAATGCGGATGGCGCGGCTGGCGGCCTCCCCTTCAACCTGCGAGGGCCGCGACAACGGGTGCGCCTCGGGCCCGGTCAGCCCTTGTGCCAGCAGCTTGCGCTGCAGGTGATAGACCAGTTCGCCGTTTTCGGCATGCACGGTGGGCACCGCGCCCAGTTGCAGGCAGCGCTCGAAGCTGGCCACCAGGGTGTCGTCGGCGGCCATGATCGCGTTCTTGTAGGCCATGAAGTGCTTGAAGCTGTTGACCCCATGCTGGGCCACCAGCTCGCCCATCTCCTCGGCGACCTGCTCGCTCCACCAGGTGATGGCGACGTGGAAGCCGTAGTCGGACGCACTCTTCTGCGCCCAGCCACGCCAGGTGTGGAAGGCTTCGAGCAGCGACTGCTGCGGGTTGGGGATGACGAAGTCGATGATCGAGGTGGTGCCGCCGGCCAGGCCCGCGGCGGTGCCGCTGAAAAAGTCCTCGCTGGCCACGGTGCCCATGAACGGCAATTGCATATGGGTGTGCGGGTCGATGCCGCCGGGCATCAGGTACTGGCCGCTGCCGTCGAGCACCTGGCAATCGGTGGGCGCTTCGAGGTTTTCACCGATGGCGCGGATCACGCCGTCGGCACACAACACATCGGCGCGGTAGCTTTCTTCATGGGTAACCACGGTGGCGCCACGGATCAACAGGGACATGCCGTCTTCCTCGCAGGCTGACCGGTCTTTGTGGCCGGTTCTTGGAATTTTCATGGGCCAGTGCCTGCGGGTTTCGGTCAATCCTGTCAGGCCTGACAAGAATCGAGGCTAGTTGTGGTTCTGACATTCATCAAGAAAAAATATATGCAAATACTCAAAATTTTATCTTGTTGATTTATATGAATTAATTGCAAGAATCACCAAAACGGAACAGCCCTTCACCATTTTGACGCACTTGACAGGATGCAAATTTGGTCAAGATTTTCTACGCAAATTCAGCTGTTTAAAAACGGCTGGGCAGGCGCAGGCAGCGCAGCGCAAATACCAGGCCGCACCGCTTTGAATCACGGCGTGCCGCCCTGTATCGACGTTGCAGTTGTTCGCACGTTCCAGGCGCAATCAGGAATGCTTTTGCAAGTCAGTAAGTTACCTGCGGTCAGCAGCGATCACCGGGAAAGGCCACGGCCAACCCGGCACGGTTGTTGTAACCCCGGCCACAACCGCCATGGCCGGACCGCAGGTGCAGTACTGGTGGTGTGTGTACTCCGGCCATCGCATTAGCCCGATGAGCAAACAACAAGAAAAAAACCCTGGAGAAGGCCCCATGCAACAAAGCAGATCACAAGTGGTCGAGCAGCATGGCCTGTTCGAACTCGACGCCGGCAGCGACGTGCTCGACAGCCCCCGTTACAACCACGACATCGCCCCCACCAAAGTGCACCAACGCACCTGGAACAAGTGGCACATCACCGCGCTGTGGGTCGGCATGTCCATCTGCGTGCCCACCTACACCCTCGGCGGCGTGCTCACCGCCTACTTCGGCCTGAGCGTGGGCGAGGCGCTGCTGGCGATCCTGCTGGCCAACCTGATCGTGCTGATCCCGCTCACCCTCAACGCCTTCCCCGGCACCAAGTACGGCATCCCCTTCCCGGTGCTGCTGCGCTCGTCGTTCGGCATCTTCGGCTCCAACGTGCCCTGCTTGATCCGCGCCGTGGTGGCCTGTGGCTGGTTCGGTATCCAGACGATGTTCGGCGGGCTGGCCATCCACCTGTTCCTCGGCTCGCTGTTCCCCGAGTGGAAGGCGCTGGGCGGCACCGGCGAAGTGATCGGTTTCATGCTGTTCTGGGCGCTGAACCTGTGGGTGGTGCTGCGGGGCGCCGAGTCGATCAAATGGCTGGAAACCCTGTCGGCGCCGCTGCTGGTGGCGGTGGGTATCGGCCTGCTGTTGTGGGCGATGCCGCACATGTCCATGACCGAGTTGCTGGCACAACCGCCCAAGCGCCCGGAAGGCGCCAGCGTGGTCGGCTATTTTTGCGCCGGGCTCACTGCCATGGTCGGCTTCTGGGCCACCCTGTCGCTGAACATCCCCGACTTCAGCCGCTACGCGAAAAGCCAGAAGGACCAGATCCTCGGGCAGATCTTCGGCCTGCCGCTGACCATGTTCCTGTTCGCCTCGCTGGGGGTGATCATGACCGCGGCCTCGGCCTCGCTGGTGGGCCAGACGGTGTCCGACCCGGTCAGCCTGATCGGCCATATCCAGAGCCCGGGCTGGGTGGCGCTGGCCATGGCGCTGATCATCATCGCCACGCTGTCGACCAACACGGCGGCCAACATCGTCTCGCCCACCAACGACTTCCAGAACATCGCCCCACGGCTGATCGGGCGCAGCCGCGCGGTATGGCTGACCGGCTTCATCGGCCTGGCGCTGATGGGCCACGAGCTGCTCAAGAAGCTCGGCTGGATCGTCTCCGACTTGAGCCTTGAAAGCGTGTATTCCAACTGGCTGCTGGGCTACTCCAGCCTGCTCGGGCCGATCGCCGGGATCATGGTGGTGGATTACTTCCTGGTGCGGCGCCAACAACTGGACCTGGCCGGGCTGTACCGCGACGACGTGTACCCGGCGTGGAACTGGGCCGGTTTCGCCGCCTTCGGCGTGCCGGTGGCGCTGACCGTGATGGCCATCGGCAACAGCAGTTTCAGCTGGTTCTACGACTACGGCTGGTTCACCGGTTCGTTGCTGGGTGGCGGCTTGTACTACGCCCTCGGCGCCGTGGCCCTGCGCGGCCAGGCACGGCTGGCCAAGCCGTTGCCATGAACGCACCGCTCCCTGCGTGGGAGCGGGCTTGCCCCGCGCTGGGGCCGCAACAGCCCGACAAAAAAAGCCTGAGGAGACACCCATGACCACCCTCGCCAAGGAAGTCCTGCAATCAAGCAAGCACCACATCGACAGCGCACGCCTGTGGCAATCGCTGATGGACCTCGCGCGTCTCGGCGCCACCCAGAAAGGCGGTGTATGCCGCCTGGCGCTGACCGACCTCGACCGCCAGGCCCGCGACCTGTTCGTGCAATGGTGCGAAGCCGCCGGCTGCACGGTGACGGTCGACGGGGTCGGCAATATCTTCGCCCGCCGCCCGGGGCGCAACCCCAAACTGCCACCGGTGATGACCGGCAGCCATATCGACACCCAACCCACCGGCGGCAAGTTCGACGGCTGCTTCGGGGTGATGGCCGGGCTGGAGGTGATCCGCACCCTCAACGACCTGGGCGTGGAAACCGAAGCGCCGCTGGAGGTGGTGGTGTGGACCAACGAGGAAGGCTCGCGCTTCGCCCCGTGCATGATGGGCTCGGGGGTGTTCGCCGGTAAGTTCACCCTGGAAGAAACCCTGGCCAAGCGCGATGCCCAGGGCGTCAGCGTTGGCGAGGCGCTGAACGCCATCGGCTATGCCGGCCCGCGGGCGGTGCTCGGGCACCCGGTGGGGGCATATTTTGAAGCGCATATCGAGCAGGGGCCGATCCTCGAGGACCAGGCCAAGACCATCGGCGTGGTGCTCGGCGCGCTCGGGCAGAAGTGGTTCGACCTGACCTTGCGCGGTGTCGAGGCGCATGCCGGCCCGACGCCGATGCACCTGCGCAAGGACGCTCTGGTCGGCGCCGTCGCGGTGGTCGAGGCGGTCAACCGCACCGCCCTCGCTCACCAGCCCCATGCCTGTGGCACGGTCGGCTGCCTGCAGGCCTATCCGGGGTCGCGCAACGTGATCCCAGGTGAGGTGCGCATGACCCTTGACTTCCGTCACCTGGAGGGCGAGCAGCTGGACGCGATGATCGCCGAGGTGCGCGGGGTGATCGAGGCGACCACGGCCAAGCATGGACTGAGCTATGAGCTGACGCCGACTGCCGACTTCCCGGCCCTGTATTTCGACACTGTCTGCGTTGATGCCGTGCGTCATTCGGCGGCGGCGCTGGGGTTGGCGCACATGGATATTGTCAGTGGCGCCGGGCATGACGCGATTTTCCTGGCGGAGCTGGGGCCGGCGGGGATGATCTTCGTGCCTTGCGAAGGGGGGATCAGCCATAACGAGATCGAGAATGCTACGCCTGGGGATTTGGCGGCGGGGTGTGCGGTGTTGTTGCGGGCGATGCTGGCGGCTTCGGAGGCGATTGCGGGGGGGCGGTTGGCGGCTTGAGGGGTTCGGCTTCGGCTTCGGCTTTCAGAGTGTTGGTTTTGATAGATGTATGCGCATTCGGCGGCGATGGTGACGCGCAGTCACCTTTCCGCCCTTACGGCGGCCTACTTTGGTCTTGGCCAAAGTAGGCAAAG
>NZ_QKVM01000031.1 GCF_003231305.1 Pseudomonas sichuanensis | reverse complement strand
AAAAAATGCCGCCTCGCGGCGGCATCGAACAGTCGGCCAGGTCTTACTCAGGCGTGGCTCAGGGCCTCGAAACCTGCCCGGATCTTCTCCTCCGGCAGCTCGTCGGCGATGAACACCATTACGCTTTCCCGGGCCTCGCCTTCCTTCCACTCGGCATCCCAGTCAAACCCATACAGCTTGAGCACCCCCTGGAACACCAGTCGGCGGTCTTCGCCGGCAATGTTCAGCACGCCCTTGTAACGCAGCAACTGCTTGCCGTGCTCCTCAAGCAACTCATTCATGAAGTCGCTGAGGCGGTCGATGTCCAACGGGGTGTCGGTGCGCAGTACCAGGGTCGAGATACGATCCGGTGTGGCCGGCTTGAGTACCGGTCGCAGGGTTGGCTTGAGGCTGATGCCCAGCTCCGGGTTGAGGTTGAAGCCGCGCACGTCGAGCAATTCGGCCAGGTCGATACGGCCGTGCTCCACCACGCGGATCGCCGCCCTGCCATTGATTCGCTCCAGGCGCTCGCGCAAGGCCTCCACCGCCGCAGGTTCGGCCAGGTCGGTCTTGCTCAACAGCAGGCGGTCGGCAAAACCGACCTGGGCCTGGGCGATGGCTTGGGTCAGGTGCAGTTCGGCATGCACGGCATCGACCAAGGTGATGATGCCGTCGAGGACATAGCGCTCGCGCAGCTCCTCATCGATGAAGAAGGTCTGCGCCACCGGCGCGGGGTCGGCGAGGCCGGTGCACTCGATCACCAGGCGGTCGAAAGCGATTTCGCCGGCATCCAGGCGCTCCAGCAGCAGGTACAGCGCGCGAGTCAGGTCGCCATGGATGCTGCAGCACACGCAGCCGTTGGCCAGGGTCATGACCTGCACCGGTTCGTCGCCCAGCAGCTGGCTGTCGATGCCGGCCTCGCTGAACTCGTTTTCGATCACGGCGATCTTCAGGCCGTGCTCGGCCTTGAGCATGTGTTTGAGCAGGGTGGTCTTGCCGGCGCCGAGGAAGCCGGTCAGCACGGTAACGGGAATCGGCGTATGCACGCGGTTGTCTCCTGGAGCTGAAAACGAAAGTGGGAGCCCGGTTGCCCGGGCTCCCACTGATTCACACGTGTCGCGGGTTCAACAGCACTTGGGCCCGGACTTGCCACCGTAGCGCGCTTCCTGGCGTTCGCGGAAGAACGCTTCGTAGCTCATCACCGGCTTGTCCGGGTGCTTGGTCTGCATGTGCTCGACGTAGTTGTCGTAGTCGGGCATGCCGACCATCAGGCGGGCTGCCTGCCCCAGGTACTTACCCAGTCGACTCAGGTCGTTGAACATCGCGGCATTCCTCTCAAGCGTCAGGCAAAGCCTGGAACGGGGTTTCCTTGTCGCTGCGCTCCTTGCGGCCCCAGGCGGCATAGCCGACCTTGAGGGCGAAGAACAGGATGCTGAACACCACCAGCAGGAACAGGATCGTCAGGCCGGCGTTGGTGTAGGCGTTGAAGATCACGTGCTGCATCTGGCCGATGTCCTTGGCCGGGGCCAGCACCTGGCCGGCGTCCAGCGCGGTGCTGTACTTCTTGGCCAGGGCCAGGAAGCCGACGGCCGGGTTCGGGTCGAACAGCTTGATCAGGCCCGCTGCAGTGGTGCAGATCAGCAGCCAGACCGCAGGTACCAGGGTGACCCAGATGTAGCGCTGGCGCTTCATCTTGATCAGCACCACGGTGCCGAGCATCAGGGCGATACCGGCCAGCATCTGGTTGGAGATACCGAACAGCGGCCACAAGGTGTTGATACCACCCAGCGGATCGATCACGCCCTGGTACAGCAGGTAGCCCCACATCGCCACGCAACCGGCGGTGGCCAGCAGGTTGGCGCCCCACGACTCGGTGCGCTTGAGCGCCGGCACGAAGCTGCCCAGCAGGTCCTGCAGCATGAAGCGCCCGGCACGGGTACCGGCGTCCACGGCGGTCAGGATGAACAGCGCTTCGAACAGAATCGCGAAGTGGTACCAGAACGCCATGGTGTTCTCACCCGGCAGCACCTGGTGCAGGATCTGCGCGATACCGACCGCCAGCGTTGGCGCACCACCGGCACGGGCCAGGATGGTGTGTTCGCCGATGTCGCGGGCGACCGCTTCAAGCTGCTCGGGGGTGATCAGGAAGCCCCAGCTGCTGACCGTTTGCGCCACCGAAGCGACGTCGGCACCGACCACTGCGGCCGGGCTGTTCATGGCGAAGTACACGCCAGGCTCGATCACCGAGGCGGCAACCATGGCCATGATGGCGACGAACGACTCCATCAGCATGCCGCCGTAGCCGATGTAACGGGCGTTGGTTTCGTTGTCCAGCAGCTTGGGCGTGGTCCCCGAGGAGATCAGCGCGTGGAAGCCGGATACCGCGCCGCAGGCGATGGTGATGAACAGGAACGGGAACAGGGTGCCCTTCCACACCGGGCCCGTGCCGTCGGTGAACTGGGTCAGCGCCGGCATTTTCAGCTCGGGAGCGATGATCAGGATACCGATGGCCAGGCCGACGATGGTGCCGATCTTGAGGAAGGTGGAAAGGTAGTCGCGCGGCGCCAGCACCAGCCATACCGGCAGCACGGCGGCGACGAAACCGTAACCGACCAGCATCCAGGTGATCTGCACGCCGGTGAAGGTGAAGGCCGGGCCCCAGACCGGATCCGCGGCGATCTGGCCCCCCAGCCAGATCGACAGCAGCAACAGCACCACGCCGATGACCGAGATCTCGCCGATGCGGCCCGGGCGGATATAGCGCATGTAGATGCCCATGAACATCGCGATCGGGATGGTCGCCATCACCGTGAACATGCCCCACGGGCTCTCGGCCAGGGCCTTGACCACGATCAGCGCCAGCACCGCGAGGATGATGATCATGATCAGGAAGCAGCCGAACAGGGCGATGGTGCCCGGGATGCGGCCCATTTCCTCACGCACCATGTCGCCCAGCGAGCGGCCGTTGCGACGGGTGGAGAGGAACAGGACCATGAAGTCCTGTACCGCGCCAGCCAGCACCACGCCGGCGATCAGCCACAGCGTGCCGGGCAGGTAGCCCATCTGTGCGGCGAGCACCGGGCCCACGAGCGGGCCGGCACCGGCGATTGCCGCGAAATGGTGGCCGAAGAGGATGTGTTTGTTGGTCGGGACGTAGTCCAGGCCATCGTTGTTGAGTACCGCGGGCGTGGCCCGGCGGGGATCCAGTTGCATCACCTTGGTGGCGATGAACAGGCTGTAGTAACGGTAGGCAACCAGGTAGATGGCCACTGCCGCGACCACGATCCACAAGGCGTTGATTGCCTCGCCTCGGCGCAGGGCTACCACACCCAGCGCGCAGGCCCCTATGACTGCCAGCGCCAGCCACGGAATGTGGCGTAGCAGGCTATTATTGTTGTTCATGGTTTACTTCCAGCTGGTGGATTGGAAAGACCGCCCATCGAGTCTAGGGCGTGTCATCGCGCATTGCCACACTTGCTTTGGTCTAGAGCCTCTGCGGCCAGATTGCGGTACCTGCTACAGCGACATTAACCACTATAGTCAGGTTGAACCCTCGAGGACCTTTCCCCATGAGCAGTCACGACGAGCGCCGCCGTTTCCAACGCATCACCTTCGATGCACCTACCGAACTGCGCCAGGGCGAACGCCGCTGGCCCGCCAAGCTGCTGGATCTTTCGCTCAAGGGTTTGCTCATCGAGCGCCCCACCCCCTGGGATGCCGACCTCACCCAGGACTTCGAGGCGATCATCAAGCTCAATGACGGCAAGACCCAGGTGCGGATGCAGGTCGAACTGCGCCATGAAGAGGAAGCCTGCCTGGGTTTCATCTGCCTCTATATCGACATCGACTCGATGACTCATTTGCACCGTCTGGTGGAATTGAACGTGGCCGACAGCACCGAAATGATGCGCGAACTGCGTGAATTGATCGAAGATTGAAATCTCTTAGCCTGCTAACGAACTGACCTGGGAGTGTTTCCTGTCTACCCAGACAGCTTTGTGCGGGCCCCATCCACCCTTGTACACACCCTTCTAGTACCGCATTTGCCGAGTTGGAACGCATTCTGCATCCAGAAAAAGCGCACCCTGGAGGCAGCACTGTGCGCGTCAGGATCAAAATATTGTATACAATTCTGATGGCAATCGAATCCACATCCTGTCTACAGTAGTGCCACAACAATAAATGCTGAGAGCCTGCTCCATGACTACGTCCCCTAGCACGTCTCCCACCCAACGCCCCGAGGATGAAAACCTCGGGCTTGGCGCCAACCTGGCCTACGGCCTGCAACACGTTCTGACCATGTATGGCGGGATCGTCGCGGTACCGCTGATCCTCGGCCAGGCGGCCGGTCTGGCCCCCGCCGAAATCGGCCTGTTGATTGCGGCTTCGTTGTTCGCGGGGGGGCTGGCGACGTTGCTGCAGACCCTCGGCCTGCCGTTCTTCGGTTGCCAGTTGCCCTTGGTGCAAGGCGTCTCGTTTGCCGGTGTGGCGACCATGGGGGCGATCCTCAGCAGCCAAAACGGTGGTGGCTTGCCAGCGGTGCTGGGTGCGGTCATGGCCGCCTCGCTGATCGGCTTTCTGATCACCCCGGTGTTCTCGCGCATCACCAAGTTCTTCCCACCGCTGGTGACCGGTATCGTCATCACCACCATCGGCCTCACCCTGATGCCCGTCGCGGCGCGCTGGGTAATGGGCGGCAACAGCGCTTCGCCAGAGTTCGGCAGCATGGCCAACATCGGCCTGGCGGCACTGACCTTCGCCATCGTCCTGCTGCTGAGCAAGCTGGGCAGCGCGACCATCTCGCGGCTGTCGATCCTGCTGGCCATGGTGGCGGGCACCCTGATCGCCTGGGCGCTGGGCATGACCGACTTCAGCAAGGTCACCGAAGGCCCGATCTTCGCCTTCCCCACCCCCTTCCACTTCGGCATGCCGACCTTCCACATCGCCGCGATCCTGTCGATGTGCATCGTGATCATGGTGACCCTGGTCGAGACCTCGGCCGACATCCTCGCGGTCGGTGAAATCATCGACACCAAGGTCGACTCCAAGCGCCTGGGCAACGGCCTGCGCGCCGACATGGCATCGAGCATCCTGGCGCCGATCTTCGGTTCGTTCACCCAGAGCGCCTTCGCCCAGAACGTTGGCCTGGTGGCCGTGACCGGGGTCAAGAGCCGCTACGTGGTCGCCACCGGCGGCGTGATCCTGGTGGTGCTCGGCCTGCTGCCGATCATGGGCCGCATCATCGCCGCAGTCCCGACCCCGGTGCTCGGCGGCGCCGGCATCGTGCTGTTCGGCACCGTGGCCGCCAGTGGCATCCGCACCCTGTCGAAGGTCAACTACAAGAACAACGTCAACCTGATCATCGTCGCCGCCTCGCTGGGCTTCGGCATGATCCCGATCGCCGCGCCGACCTTCTACCACAACTTCCCGAGCTGGTTCGAAACCATCTTCCACTCCGGCATCAGCTCGGCGGCGATCATGGCCATCCTGCTCAACCTGATGTTCAACCACTTCACCACCGGCAACTCGGAAAACCAGTCGGTGTTTGCCGCGGCCTACGAGCGCACCATCCAGTACTCGGACATCTCGTGCCTGCGCGATGGCGACTACTTCAAAGATGGCAAGCTGTTCGACGCCGAAGGCAATGAAGTACCGGTCATGGAACTGGACGAACACGGCAACGAAGCGCCCAGGCGCAATGCCGTTGCCGAGCACTGATCGCTGAGCGAGGCGATCACGCAGGGGAGCCGACGCGCATCGTCGGCTCCCCTTTTTGTTTGCCTGCGCAGATCGCTGATTTCGCAACAGCGGCGCGTTTCCTGTGGGAGCGGGTTTACCCGCGAACACCGGCGAAGCCGGTGCCCTGCACCGCGTCGCCTGCTTCGCGGGTAAACCCGCTCCTACAGGCCCCTGCCAATTAGCCGTGGGCAGCAAAGTAACCGTTCAGCGCGTTCAGGTCCCCGGCATCCAGCACCCCCGCCAGGTAGCGCAGCTTCAGCCACGCCCGCAGGTAGTCGTAGCGCGCCTGCGCCAGGTCGCGGCGGGCGCTGTACAGTTGCTGCTCGGCATCCAGCACATCCAGGTTGACCCGCTCGCCGCCCGCCACGCTCTTGCGCGTGGCCTCCACCAGCGCGCCCGCAGCGCTCACCGCCAGGTCATAGGCACGGATCTTCGCCGTGCTGCTGGCGCACAGGTTGAACTGCCGGCGCAGCTGGTTGACCGTGTCGCGCAACTGGGCATCCAGCTCGAAGCCTGCGGCATCGCGCTGGGCCTGGGCCTGGCGCACCGAGGCCGACACCCCGCCCCCGGCAAACAGCGGCACGCTCAGTTGCAGGCCGATGCTGTCGGTGTCGTAGCGCTGGTTGTAGCTGCTTTCGGAACTGGAACTGGAAACCCCGCTGCTGGCATACGCACTCAGCGACGGCAGGTGCCCGGCGCGCTGGCGCTCGACATTGTGCTCGGCCACCTCCAGGCCATGGCGCTGGCTGGCCAGCTCGGCGTTGCGGGCCACGGCCAGGTCACGCCAGGGTTCGAAGCGTGCCGGAGTCAGTGGCTGGACCGTGAAACGCGCCGCCAGCGGTGCCAGGTCCTCGACCGTCACCGGCTCGCCGATGATGGCCTGCAGCGCCTGCAGCGCGGCATCGAGGCTGTCGCCGGCCTCGATCTCCTGGGCCTGGGCCAGCTCGAAGCGGGCGCGGGTTTCCAGCAGGTCGGTACGGGTGCCCTCGCCGCCCTTGAGCAAGCGTTCATTGAGTGTCAGCTGCTCGGCATAGGTGCGCCGCTGGGCCTGGGCCAGGCCGATCTGTTCGTTGGCGAACAACGCCTCGCTGTAGGCCTGGAACAGGCGTACCACCAGTTCCTGGCCGCGCCCGCGCAGGCGCTCATCCGCCAGCGCCGCCTGGGCCACGCCCTGGCGATAGGCACTCCAGGCGGCGTAGTCGAACAACGGTTGTTCCAGGGTCAGTGTCGAGCTGTAGCTGCGGTAGTCGCGCTGGGTGGTGACGTTGCCGAACGGGCTGCGCTGGGTCACCTCGGAGTCGTTGCGCGCGCGGTTGTAGCGGTACGACAGCTTGGGCAACAGGCCGGCACGGCCGATCGCCAGGTTCTCCACGCCAGCGGCGCGCTCGGCGATCGCGCCCTGCCAGGCCGGGTCGTTGCGCAGGGCCAGGGCATAGGCATCGCCCAGGTCAAGCGCCTGCGCCGGCAGGCTGGCAGCGATCAGCATGGGCAGGGCAAGACGGGCAAACAGCGGCATCCGCATCACTCCTCCGCCAGGGCGACATGCACCCGGTCGGCCAACGGCTTGAACAGGTAGTTGAGCAGCGAGCGCTCACCGGTGCGCACGAATGCCTCCACCGGCATGCCCGGGCGGATGTCCAGCCCCGCCAGCTGCTGCAGGCCCTGCTCACTCACCTTGATGCGCACCTGGTAGTAGGGGTGCTGGGTCTTTTCATCGACCAGTCGATCAGCCGACACCAGGCTCACCTCCCCCTCCACCCGGGGCGTGGTGCTCTGGTTGAAGGCGGCGAACATCAGCTCAACCGGCAGCCCCGGGCGCAAGCGGTCGACCATCTCCACCGGCGCCCTGGCATCGACCAGCAGCGGCGCACCGGCCGGGACGATCTCCATCAACTGCTGGCCACGGGCGATCACCCCGCCATTGGTGAACACACTCAGCCCCACCACCGTGCCGGCCACCGGGGCACGCACCTGGGTGTGGGCCAGCTCGAACTCGGCGCTGCGCAGGCGATTGCCCAGGTCCTCGGCACTGGCTTGCAGCTCGGCCAACTGCTGGCGCACTTCGTTCTGGAATTCCTGTTGGCGCTGGCCGATGCGCAGCCTGAGTTCCAGCACCTGGCGCCGGGTACGGCCGATCGAGCCCAGGTCTTCGGCAATCGAGCCGTTGACCTGGGCCAGCAGGCGTTCATTGTCGAGCAGCCGGTTACGGGCGATGTAGCCATCCCGGGCCAGGTCGCGCAGGCCACGCAGCTGCTCGTCGAGGGCGTCGCGCTGGGCCTGCTTGCTGGCCAGCGAGCCCTGCAAGCCCTGCAACGAAGCTTCGGCGCCGGCAATACCTTCGCGCATGCCGCCAAGCTCCATGTCCAATGCGCGGGCACGGCTGACCCGCAACTGGCGCTGGCCCTCCAGGGCCGCAGCCACCCAGGGCGTGCCGGCCTCGGCCTGCAGGCCCTCCGGGAACGCCAGGCCCGGCAGGCCGTCACGCTCGGCCAGCAACCGTGCCTCACCGGCGCGGGCGTTGACGTACTGCACCCGCAGCGAGCCGACCTGGGCCTGGGCCTGGGTCGGGTCCATGCGCAGCAACACCTGGCCGGCACTGACCGGCTCGCCATCGCGTACCAGCAGTTGCTCGATCACCCCACCCGTGGGGTGCTGCACCGCCTGCTTGCTGCCGGCCACCACCACGTTGCCGGTCACCGGCACGCCCTTGTCCAGCGGTGCCAGCGCAGCCCACAGCAAAAAGCCGCCAAAGCCGGCCAGCACCAGCCAACGCCCTATCCGGGCGGGGCGATGTTCACTGAGGCTGAGCACGTTGTCGGGGTCGGCGGGGGCATCGGTCTTGCGCTTGGTAACGGCATGTACGGTCATGAAGTCAGGCTCTTGGCAGGCCGAAGCTGGCGCTCAGGCCAAGGGGCGGGCGTGTGGCGGGCGCGGCGGCAACCGGCGCCGGGCGGGCGGCGCGCTGCAGGTCCTGCAGCACCCGGGCGGTCGGCCCGTAGGCTTGCAGCTGGCCGTTCTGCAGCATCAGCAGATTGTCCAGGCCCGCCAGCAACGACGACTTGTGGGTGATCAGAATCAGCGTGCGCTTGTGCTCACGCAGTTTGCCGACGGCCTCGAGCAGCGCCTGCTCACCGGCCTCGTCAAGGTTCGAATTGGGCTCGTCGAGCACGATCAACGCCGGCAACCCGTACAGCGCGCGGGCCAGGCCGATGCGCTGGCGCTGGCCGCCGGACAGCCCGCTGCCGCCCTCGCCCAGCACCGTGTCATAGGCAGCCGGCAGCTTGAGGATCATCTCGTGAAC
This sequence comes from Pseudomonas sichuanensis, assembly GCF_003231305.1. Classification (GTDB taxonomy): domain Bacteria; phylum Pseudomonadota; class Gammaproteobacteria; order Pseudomonadales; family Pseudomonadaceae; genus Aquipseudomonas; species Aquipseudomonas sichuanensis. Next base: position 61,472 of record NZ_QKVM01000031.1, on the reverse strand, counting down.
ACCGGCCATTTGCGCGGCGGCCACCACCTGCTGGGCGTCCACCGGGCCCAGGCGGGCGATATTGTCGGCAATGCTGCCGGCGAACAGTTGCACATCCTGCGGCAGATAGCCGATATGCCGGCCCAGCGCCTGACGCTCCCACACCCGCAGGTCGGCACCGTCCAGACGCACCTTGCCGGTGGACGGCGCGGCAGCACCGACCAACAGACGCGACAAGGTCGACTTGCCCGAACCCGACGGGCCGATGATGCCCAGCGACTCACCGGCAGCCAGGTCGAAACCCAGGTTGCTCAGGCAAGGCCGGTTGCTGCCCGGCTGCAGCGCGCCCACTTGTTCCACCGTGAGCCTGCCCAGCGGCGCCGGCAACGGCATGCCGGCCGGGCATGGCGGTTGCGTGCGCAACAGCTCGCTCAGGCGCAGGTAGGCCTGGCGGGCACCGCTCCATTGGCGCCAGGCGCCGATCAACTGATCGATCGGCGCCAGTACCCGGGCCATCAGGATGGAACCGGCGATCATCATGCCGGGGGTGATCAACTGCTCGATCGCAAGCCAGGCGCCCAGCCCCAACACCAGCGACTGCAAAGCCAGGCGCACGGTCTTGGACACCGCGCTGACGGCCGCGGTGCGCTCGCTGCCCAGGTTCTGCCGGGCAAGAAAACCATGGTGCAGGCGCGCCCAGCGCTGGCGCACCGCGCCCAGCATGCCCATGGCTTCGATCACCTCGGCATTGCGCAGGTTGGCGCTGGCCTCAAGGCCGGCCTGCTGCGACAGCTCGCCCGCTTCGGCGAACGGGGCCTTGGTCAGGCGCTCGTTGACCCAGGCCAGCACGGTCAGCAACACCGCGCCCACCAGCGCCATCAGGCCAAGCCACGGGCTGAACATGAAGATCACCAGCAGGTACACCGGGAACCAGGGCGCGTCGAAGAAGGCGAACAGCGCCTGGCCGGTGGCGAACTGGCGCAGGCTGGTCAGGTCGGCGAGCATCTGCCCGGCCGCGCCCTTGTGCCCTGCCAGGCTGGCCGCATAGGCGGCGTCGAACACCCGCGGGTTGAGGTCCATGTCCATGCGCGTGCCCAGGCGCACCACCACTTGGCTGCGCAGCCATTCCAGCACACCCATGAAGGCGAACAGGCCCAGCACCAGAAGGCTGAGCATGAGCAGCGTCATCTCGTTGCGCGACGACAGGACCCGGTCATACACCTGCAGCATGTACAGCGCCGGCGCCAGCATCAGCAGGTTGATCACCGCCGTGAACAGGGCGACGTTGGCGAGGCCGGCACGGCAGGCCTTGAGCGCCTGCAGCACTTCGTTGGCCGCGGCGGGAGCGGTTCGCATTCGTTGGAAACCTCACAGGGTGCGCCGACCGGCGATTGCTTTGTGCCGGTCGACGCCACAGAATTCGCACCACCGCAGCCTGGGCCCGGCAAAGACACGGGCTGCGGGGTAAATGCAACAGATCAGCGAATGGCGGGGTTACCTTCCATTCGCTTTTTCATGCCTGGGCTCAGGCCGCCAGGGCCAGGTCTTCAGGCAGCGCCTGCACGCCAACGGCTTCGGCCGAGGCCGCGACCGGGCCAGCCGCCAGGGCGGTGTTGATCTGGGCGAAGGTGTTGTTGGTGGACACGCCGTAGTCGGCCAGCAGGTTGTCCAGCACGGTTTCCAGGCCGGCGGTCTTGCCCTGCATCAGGTTGTAGATCACGTTGTGCACGTCGTTGCCTGCACGGCCGGCACCTTGCGCGGCGTTCAGGTCCAGGCCGTCGAAGCTCACGGCCAGCGCCTGCACGCTGTAGTTGCCGCTGGCGTCACGCAGCAGGGTGTTGCCCAGGGTCACGGTGTCCAGCTCGCCGTACAGGTAGTGGTTCTGGTTGTCGCCGGCCGGCAGCGAGGCATTCCAGACGTAGTGCAGGCCGGTCGGGGTGTCGCTTTCGGCGATCACGGCAAAGTTCGAACCATTGGTGCCGCGAATGGCGTACTGGCTGCCATCGGTGCCGCCCTCGTTGAAGCCACCGGTGTTGCTGGCGTTGTGGTCGGCGGTCTTGAAACCGGTGGCCCAGGCCGAGAGGTACTGGTCAACGGTGAAGTTGGCGAAGGAAGCCGAGTAGGTAACGGACAGAGACATTGCATTTCCTCATTGCGTTGCAGTTGAGAGCGAAGGCGTTCAGCGCCTTCGTGTTGCCCGACAGTGGGCGAACCTGGTGAATCAGAAACGGTACTCGAGCATGCCGGAGAGGGTCCGGCCGCGGGCCAGGGAGAGGTTGTTGGCATCGCCCATGGCCACGAAGTAAGCCTCGTCGGTGACGTTTTCCAGCGACAGGGCAATGTTCAGCTGCGGGGTCGCCCAGTAGCTGGCATACAGGTCGTAGACCTTGTATTCCGGCCAGCGGGCCTTCTCCAGGTTGCCGTAACCCTGGCTGTTGAGGTGCTCGCCCCGGCCCGCGCTGTAGCGCAGGCGGGCGCCGACATCGAGGGTGTTGTCGAAGAAGCGCAGGCCGGTGGTCAACGCGCCACGGTCGGACGGCATGTAGGCGGCGTTGCCCATGATCTCGCCACAGCTGATCTGGTCGTTGATCGCCTGGCCCTCGGTGAAGTTGTAGGCCGGCAAGGTCACCGGGATCGGGAAGCCACCGAAGTCGATCACCGTGTCGATCATGCCGGCTTCGTTGCGCTGCACGCCGCCGCCCATGTACAGCTGCTTGGAGCAGAACTCGTTGCTGCCGATCATGTGGGTGTAGCTGAGCTGGGTGTAGAAGCGGCCGTTGTCGTAGTCGAGCGAGTACTCCACGCCGCGGAAGTTGGTGCCTTCGAGGTTGTTGGTGTAGGCACTGTTGCCCAACGACAGCCCGGTGATGTCGGTGCCGGGCAAGTCGACGCTGTAGTCGAGGTACGAGAAGTTCTCGATCCGCGTATCGAAGTAGGCCACCTTCACACCGAGGCGGTCGCCATCGCGAAACAGCGATTCCTTGAAGATGTTGAAACCGGCTTCCCAGTTATGCGACTGCTCGGCCTTGAGGAACGGGTTGGGGTACACCAGTTCGTTGCCGCCGCCGTGCGGCTTGCCGCTCATGAACGCTTCGGTCACGGCCGGCGGACGCCAGCCGCGGCCCCAGCGGGTGTAAAGCTGCAACCAGTCCAGCCCCGGCTTGACGCCGATACCGAAGGTCGGCGAGAAGCGCCCCTCCTCGCGCTCGACGTCATAGGCAAACTCGGTTCGCTCGCGCAGCACGTCCACCCCGGTGACACCGATCGGGTAGGCCCAAGTGGTGAGCCCGGTCTTGCCGGTCAGGCGATAGCGGTCGTAGCGCAGGCCGGCATCCAGGGTCAGCCAGCCGTCATGCTCGAAGGACAGGTTGCCGAACAGGCTGCCCATGGCCCGCTTGCCGTCAGGGTCGGCCCCGGCGATGAACGGGTTGTTCTTTTCATTGGGCGCGGGAATGCGCTCGCTGCTTGGCTTGAAGGTATCCAGGAACAGTTCGGCGCCATAGTTGAAGCTCAACAGGTTGCTCTGGCCGAAATAGAAGCGCGAGGTGTTCTGCGCCTGCAGGCCCCAGGTGTCGGTCTGGAAGTGATCGTTGTAGTCGGCGTAGAAGTTGCCGCTGCCCACGCTGGCCGTATTGCTGTTGTTCCAGCGGTCCTGGCGGGTGGTGACGAAATACAGCTTGGCCTTGAAGTCGATCAGGTCGTTGTCCGGCGCATAGCTGTAGTCGAGCCCGAAGTTCTTCGCGTTGATGTCGCTGCTGGCGGTGCGCCGGTAGTAGAACGAGTTGAGGTCGGCGGCCAGCCAGGTCCAGGCATCCTTGCTGTCGGTGTCGGTTTCCATGTAGCTCAGTTGCAGGCGCTGGTCTTCGGGCAGGTTCAGGCCCACCTTGATCAGGTTCGAGCGGGTCACGGTGCCCATGTCGCCGACCTCGGACTCGATCCAGTTGTCCCAGGCCCGCGGGAACAACTTGCGCAGGCGCATTTCGGTGCCCAGGTTGTCCTTGTTGTTGGTGCCGGCGCGGTAGTTGCCGAAGTGGCGCTCGCTCATGCCCAGCAGCAGGTCACCCACTTCGTTGCCGAAGGCGAACACGCCGCTGCCGTTGAAATAGGTGCCGTTGCCCAGCTCGCCAATGCCATGCCCGGCACGAATGCGGCCGCCCATTTCCTTGCCTGGGCCGAGAAACTCGGCGGCGTTCAGGGTATTGAAGCTGGCAATGCCGCCGAGCACACCCGCGCCGCCCATGCCGGACTGGCTGCCCTTTTCGATCTCGACGTTGCTGACGAACTCCGGGTCGATGAACATCGTGCCATTGCGCTGCTGGTGGCCGTTGACGCTGAAGTTCTGGCGCATGCCGTCGATGTTCATGTTGACCCGGCCGTAGTCCTGCACGCCGCGGATGTTCACCGACAGGCCCGGATCGCGCTGGTTGACCGCGGTGTACACCCCGGCGGTCTGCTCGAGCATGTCGGCGGCATGGCGCGGCGGGCGTTTGTCGATCTGATCACGGGTGATCACGCTGGCCGAACGTGGTGCCTGGTACACCCAGTCACCGTCACGGCTAGACTCGACCTGGGTGGCCCCCAGCTCCAGCGCCACGCCGGACTCTTCGAGCCGCTCCAGGCCCACCTGCCCCGCGGCACTGAAGTGGTAACGCACCGGCATGTTGCGCAGCAGCAGGCGCAAGCCTTCTTCCACGCTGTAGCCACCGCGCAGCCCTTCGCTGTACAGGCCGACCAGCTTGCGGCTGTCATAGAACACCTGCACACCGGACTGTTCGGCATAGGCCAGCACTGCGCTGTCGAGCGGCTGGGCGGGAATGTCGAACTGCACCAGGCTGCGGCTTGTGCTGTTCGGCGAGGTGGCTGCCTGGGCCAGGCCGATCCCCATCGGCAGGCTCAAGGCGCCAATGGCCAGGCTGCCGGCCAGGGCGATGCGGCTCAGGGGCCGGCGGGGTTGTGCGGGGTGCGTGCTCACTGCGCGTCTCGTCTTCTGTTGGCGATTTCTAGTAATGAAAATCAATCTCAACAATCAGACGTGCGACGTAGGAAAACTCAGTAACGCAAAACCAAAGTTTTTTTCAGCGCTTCAGTAGATCAGCGTCAAACCCGGCAATTGCAGGCGTTCGGCCTTGAGTTCGGCGGTGAGCACATCGGCTGCCACGGCCAGGTTGTCGAGGCGGAACACCCCACTGACCTGGCGTTGCGCCAAGGCCGCGTCGACCACCAGCAGGCGCCCGTCACGGTAGCGGTTCAGCCGTTCGACCACCTCGGCCAGCGGCTGGCGCTCGAACACCAGCACCCCGCGCTGCCAGTCGGTGGCCCGCTGCAGGTCGCGCCCAGGCCACAGACGCACGCCCTGGGCCTGGTCGTAGCGCAGCGCCTGGCCCTCCTGCAACAGCTGGCTGGCCACGCCCTGTACCGGCGCGGCTTGCAGTTTTACCTCGACACTGTGTTCGAGCATGCCGACCCAACCGCCCTCGCCCGCCGCGCCGACCACGAACCGCGTGCCCAGGGCCCGGGTGCTGGCGCCGGCATAATCGACCACGAACGGCCGTGGCTCGGCGGCCGTGACCGGCGCGGCACTGAACACTGCATCGCCGGCCAGCAGGCGCACCCGCCGCTGCTGGCCATCGAAGGCCAGCTGCAAGGCGCTGCGGCTGTCGAGATCGACCAGGCTGCCATCGGGCAAGGTCACCCGACGTACTTCGCCAGCAGCGGTGACGTAGTCCGCGCGCCAGCCCAGCAGCAGGCCGGGCCCCTGCTCCACACCCAGCACCGCCAGCAGCACCAGCGCGCTGCAGGCCACGGCCCGCCGAATACGCGAGCCCCTGCGCCGGGCAGGCGTGCGCGTGCTGCGCGGCAACGGCGCACGATGCGGCGCACCAGCAGGTGCAAGGCCCGCCAGCTGCCCCAGGTCGCCCCAGGTCGCCTGCGCGAAGGCATAGGCCTGGGCATGGCGCGGGTCGCTCGCACACCATTGCTCCAGCGCCTGCTGCTGCACACGGCTCAAGGGGGCGGCGCCTTGCAGCACCACCCACTCGGCGGCCTGCTCGCGGATGGCTTGCTCGTTCTGGCTGCTCACACGGTTCTCTCGCGATCTGGTTATGTCTGGGCTGACGTCTGAAGCGGCGTTTGTCAGTAAACCGTTGGTCATTCCGCTTCCTGCAGGCACTGCATCACATAGGCCAGGGCCTTGGCCAGATGCTTCTGCACGGAGCTGTCGGAAATACCCAGGTGACGCGCGACTTCGGCGTGGGTCATGCCCTCCAGGCGATTGAGGCGAAACACCTGCCGGGTGCGTTCGGGCAACGCCTCGAGGATCGCCTGCAAGCGGCGCAGGTGCTGGATGCGCGCCGCCTGCTCATCGAGCCCGGGGCCGTCCTCGATGATGCTTTCCAGCGCTTCGTGGGGGACCAGATCGGTCTTGCGCCGCTGCTGCTGGCGCACATGATCGACCATCAGGTTATGGGCCGTGCGATACAGGTAGGCCTGGGCATTGTCGATGCGGTCGACATGCTGCTGCTCGGCCAGGCGCAGGAAACTGTCCTGCACCAGGTCGGCGGCCAGCTGCGGGTCGCGCACCTTGCGCGAAAGCATGGCCTGCAGGTTTTTCGCGTGCTTGAGGAACAGCCGCTTGAGGTCGAACTCCGCCACACGCACTCCATACGATGGTCGCAAGGTGGCGGCATGCTACTAGCTATTGAGAATCACTTGCAAGAAGCCGACTATTCGAACAACGCATCCAGGGCCTGCTCCAGACGGGTCACGGCAATTACCTGCAACCCCGGCGGCGCCTCTTTCGGCGCATTGCCCTTGGGCACGATGGCCCGCTTGAAGCCATGCTTGGCGGCCTCCTTGAGGCGCTCCTGGCCGCTGGGTACCGGGCGTACCTCGCCAGACAAGCCGATCTCGCCGAACACCAGCAGGTCGTGGGCCAGCGGCCGGTTGCGCAGGCTCGACATCACCGCCGCCAGCAGCGCCAGGTCAGAGGCGGTCTCCAGCACCTTGACCCCGCCGACCACGTTGAGGAACACATCCTGGTCGTGGGTGGGGATGCTGCCGTGACGGTGCAGGACCGCCAACAGCATGGCCAGGCGGTTCTGGTCCAGGCCCAGGGTCACCCGCCGCGGGTTGGCCAGGTGGCTGTCATCGACCAGTGCCTGCACCTCCACCAGCATCGGCCGGGTGCCTTCCCAGGTAGCCATCACCACGCTGCCGGGCACCTCTTCCTGGGTACGGTTGAGGAAGATCGCCGAAGGGTTGGAGACTTCCTTGAGGCCGCGATCGGTCATGCCGAACACGCCCAGTTCGTTGACGGCGCCGAAGCGGTTCTTCACCGCCCGCAGCAGGCGCAGGCGCCCGTCCGACTCACCCTCGAAATACAGCACGGTGTCGACCATGTGCTCCAGCACGCGCGGGCCGGCCAGCGAACCCTCCTTGGTGACGTGGCCAACCAGGAAGATCGCCGTGCCGCTCTGCTTGGCATAGCGCACCAGCAGCGCCGCGCTTTCGCGGACCTGGGCCACGCCACCCGGGGCCGATTGCAGCTGCTCGGTGAAAATGGTCTGGATCGAGTCGATCACCATCACCCGCGGTTTCTCCTGGCGGGCGGTGGCGATGATCGCCTCGATGCAGGTTTCGGTCATGACCTTGAGCTGGTCCTGGGGCAGCCCCAGGCGCCGCGAGCGCATGGCCACCTGCTGCTGCGATTCTTCGCCGGTGACGTACAGCGCCGGCATCTGCGTGGCGATGTTGCACAGGGTTTGCAACAGGATGGTCGATTTGCCGATGCCCGGGTCGCCGCCGATCAACACCACCGAACCATCGACCAGGCCCCCTCCGAGCACCCGGTCAAGCTCGGTGCTGCTGGTGGTGAAGCGCGGGATCTCTTCGACACTGACTTCGGCGAGGGTCTTGATCTGCGCCTGCTGCCCGGCCCAGCCGGCCCGCCCGCTGGGGGCCGCCGCGCCGCCGCTTTCGATCATGGTCTCGACCAGGGTGTTCCAGGCGCCGCACTCGCCGCACTGGCCGGCCCATTTGGGGAAAGTTGCGCCACATTCGGTACAGCCATACAAACGCTTGGCCTTGGCCATGGGCGCAGTCTCCTGGAAAAAACCGCCATGATAGCCCAAGCCGGACGTGTCCCGAACGCACCGAAAGGCGACAAAACTATTCGCTCTAACCGCAGTCAGTAGCCCTGAATGCCACGCATGAAGCGTTTAAGTGGCTTACACTGCGTCTACCTCACCATTTGTTACAAGGAAATCGCACATGGGCATGCTCAGTGAGTTCAAGGCCTTCGCCGTCAAAGGAAATGTCGTGGACATGGCCGTCGGTATCATCATCGGCGCCGCCTTCGGCAAGATCGTCTCGTCGTTCGTCGGCGACGTGATCATGCCCCCCATCGGCCTGCTGATCGGTGGGGTGGACTTCAGTGACCTGGCCATTACCCTGAAGGCCGCCGAGGGTGACGTACCGGCCGTGGTGCTGGCCTACGGCAAGTTCATCCAGACCATCCTCGATTTCATCATCGTCGCCTTCGCCATCTTCATGGGTGTGAAAGCGATCAACCGCCTCAAGCGCGAAGAAGCCGTGGCACCGAGCGCACCACCGGTACCGAGCGCCGAAGAGAACCTGCTGACCGAGATCCGCGACCTGCTCAAGGCGCAGAACCAGAATCGCCAGCCCTGAGGCTGTGCATGAAAACGGCGCCCTCGGGCTAATGTCAGTCAGTTTGCGCTTCATCGCACTTATTGGGGCTGCTTTGCAGCCCTTCGCGGGTAAACCCGCTGCCACAGGGGCGGCGTATAACCTGTGGGAGCGGGTTTACCCGCGAAGGGTCGCATAGCGACCCCAATTGGCTTGACTGACCAGCATTAGCCCTCGGGCGCCGTTTTCGTTTACCAGTAGTTCTCCACCGCGACCTGGCCGGGCCGCTTGCTCAGGCTCAATTGCAAGTCGCGCGCCTTGAGCACCTTGCGCGTCTCATCGATCATGTCCGGGTTGCCGCACAGCATGATCCGCGAATGCTCCGGCGACAGTTCCAGCCCCGCCGCTCGCTCCAGTTCGCCGTTCTCGATCAGCGTGGTGATCCGCGCATTCAACGCCCCCGGATGCGATTCTCGGGTCACCACCGGAATGAACTGCAACTTGCCGGCGAACTCCGCCAGGTAGTCGCGTTGCTCAAGCCCGGCGATCTCCTGCACATACGCCAGCTCCTTCGCCTCGCGCACCGAGTACACCAGCTTGATGTTGTCGAAGCGCTCCCAGGCCTCGAAGTCCTGCAGGATCGACATGAACGGCGCGATACCGGTGCCGGTAGCCAACAGCCACAGGTCGCGGCCACCGGTAAAGCGGTCGAGGGTCAGGTAGCCGAATGCCTGGCGGTCGATCAGCAAGGTGTCGCCCGCGCCCAACCGGCTGAGCTCGCTGGTGAACTCACCGCCGGGCACCACGATGGAAAAGAAGTCGAGGAATTCGTCGTGGGGGGCGCTGACCATCGAGTAGGCGCGCCACACCACGCTGCCATCGGCCTTGGTCACGCCCAGGCGGGCGAACTGCCCGGAGCGGAAGCGAAAGCCTGGGTCACGGCTGACCCGCAGGCTGAACAGGTTCGGCGTCAGGGGCTGAACATCGAGCAGGGTCTGGCGGGTGAACTTGTCGGCGCTGGCGGTCATGACGGGCTCCATAAATCAGATGCGCCAAGTGTCTCGCAAAGCGCCGGGGATAAACACCACCGGATTGTAGGGCATCGCTTTTGGCTGACAAAAAGCTGCGCAAGAAACGTGACAGCTATAGCAAAAAAAACCAGCGCAGCACGAGGACTTTTCCTACACTTGGGCCGTGCAGTCCGGTAATTGGATCCATCGGATTTCTGGGAGCTCCACCAATGTCACAGTGGCAAAGCGAACAGCTTCAGCAGATGCTGGGAGAGCGCGACCCCGACAGATTGTTCCTCCAGGCAATCGAACTGGTTCAGGCACTCGGTATGCAATTCGTCAGCCTGGCGACCCACATGCATTTCGCGGGCAAAGCCCCTCAGGTGGATTTTCGCAGCAACTACCCGGACGAATGGCACCAGGCCTACCAGCAGCAGTTCATGAACAGCGACCCGGCTTGCTGCGAATGCCGCAAGACTACCCTGCCGCTGTTGTGGAACGACGACCTGTTCAAAGAGGTGCCGCAGCTGCGCGAGTCGGCCTGTGCTCACGGCCTGCGCCATGGCTGGACGCAATCGTTGTTCGATCAGTTGCACAACGAGAGCCAGCTGAGTGTCGCCCGGCCAGACGGCCAGATTCGCCCCATCGAACTCTATGAAAACGGCGCGCAGATCATGTGGTTGTGCCAGGTGCTGCATGCCGCCGTGAGCGAACGGCACATGGCCAGCGAGGAGCACCATGTGCCGCTGAGCAAGCGTGAGCTGGAAGTGATGAAGTGGTCATCGGAAGGCAAGATCGCCGAGGATGTCGCCAAGATACTCTCGCTATCCACCAGCACGGTGAACTTCCACATCCGTAGCGTGATCGCCAAGACCAACACCAGCAACAAGGTGGCGGCCATCGTCAGTGTCTTCCGCCAAGGCCTGCTGTAACCCCCCTCGAAGCGCAAAGCCCTGTAGAATCGCGTACCTCAAGCACGTCGCGCACCGCGACGGCCAGATTCGCGCCGAGCCGTACCTCATGCCCCTGTTCAACAGCCCCTTCGCCGACCTCGACCTGATTCGCCAGCCGGAACAGGCCAACGACCCGCTGCTGGCTTTCGACGCCGCCGACCAGTACCTGCTGGAACACCTGGCAGCCCAAGCACCGGCCGCAGGCTGCCGGGTGCTGGTGCTCAACGACAGCTTCGGCGCCCTGGCCGCCAGCCTGGCCGGCACCTTGGACGTCACCAGCAGCGGCGACTCGCACCTGGCGCGCATGGCGCTGGAGAAGAACCTGGCAGGCAACGGCAAGCCGTTCGATGCCGTGCCTTTCGTACCCGCCAACCAGCACTGGCAAGGGCCGTTCGATCGCGTGCTGGTGCGCGTACCGAAAACCCTGGCCCTGCTCGAAGAACAGCTGATCCGCCTGCAGGGCCACCTGGCCCCCGGTGCTCAGGTGATCGCCGGCGCCATGATCAAGCACCTGCCACGTGCAGCCGGCGACCTGATGGAAAAGTACATCGGCCCGGTCCAGGCCTCGCTGGCCCAGAAGAAGGCGCGCCTGCTCACCGCCACGCTCGCCGAGCGCCCGCTCGCCCAGTCCCCCTACCCTAGCCGCTACCGCCTCGACGCACCGGCACTGGAGCTGGTCAACCACGCCAACGTGTTCTGCCGCGAAGGCCTGGACATCGGCACCCGTGCCTTCCTGCCGCACCTGCCGCGCGACCTGGGCCGCGCCCGGGTGGCAGACCTGGGCTGCGGCAACGGCGTACTGGCCATCGCCAGCGCCCTGGCCAACCCTGACGCGCATTACACCCTGGTGGACGAGTCGTACATGGCGGTGCAATCGGCCCGCGACAACTGGCAGGCCGCGCTGGGCGATCGTGAAGTAGCCATTCAGGCGGCGGATGGCCTGGCGGGGCTTGCGAAGCAGTCGCTGGACGTGGTGCTGTGCAACCCGCCGTTCCACCAGCAGCAGGTGGTCGGCGATTTCCTCGCCTGGCGCATGTTCCAGCAGGCACGCGAGGCGCTGGAGGTGGGGGGAGCGTTGTACATCGTCGGCAACCGGCACCTGGGCTACCACAGCAAGCTGGCGCGGTTGTTCAGAGGTGTGGAACAAGTGGCGGCGACGCCGAAGTTCGTAGTGCTCAAGGCCCGCAAGTAAGTCAGCCCCACCAAGCGGGCTTGCACGTCCACTGTAGGAGCGGCCTTGTGTCGCGATAGGGCCGCAAAGCGGCCCCGGCGATTTCTGCATTAACGCTGAAATCCTGAGGCCGCTCTGCGGCCCTATCGCGGCACAAGGCCGCTCCTACAAGCAGACGTTTCGCTTCAGGCTCAGTGCGTGCTCAACCCCGCCGCATTCATGAACATCCGCATCCCGTAGGCGAACACCCCAAGCGCCGCGACACTCAGCGCCCAGATCAGCACCAGCCAGCCCAGGCGTTGCCATAAGGGTTTCTTCTGTTCGACATCCATCATGGCGCGCTCCTAGTGATAGCCGTCTTCATGGGTCACCTTGCCGCGGAACACGTAGTAGCTCCAGTAGGTGTACCCGAGGATGAACGGCAGGATGAACAGCGTGCCCACCAGCATGAAGCCCTGGCTCTGCGGCGGTGCGGCGGCATCCCAGATGCTGATCGACGGCGGGATGATGTTGGGCCACAGGCTGATCCCCAACCCGCTGTAGCCAAGGAAGATCAGCACCAGGGTGAGCAGGAACGGCGTGTAGTGCGCGTTGCGTGCAACCGCGCGCAGCAGCCCGTAGAAGGTCACCAGCACCAGTAGCGGCACCGGCATGAACCACACCAGGTTAGGCATGCTGAACCAGCGGTCGGCGATCTGCGGGTAGGCGATCGGAGTCCACAGGCTGACGATGCCGATCACCGCCAGCAGCACCAGCGCCAGGGGCCGCGCCATGTCGTGCATCTTCTGCTGCAGCGGCCCTTCGGTTTTCATGATCAGCCAGGTACAGCCCAGCAGGGTGTAGGCGACGATCAGGCCCAGGCCAGAGAACAGGGTGAACGGCGTCAGCCAGTCCAGGTAGCCGCCGACGAACTTGCGGTCGACCACCTTGAAGCCTTCGATGAAGGCGCCCAGGGCCACGCCCTGGAAGAAGGTGGCCACCAGCGAGCCCCAGATGAACGCCTTGTCCCAGATATGCCGCTTGTTGGCCCGCGCCTTGAAGCGGAACTCGAAGGCCACGCCGCGGAAGATCAGCCCCACCAGCATCAGGATCAGCGGCAGGTACAGCGCCTCCAGCACCACCGAATAGGCCAGCGGGAAGGCGCCGAACAGCGCAGCGCCCCCCAGCACCAACCAGGTTTCGTTGCCGTCCCATACCGGGGCGACGGTGTTCATCATCACATCACGGTCACGCTCGTCCTGGACGAACGGGAAGAGCATGCCGATCCCAAGGTCGAAACCGTCCATCACCACGTACATCATCACGCCGAAGATGATGATCACGGCCCAGATCAGCGGAAGATCGATACCCATCTCAGTTCCCCTCGCTCAGGCGGGTGGAGGTGGCCTCATGGCCATCATCGGCGGCGGACAGTGGCCGCGCCGGCGTACGTTGCTGGCCAGGGCCACCCGGGGTGTGCTCCTCGCCTTCGCCGGTTTTCGGCCCTTTGCGCACCAGCCGCATCATGTAGCCGATGCCGGTGCCGAACAGGGCGAAGTACACCACCACGAACATCACCAGGGTGAAACCGAGCTGAGCATAACTATGGTTGGACACACCGTCGGCGGTACGCATCAGCCCATAGACCACCCAGGGCTGGCGACCGATCTCGGTGGTGAACCAGCCAGCGAGGATGGCGATCAGCCCCGACGGGCCCATCCACAGGGTCAGGTAGAGGAACGGCCGCGAGCTGTACAGGGTGCCGCGCTTGCGCAGCCACACGCTCCACAGGCCAACGAAGATCATCAGCATGCCCAGGCCGACCATGACCCGGAACGACCAGAACACGATGGTCGAGTTGGGGCGGTCTTCGGGCGGGAACTCCTTCATTGCCGGTACTTGCTTGTCCAGGCTGTGGGTAAGAATCAGGCTGCCCAGGGCCGGGATCTCGATCTTGAAGCGGGTGGTTTCGGCTTGCATGTCCGGGATGCCGAACAGGATCAGCGGCGTCGGTTCACCGGGTTTGTTTTCCCAATGCCCCTCGATGGCCGCGATCTTCACCGGCTGGTGCTTGAGGGTGTTGAGGCCGTGGAAGTCACCGATCACCGCCTGGATCGGCGCGACCACCAGCGCCATCCACATGGCCATCGACAGCATCTTGCGCACCGCCGGGTTATCCCGGCCACGCAACAGGTGCCAGGCCGCCGAGGCGCCGACGAAGAACGCCGTGGCGACGAAGGCGGCGGTGGCCATGTGCATCAGGCGGTAGGGGAAGGACGGGTTGAAGATCACCGCGAACCAGTCCACCGGGATCACCTGGCCATTGACGATCTCATAGCCCTGGGGGGTCTGCATCCAGCTGTTGGACGCCAGGATCCAGAAGGTCGAGACCAAGGTGCCGAGCGCCACCATGCAGGTGGCGAAGAAGTGCAGGCCGCGGCCGACACGGTTCCAGCCGAACAGCATGACGCCAAGGAAGCCGGCCTCGAGGAAGAAGGCCGTCAGCACCTCGTAGGTCAGCAAGGGGCCGGTGATGGAACCTGCGAAGTCGGAGAACTGGCTCCAGTTGGTGCCGAACTGGTAGGCCATGACCAGGCCGGAGACCACGCCCATGCCAAAGTTGACGGCGAAGATCTTCGACCAGAAGTGGTAGAGGTCACGGTAGGTGTTGTTGCCGGTCTTGAGCCAAAGGCCTTCGAGAACCGCCAGGTAGCTCGCCAGGCCAATGGTGATGGCCGGGAACAGAATGTGAAAGGACACGGTAAAGGCAAACTGGATTCGGGCGAGCTCTAGGGCTTCTAATCCGAACATGGTGCTTCCTCTTCAGATAATCCGGCGTCCAGGCTTGTGGCCCTTGTCGCCCACTGCCCCCACAGTGATCGAGTGCGGCTCGTTGGAATTGTTCTGTTCGATCGCAGGGATTCCGGCCCGAGGGCCAAATTCGTTGCATCTGGAACGATTGATCCAGGTCAACGAATGTCTGGAAGCATAGTCCCGAATCAAGTCACAAGATGTGTGGTTGATTGCCGCGTGACCCGTTGTCCCACCCCCTTTTCCGGACGCTGAAAAACTGTCCATCGCGATATTCAGCAACTAAATGTTACAAACAGATGCTACTCTGCAGACCCCTCTATTGCCGAGGTTACAGGCCTGCCGATGTCCGACTCCGCCCCGCAGTTGCTGCGTCATCACCGCCCTTTCATGGCCTTCTGGCTGGCCCGCGTTTTCACTGCCAGCGGCTTCCAGATGCTCACCGTGGCCATCGGCTGGCACCTCTACCAATTGACGGGCAATGTGCTCGATCTGGGCCTGGTCGGGCTGGTGGAATTTGCCCCGCGCGTGCTGTTCATGCTGCACACCGGGCACGTTGCCGACCGCTATGACCGGCGCAAGGTCGCCGCGCTTTGCCAGGCCTTGCAGGCGCTGATCGCCCTGGCATTGGCCCTTGGCAGTGCCACCGACAACGTCAGCCGCGAGCTGATCTTCGTGCTGGCCTTCCTGCTGGGCGCCACCCGCTCGTTCGAGATGCCGGCCACCCAGGCACTGCTGCCCAACGTGGTGCCGCCGGGGCTGTTCCCGCGGGCGGTGGCGGCGTCGGCCTCGGCGACCCAGACGGCGACCATCGTCGCCCCGGCGGTGGGCGGTTTCCTGTATGCCTTCGGCAGTATCTGGGTGTATGCCCCGACCGTGGCCCTGTACGTCATCGCCTGCCTGCTCATGCTCAGCCTCGACGCCCGCCAGCAACCCCTCCAGCAAGGCCGCGCCAGCCTTGAGTCGCTTCTGGCCGGCATCCGCTTCATCCGCAGCCGCCCGGACATCCTCGGCGCCATTTCGCTGGACCTGTTCGCCGTACTGCTGGGCGGCGCCACCGCGCTGCTGCCGGTGTTCGCCAAGGACATCCTGCTCACCGGCGCCTGGGGCCTGGGCCTGCTGCGTTCGGCCCCGGCGGTGGGCGCGCTGCTGATGTCGCTGTGGCTGGCGCGCTTCCCGGTGGAACGCAAGGTGGGCCTGGTCATGTTCACGGCGGTGGGGGTGTTCGGCGTGGCGACCATCGCTTTCGGCTTGAGCACCTCGTTCTGGTTCTCCCTGGCGGTGCTGGTGGTGCTGGGCGCGGCCGACATGATCAGCATGGTCATCCGTGGCGCCTTCGTGCAGCTGGAGACCCCGGATGAAATGCGCGGCCGGGTGAGTGCGGTGAACGGGCTGTTCATCGGCGCCTCGAACCAGCTCGGCGAGTTCGAATCGGGGCTCACCGCGCACTGGTTTGGCACAGTGCCGGCGGTGGTGCTCGGGGGTGTGGGCACGCTGGTGGTGACCGGGGTGTGGATGAAACTGTTCCCGACCCTGACCCACCGGGATCGCTTGCACAACGGCTGATCCTTCGTGGGAGCGGGCTTGCCCCGCGATTGCGCCCGCACGGCCTGCGCCTCACGAGCCGACGAGATCGCGGGGCAAGCCCGCACCCACAGGAATTGCACAGCGCCAAGAGGCACACGATTCCTGTGGGAGCGGCGATGCGCCGATGCGATTTACCCGCAAAGAGGCCGGCACAGGCTACAGAAAGCCCTCCCCCCAATGGCCATAGGCCCCCGCCCCCCATGCTGGTATGATGCGCGGCTTTTTTGCCCCCCACGCAAAACCGCGGCATCCGGTACGGTCTGTGCTTTGCTGTTGGGGACGATACATTCACGGCGCGAGGCGCCCTGGGAGCAGGCATGCTGGAAAGGCTGTTTCAACTAAAGGCACACAACACCAACGTGCGCACCGAGATTCTCGCGGGCGTCACCACCTTCCTGGCCATGGCCTACATCCTGTTCGTCAACCCGAGCATCCTCGGCGAGACCGGCATGGACAAGGGCGCGATCTTCGTCGCCACCTGCCTGGCCGCGGCCATCGGCTCGGTGACCATGGGCATCATCGCCAACTACCCGATCGCCCTGGCGCCGGGCATGGGCCTTAACGCCTTCTTCACCTACACCGTGGTCCTGCACATGGGCCACACCTGGCAGGTGGCGCTGGGTGCGGTGTTCCTGTCCGCCGTGCTGTTCTTCCTGCTGTCGATCTTCCGCATCCGCGAATGGATCGTGAACAGCATCCCGCTGCCGCTGCGCTCGGCCATTGCCGCCGGTATCGGCCTGTTCCTGGCGCTGATCGCCCTGCATAACGCTGGCATCGTCGTCGATAACCAGGCCACCCTGGTGGGCCTGGGCGACCTCAAGAAACCAGCGCCAATCCTCGCCACCCTGGGCTTCTTCCTGATCGTTGCCCTCGAGGCGATGAAAGTGCGTGGCGCGGTGCTGATCGGCATCCTCGCGGTGACCGTGGCCTCGATCGCCATGAACGTCACCCCATTCGGTGGCGTGGTGTCGATGCCGCCGTCGCTGGCGCCGACCTTCCTGCAACTGGACATCAAGGGCGCCCTGGACGTCGGCCTGATCAGCGTGATCTTCGCCTTCCTGTTCGTCGACCTGTTCGACAACTCCGGCACCCTGATCGGCGTGGCCAAGCGCGCCGGCCTGATGGGCAAGGACGGCCACATGCCGAAAATGGGCCGCGCCCTGATCGCCGACAGCACCGCCGCCATGGCCGGCTCGCTGCTGGGCACCTCGACCACCACCAGCTACATCGAATCCGCCGCTGGCGTCAGTGCCGGTGGCCGCACTGGCCTGACCGCCATCGTGGTCGCCGTCCTGTTCCTGCTGGCGCTGTTCTTCGCCCCGTTGGCCGGCAGCGTGCCCGCCTTCGCCACCGCCCCGGCGCTGCTGTTCGTCGCCGTGCTGATGGCCTCGGGCCTGGCCGAAATCAACTGGGATGACGTTACCGAAGCCGCGCCGGTGGTGGTCACCGCCCTGGCCATGCCGCTGACCTACTCGATCGCCAACGGTATCGCCTTCGGCTTCATCGCCTGGACCGCCATCAAGCTGCTGTCCGGCCGTCGCCACGACCTGAACCCGGCACTGGTGATCCTGTCCATTCTGTTTGTCATCAAGCTGGGCTGGTTCAACGCATGAGTGCCGTTTTCGACCCTACGCAATACGACGCGCAGCTGGCGACCAAGGTCGCCCGCCTGCGCGAGCTGCTGGCGCCGTTCGGGGCGCCCGAGCCTGCGGTGTTCGACTCGCCGCGCGAGCACTACCGCCTGCGCGCGGAGTTTCGCCTGTGGCGCGAGGAGGGCCAGCGCCATTACGCGATGTTCGCCCCGGGCGAGAAGCACAAGGCGATCCTGATCGACGACTTCCCCATCGCCAGCCAGCGCATCAACGAATTGATGCCACGCCTGAAGGCCGCCTGGCAGGGCAATGAGGCGCTGAACAACCGCCTGTTCCAGGTGGAGTTCCTCACCACCCTGGCCGGCGATGCCATGGTCACCCTGTGCTATCACCGCCCGCTGGACGACGCCTGGGAAGCCGCTGCGCAGCAGTTGGCCGCCGAGCTGAATGTCAGCGTGATCGGCCGTTCCAAGGGCAAGCGCCTGGTGATCGGCCGTGACTACGCGGTAGAGAAACTGGACATCGCCGGCCGCACCTTCAGCTATCGCCAACCCGAAGGGGCGTTCACCCAGCCCAATGGCGCGGTGAACCAGAAGATGCTCGGCTGGGCCTTCGAGGCCATGGGCGAGCGCGACGACGACCTGCTGGAGCTGTACTGCGGCAACGGCAACTTCACCCTGCCGCTGGCCACCCGTGCCCGCCAGGTGCTGGCCACCGAGATCAGCAAGACCTCGGTCAACGCCGCACTGCACAACCTCGACGAGAATGGCGTGGACAACGTGCGCCTGGTGCGCCTGTCGGCCGAAGAGCTGACCCAGGCCCTGAACGAGGTCCGCCCGTTCCGCCGCCTGGAAGGCATCGACCTGAAAAGCTATGACTTCGGTACCGTGTTCGTCGACCCGCCGCGCGCCGGCATGGACCCGGACACCTGCGAGCTGACCCGGCGCTTCGAGCGCATCCTGTATATCTCGTGCAACCCCGAGACCCTGGCGCAGAACATCGCCCAGTTGCAGGACACCCACCGCATCGAATGCTGTGCGCTGTTCGACCAGTTCCCGTATACCCATCACATGGAAAGCGGCGTCCTGCTGGTTCGGCGCTGAAACCATCGCGGGGCAAGCCCGCTCCCACTGGCCTTGTGCAAGGCTTTCGTGGGAGCGGGCTTGCCCCGCGATGCGTTGCTCAGGTCAGAAGTCGAAGAACACCGTCTCCCCTTCCCCCTGAATACGGATATCGAAGCGATACGCCGTCTTCCCCTCCACTTCGCAGCGCCTGGCAATCAGCGTCTCGCGCCGCTGCGGCTGCTCGATCAGGTTGAGCACCGGGCACTTCGCGTTCGCCTCGCCCTCGTCATCGAAATACAACCGCGTGTGCAGGTGGATGTTGATCCCCCGGGCAAACAGGCTGATGTTGATGTGCGGCGCCATGGGCACGCCCGCGGCGTTGTTCACCACACCCGGCTTGACCGTGTGCAAGGTCCATTCACCAGCATCGAAGGTGGTGGCGGTGCGGCCGAAGCTGTTGAAGACGTTCTCCTGGTTGTAGTCGTCCTGGTACAGGCCGCTGGCGTCGGCCTGCCAGATTTCCAGGAACGAATCGCGCACCAGGTGGCCATTGCCGTCGTACACCTGGCCGATCAGCAGGATGTGCTCACCCGGGGCATCGGCCTTGGCCAGGCGGTTCCAGATTTCCTGGTCACGGGTCGGGTTGCCGGCCGCTTCCAGGGCCAGGCCGATGTGTACGTAGGGGCCGGCGGTCTGCGAGGGGGTTTCCGGCAGCAGTTCGATAGGCATGACGGTGATCCTCAGCGGTTTTCGAAGTGGGTCTGGCGCTGGCCGCGCAGGACGATGTCGAAGCGATAGGCCAGGCAATCCATAGGGTTGGCGTGGCTCATGTCGAGCCTGGCGATCAGCCGCTCGACTGCATCCGGGTTGGCGATCGACTTGACGATCGGGCACATCGGGATCAGCGGGTCACCCTCGAAATACAGCTGGGTGATCAGCTTGGTGGCGATCGACGGGCCGCTGACGGAGAAGTGGATATGCGCCGGGCGCCAGTCGTTGGGGCCATTGCGCCACGGGTACGGGCCGGGCTTGATGGTGCGGAAGCTGTAATAGCCGTCACGGTCGGTCAGGCAGCGGCCGACGCCGCCGAAGTTCGGGTCCAGCGGCGCCAGGTAGCGGTCGTTCTTGTGCCGGTAGCGGCCACCGGCGTTGGCCTGCCACATTTCCACCAGGGTGTTGGGCACCGGTTTGCCGTACTGGTCGACCACGCGGCCGGCGACGATGATCCGCTCGCCGATCGGCAGGCCACCGTTGTTGAAGTTCAGCAGCAGGTCGTGGTCATGCTCGCCGAAGCGCAGGTGGGAAAAGTCCGGGCCGGTGCTTTCGCTGATCGACTGCGGGATGCTCACCAACGCCTGGCGCGGCGAGCGAGCGATCGAAGTCTTGTAGTCGGGGGTGAAGGCCTTGGGGTGCCAGTTGCGATCACGGATCACGAAACGGCTGGTGTCCTGGGCAGGCATGCCGGTTACCTCTATTGGAATTATGGAGTCGCCTGGGCGTGGCAGGCGGACTTGCAGTTTCCGGCAGGTACGACGGGATGAATATTGAATTCAGCGGTCACAGGTATAACCATTTGGTTATGTGCCTGCGCTTAGCTCAACGGCCAGCGTGGCGCTGAACTAATCTTTTGACTTCATGTTTCAAAAACTGGAGAGCAGCACATGGAATGGCGAAAAGGCCGACGCAGCGACAACGTGGTCGATGCCCGCGGCGAAGGTGGCGGTGGCGGCGGCATGCGTTTCGGCGGCGGCAAGGGCCTGGGGCTCGGCGCCATCCTGTTGATCGTCGGCATCGGCTGGCTCACCGGGCAGGACCCGCTGCAGATCCTCGGCCAGCTGGCCGGGCAGATGGACCAGCAGCAACAGACCGCGCCGGCCAATGTCGGTAGCAAGGCACCACCCGCCAACGACGAGCAGGCAGCGTTCGTCGCCTCGATCCTCGGCGACACCGAAGACACCTGGAAAGCCTTGTTCGCCCAGGCTGGCAAACAGTACCGCGACCCGAAACTGGTGCTGTTCAGCGGCCAGGTCAACTCGGCCTGTGGTTTCGCCTCGGCGGCGGTCGGGCCGTTCTACTGCCCGGCCGACCAGCGCGTGTACCTGGACATGAGCTTCTTCCGCGAAATGGAAACCCGCTTTGCCGCCGCCGGCGACTTCGCCCAGGCCTATGTGATCGCCCACGAAATCGGCCATCACGTGCAGACCCTGCTCGGGGTCTCGGCCAAGGTCGACGCCGCTCGCCGCAGCGGCCAGCGCCTGGAGGGCGACAATGGCTTGCTGGTGCGCCAGGAGCTGCAGGCCGACTGCCTGGCCGGCGTCTGGGCCTACCAGGCGCAAAAGCGCCTGAACTGGTTGGAGCCGGGGGACGTGGAGGAAGCCTTGAACGCCGCCAATGCCATCGGCGACGACCGCCTGCAGCAGCAGGGCCAGGGGCGTGTGGTACCCGACTCGTTCACCCACGGCACCTCGCAACAGCGGGTGCGCTGGTTCAAGGCCGGGTTCGGCAATGGTGATGTGAACCAGTGCGATACTTTCAGCGCGCGTAGTCTTTGACCATCGCGGGGCAAGCCCGCTCCCACGCAGTCGACTGCAACAAGGTTTGGATTGGTGACCAACTTCTAGGGCGCAGTCCATTGCGTGGGAGCGGGCTTGCCCCGCGATCAGTTCGATAGAAAGCAAACGTTTTCAGGCAGTTACAAATCTGCTGAAAAAGCGTTTCAGCTTACCCCTGCCCTGCCGATAACCCCTGCACGAATCGGCAGGGCTCCCACAACAATAACGCCCAGCGATTGAGATCAAGTGAGCGAAATCATTTTCTGGGAGAGCGTGCATGAACAGCTGGTTCGCCAACATCAGCGTCAACCTCAAACTCGGCCTGGGCTTCGGCCTGGTGCTGGTACTGACCGGCCTGCTGGCCCTGACCGGCTGGAACAGCCTGGGCAGCCTGATCGACCGCAGCAACTGGATGGGCGACATCGGCCAGCTCAACAAAGACCTGACCGACCTGCGCATCGCCCGCCTGCAATACATGATCGCCAACGGCGACGACGCAGCGGCGGCCAACACCCAGGCCAAGCTGGACGCATTCAGCAAGCAGCAGGAATACCTGGCCAGCACCTTCAAGAGCCCCGAGAACGTCAAGCTGCTGCGCGAGCTGGGCCAGACCATCAGCGAGTACAAGGTCTCGCTGAACAAGATGCGCGCAGGCTACAAGGCCTCGCTGGCCGCCCGTGAAGTGATGACCGCCTCGGCCGTCAAGGCCGACGAAGCCATGGACACCCTGAGCCAGGATGTCATGGCACGCGCCGAGAGCGACAGCGTGCGCCTGGCCCAGTATCAGTTGATCAGCAAGGCACGCCAGCAACTGCTGCAGGTGCGCATCGACGTGCGTGGCTACATCGCCGACAACAGCGCCGCCAACGAGCAGGCCGCCCTGCGCCAGCTGGATGCCGCGCTGGCCGAGGCCAACAGCCTCAAGGGCCAGCTGCCCAACGAAGCGACGCGCCTTGGCCAGTTCGAGCAATCGGTGCTGAGCTACCGTGACGCCGTGCGCCAGTTCCGCGACGCCGTGGCCAGCATCGCCACCGCCCGCGCCGAAATGACCGTGCAGGGCGCCGACATCGTCAAGCGCAGCGACGCGCTGTACCAGATCCAGATTGAACGCCGCGACATCGAAAGCGCCCAGGCCCGCAGCATGCAAATCTCCGCCACGCTGCTGGCACTGCTGGTCGGCGTGCTGGCGGCAGTGATCATCACCCGTCAGATCACCCGCCCGCTGCGCGAAACCCTGCAGGCCGTGGAGCAGATCGCCGGCGGCGACCTCACCCAGAACCTGCGCGTAACCCGCCGCGACGAGCTCGGCGTGCTGCAACAGGGCATCGGCCGCATGGGCACCACCTTGCGTGAACTGATCACCGGTATCCGCGACGGCGTCACCCAGATCGCCAGCGCCGCCGAAGAGCTGTCGGCGGTGACCGAGCAGACCAGCGCCGGTGCCAACAGCCAGAAGGTCGAGACCGACCAGGTGGCCACCGCCATGCACGAAATGGCCGCCACCGTGCAGGAAGTGGCGCGCAATGCCGAACAAGCGGCCTTTGCCGCGACCAATGCCGACGGCGAAGCCCGCGGCGGCGACAAGGTGGTGGGTGAGGCGATCAGCCAGATCGAACGCCTGGCCCAGGAAGTCAAACGCTCCACCGACGCCATGACCCTGCTGCAGCAGGAAAGCCAGAAGATCGGCAGTGTGATGGATGTGATCAAGTCGGTGGCCGAGCAGACCAACCTGCTGGCCCTCAATGCCGCCATCGAAGCGGCCCGTGCCGGTGAAGCCGGGCGTGGCTTTGCGGTGGTCGCCGACGAAGTGCGCGGCCTGGCCCAGCGCACCCAGCAATCGACCGAAGAAATCGAAGGCCTGATCGCCAGCCTGCAGCACGGCACCCAGCAAGTCGCCGAAGCGATGAACGGCAGCCGCAGCCTGACCGACAGCAGTGTGGAGCTGGCGCGCAAGGCCGGTGGCTCGCTGGAGAACATCACCCGTACGGTGTCGAACATCCAGTCGATGAACCAGCAGATCGCCGCCGCCGCCGAGCAGCAGAGCGCCGTGGCCGAAGAGATCAGCCGCAGCATCCTGAATGTGCGTGATGTATCGGAGCAGACCGCAGCGGCCAGTGATGAAACCGCGGCCTCCAGCGTGGAGCTGGCGCGCCTGGGGGGTCACCTGCAGACACTGGTCAGCCAGTTCCGCGTCTGATCCACAAAAGCGTCGCGGGGCAAGCCCGCTCCCACAGGTCGTGGGAGCGGGCTTGCCCCGCGATCATTTCACCCCTGCCCTATTTGACGATCATCCCCACGCCCCGCCCACGCGGGTCGGAAGCAGTCTCCAGCTTCTCCCCGGTCACCCGGATCGCCTGGATATCGCCCATCTCCCAGCCCTGGTCTTCCAGCACATACCCCATCTTCTTCAGGTCATCGGCCACCTTGCCGGTGAGCGGCGCATAGCTGTCGAAGTAGATGGTGTCCTTGGGCAGCAACTGGTGATGCACCCGCTGCGCCGCCACCGATTTCTCCAGCGGCATGTGGTAGTCATACAGGTTGTTCATCACCTGGAAGATCGAGGTGAAGATCCGCGAACCGCCCGGCGTGCCCACCACCAGCACCACCTTGCCGTCACGGGTCACCAGGGTCGGGCTCATGGACGAGAGCATGCGCTTGCCCGGGGCGATGGCGTTGGCGTCACCGCCCACCACGCCGAAGGCGTTGGCCGCACCGGGCTTGGCGCTGAAGTCATCCATCTCGTCGTTGAGCAGGAAGCCTGCGCCCTTCACCACCACGCCGCTGCCGTAGTCGAGGTTGAGGGTGTAGGTGTTGCTCACCGCGTTGCCCTGCTTGTCGACGATGGAGAAGTGCGTGGTCTGGTGCGGCTCCAGGCCCGGCTTGACCTTGTCGGTCTCGGAGATCGCATTCGGGTTGACCTGCTCTGCGCGCTTGGCCAGGTAGTCCTTGGCGACTAGCTTGTCCACCGGCACCTGGGTGAAGGCGGGGTCACCCAGGTAGTCGGCGCGGTCGGCGAACACGCGCTTCTCGATTTCGGCCAGCAGGTGGATGTACTTGGCCGAGTTGTGCTCGACGCCCTTGAAGTCCGCCGCACGGTCTTCCTTGATGCCCAGCAGCTGGGCCAGGGCGACGCCGCCAGAACTCGGCGGCGGCGCGGTGTAGACCACGTTGCCGCGCCAGTCGATGGCCATCGGGTTGCGCCACAGCGCCTTGTAGTCCTTGAGGTCTTCCTTGGTGATCAGGCCCTTGTCGGCCTGCATCTGCGCCACCAGCAGGTCGGCGGTCTTGCCCTGGTAGAACTCGCTGACGCCCTTGTCGGCGATGCGTTCCAGGGTCTGCGCCAGCTCCGGCTGCTTGAACAGCTCACCCACCTTCATGCTGCCGAAGTAATCATTGAAGTTGGTGGCGGTCTTGAACAGGCCCTGGGCGTCGTCGCGGTACTGGTACTGCTTCTGGGCAATCTTGAAGCCGTTCTTCGCATAGCCGATCGCGGGGGTGAGCAGCTCGCTCCACTTGAGCTTGCCGAACTTCTGGTGCGCCTCCCATAGGCCCATCACCGTGCCCGGCACGCCGGCTGCACGCACGCCGACCAGGCTCAGGTTCTCGATCACCTCGCCCTTGTCATCCAGGTACATGGTCTTGGTGGCGGCCTTGGGGGCCACTTCGCGGTAGTCGAGGAAGTACGGTTTGCCGTCGACGAACAGGGTCATGAAACCACCGCCGCCGATGTTGCCGGCCTCGGGGTAGGTGACGGCGAGGGTGAAGGCGGTGGCGACGGCGGCGTCTACCGCGTTGCCGCCCTTCTTGAGGATATCGGCAGCCACCTGTGCGCCATATTGATCAGGCGCGGCCACCGCGCCGCCTTCCAGCGTCACGGCAAAAGCAGAGGAACAGCTCAGGATCGCGGCCCCGAGGGCCAATGGCTGGAACATGACAAGACGCATGGGCACTTCCTTGGTGTTGTTTTTGTTGATCAGTCATTAAGGCCGAAGCGCTCCGACTAAGCAAACACCGCAGGAAATTTCCGCCGCCGACGGGCAGCAGTTGTCGCATTCAGGCAACTGCGCAGGCGTACGCCGCCAGCTTGGCCTGGATGAAGTCAAGGAAGCACTGAATGCGCAGGGCCAGCTGGGTATTGCGGTAGTAGACCGCGTGGATCGGCTGGCGATAGCCGTTGTTGTGCTCCGCCAGCAGCACCTGCAAGCGGCCGGCGCGGATGTCTTCGTGGGTCATGAAGTGCGACAGGCTGACGATGCCTTCCCCGGCGATGGCCAACTGGCGCAGGGTCTCGCCGCTGGACGCGAGCAACTGCGGGCGGATCGCCCAGCGCTCGCCCTGGGCGTGGCGCAGCGGCCACTGGTTGAGCGACTCGGGGGCGCTGAAACCGAGCAGGCAATGCTCGGCGAGGTCCTCGACGTTCTGCGGGGTGCCGTGCCGGGCCAGGTACGCAGGGCTGGCGAGCACCTGTACCGGGCTGCAGCCCAGCGCCCGGGCATGCAGGCTGGAGTCGGCCAGCTCACCGATGCGGATAGCGACGTCGGTGCTCTGCTCCAGCAGGTCGATGATCAGGTCGTCGGTGTTCAGTTCAAGTTCGATACCGGGATACTGCTGACGGAACTCGCTGATCCAGGGCAGGATCGCGTGCAACATGAACGGCCCGGCAGCATTGATACGCAGGCGCCCGGAGGGGGTCTGGCGGTGCATCGTCAGGCGCTCTTCCATGTCGTCCATCTGCTCGAGGATCTGCCGCGAACGTTCGAGGAAGAAGCGCCCTTCTTCGGTCAGGTCCATGCGCCGGGTGGTGCGGTTGACCAGCGTGGTGCCCAGCTTGCCCTCCAGGCGCGACAAGGTGCGGCTGACCGCCGACGGGGTCTGGCCGATCTGCTCGGCAGCGGCGGAGATCGAGCCGCAATCGATGACGGCGACGAATACCTGGAGTTCTTCGGAGCGGGTTTTCACGCAGGTGGCCTTGGTGGGGGATCGCATTGATAGATAGCGTTTGGGCGGCAAGCGCGCAAGCCTGCATAACCATCGCGGGGCAAGCCCGCTCCCACGCAATCTTGTGGGAGTGGGCTTGCCCCGCGATCAGGCACCTATCACTCGGCCTTGCCGAACACCGCTTGCAGATGCTGCTCATACGCCGCCAGCGCCGCCGGCACATCCGGCCGCTTCATCACGTCCACCGCCAGGAAGGTCGGCAGCCCGGTCATGCCGAGGAACTGGTTGGCCTTGTGGAACGGGAAGTACACCGCGTCCACGCCCTTGCCTTCGAAAAAGTCTTCCGGGTCATCGAACGCCTGCTGGGGTGCGTTCCAGGTCAGCGACAGCATGTACTGCTTGCCGTGGATCAGCCCGCCGCTGCCGTACTTCTGCGAAGCGTCCGAGCGGGTACGGCCATCGCTGGCATACAGGCTGCCGTGGCCAGCGGTGAATACCTCGTCGAGGTACTGCTTCACGGTCCAGGGTGCGCCCATCCACCAGCCGGGCATCTGGTAGATGATCACATCGGCCCAAAGGAATTTTTCGACTTCTTCCTGGGCGTCGTAACCGCCGTCGATGAAGGTTTGCTTCAGGTCGAAACCGGCGCGGTCCAGGTGGGCCAGGGCGGCCTCGTGCAGGGTCTGGTTCAGGCGACCGTCGGAATGGGCGAATTGCTTGCCGCCGTTGAGCAGAAGAATATTTTTCATGGTGTGCCTCGAAGGGTCGGCATCGGCGACCGGGTCAATTGGATGGCGGCAGATTAGGCAGTCGCGGGCGGTGGATAAAGCCGGGGCACGGCAAAATACATTTGCCTGTAAATCATGAATTGGCAGCCAATTATTGCCTTAGAATCTGCTCACTTTCTCATCCACAGAGGCCTCACCATGAGCGAGCAGTTCGCTTTCATCCTCAAAGCCAAGACCCGCGCGGACATGTCCGATGCCTTCGAGCAGTTGTTCCGCCCCTACGTGGAACCGAGCCGCCAGGAGCCGGGCTGCATCGAGTACCACATGCTGCGCGACAAGGAAGACCCGAGCCTGTTCGTGTTCTTCGAGGTGTGGGCAGACAAAGCAGCACTGGACGTGCACTCGGCCCTGCCGCACATGGCTGAATTCTTTGAAAACCGCATGAAGTACCTGGAGCGCGACTTCGATCTGCAGATGATTGAAATGCTCAGCGCCTCCTCCGCTAACCGTTGACCAGCAGGTGCCCGCCGAGCAGCGCCAGGCCGATGAAGAAGCAGCGCTTGAACAGCGCGGCACTGATACGGCTGCTCAGCCAGGTACCGGCGAGCATGCCCAGCAACGCCGGGGCCAGCACCAGCAATGAGGCCCCCAGCGCCTGGCCGTCCAGTACCTCCTGGCCGGCCAGGCCGATGGCCAGCGCCAGGGTCGAGACGGTGAACGACAGGCCCAGGGCCTGGATCATCTCGTCGCGGCTCAGGCCGAGGCTTTGCAGGTAGGGCACGGCGGGTATCACGAACACCCCGGTGGCAGCCGTGACCACCCCCGTCACCAGCCCGCACAACGGGCCCAGCCAGCGCTCGTGATGCCGCGCCAGGCGCAGGCCCGGCCCGATCAGGCCATACAGCGCGTACACCACCAGCGCACCACCCAGGGCGTGGGCCGCCCAGGGGCCACTGTCGATGCCCAGCCAGCGACTGCCCAGCAAGGTGCCGACGAAGATCATCAGCAGCACCCCGCCCAAGCGCCGCATCAACGCCCGCAGATGCCCGCCTGCCGCCAGTTGCCACAGGTTGGTCAGCGTCGAGGGCACGATCAGCAGCGCCGCAGCCTGCGCCGGTGGCATAGCCAGCCCAAGCAGGCCCATGGCGATGGTCGGCAACCCCAGGCCGATGACCCCTTTGACCGCGCCGGCCAGCAGGAAAGTGAGCATCACCAGCAGCGTCAATGCCGGGCCGATGTTCTGGTAAAACGCGAGAAAGGTATTCATGGCGCCATCCTGACGTGGCCGCGCAGGCCTGAAAATTCGCCATATACTCAGCCAGACTTTTGCCAGGACAGAGGCTGATGCATTTCAACCTGACCGACCTTGCGCTGTTCCAGCACACCCTGGAGTGCGGCAACATCACCGCCGGCGCACGCCGTAGCCACCTGTCGCTGCCGGCCGCCAGCGCACGCATCCGCGCCATGGAAGCCTCGCTCGGCATCCCGTTGCTCGAACGCAATCGCCGTGGCGTGCAGCCGACACCCGCTGGCCAGGCCTTGCTGCAGCACGCACGGCTGATCGCCGCGCAGGTGGAGCGCTTGCAATACGACCTGGCCCAGTACGCCAAGGGCCAGCAGGGCCAGGTGCGCCTGCTGTGCAACACCGCGGCGCTGACCGAGTACCTGCCCGAGTTGCTGGCACAGTATCTGGTCGAGTACCCCGGGGTGAGCATCGACGTGCAGGAACAGCCGAGCCTGCGCATCGTCCAGGCCATTACCCAAGGCATGGCCGACCTGGGCATCGTCTCCACCGCTGCGCCCAGCGAGCACCTGCAGGCCCGAGCGTTTCGCGACGATCCGCTGGTGCTGGTGATGCCGGTGGGGCATGCACTGGCCGATGCAGCCACGCCCGATTTCGAGCAAAGCCTTGCATACGGGCATGTCGGCTTGGGCCCGAACAGCGCACTGGCCTTGCACCTTGAGGAACAGGCACTGCGGCTGGGGCGCAGGATGCTGGTGCGGGTACGCGCCGAGGGCTTCGATGGGGTGATCCGCATGGTGGCTGGCGGGGCGGGCGTGGGGGTGGTGCCATTGGCCTCGGTGCGGCGTTGGGAGGGGGTATTGCCCCTGCACTGGGTGGCGCTGCACGAGGCCTGGGCGAACCGGCGATTGCAGGTGTGCGCCCGGGATTTCGCCGCGCTGCCAGGCTATGCGGCGGCGCTGGTCGAGCATTTGCTGATGGCCTGATCTTCAGCGCGATCCCTGTAGGAGCGCGCCAACCCCGTGGCTAGCGGAAGGCGACCGCCAGCTCACGCAGCGCGGCCGAGGCGAGGAAGCCAGAGCGCGAGGCGTAACGATGATCGCGTTTCACCTTTTCGTCGATGCGCTGCAGCAGGTTCTCGGGCAACGTGGCATTGAAGCGCACCGCCTTGCCCAGGTACGGAGTGACATCAATGTCCACCAGGGCCCAGACGCCCCCGGCGTAGTCGGGGTTGGCCACATGCACATCCACCTCCTCGGCCTGCGGCAACGCCTCGCCGTCGGCCACCAGGCCTTCGAAATGCTGGGCCAGGGCTTCCTGCACAT
Source organism: Pseudomonas sichuanensis (assembly GCF_003231305.1). Lineage (GTDB taxonomy): Bacteria > Pseudomonadota > Gammaproteobacteria > Pseudomonadales > Pseudomonadaceae > Aquipseudomonas > Aquipseudomonas sichuanensis. The sequence continues at coordinate 31,894 of NZ_QKVM01000031.1, read as the reverse complement.
TCTCCAGCGCCTGGGAAACAGTGGCGCCAGCCGAGAAACAGCCAGGTACATCGGGCACGATCACGCCGTAGTCAGTGCCCTCATCCTTGTGCAGTACAACGGGAAATTTCATCGTCTGTCTCCAGTGATCCTGCGGGCCGCGAAGGGCCCCGCTCAACGCAAGCAGGCCTCATTTCAGGCCTGCCTGTCTCAATAGGCTGTATACGAAGGAACGCATTTGGGGCGAGGATTATGTGTAGCGCACACACCACCATAGGCTTCAACCACGCCAAATACACACCATGCACACCCTAGGCGACAAGCGGCACATTCCTGTTTTTTCGTAGGCCTGACGCACTTCACAGATGGGCGCTGTCAACTTGCCGCCACCCACGCGTCTTATTCACAATCGCCGCATCGCCGTACCACGACAGGGAATTCCACGTGCCATCGATCTACCAGCTCAAACCCCGCTTCCAGGCGCTGCTGCGCCCGACCGTCCAACGCCTGTTCGAACGTGGCGTCACCGCCAACCAGGTCACCGTCGCCGCTGGCGCAATCTCCGTGCTCATCGGCCTGCTGCTGGCCTGGCTGCCCCAGGTGGCGTGGCTGTTCATCCTGGTGCCGGTGTGGATGCTGCTGCGCATGGCACTGAATGCGGTCGACGGCATGCTCGCCCGGGAGTTCGGCCAGCAATCGAAGCTGGGCGCCTACCTCAACGAGCTGTGCGACGTGATCGCCGATGCCGCGCTGTACCTGCCTTTCGCCCTGCTGCCCGGCGTGTCGCCAGCATTGGTGGTGCTGGTGGTGCTGCTCGCGGTCATCAGCGAATACGCCGGGGTGATGGGCCCACTGGCCGGCGCGTCGCGGCGCTACGACGGGCCGATGGGCAAGAGCGACCGGGCCTTCGCTTTCGGCGTGCTGGGCACCGGGGTCGCCTTCGGGCTGCTGAGCGCAACCTGGATCAACGGCCTGCTGCTGGTCATCCTGCTGCTCTCGCTCTATACCCTGTACAACCGGGTTCGCCAGGGCCTGGCCGAATCTTGCTGAGTGCGCTGGAGCGAATTTCACTTACCTTCGCATCCATCAAAAAAAAGCCCGGTCTCCCGGGCTTTTCCTGCCTGCCTGGCTCACCCCTTGGCGCGATCCTTGAGATCATCCAAGGCGTCAACGATGCTATCGTCGCTATCAGCCATCGCTTCTTGCATGTCTTTCATCATGGTCTTCTGTATTTCGACAACTTTCAGCGCCAGTGCTCGCCCATCTTTGGAACCCAGGATAATCTGCATCGCTTGGTTGGGACGCTTCTGAGCCTGGATCATCAGTTCCAGCTCATCCTCGTCGAAATGATCGGCGTACACATCGATCATTGCCTGCTTCATATCCTGCTGCGATACGTTGTCACGTATCACACTGCGAACTTGCTCTTGCTCCAGCATCGGGTAGCGGGACGCATAGCCCGAGGTCGCCATCTCGACCAACAGCCCGTACTGCTGATCCGCACCGCTGATCTCGATCAGCTCCTTCGCTTTGTCCTCGCTCGAACCGCATGCGCTCAGCAATGCCGCGCAGCCGATGGCCACGAGCAACTTTCCGATCTTCATCGTTAACCTGTCCTTGGAATGCATTTAGTTGCTTATCGACGGCCGAAGGTGATGTACAAGACCACCGCGACCATGACGATACCCCCCAGCCACGCACCGAACGCCGGGAACATGGCTCCCGGCCATACAAGGCCACGGCCAAGGTTGTAGGCAAAACTAAAGTGCGAGTAGTAGCCAAACAACCAGGAATACAACGCGTAAACAAGGCCAATCAGTAGGTAACCGGAGATCAGCTTTCCTTTCAATGACATGAGTTTTCCCTTACTGCGTGAGTCGAGTTGTATTTTCGTTTCAAAAAGTATCATTGCTGTAATGGCAACTCAATATCACGCATGCCGACCTCGTCAATGACGTCGAAGACGTCAGCACAGGTTTCTCGCCTCCACTGTGACGCACCGCTCGTACAGGGCTTGCCGTGGATTGTCATGTTTCCTCACAATCCGCCCCTTGCCGTCTGACGAAAAAAGGACATTTCGAATGCCGTCGCGTGATCCGCCCCCCGTCTGTCTGCGCTGTAACAGTGGCCTGCTGGTCATCCTGCTGCTCTCGCTCTATACCCTGTACAACCGGGTTCGCCAGGGCCTGCCCGAAACCCGCTGAGCCTCCGCTGCCGGAAAAGGATATTCGCCATGCGCCAAGCGCAATCGCTGCATTTTTCCACCCATGACGGCGTCGAGCTGCACTACCGTCACTGGCCTGCCACGCGCAACGAACACCAGCCGCGCCGCGCCGTGGTGATGTTCCACCGCGGCCACGAGCACGGCGGGCGCCTGGCGCATCTGGCCGACGAGCTGGACCTGCCCGGCTATGACGTCTTCGCCTGGGACGCCCGTGGCCATGGCCAGTCGCCAGGCGCGCGCGGCGACAGCCCGAGCTTCGCCACCAGCGTGCGCGACGTGCAGACCTTCATCGAGCATATCCAGGCGCAACACGGCATCGCCGAGCCCGACCTGGTGGTGCTGGCGCAGAGCGTCGGTGCGGTGCTGATCGCCACCTGGGCCCATGACTACGCGCCCAAGGTGCGCTGCCTGGTGCTGGCCTCGCCAGCGTTCAAGGTCAAGCTCTACGTCCCCTTCGCCCGCCCCGGGCTGAAGCTGATGAAAGCCCTGCGCGGCAATTTCTTCGTCAACAGCTACGTCAAGCCGCGCCTGCTCACCCACGACCCGGAGCGGGTCATGTCCTACCTGGCCGACCCGCTGATCAGCCGGCCGATCTCGGTGACTATGCTGCTCGGCCTGTACGACGCCGCCGACCGCGTGGTGGCCGATGCCCAGGCGATCCAGGTGCCGACGCAACTGCTGGTATCGGGCTCGGACTTCGTGGTCGAACGCGCCCCGCAGGAACGTTTCTTCGAGCGCCTGGGCAGTGCGCGCAAAGAGATGCACATCCTGCCCGGTTTCTTTCACGACACCCTCGGCGAACGGGACCGTGCCCATGCCCTGGCGCGGATCAAGCGCTTCGTCGAGCATTGCTTCGATAACCCCGCCCCCGTGCCCTCGCTGCTCGATGCCGACAAGACCGGCGCCAGCTGCGCCGAGGCCGAAAGCCTGGCCGCACCGCTGCCGCGCAACTCGCCACGCGACCTGTACTGGCGCGCCACCCGCGCTGGCCTGCAACTGGGCAAGGGCCTTTCCGATGGCGTGAAGCTGGGCTTCGACACCGGGTTCGACTCAGGCTCGACCCTCGACTACGTCTACCGCAACCAGCCCACCGGCAAGGGCCGGCTGGGCGAGATGATCGACCAGAACTACCTCAACGCCATCGGCTGGCGCGGCATCCGTCAGCGCAAGCTCAACGTCGAGGAACTGCTGCGCCTGGCCATCGCCCAACTGCGTGAGCAACAGCGCCCGGTGCACATCGTCGATATCGCCGCCGGCCACGGCCGCTACATCCTCGAAGCGCTGCAAGGCTTGCAGCAGTTGCCCGACTCGATCCTGCTGCGCGACTACAGCGAGCTGAACGTGCAGCAAGGCAACGCGCTGATCAGCGAAAAGGGCCTGGGTGACATCGCCCGTTTCGTCCAGGGCGACGCCTTCGACCGCCAGAGCCTGGCCGGCCTCGACCCGCGCCCGACCCTTGCCGTGGTCTCGGGCCTGTATGAGCTGTTCCCCGGCAATGAGGCCGTGACCAACTCACTGGCGGGGCTGGCCGATGCCGTCGAAGAAGGCGGCTACCTGGTGTACACCGGCCAGCCCTGGCACCCGCAACTGGAGATGATCGCCCGGGCGCTGACCAGCCACCGTGGCGGCCAGGCCTGGGTGATGCGCCGGCGCAGCCAGGCGGAGATGGACCAGTTGGTGGCGGCGGCGGGTTTTCGCAAGATCACCCAGCGCATCGACGAGTGGGGCATTTTCAGTGTCAGCCTGGCGCAGCGGGTGCGTTGATGGCCCGTGAAGCAGGACTGATCCGACGTGGCGTGCTGTGGCTGTTGCTGCTCGGCCCGTTCTTCTTCCTCAGCTACGGCCTGGCCAACAGCTACACGGCAGGGCGCGAAGATGTCGGCAGCCTGGTGTTCGCCTGGGAACGGCACATGCCGTTATGGCCATGGACGATCATCCCGTACTGGTCGATCGACCTGTTGTACGGCTTGTCGTTCCTGTTGCCGCATACCCGGCGGGAGATGGACCGGCACGCCCTGGCGCTGCTGACCGCGCAACTGATCAGCGTCGGTTGCTTCCTGCTCTGGCCCTTGCGCTTCACCTTCGAGCGCCCGGAACTGTCGGGGCTGTTCGGCTGGCTGTTCGATGTGCTGATGGGCTTCGACAAGCCTTACAACCAGGCGCCGTCGCTGCATATCGCACTGCTGGTGATCATCTGGACGATGTTCGCCCGGCACACCCAGCAGCGTATGTGGCGTTGGCTGGTGCATGGCTGGATGGGGCTGATCGGGGTGTCGGTGCTGACCACCTGGCAGCATCACTTCATCGACCTGCCAACCGGCGCACTGGCCGGTTTGGTCTGCCTGTGGCTGTGGCCGCAGCAAGGCCCGCTGCCCTGGCAGCATGCCCAGCTGGCGCGCGACCCCAAGCGTTGGCGCCTGGCGTTGCGCTACGGGCTCGGCGCGATGCTGCTGGCCGTGCTGGCTTTCAAGCTCGGGCACGTCAGCTTGTGGCTGCTGTGGCCGGCGTTGTCGCTGCTGCTGGTGGCGCTGAACTATGGCCTGTTCGGTGCGGGCGGTTTCCAGAAAGGCGCGGATGGCCAGCTGTCGATTGCGGCGAGCGTGTTGCTGGCGCCCTATCTGCTGGCTGCGTGGGCCAACTCACGGTTGTGGACCCGGCGGCACCCGCAGGCGGATGAAGTGCTGGATGGGGTGTATCTGGGGCGGATGCCGGGGCACGGGGAGGCGTCGGCGTTTGCAGCGGTGGTCGACCTGTGTGCGGAGCTGGCCTGTACTGACGCCATCGCGGGGCAAGCCCGCTCCCACGCTCCATTGCCAAGCGCCGCTGGGACTTGCCCCACGATGGCCCTCGAACAGCCTGTGCAGTATTACCAAAGCCTGCCGAGCTTGGACCTGATCGCCCCGAGCCGGCAAACCCTGCAACAAGCCGCCGCCGCCATCGAACACCTGCGCCAGCATGGCCCGGTGCTGGTCTGCTGCGCCCTGGGCTATTCGCGCAGCGCCAGCGCGGTAGCTGCCTGGCTGATCGTCAGCGGCCGTTGCAGCGACGCCAGCCAGGCCGAAATGCTGATCCGCAAGGCACGCCCCAGGGTGGTCCTGCACAGCGCCCATCGCCATGCGTTGCAGCAATTGGAAACCCAGCCATGAACCTGCGCCTCGTCGCCAGCCTGCTCGCCCGCGGGCGCCAGCTGGAACGTCTGTCGGACGGCATAACCCTGCTGGCAATCGCCTGCAGCCTGGCGCCGCTGTTCGGCGTGGCGCTGGCTTCGCCGGCCCATGCACTGTGCGTGGCGCTGCTGGTCATCGGCCTGGCCCACAAGTACTGGGCGATACGTGTCGCCCTGGATGCCGAGCTGTTCACCCACCTGGCCGCCAGCAGCGACCTGCCCGCCGATACCCAGGCCCTGGACCGTGCCCTGCATGAACTACGCCTCAAACCCAGCGCCAGCGACAGCCGTCAATGGCCGGCACGCAGCCAGGCCGCCCTGGCCCTGCTGCGCCGCCAGGCCCTGTGCCTGGCCGTGCAAGTGCTGCTGGTACTGACCCTCCCCTTCACCGGATAAGACCGCCGCCATGCTCGCCAGCCTGACCGCCTTCGTCATCACCTCCGCCGCCCGCCTGATCACCGGCGCCCGCGCCCTGTGGCTGGGTTGCACGCCACAGCCGGTACAACGGCTGTACTTTGCCAACCACAGCAGCCACGGTGACTTCGTGCTGCTGTGGGCGGCACTGCCCGCCCCTCTGCGCCGCCACACCCGCCCCGTGGCGGGGGCCGACTACTGGTGCAAGCCCGGTATTCGCGACTTCCTCATCCGCCAGGTGTTCAACGCTGTGCTGATCGATCGCACGCGCACGCCGGCCGAGGGCAATCCGCTGCAACCGGTGCTCGACGCGTTCGCCCAGGGCGACTCGCTGATCTTCTTCCCGGAAGGCACGCGCAACCTCGGTGACGAACCGTTGTTGCCATTCAAGAGCGGCCTGTTCCACCTGGCCGCGGCCAACCCGCAGGTCGAGCTGGTGCCGGTGTGGATCGCCAACCTCAACCGGGTCATGCCCAAGGGCCGTGCCCTGCCGTTGCCGCTGCTGTGCACCTTGAGTTTCGGCGAGCCGCTGCACCTGCAGGCGGACGAAGGCAAGCACGCATTTCTCGAACGGGCCCGCGAGGCCCTGCTGAACCTGGCCCCGAAGGATGCCTGAGATGGATCACAACACCCTTTCGCTGTTCGCCGGCATCGGCGCCCTGTTGCTGCTGGCCAGCGCCATCGGGCGCCTGCTCAAGTGGCGCGCCGGCCCTGCCCCCCATGCGGTCATCGACAACCTCAACGCGCGCATCAATGCCTGGTGGGTGATGGTGCTGGTGATCGGCATCGCCTTCCTGTTCGGCAAGTACGGGGTGATCGTGCTGTTCTACGGCGTGTCGTTCTACGCCCTGCGCGAGTTCATGACCCTCACCCCGACCCGGCGCAGCGACTACCCGGCGCTGGTGGCGGCGTTCTACGTGGCGTTGCCGATGCAGTACCTGCTGATCGCCATGGACTGGTACGGGCTGTTCAGCATCTTCATCCCGGTGTACCTGTTCCTGCTGCTGCCGATCCTCGCCAGCTTCGGCGGCGACACCACGCGCTTTCTCGAGCGCGCCTCGAAGGTGCAATGGGGGCTGATGATCGCGGTGTACTGCGTATCGTCGGTGCCGGCGCTGATGACCCTCGATATCCCAGGCTTCGAAGGCCGCAACCTGCTGCTGATCGCCTGGCTGATCCTGGTGGTGCAGATCAGCGACGTGCTGCAGTACGTGTGCGGCAAGCTGTTCGGCAAACGCAAGGTGGCGCCCAACCTGTCGCCGTCGAAAACCGTCGAAGGCCTGGCCGGCGGCGTGGCGCTGGCCACCCTGGTGGGCGCGCTTTTGTGCTGGATCACCCCGTTCACCTTCTGGCAGGCGGCGCTGATGGCGCTGACCGTCAATGCCATGGGCTTCTTCGGCGGGCTAGTGATGTCGGCGATCAAGCGCGACCGCGGGGTGAAGGACTGGGGGCACATGATCGAAGGCCATGGCGGCATGCTCGACCGCATGGATTCGGTGTGTTTCGCAGCGCCGGTGTTCTTCCACTTCGTGCGCTACTGGTGGGCCTGAGTCGGTGCACATTCCCGGGGAATACATCGTCCACGAGAGCGAGCACTGGATCGTCAACCATCACCTGACGTCGCGCCTGCCCGGCTACCTGATGCTGGGCTCGCGGGCGCCGGTCGACAGCCTGGCCGACCTGCCCGACCAGGCGCTGGCGGACATGGGCCGGCTGATGGCCAGGCTGCAACGGGCCATGGAACAAGTGCTGGCGCCCAGGTGGTTGTACATCGGGCGCTTCGGGCATGTACCGGGTTGCCCGCTGCATTTTCACTTCATCCCGGTGTACGACTGGGTCGAGGCACTGTTCTGGGCTGATGAGCGCTACCGTGCGCTGCAACAGTTCGGCTCGCTGGAGCATGCCCTGTCGAAGACCGACGGGGCGGAACTGACGTTGTTCGTCTGGCGCGAGTTCGGCGAAAGCCCGACGCCACCCAAGGTACTGGGGAGGGGTATACCTGAGGTGATTGCCGCTGTGCGTGAGCGGTTGTAGCGCGTAACGCGAGACCAGCCCCGCGGTGTTGCCAAACGCTATTTCAGGTAGGAGCGCAACAGCGAAGCCACCTTGTCGGCCTCCTCCAGCCGCTCCTCGGCGCTCAGCCCTTCCGCCACCAGATGCTCGCGGATATGCCCTTCCATCATTTCGGCCATCAGCCCGTTCACTGCGCCGCGCACGGCGGCGATCTGCTGCAGGATCGCCAGGCAGTCCTTTTCCTGCTCCAGCGCGGTCTCCAGCGCGGCGGCCTGGCCTTTGATCTTGCGCACCCGGGTCAGCAGCTGCTTCTTGCTCTTGAGGGTATGTGCCATTCTGCTTCCATCACTACAGGTATACTGGGGTATAGTATATTTCACGCCTTTCCGGGAGCATGATAAACCATGACCACGCAAACCTCCGACCGCTGGCTGCACAGCCACCAGTTCCATACCAGCAACCTCGGTGCAGAGCGCAAGACACGGCTGGCAGTATGGCTGACTGCCGTGATGATGGTGGCGGAGATCGCCGGTGGCTGGTTCTTCAACTCCATGGCCCTGCTGGCCGACGGCTGGCACATGAGTTCCCATGCCCTCGCGCTCGGCCTGTCGCTGCTGGCCTACGCCGCTGCGCGGCGCTATGCGGGCGACCGTCGTTTTGCCTTCGGCACCTGGAAAATCGAGATTCTCGGCGGCTACTCCAGCGCCCTGTTGCTGCTTGGCGTGGCCGCACTGATGGCGTTCCAGTCGGTTGAACGGCTGCTGGCGCCAGGCGCCATCCATTACGACGAGGCGATCTTCATCGCCGTGATCGGCCTGGCGGTCAACCTGATCTGCGCCTGGTTACTGCGCGATGACCACACGCATCACCACGAGCATGCGCATGACCACGGCCATCACCACCACGACCTCAACCTGCGCTCGGCCTACCTGCATGTGATCGCCGACGCCGCCACTTCGGTTCTGGCGATCGTTGCCCTGGTGGCCGGCAAACTGTGGGGTGCCGGCTGGCTCGACCCGGTCATGGGCCTGGTCGGTGCACTGCTGGTGGCGCTATGGGCCAAAGGCCTGCTGCGCGATACTGGGCGGGTGCTGCTGGATGCCGAAATGGATGCGCCGGTGGTCGAAGAGATCCGCGAGGTGGTAGCGCAGTTGCCGGTGGCCGCCGCCATCACCGACCTGCATGTGTGGCGCGTCGGCAAGGACCAGTACGCCTGCATCGTCAGCCTGGCCACCGCCGGCGCACTGAGCGCCGACAGCGTGCGCCAGGCGCTTGAGGTGCATGAAGAGCTGGCACACATCACCGTCGAGGTGAATGCGCTGCGTTGAGCGTCGCTCAGGCCAGCGCCAGTGTGGTACACAGCCCCAGCCAGCAGGCCGGATAGCGCATCCAGACAGCCAGGCGTCGAGCACAGGCAACTGGCCGACGACGCCTGGCCCTATGGTGATGCGTTCTATCACTCATTGCCTGGAGCCACGCCATGTCCGATTTCATCACCGTCCTGCGCGAAACCTGCCCCACCCCGGTGGTCGACGCGACCAAGTGGAAGCGCATCGGCGGCGACCCGCACACCGTCAACCTCAACGCCTACCTGTCGGCCGACGGCAGCAAGATCATGGGCACCTGGATCTGCACCCCGGGCAAGTTCGAGGTCAACTACGAGAAGTGGGAGTTCTGCCACTTCCGTCCTTAGTGAAACCAAAAATATCCCAAAACCAACAAAAATACGTTATCGACTTGTTTTTCTTGATTTTTTTTTGGGAATAATTTTAGGATACCCCAGCATCCAGTTCCTAAATCGAAGCCACCGATAAGGCCCTTTGCTAACCTCCCCTCTCCAAGGTCAACACTTTCTCAATCGCATCTCTGAATCCCGGTTTTTGAATGATACGGCCCTTGGAGTCCGAGACCTCGCCACGAGGCCCGATTGTCTGTCCCATCTGACGCAGATTATCCTCATCGATTGCAAACCTCAGCGCCGATAATTCAACCTCCCTCAGCCGAAAGTATGTTTCAGGTGTTTTCCCTTCAACCGCACCTAAAAAAATGGGCGTCATGCCACTAGAAAGCTGTCGACGCATCTTTGATTTTAACGCCTTCAACTCCTTTACCAGCAAAGAAACATTTAACTTCAGCACCGGATCTTCGATACTCGAGACCCAAGATAATGCATCAGAGAATTGATGCGTTGGAGCTGGCATCGATGCTTGTTTCCAAGCATGGATTAGCAATCTGTAATGTTCCCCTGTAGGATTCACAATCGACTTTTCACTGGGTACTGCCAAGCCGCGAGCTTGTCCCATAGCCAGCAGAGCTCTGTATGAGAAGTCCTTTACCTCAAGGCTCGCAGCAATCTTACAAGCTTCGTTGATCGCCTCCAGACTTCGACGGCGTCGAGAGTCACTTGCTTCGGATGTCAACCTTTCAAATACCACTTCTGGAAGCTCACTCATCATTCTCGTCTCCATGCGCACCAGAGGTAAGCGATACGTAATTCGAAAAAATCGCCTTGATTTCGGATGTTATGGGAGTCAAACCGGCTTGATATTCATCAACATCCAATATCATTAACTTCCCTGAGATCAAATTATCGATTCTTTCCCAGGAATGCAGACGACTCATCAGCAACGAATTTAACTGATTGCATGCAGCAAGCTTTTGCGCATTTGTAAGCTTATACATTGCTGGCCGCAACCCGTTATTAGCTGCCATCCTGTCGATCATTTCTGAAATCAATGGCAAGGCACGAGATGGGTTCGCAGATCTGTAAATAGTTGCATTTTGACAGATTTCAGACAGCAGATGGTAGGTCGACTCTGAGGCCCTGAAGCTCATCTCCTTCAGGTCTTCCGAAACAACTAACTTAAGCTCTGCCTCACTATTTTCTGACTCAGTGTGATCGATTGCTTTTACGCAATCCATTACGTAGCGATTGACAGCCCCATAGTCACGTAACAACACTTCGAGTTTTGCTGCACTTTGTTGCTGTTGAGCGACTGAACGTTTACGGTCCAGCTCCCGATCAAATGGTAGATCTTTGATGCTCGCATCGTACCAGGCGCTTTCCAACTCATCCAGTTCAGCTGTATAAGCTTGATATCTACCGCTTTCATCATGAATTTCAAGAGCTATCTCATTCGCCAATGAAACCAATCCTCCTAAGAATGCTATCCCTGAAACAAAGAAACGACAACGAGGACAATTTTTCTGCCCTAGATACCCAGCTTCAACCGCGGCATATACATTCTCAATGAGATCACCACCTATATTGCAGGCGGCAGCCGACATCGGGCATATTCCCCAATCAAAAATTACGTTTGCAGATTTTGTCGATGACTTCTCGAAAAAAATCCTATTTCCGTCAGTTGCAATCAAATTCCTAGCTTGCGATTGCAAGCCATTGGCAAGCACGTCTCGCACCAAATTATCACAGGCGGTATATTCAGCACGCTTCTCGGCCTCTTGCATAGGCCTCCGCATTTGGTGTTCCTTAAGACTCACATAGTGAATGGTCATGACGAGCGCTGCATGCCCAACCAGCTTCGACACTATATGTATCGGCGCATCCCCGTCCGCTATATAGGCGGTGATGAGACTTACCCTCAAGCAGTGAGGAGTGTAGTCACTAAGATAACGAGGTCCGTACTGACTGTTTTTCCTGGCTAGATCTTCCCCACCCCGTTGAATGAGATAAAGTAGCTTAGGCAATGTGGTCTGGAAGGCCGTTGCCGTAGTAATAGGCTGACCCGTTTTATCTTGTCGAAAAAGAAAGCATTGGCTACCCCGAGATTTCAAAATCTCACTATTGATCTCTGCGTGTGTTTTTATCGAAGTCCATGGTGTGGGGTAATCAAGCGGTGAGTATTTTTCCTGCCAGTCCCTCAACACCAACAACCAATACGCCAAATCCTCTGGAATCCATTCGACTTCGTATCCTTGATCACGAGCACCAGTTTTATTAGTTGTGCAATAGAACTTTGGATATCCATTTATTCCTTTTTGAACTGCCGCCTGAGGTGTACTGCTCCTGGTGCCACGCAAAGCAAGATGCCCAGTATTCTTCCTCCACTCAATTGTACCAGTTTCCATGTCAACAACTCCGACCTCTCGGTCAGCCTCTCCGCTATCCAGCCACAGAATCTGTTGCCCCCGTAATGGAAACCTTAGCAAGGTATAAAGCGCTACAAACCGAACCGGAGACCATACCTGATACACAACTACTCTGCGCCGTTTCCCAGCAACAACCCGCTCAATTCGCTCAAGCTTTCGCCATACCGTATGAGGATCATCGACATCAATTTTCGATAATGGGACATCAAGCCAGTCTCCGCGGCTATCGAAGAACTCTTGGAGATGCTCTAACTGGCTTAGGGACACGCGTCGTGATAGAGACATCTCATAATCAGGAACGAGGTAGTTTCTAGCTCTCAAAATATACTCGTAACCAAGCGAGGGTTTATTCGTCTGACCTAGTTTAGAATAGCCTAACCCTTTGGCGAATCCGGCGAGGATGCTAGAAAACGGATTTCTGAAGTCGTTTAGCACGACGCTCTCATCCCCATCGACATCTGTACATTCTTCGTCGAGAACCCACTGAAAAAATGTCGAAATTGACGTGTGTACCTGCTGCTTCAGGGACTCTGCCTGAGACTCAATCAATGATATATACAGCGCAGCATTAAACTTATTAGCCCTTAATAATAAAAATTTTGGATCATCAGGTAAATTTAATTCGTGAAAGTATCCGTTTATCAGCACCCTCAACGCCATGCGACGTATTGCATAATTTGTTTGAAACCTCAAATGTTTCTCATATACATCACACAAGCATGGGTAGCTATCTGAATAATCAGGAGCTATTTCCAGCGAAAGAAAGTCTTGTATACTGATCCAGCCTTTGTGCTTGAAGGCTCGATAGGGAGCACTCGGCAGCCTAGGATCCTGCTTATATCCGTCTCTATACTCGGCATATGACTTAAAACCAAATTTTTCGGCAGCTTTTTTTGCTTCTTCATATGTTTTGTAATTCCTGTCGCGCTCAACCCCAAGGAAATTTGGCCATCCTGACCATGGAAGAAAGTGACTCTTAGGGTCGCACGGCAGACGAGGATCCAGTTTATATTTAGCTCTATAGTCAGACGCACTTATAATCCCCAACCGCTGAGCAGCGGCGCTAGCCTCGGCCAAATCACTATAAAAAAGCGGTTTAAAGAAACGAAACAAAAACTTCCAACTGACCCAGCCTTTAGAAGCGTACTCCGACCAAGGCGCACAGGGTAATTTTTCGTCTTCCTTACGCCTAACCAAATACTCATCTTTACTCGTAATGCCCAATTTATGCACCGCCTGCTCCATCTCTGAATAGGTGGGATAAAATTTAGATTTCTGCCTATCAAAAAAATCATACCAATTAGTCCAGCCGCGGCCAGAATAAGCCTTTTCAGGGCTAGATGGGAGCCTGGGATCTTCGTAGTATCTTTTCCGATAATCCGGAACACTCACAATCCCCAGCTTTTTTGTCGCTTGCTTAGCCTCTTCATAGCTCGCGTATATAGCAACCAGCTCATCTGAAAGGAACGGCCCCCACCCTTTCCAACCTGTTTTCGCGTAGACTTCATTTGGATTACTCCTCAGTTTTTTATCGGCTAAGTAACGGTTTTTATATTCTTTCGCGGTGTGTACACCTAGCTTTCTCGCTGCGCTTTTTGCTTCTTCATAGGTTGGATAAGCTTTCTCATAATCCTCTTGGAAGAAATGCCTCCAAGATTTGCATTCATCGTAAAACCGTACGGGATCGGAAGGCAGACGTGAGTCTTCCTTATAACGAGCCACGTATTCTAGCTGAGTTGAAATACCTAGAAACCTTGCTGCAATCTGTGCTTGCGACAACGATTCGTATAAGTCTGGCTTTGCCTTGCTCAGAAACACATACCAACAATCCCATCCTTTTCCCGCAAAGAAAATTGGGGGATTTGATGGTAATCCCGCATGCTCTTTGTATCGACTCCTATATTGACCGGCAGTGCATATATTAAGCGCGGCAATTATCTGGCGAGCTTCATCATAGCTACAATAAGATTCTTCTGGCATTTTTATTCTCATGCAATTTAGTTTATTGCAGCGACGCATGTATAGCGTAGTTCAATACATCACCACCTTCCACCGCCACCCTCAGATCGTTTTTGAATGGCCGGATAGAAACATCGACCATTTGAGCTGATAATCAGATATAAAAAACACTAACGCTCACCTTCATATGGAGTTAGCCTAGACAGAAATTCGCAAACGGGCATATTAGTGTCGGGTACAGACATCTCTCTTCTGACATACTTTGTGATGCTACAAAACATCATCACCACACGAACACATTCTATGAAAGACCTAATCGTTGTACTGCGCGACACCTCCCCTTTACCAGTTCTTGACGCATGCACCTGGGAACGGCTGTCGGGCGAGCCTCACACTGTCAATCTGAACTCGTACACCTCGGAAGATGGGTCGAAGATTATGGGTACATGGATATGCACGCCCGGTAAATGGCGCGTGGCCTATACCAAATGGGAGTACTGCGACTTCCAAGAAGGTTATTGCGTGATTACCCCCGATGGTAAGCAGCCAATTCACCTCAAAGCAGGCGACAAATTTATTATAGAGCCTGGCTTTTCCGGAACTTGGGAAGTAGTAGAGACCGTACGCAAATATTTCGTATTCTCTTAAATGTCAAATGGCAGCGCCGCGCCATCGCGTCGGCGCATGACCATGATCGCGGATTTGAAGGAGGTACAGACATCACGCCTTCGAATTCTGCCAAGCGGGACATAGATGCGGAAGACTTTGTGCGGTGCAACCTCACGACTGGCTCAGTGTTGAGTGAAGATGGCCCGGGAGGAACTGGGCGATCTGCTGGAGCTGACTCAAGCCTGAGGAGGCCTGCTGTAAACCACTTTTTTCACTGTAAACCACAGTGGCTTACAGTGAAAAAAAGTGGTTTACAACGTAGCTACGACACGCGCTCTGGCGACTCCCCAGGCCAACGCGCTCGTCATTGATTCGTTCGGCCGGGTGTCGAACGCTTCCTCATAAAGCGCGGTTCCCGACGGCGCGTACACACCGATAAACAGCTGCGTTGCGGCTTTCCGCGAAAGCTTTACCTGCACGTCGAGATAAAATCCGTCATTCAGGATCTCTTCGTGGGTCCGGTGATGAAGCGTAGGATCTGCCCAGCTTCAATAAACATCTCCGCGCAAACGCATGCAGCCCCCTGCAATCGATGGATAGCGATGGATTCCAAGCTAGCCAAAGCGAGGCGGTAATCAAGCCGATCTAAGCTTTTTGTGAGTCGCGCCCGACAAGTGACCACCTTGTAGTGACTTAAAACAACCCCAACCGATCACGCAAAGCAGAAGACTCACGACTACAGTCAGGAAGGTTTGCACGCAGCCTAAACAAAAAAGCAGCTCCCGAGAGCTGCTTTTCTCTTACTCCCCCTTTTTGTGCTTGTGAGGTTTCAGGTCCGGATGGTCCTTCTGCTTCTCAGGGGTGACTCGCTGCCTTTTGTCCGGAGTGCCATCTTCATTGGTGCGCTTAGGGCCTGGCTTGATGCTCATGCAAAACTTCCTTTTCCGCTTGGGTTGTTGGATGCAGCTATGTAATTAGTCCAGCTTCTCTCAGCTGTCAAAGCAGGCTTGTGCAGAGCCGCCTGGCCGATGATCCGGGCCATATCGAACATTTAAAGGCCTGAATAAGAGCCTCCGGCCAAGGGCTTGCAAGGGGCTGTGAAATCCAGCGCTGAGCGATACGAGGACGTCTGGACGTTCATCATGCCGAGCACGGTGTGGAACAGGTTGTCGTGGCTCAGCGGTGACGTGGTTTGAGCTTTCAAACAACCCACGTTGACCTTTTCGCTCTTCGCGAGCGAGTCAGACATCCAAAGTACCAACGGCACCTTTGTTTGCTCGTCAGGAGCCATCGCGTAAGGCAGCCCGTGCAGATAGAGCCCACCCTCCCCCAGCGATTCGCCGTGGTCCGAAACGTACATTAGCGCAGTGTCGAACTTGGTGTTGGCCGCCAGGATATCGATGAGATTTGCAGTCACATAATCGGTGTAGAGGATTGAGTTGTCGTAGGCATTGACCACCTCCTCCTGCTTACATTTGTCGAGCTCGTTGGTCTCGCACACCGGTGCGAATTTCTTGAATTGCGAGGGGTAGCGCTTGTAGTAGGCCGGGCCGTGACTGCCTTTGTAGTGGAGCACCAGGACAGCATCGCCTTCCTGGCGCTTGATGAAGTCTTGCATCTCCGTGAGCAGCACCCCGTCCTTACACTCCTCGCTGGTGCACAGTTGGGAATCCGCGTGAGAGGCAGCCTTGTGGTTGGGAATCCTGTCGCAGACCCCTTTGCACCCCGAGTTGTTGTCAGTCCACATGACACTGATGCCAGCGCGTTGAAGCACGTCGAGCAGCCCTTCTCGGCTCTTGGCCAAGCCATCTTTGTACTGGGCCTTACCCACGTCCAGGAACATGCATGGCAGCGAGACCGCGGTGGCGGTACCGCAGGAGCTCACGTTCGTGAAGCTAATGACATTTCGCTTTTCTAGTTCCGGATTCGTTTCACGGGAGTAGCCGTTGAGGGAGAAGTTGGCGGAGCGAGCGGTCTCTCCTACTGCCAGTACCAGCAGCCTGGGTTTACGAGCCGCACCCTGTCGATTAACTACCGCATCAGTACCAATGGCCGTCAGCGTTTTAGGTGAGGCCAGCTGACGCTTCAGGTACCCATGGCCAGCCGCAAACAAGTTGGTAGGTACCAGAATCAGCCGGATCTCCCGATTGTTGCGCAGCAAGGAGGCATACGACTGGTACTGACTCAACGCGATGCCAGATAAGGTCAACAGAGCGAGCGACAGAGCAATGAACCTGCTGACCAAAGCTTTGGCCCAAGGCTTACGCCGGAGGGGAACCCGGGCAATCAGGTAGACGGGCAACACCCCAACCATTGCGACCCAAAGACCGAGCTTCCAATTCAGCAGCTCGGTTGCCTCAGCGACGTCGGTCTCCACAACGTTGGTGAACATTGTGTAATCGACCACGATGCCGTAGGCATTCATGAAGTAACTCGCGAAAGACGCGCTGATCAGTACCAGACACAGCAAGGGTTTGGCCAGCCGCCCCCATGACAGCAAGCTCAGAACGGTAAACACCCATGCGAATACTATGACTGGGAGGCTAGCAGCTAGCAGCCAGTTCACTTCATCGGTTTTGAATACCAGCGTCCAGAGCACGTTCCAGAGCTCAGCGTTCGCGAATAGCAGCAACCAAAAAGTCACCAGGCCGATTAGCAAATTAGTACTGATGCCTTTCTGCCGCGCATTGCGAATAGCAAAGATCCATTTGCTTAACAGGGTGTGAACAATGGATTTGGAAGGTGTCATTATCAAACTCTGGAAGCTGCTTATCCATGGCGGTAGCTATGGAGTTAGCGGGAGCTACAAGGCAAGCCGTCGACAGATGCTGAGCGATTGCGCAATGTGCGGAGCGCCAGAGGCCTTGGGCCCCTACGCGTTGGGGACGCTTAGTATGTGTGAGGCATAGGGATAAAAAGAGAAATGAATCTCGCTGAGCGCATTATTTCCGGGACCTGATAACGACACGATGACCTCGGGATTACAATGCTGACAGAAATCCAATAACTGCTGCTTTGATTGTCAATGATCACGCTATGATCAAAATTAGGGGAATACCACCCACCAAAAACAATGCGCCGCTCAGCTAGATAAATTTAATTTCACGAACAAAACGGTTTCGTTTTGTCGTAGGCTAATTTTGAACTTTCAATTCAACTTACAAGTCTTTCTCGCGAGCAGAACATTATTTTCAACTTTTGCTCGTTAATATGTCACCCATCAATGAGGGGCGAATACCATGAGCTTTTTCAAAAACATCCTGGGCGGGCACCATGGTCGTGAAAACCACGGTGGAGGCAAGCACCACAGCGGGGGACATGGGGCCGAGCAATATGATCGCCATGGCCGGCAGCAGGGCTGCGACGGCGGCAATCAGGTGTATGACGGCGGGCGCCCTGCCACTCCAGCCCCCATCAAAGATCTGCAGGGCTGCAGGCAGTGCCGGACGGCCAACGATCCGTCAGCACGCTTTTGTCTAAACTGCGGAACACCGCTATCGAGTGGTTGCACCGCCTGCGGCTCGCTGCTGAGTGCAGGAGCAAGATTTTGCAGTCAGTGTGGCCAAGCGACGCTCTAAGGCTAGCTAGACAGGAAGGCCAACGAGACCACAACCCTGCGCAAGGAGAAATACGTGGGTTCAAATCACGACCATGGCAGCGCTGCAGTACGCGAGGGGCATCAGAAGAAGCTAATCATGGCGCTCGCCTTGACTGGCAGCTTCATGATTGCAGAAGTGATCGGCGCGTGGATTACCGGCAGCCTGGCGCTGCTGTCGGACGCATCTCACATGTTCACAGATACTGCCGCCTTGGCGATCTCACTGATTGCACTTCAGATAGCCAAGCGGCCGGCAGATCAGAAAAGAACCTTCGGCTATGCGCGCCTGGAAATTCTGGCTTCGACGTTCAACGCCGTGCTGCTCTTCCTGGTGGCGATGTACATCTTGTATGAGGCCTACCAGCGCTTCTTCATGCCGGCGGAGATCGCTACCGGAGCGATGATGTGGATCGCAATCGCCGGCCTGATCATCAACCTAATTTCGATGCGCCTTCTGGCATCTGCGAGCAACGAGAGCCTCAACGTCAAAGGAGCCTACCTCGAAGTTTGGAGCGACATGCTCGGCTCGCTAGGCGTAATCATCGCGGCACTCATCATCCGCTTCACCGGCTGGACTTGGGTCGACACGATTGTCGCTGTGGCAATCGGCCTCTGGGTTCTGCCGCGGACGTGGCAGTTGCTTCGCGAAAGCCTGGGAATCCTCATGGAGGGTGTGCCGAGGGGGCTCGACGTGACGGCAATCGAGGCTACCATCCTCGGCGTAGATGGCGTTACGGACGTTCATGACTTGCACGTCTGGGCCGTCAGCAGTGGCAGCAACGTGATGACGTCGCACGTAGTGATACGGGATTCTGCAGATGGGGATGCTGTGCTGGCGGCCGTCGTGGATGCTGTCAGCGATGCATTCGAAATCCATCACTGCACCATCCAGATCGAGCGGGCAGCTTTCCACGAAAGCGTTCCGTCGCCCTCACACTGATCGATCGGTAAAAACCAAACAAACACATCACCCTCCTGGCTGAGGGTGATGTCGTAGAAGACATGCGGTGAAGGATGGCGTAAACGGCAGGAGCACTTCGAGAGGGGTTGGTGAATGGCTTCGCCTGCCCCCGACCATAACCTCCAGAAGGTTCAGCGATGGCTTGGATCATCACGAAGTATCTACTCACTGCCGGATTAGTGATTCTCGTATCGGAGCTGGCAAAGCGCAGTGACAAGCTGGGCGGGCTGGTCGCCGCCCTGCTGCTGGTCACGGTCTTGACGCTGGTCTGGCTTTACCTGGAGAACCAGAGCATGGAGAAGATCTCCAATCATGCTTGGTACACCTTCTGGTACGTGCTGCCGACCCTGCCGATGTTCATCGCTTTTCCAGTGCTGCTGCCCAAACTGGGATTCTGGCCAACGCTTATCAGCAGTATCGTCATCACCATGGTGAGCTTTGGGGGCTTTGCCCTGCTGCTCCGTCGATTTGGCATTGAGCTGTTATAAGTCACGAGCCAGGACTGCAATTCAGGGGCCGTTCAACGACTATTGATGCACTCACCTTTGACCAGGTAGCGAACCATATGTAGTTCGCCCTTTGAGTCTTCGTAGGTCATCATGCTTCTCACGTTACCGCAGTACCGCACGCTGGGCGATACATACACCAACTTACTAACGTCAAGGTCCATGCCATAGGCGTAGTCTTCAAGCTGAGGCATGGGCTTTTTTACGCGCTGAGCATAATCCGCAGTAGCCTCTCTAGCAGATCGCTCAATGCGTTGATTGATCTCCATACCGCTTTGGGCATTGGCTGTTAGTGATGTAAAGAGCATAAACACGGCGATCGCTGATACAGTAGTGTTCATAAGAAGTCCCTTAATAAAAAAGCGCCCGTAGGGGGGCGCTAAAATTCACCTACCAAAGGAGCGTATGGTTTACAGGTGAATGCACTGGCGTGAACAACTGCCCGTCGCTCTTGCCAAGCTGCTTTGAAATGAGACAATTTCCAAAGCAGCAATGCCTCTTACGCTGCCGTTAAACTAGCAAAGGAGGCTAACACCAAGATGATCGCGCAATTACAATTTGGACATGTAATAGATTGTAAGATAATTATTCGAGAGAATACTGAGCCCTCGCGTGAACTAATTCACAGAAAGGCGCAGGGGTTTGGGGCCGTCCATGGGGACTGCCTGCATGGCACTCGATCCAAGGCCAGTACCAGTCCCGCCAGCTAGCGGCAGAAATGCTGCCTGTCCTGGCCGATTCCACCCGTCAGGCGAAGCTGTCGTACACCGTTGCAGGCCCCAGAATCCGCTAAGCTCAAGGGTGGAGCCTGCATGACTGTCAGAAATCTTGCGGCTACATTACAAATTTGTAGGATTTCGCCGCGACCAGCTTCTTCGCGTTAAGATTCAAGCGTCCTCAGGTGACCCGGCGTATGGACAGAGGTAGCGACTACCACATGCCATACCCCCAGCCAAACTTTCGAACAGCCTGCAACCATGGCGGATTAGGCCAACTCCTTCCTCACACCTTGAGATAAGTTATGCGCGTTCTAGTTGTGGAAGACGAAATTAAAACTGCCGAATATCTTCAGCAGGGCCTATCCGAAAGCGGGTATGTCGTAGATATCGTGCACAACGGTGTAGATGCCCTGCACTTGTTCAACACTAATGTCTATTCGTTGGTCCTGCTGGACGTGAACCTCCCAGGTATCGACGGCTGGGATCTGCTGGAAACCATCCGCAAGAGCAGCCGGGTCCGCATCATCATGCTGACCGCCCGCGGACGCATCAATGACAAGCTCAAGGGCTTGGACGGCGGCGCGGATGACTACCTTGTTAAGCCATTCGAATTCCCTGAGCTGCTTGCACGCATCCGTTCGCTGCAACGCCGTGGTGATGAGTTAGTAGAGAAGAGCTCGCTGAAAATTGCCGACCTAGAACTCGACTCCGTCCGCCATCGCGTTTTCCGCGGTGGCACACGAATCGATCTCACCACCAAGGAATTTGCGCTTTTGCACCTGCTCATGAGCCGAACGGGCGAAGCGCTGACTCGCTCTCAGATCATCTCGTTGGTCTGGGATATGAATTTCGACTGCGACACCAATGTCATCGATGTAGCCATCCGGCGCTTGCGCTCGAAGATCGATGACCCGTTTGAAACCAAGCTCATTCACACGCTTCGTGGCGTTGGGTACGTTTTTGAGGAACGCGCATGAGGCCATTCAGCCTGGCTGCAAAGCTGGGACTAAAAGTTGGATTGATGAGCGCAGCGCTGCTGCTGATGTTCGCTACCTTCGGTTACATGATGGTTGGGCAAGCACTGGATAGAAATGCTCGCATCGATCTCGGCGTCAAAATGGAGGCAATGGCGCACAGCCTTTCCGAAATCACTGATATTGCCGATGTCAGTTCAGATTCGCACAAGCTGGTGGATTTGGTCACAGGCCAGAACAACCTCTACGTAAGCATCTACAGGTCCGCAGAGAGTGAAGATCCTTTACTCACCATCGGTTCCAAACAGATCAATCGAGAGGTTCATAGGTTCCAGGCTGCGGCGCAGACCACGGAATATGAGTGGAGCGACTATAACGGACGCCCCCTGCTCAGTGCTTCTCAGGCCATGACTCTGGGCGATGGTACGGAGGTCGGCGTCTACATGACTGCTGATCAGTCATCCAATGAAGCCCTACTCGATGCGTTGTTAACCTGGGGCCTAATGATGTCCCCTGTCATCCTCGCGTTGATCCTGGCCATTGGTTGGTGGACCGTGCGCAGAGGCCTGCTGCCACTGACCAAGTTCCTCAAGATCGCGTCGAAGATCTCAACCGAGAGCCTCGACCATCGCCTTCCAACTGATGGGATGCCTGCAGAACTCAAGAAGCTCGCCGACGGTATCAACATCATGCTGGCTCGCCTGGATGATGGGGTTCAGCAGCTCTCGCAGTTTTCTGACGACCTTGCTCACGAACTTCGGGCACCGCTCTCCAACCTAATGGGCAAGGCCCAGGTTGCCTTGACCAGAGAACGATCGCTTTCCGAGTACCGGGAGGTTCTAGAGTCGTGCACAGAAGAGCTGGACCGCATGAGCCGCATGGTTTCCGACATGCTGTTCTTGGCCCAGGTCAGTCATCCAGCATCCATGGTGGAGTTCGAACCCGTTTCCTTGGTGGACGAGGTTCAGCGAGTGTGCGATCTCTTCAGCATTTCGGCAGAAGAAGGCGAGATCCAGCTGCAGATCTCTGGCAGTGATGACGTGGTGCGCGGGAACCGCCTGATGGTTCAACGTGCCGTCTCGAATCTGGTCTCGAACGCGATCCGTTACTGCCCTCGCGGCCGCACGGTCTACGTGAAGGTGCAGCATAGTGCGAGCGGTACGACGTTGAGTGTCGGCAACCCCGGCCGCGGTATTGCCAAGGAACACCATGCGCACTTGTTTGAGCGGTTCTACCGTGTGGACAAGAGCCGAGCACGGAGCGAAGGCGGTACCGGTCTTGGCTTGGCCATTGTGCAGTCGATCATGAGCCTGCACCAAGGGTCGGCGAGCGTGGAGGTGACCGAAGAAAACTTCACGTGGTTCCACCTTCACTTTCCCGCAGCCCAGCAAATGCAGCCGGCAATGACCGCCGCTTAAATTGCGCAGACACGATTAGGCCCGTCAATCGACAGGCCTTTTTGTTTGCCTCAATGCATCAGTGCCGGAGGACCACAGGGTCCATGGGCGACCGCAGAATCACCGACTTGATGATCTTCTGCTCGTCAGGATTGGCATTCTTCCACAGGTGGGAGAAGTACTGAGCATTCACTTTCTCTTGAGCACTTACGCTGCCGGCGGCATCGATCAGGCGCATTGTCGAGTAGACACAGATCAGCGCCAGAATGAAGAACGCCGTGGCAACCACCATCACATAACGCTTGGCCAGCACCGGTGCACGCTTGAGCTCCTGGATAGAGGCGTCCGCGGCCTTTGTCGCTGCTGTAAGCTCCGAAATCAGTGGCTGGATGGCGGTTTCGACTCCGCGGCATGCAGCTGAATATGCTGATGCAGCGGCGCGCAAGGCAACTTCTTCCGCATTCGACCAAGCCTTCTCCGCCTTTCGCACCTCCTCCTGAATCTGCCGGCCGACAGCGTCCACCTGTTCCACCAGTTCGTTCGACCTCTCCAGAACAGCGCTGGAGGTGCGCGTCTGCGAGGTCAGCTCGTCGAGTTGGACAGTGAGTTTTTCAGTGCAGCGGCGAAAGTCACCGATAGCAACTGCCCAGGGCTCTATGTCATTCATGGCTATCTCCTAGGGCGGCCAACAACGCCGCGCTGAATTAACGCGCTAGATATCAAAATTGTAATTTAAGACAAAATTCGAAGTCGCCCTCGACAGTGCCGAGATAGACATGATCCTTCCAGATTTGACGATTTAACGCATCCTATCTGCAGCCAAAATTACGGAATTGTAATTATTGACTCACCTTGTCGTTAGCTTCGCGTTCCTAAACTACAAACCAACAAAGGCCGCTAATCAGGTAGGCCTAGTATGAACCGAGGTTCACAATGAAATTTGTCAAGTCTATCGCTATTGGCAGCCTGCTGCTGGGTCTCATGGGTACCGCTTACGCTGAAGGCGGCTTCGAGCGAGCGAAACAGTTCAACGAGAACTTCCGAACCGAACAGGCTCGCCTATGGAGCGATGACTCTTCGGACCAGAACAAACAACAAGTCGCTCAAGAGCAAAAGAAAGAAAGCAAGGATGGTAAGGAACAAGCCGACAATTAATCGGCGGTTAAATAGGACTTCAAATGACGAAAGTAATCGACAAAAAAGCCAGGGTAAAACCTGGCTTTTTTGTGCTTGGAATTTAGCCTTCGTTCTTGCGAGGCGTTTCCGCATTGCTTTCTCCGGCCAGACCCTCGGCACCTTGTGCGGTACGCTTCCAATGGCACAGCAGGAGCTGGCTGGCGTTCGCTTCGGTAATCGATGTGCAAGCTAGATCAGCGGGCAGACCATCCTTGCTGTCTCGCAAGCGCCTGGACAGATAGAACGAGCCATCCTGCGGCCACTTGGCAGGATCCTTGATGTTCTCGGACTTCCCGCTGCTGTAAAACTCCGACGAGTATGAGCGGCGGCCAGGATAGATCAGGGGAGCGGAATGAGCAGACTGCACATTGAGCCAGGCTTGAACCACATCTCGCTGATTCTGAGGTCGCTCCTCTAGTACCCCGGCGTAGATGATGCCCGCACCGATGATTGGCAACACCAATGCGCTCGCAGCGGCAGCCCAGGTGGTCTTCGGGCCAACTTCGCTGACCCGTGCAGACAGCAGCAAGGCCCACGCTGGCAGCGCGGGTAGCAGGTAGGTCCACAGAATGTTGCCTGCAAATGTGAAGAAGACCGGTGTCGCCAAGGCCCACAGCCAGAGGTAGGCTTCGAAGCGCTGCATCGATCCACGCTTGCGGATCAACAGTGGTAGGAACAAGGCCCATGGCAGTAGCGACAATCCGAGCTGGATCCAGATGCTGCCGTACGGCTTGGCATGAGCACTACCATAGAGGTCCCCTGCCCAGTTACTGACGACGTAGCGGCTCCAGTGCTCACCAACGAAGAAGTACTCCATGAAGCCGGGCGTTTTCATTTCGGCCGCGACATACCACGGCACGGATATACCGAACATGAGCACAAGGCCGCTAATCCAGGGAAGCCTCAGTACCCGTCCCCATTCCTTGTAGATAACGAACCAGGCGAATGCCGGCGCCCCCATAAGCACAAGGGTCAGCGGCCCTTTGGCAAGCAAGCCCAGCCCGAGACCTGCGAACATCAGGTAGGCATCCGCCTTGCTGGCGCACTTCATCCAACGCCAGAAACCGTAGCTGGCCAGCAGAATCGAGAACGACAAAACAGGGTCAGTCAGCACAACACCGCTGGAGACCAGGCCAAGTGTGGTGCTGGAAAAAATAATGGCAGCCCAGATGCCGGCGTTACGAGAAATCTGCTGCGTACCGAGTTTGATGATGATGAAACAGCTTGCCAGGTGTAGTAGCCACGCTGGGAAACGCGCAGCGAACTCGTTAACGCCGAAGACCGTCATGCTCGCGGCCTGAGTCCAGAAGGACAACGGAGGCTTGCCCCAGAATGGTACCCCGTAGTCGAACATGGGCGTGATCCAGTCATTCAACTCGACCATCTTGCGAGCCATTTCAGCGTAGCGGGCCTCAGATGTGTCCATCAGCGGGTAGATGCCCAGCCCCACCAAGCGCAATAGCAAAATCGAACCCAGGATCAACCACAGCGTCCTCTCGTTCTTCAGATTCAGCATTTCTTACCCTCGATCGAAGCCATCGAAGGGTGGAGTGACACGGGATCTACCTTGTTGCTGTGCTTCAGGAAATAGAGAGGCCGGCGCTTCACTTCCGCGAGTGTCACGCCCAGGTACTCTCCCACCATGGCGACACCGACGCACATGAATGAAGCCATTCCGACGATCAGGTGATGGATGTCGAAACTGCCTGCCACAAGCGACGCGAGCATGTAGCAGATGCTGGAGACGAATAGTCCGAAACTGATGAGGCTGAAAATGCGCAGCGGTTTGCGAGAGAAGCTGACGATGCTCTCGATGGCCAGATTGAACAGGCCAGATGCATTCCACTTGGTGCTCCCGGCATGGCGAACAGTGCGATTGTAGGGCAGTTCGATAGTACGAAAGCCTACCCAGCCGATCATGCCTTTGAGAATCCTGGAGCGTTCGTCCAGCGCCCGCAGTGCTGCCAGCGGCGCAGGCCCAATCAATCGGAAATCGCTGACATCGGCCGGCATGTCCACCTTCTCCACCAGGCGCTGCATGACCCAGTAGTAAGCCCGGGCACTCATGCGCTTGAACCACGAATCACCGATTCTCAAGTTGCGCTGCATGTTCACTACGTCGTAGCCGCGTTGCCAGTAGTCCACCATGGCCGCGATGAGCTCTGGTGGATCCTGCAGGTCGACATCAATGAAAATCAGCGCACTGCCACGGGCATGATCTATCCCGGCACTCAGTGCAGCCTCTTTACCGAAGTTGCGACTCAGGGACAGGCAACGTACAGATGACCCATCCTGATAGTGGCGAAGAATGTCGGCTGTCCGGTCACTACTGCCGTCGTCGACATAGAGGATTTCGCAGGAGACGGGTAAGCGCTTAACCACGCGGGTGATTCGCTGGTGGAACTCGGGGATGGTTTCCTCTTCCTGGAAGCAAGGGACCACGATGGTTAACAAGGGATCAGGGCGCTCGGGAAAGCGATGTAATGTCTGCATGATTGAATGTCCAAAAACGATGTGCAATGAATCCAAGTGCAGTGAGGCTTAAGGTCACTAGGACTTGGGAGATAAGCGGTGACAGATTCGACTTGATGAGGAACCACATACCCACGCCATTGCCGAAGTTTGTGGCTAACGCGACCAGTGCAAACCTGACAGGCTGAAACTTACGAGAGCCATCTGCCACAAAACAGAGCGCCCTATTTCCAATAAAGCTTGCGATTGCGCCAACCATGCCGCCACAGATACTGGCCAGCAACGGAGTAGCAAATTCTGTCGTAACCAGCACTAGGAACACCACGTAATGGATTCCCGTTGCTATGAAGCCGATCCCCAGATAACGAATTAGTAAGGTAATAAGAGGTGGGTTTTGATTTTCCATGGCCAAAGCCTATGGAGGCAAAGGTGAAAAAACAGTGAACTAAATGTAAATGCTTAATTAGCTGAATCTATATATGATAAGTAATGAGTTGGCGCACTAGACTAGCACGCTACAATATCAGAGGGATTGCCTGAGGATTACGCTTTTGAAATAAAGGCCTGCCAATAACGCACGCATGACCTGTGCATTACAATGTTGTCAAGATAAGGAAATGTCAGACGACATTGAGCTAGATTCCCCGAATGAAGGGGGATCGAATGGTTACACAAAATGAAACATATACAAGCAGCGTTGTTTCTTACAGTCCTGACATATTGGATGATCTGCCAATTGATGATCAGCTGGCCGTAGAGTTTTTCGCAACAGCACGTTGTGCCAGTTTCAAACAGGCTGCCCGAGGGCTCAATGTGCCAGTGGTAGGCCTTCGCAAACGCTTGGAGAAACTGGAAGAGCACATTGGTGCTCCCGTGTTTGTCTACAAGCACAACAAGCTTGCTCTGACCCGGACAGGCGAGAGGGTCAGCCAGTACCTGTGCCAACTCTTCGGCCCTGAAGGCCTGGGCAAGTCTGGTGAGAAGGAGGACTCCAGGCTTACCATCGCGATCACAGAGCCAGTGCTGAGCGACATCGTGAACCGCGATCTAGTCGCCTACGTACGCGATCATGCCGAAATGCGGCTGGAAATCCATTCAGAGTGCACAACGCAGATGCTTTCTGAGTGTGAAGTCGATGTGGGTATCGCTTTCGTGAGCCCAGATGATGAGGGCGCTTTTGATCGCCATCCTACGTATAGGTTTGAACGGCTCGGCCGGATTGGGCACGCGCTGTTCATTTCCAGCCGCTACTCAAGGAGCGTCACCCTTCCTGTGGAGAGCTTGGATTTGCACAACTTCATGCTCGTTGTCCCTTGGGATGAAGAGATCTTGGCGGGCTCACGAAAGTGGGCATCGATAATGTCTGAGCATCAGGGCGGTACCACTCGGGTCAAGAGCTACAACCTATCACGAGGCCTTGTCGTTGGTGGTGCGTGTATTGGAGTGCTGCCCGACTACAGCCGAAAACTGGAGAGAAATATCCTACCCGTGCCGGGTTTCCTGGACGACCTGGAGGAGAAAGATGTCTATCTTGTTATCAAATCGAAATTGATACGTAATCCCCAGGTTTTGGAAATTCGAAGATTGATCAAGAAGAGCTTCTTTGATAAGAAAGACTGGCTTGTTCGGTAACAGTTTTGTTAGGTTTGAAACTCTCCCGTTAACACTTAAGAAACACAACTGTCATATTCGCTTGCAATCTAGTCAGAGTGCTTAGAACAAAGGCATCTTGTTACAGCAGGTGACAACCGTGGCCTGCTCCCATCTGCAAGATCAATTTAGGCCGGCGCAGGGCGAAACACAACGTCGGTACCTAAGCACTTAACATACGAGAGGCAAGCAATGATCCGTTCTTCGAACATGCGGGAAAAGCTGTTGGCTGCCGCAATAATAGGCACATTTTCCTCGCAAGCATTCTCCGGAACAGTAACCACTGACGGAGCTGACATCGTTCTGAAGACCAAGGGCGGTCTTGAAGTATCGACTTCTGACAAGGAATTCAGTTTCAAACTGGGCGGCCGAGTTCAGGCCGATTACGGCCGGTTCGATGGTGTCTTCACCAAGAATGGCGATACCGCTGACGCAGGGTACTTCCGTCGCGCCTACCTTGAGCTCGGCGGCGTGCTGTACCGCGATTGGAAGTATCAGCTCAACTACGACCTTTCCCGCAACACGGGCAACGACTCCGACGGCTACTTCGACGAAGCCAGCCTGACCTACACCGGCTTCAAGCCGGTCCAACTGCGGTTCGGCCGTTTCTATACCGACTTCGGTCTTGAGAAAGCCACAAGTTCGAAGTGGACCACCGCCATGGAGCGGAACCTCTCGTACGACCTGGCGGACTGGATCAACGACAACGCCGGCATGGGTGTACAAGCCACCAGCACCATCGCTGACATGGCTTATGTCTCCGGTAGCGTGTTCAGTGAAACCAACAACAACTCGGATGGCGACAGCACCAAGCGCTACAACGTACGTGGCGTGTTCGCACCACTGCACAGTGATGGCAACGTCCTGCACGTCGGTGCTCAGTACGCTTACCGCGACCTCAAAAACAGTGCGGTCGATACCCGGATTCGTTCGCGTCTGGGCGTTCGCGGTGTAGATACCAATGGCGGCGGCGATGCCGGCACCAACGGTAACCGCATGCTGTTTGGCGGTGCCGCCGCACAAGATGGCCTGTGGAAGGACGATTCGGTCTGGGGTCTCGAAGGTGCCTGGGCCACCGGCCCGTTCTCGGTGCAAGCGGAATACCTTCGCCGCAAGCTGAAAGCTGACCAGGCCAACAACGACATGAAGGCCTCCGGTTACTACGCCCAGATGGCTTACACCCTGACCGGCGAGCCGCGTATCTACAAGCTCGACGGTGCCAAGTTCGACACTATCAAACCAGAGAACAAGGAACTGGGGGCCTGGGAAGTCTTCTACCGCTTTGACGATATCAAGGTCGAAGACGGCAACCTGGTCACCGCAGCGGACCAATCAAACGAGCGCAAGGCCAAGAGCCACACTGTGGGTGTGAACTGGTACGTCAACGAGGCGGTGAAAGTCAGTGCCAACTACATCAACGTGCGTACCGACAATAACGAGAACACCGTGGGCGACGACAGCGGCAATGCCATCGTGACCCGTCTGCAATACGTCTTCTGATCCCTCTCATCAGTCTGACGTGAGAAAGCCGGAAGCGCTGTATGTGCTTCCGGCTTTCCTGTTTCTGACGTGATCAAGCATGGAGCGCCCTCCTCCTACCTGCTTTTGCTTACCGATGACCTCTCTTGCCAACGCTCGGCGAATCTGGTGTGATTGCCGCGTCGGGCTTTGCATGGTGGCCGTGCAAGCAAATCAAACCTGACTCCTACTCATGATTGAACCTGATTCGACGTCCAGCTTCGCGTCTAACGGCCCTACAAGCGCAGCTACCCCAACGTCGCTCTTTAGGGGATAGTCATGTCTGCCAAAAAGCTGCTTCAACCTCTCGCTGCTCAGCTGCACGCCTCGTTTTCGGCTTCTGGCCGCCTGTATTCTCACCAGGACATCCACCAGCTGTTCCACGCGGCCATCGGCTCCGTTGCACCGCAAGTAGCCTCCCAAGACAAGCTCCCAATCCAGGTCAGTCGTGACAACGACACACGGCAGTACAACCTCTACGCGGCGGTCGAGCGTGCGAAAAAGTGCTTGGGATTGACCGATCTTCAAGCAGTCGGTGTGGCAGAAGAGGTCATCGAGGTGCTACGAACCGCGGGAATCGGCGTGAACCAGGTTCGCCTGCTTCTTGACCCCACCTTCACCTCGAAGACTCGCAAAAAGGCCTTCAAAGCCCTCTGCAAGAATCTGGATCTGAACGAGCTCGGCGATCGGTTCGTCCCCAAGACGGCCACGTTGGCCATCGCTGCTGGTATTGCGCCGCCTCCCAACATGTCGTGGAAGGATCGCTTCGCCTTGGCTGCAAATTCCCCTATGCGCGGGCCAAGCGAGCTCATCAGCATGGTGAACCGAGATGAGTGTTATTTGTGGGTATTCCCACCGACTGACCATCATGCGACGGCTCCAGCGACGCATGACCGTTTCTTTGGTGAAAAGACCCATCCGAGCGCAGAAATGGGCATGGGTTTCAGCATCATCGATTCCGGCTGGACCCGCCCCAAGTACCCGCTCGCCAGGCAGTCACAAGAGACCTTCATCCAGTATTCGCTTTCTGCGCCGATGTGGTCCTGGCGCGCACAAAGTGACACCTGGCGCCTGGGAAACATCCTGCGCTCCAGGATCCTTGACGGAGCTCCTTGGCATAACGAGCCTCTGAGCGATGTGTTGCCAGAGGGTTTGAAGTCTCTGCCGCGGATCTATGGGTGCGAAACCTGCCGAACGCTGTTCATCGAGAAACACAGCGGCTATCCGGATGTACCCACTCAGTGCCAGTGCGGGGATGCGAGCAGCACCGATGACCAAAACGAGCCACCTGCTCTCAATAGCTGATTTTCTTTCGGTGGCGGGGCTTTGCCCTCCCCTGAAGGGATTGGCTATGGGAGCGGGATTCGCTCAGCCCAAACCTGAAGGTGCCGCCACCTAACCGAGCGATATGAGCTGAATGCTCGCGGAGTAGATATGCAGAACAGTAAAAACAAACAAGACACCCTGGCGGCGATCAATGCGCTTGTCGAGATTGCGTATGATCAGGGATTTTCGGACGGACACGGAGTCGGCAATCAAGTCGGTTTTGTAGGCGGTGTGATGAGCCTCAAAGCTGCCTTGGCCTGCGGTTTACGGCATGGCTCACCTGAGTGTGGTAAGGCCCTTGAAAGCCTCAAGCGTATCGGTATCGACGAGTGAGTGAATAGCACCGGTCGTGCGCTATCTGCGCCCGCCCGGTGCTTCTACTCCAGGATCAGCTGGCCCACTAATCAAGGCAGCCTTTCTCGCTATTGCAGAGCCTTCATTCAGAATTTCATTTTGAATCCTGATATGGCTGGGCACAAAGCCCAATGACTCAGAGAAGCGATGCGCGTCAGGGCGAGCGCGGTCGCAGGTGAGCTTTACTATGACGCAGCCAAGTTCGCGAGCTTGTTCAAATGCCCACGAATAGGTTACGACCCAAACCACTTCACGCATATCTTCATGCACCCTCGCCGCTTTAATTTGGGCACGTCACGAGCCTAGGTAGAAAATGTTAGGCGTGTAGGGCAATTGCAGGGTAACCGCTCATCATTTTTGCTATACCACTCCCTTGCGATTGAATTGCGCTCTAAGATCTCAGGCCGTTCAGCAATGGGCCATTCACTTTTTCAAGAGCCGCAGACCATTTAGTACCACCAGCAAACTGACCCCCACGTCCGCAAAAACTGCCATCCACATCGTGGCGAGCCCCATCAGGGTGAAGGTCAAAAACAGTGCTTTGATCCCTAGCGCGAAGTAGATGTTTTGCTTGAGGATGCTGACAGTATCCCGCGACAGTTGCACGAATGCAGGGACCTTGCGCAGGTCGTCATCCATCAGCGCGACATCTGCCGTCTCAATCGCGGTACCGGTACCTGCTGCGCCCATGGCGAAGCCGATCTGGGATTTAGCCAACGCCGGCGAGTCGTTAATACCGTCACCTACCATGCCCACTATATGATTGGCC
>NZ_QKVM01000030.1 GCF_003231305.1 Pseudomonas sichuanensis | reverse complement strand
CTGGCGGCACTGGGCAACTGGCTGACGCTCAATGGCCAGGTGTACGGCGGCGAGTTCAGCATGGGCTGGCGTTTCAGCACGCAGATGTTCGACGAAGCCACCGTGCAACGCCTGGCGGATGACTACGGTCGCGAGCTGGAAGCCCTGGTCGAGCATTGCTGCACCTTGCAGGAGCGCTCGGCGACGCCGTCGGACTTCCCGCTGGCCGGTCTGGACATGGCCGGGCTGGACAGCCTGCCGGTGCCCCTGGCGCAGATCGAGGACATCTACCCGCTGTCGCCGATGCAGCAAGGCATGCTGTTCCACACCCAGGAAAGCAGCGGCGCCGACCTGTACATCAACCAGATCAGCGTGCCGGTGCAAGGGCTCGACCTGCCGCGCTTCGAGGCGGCCTGGAACCAGGTGATCGCCCGTCACGAGATCCTGCGCACCGGTTTCTGCGCCGCCGCGACCCTCGCCCAGCCGTTGCAACTGGTGCGCCGCGAGGCCAGGCTGCCGTTGCAGGTGATCGACTGGCGCGACCGCGAGGCCGACCCGGCGGCGCTGCAAGCCGTGGCAGCGGCTGAATGCGCCAAGGGCTTCGACCTGCTGCAAGCGCCGCTGACCCGGATCACCCTGGTGCGCACCGCCGAGGACGCCCATCAGCTGATCTGGACCAGCCACCACATCCTGATGGACGGCTGGAGCACCTCGCGCCTGCTGGGCGAAGTGTTCCAGGCCTACGCCGGGCAGGCGCTGCCGGAGCGCCAGGGGCGCTACCGCGACTACATCGACTGGCTGCAGCGCCAGTCGGCCGAGGCCGACGAGCAGTTCTGGCGTGCACGCCTGGCCGACCTGGACGGGCCGACCCTGCTGGCCGGCACCCTGGCGCCACAGCCGGCACCGGGCGAAAGCGGCCATGGCGCGCTGTACCTGAACTGGGACGCGGCCGCCACGGCGCGCCTCAAGGCCCAGGCCCAGCGCTTGCGGGTGACCAGCAACACGCTGATCCAGGCCACCTGGCTGCTGCTGTTGCAGCGCTACAGCGGGCAGTCGAGCGTGTGCTTCGGCGCCGTGGTGGCGGGCCGCCCGGCCAGCCTGGCGGGGGCCGACGAGATGCTCGGGCTGTTCATCAACACCTTGCCGATCGCCCAGACCCTCGACCCGCAATTGTCGGTGGGCGAGTGGCTGACGCAATTGCAGGCCTACAACCTGGAGGCCCGCGATCACGAGCACGCGTCGCTGGCGGATGTCCAGCGCTGGTCGGGGCAGGGCGGGCAGGCGCTGTTCGACAGCATCGTGGTGTTCGAGAACTACCCGATTGACGAGCGCCTGGCCGATGCCGGTGACGATCAGTTGCGCTTCGGCGAGGTCAAGGGCCGCGACGTGACCAACTACGCCATGGACCTGGCGGTCAGCCTGGGCAGCACGCTGTCCATCGAGTTCCTCTACCTGCGCGAGCGCTTTACCGAAGCGGCCTGCGCCCAGGTGATGAGCAGCTTCGAAGTGCTGCTGCTGGCCATGCTCGACGATGCCCAGGCAACCCTGGGTAGCCTGGGCGTGCTCGATGCCCAGGCCTGTGACGGGTTGCAGCGCGCCAATGCGCTGGCCGCCGGCGAATCTGCGCCGCTGCTGGTGCATGCCATTGCCCGCCAGGCCGCCCTGCGCCCTGATGCCGAGGCTGTGACCTGCGCAGGCCAGAGCCTCACCTATGCGCAGCTCGAGCAACGCGCCGCGGCACTGGCCACACGCCTGCTGGCCGCCGGCGTCGGGCCGGAGACCCGCGTGGGCGTGGCGCTGGAGCGCTCGGTGCAGATGATCGTGGCCTTCTATGCGGTGATGAAAACCGGTGCAGCCTATGTGCCGCTGGACATCGACTACCCCCGTGAGCGCCTGGACTGGATCATCGAGGACTCGGCGATGAGCGTGCTCATCAGCGAAAGCCGCGTCACTGCCCGCCTGGGCGACACGGCGGTGGCACTGTGCATCGAGCTGGACACCGTGTCGCTGCCGAGCGCCGCGCAGGCGGTGGTGTCGAGCGCGCGTCCGGGCAACCTGGCCTACCTCATCTACACCTCGGGTTCCACCGGCAAGCCCAAGGGCGTGGCGGTGTCCCAGGGCGGTATCGCCATGCATTGCGCGGCGATCGCCGAGCGTTACGAGATGGGCCCGCACACCCGCGAGCTGCTGTTCATGTCGTTCGCCTTCGACGGTGCCCAGGAGCGTTGGCTGTCGACCCTGCTGCGCGGTGGCTGCCTGGTGCTGCGCGACAACCAGCTGTGGACCGCCGAGCAGACCTGGCAGGTGCTGCACGAGCAGGCCATCACCATCGCCTGCTTCCCGCCGGCCTACCTGCAGCAGCTGGCCGAGTTCGCCGAAGGCCGCCAGCCGCCGGCGGTGGACATCTACTGCTTTGGCGGTGACGCGGTGGCCCAGGCCAACTTCGACCTGGTGCGGCGCAACCTGCGCCCGCGCTGCCTGACCAACGGCTACGGCCCGACCGAGACGGTGGTCACGCCGCTGCTATGGAAGGTCGCTGCCGACGCCCGTTGCGAGGCGGCCTATGCGCCGATCGGCATCCGGGTCGGCGAGCGCACGCTGTATGTGCTCGACACTCACCTCAACCCGCTGCCGACCGGTGTGGCGGGTGAGCTGTACATCGGTGGCGAGGGTGTGGCGCGGGGTTATCACGCCCGTCCGGGGCTGACGGCCGAGCGTTTCGTGGCCGACCCGTTCAGCGCCGGCGGGCGTCTGTATCGCACCGGTGACCTGGTGCGCCAGCGGGCCGACGGTGTGTTCGATTACCTCGGCCGCCTGGACAACCAGGTCAAGGTGCGCGGTTTCCGCATCGAGCTGGGCGAGATCGAAGCGCGCCTGCGCCAGCAGCCGGGGGTACGTGACGCGGTGGTGATCGCCCGTCGCGAGGACAGCGGCGACCAGTTGCTGGGCTACGTGGTCACCGCTCCAGATGGCCCGGCGGAGCAGGCCCTGCGTGAGGCGTTGCAGGCGCAGTTGCCGGACTACATGGTGCCGAGCCGGATCATCGTGCTCGACGCCTTGCCGTTGAACCC
This sequence comes from Pseudomonas sichuanensis, assembly GCF_003231305.1. Taxonomy (GTDB): domain Bacteria; phylum Pseudomonadota; class Gammaproteobacteria; order Pseudomonadales; family Pseudomonadaceae; genus Aquipseudomonas; species Aquipseudomonas sichuanensis. The sequence continues at coordinate 71,146 of NZ_QKVM01000030.1, read as the reverse complement.
CAATGGCAAGGTCGACCGCAAGGCCTTGCCGCAGCCGGGCGCCAGCGAACGCCATTACCAGGCGCCGCGCAACCTCGCCGAACAGGCGTTGGTGGAGGTCTGGCAAGAGGTGCTGGGGGTCGAGCGGATTGGCGTGACCGACAACTTCTTCGAGCTGGGCGGCGACTCGCTGCGCATCCTCAAGGTGCTCGGCAAGCTGCGCGGGCGCAGCGACCTGGGCCTGGAGCTGAAGCTGCGCGACCTGATGACCCGGCCGACCATTGCCCAGCTCAGTGGCTATGACGAGCAGCAGGAGGCCGCGTTGGACCCGCTGCTGTTGCTCAACAGCCCAAGCCCGACGCGCCCGGCGCTGTTCTGCCTGCACGCCGGCTTCGGCACGGTGTTCGACTACGAGCCGCTGGCTCGCCAGCTGGAGGGGCGCCACAGCGTCTACGGGTTGCAGTGCCGCATGCTGCTGGACCGTGACTGGCAGGATGATTCGCTGCAGGGCATGGCCATCGACTATGCCCAGTACATCCGCCAGAAACAGGCCGATGGCCCGTACCTGCTGCTGGGCTGGTCGCTGGGTGGCACGCTCGCGGTGCTGGTGGCCGAAGAGCTGCGGCGCCAGGGCCAGGAGGTCGGCTTCGTCGGCCTGGTCGACAGCTTCATCCCGGGGCAGGGCGCCAGCCTGGTCGACGATGACGAAGAGCTGCGCAGCTTCCTGGCCGTGACCCTGCAGTGCGACGCCGAACAGTTGCCGGCCGTGGTTTGCCCGCAGCCGTTGAAGGTGACGGCACTGGCCGAGACGATCGGCCAGGTGCAGGCACAGCTGGCCAGCGCCACGGGCTTCGATGCCCAGGACCTGGCTCAGGGCTTCGTCGTGGCCATGCGCTTGAAAGCACTCAGCGAACAGCAGGGTGACCTGCCTGCGCTGGACGTGCCAATCCACTGCTGGTGGGCCGGTGACGCGGCCAGCCAGGCGGCGGTGGCGGCGTTCGAGGCCGGGCTGGGCCAGGTGGCGCAACGTCACTGGCTGAACACCACGCACTTCGCCATCCCACGCCATGCGGCCCTGCTGCGGGCCGTGCATGAGTACCTTGGCAGCCTCGAGACCATCGCCGGCTGATACCCCCCGGGCCCTGTTTACAGGGCCCGGTTCTTTTCATCGTTGAAGGATTGAATGATGCCTGTGCATCCTGACCTGGCCGTGTTCCTTGAACTGGCCGAACTGGGCCGCCTGAGCGGCGCTACCCGTGCCTTGCACGAACTGCCTGTAGACCAGGCGCGTGAGGTGTTCGAGCAGGCCTCGGACATTCTCGACCCGACCCCGCCGGGCGACCTGCAGGTGACCGCCCACCAAGTGCTGCTTGACGATGGCCAGGTGCTGGCCGCGCGGCTGTACCGCCCACAGGGCGCCCAGGGGGCGCTGCCGGTGATCTTCTACCTGCACGGTGGCGGTTATGTGGTCGGCAGCCTCGATTCCCATGACTCGATCTGCCGGCGCCTGGCTGCCGGCGGGCGCTTTGCGGTGTTCGCGCCGGCCTATCGGCGTGCCCCGGAGCACCCGTTCCCGGGGCCGCTGGACGATGTGCGCGGCGCGGCCAACTGGCTGGCCGGGCAGGCCCAGGCCCTGCAACTGGACGCTGGGCGGGTGATCTTCGCCGGTGACAGTGTCGGTGCGAGCCTGGCCACGGTATTGGCCATTGTTGCCGCACGCGAACCTGAGCGCCTGCAACTGCGGCCCAAGGGGCAGATGCTTTTGTATCCGGTGACCGATATCAGCCGTGAGCGCGCCTCGCATCAGCAGTATGCCGAGGGCTACCTGCTGGAGACCGAGACCCTGCGTTGGTTCTACAAGCAGTATCTGGGCAGCTCGGGGCGTGCCGATGACTGGCGGGTGTCGCCGTTGTTGCAGGCCGACCTGAGTGGCCTGGCGCCGGCCTATCTGGCGGTGGCCGAGTACGACCCGCTGTATGACGAGGGTTTGGCGTACGCCGAAGCGCTGCGTGAGCAAGGCAATGCATTGACGCTGCAGGTGGCCGACGGGCTGACCCATGACTTTTTGCGGATGTCGGGCATGGTGGAAGAGGTTGGGGCGATTTATGCCGGGCTGCTGGACTGGGCGTCGGCCAGGGTGGCCTGAGGGACTGCGTAGCTTTTCAGGTTTTAGGGCTGCTTTGCAGCCCATCGCGGCACAAGGCCGCTCCTACACAGGGGGATCGCAGTCCTGTGTAGGAGCGGCCTTGTGCCGCGAATGGGGTGCGTAGCGCCCCCAGGTAGCTTGGGTGGCAGAAGGTCCCCTGCCTCAGGCAGGGGACCGGTGACGCGGGGGATTTACCACTTGTAGGTCAGTTCGGCGACCACGCTGCGGCCTTCACCCAGGTTGCACGCCTGGTAGAAGAAGCAAGACGCCACGTAGTACTTGTTGGTCAGGTTGTTGACGTTGACGGCGGCCTGGGCCCCGCGCAGGCTCGGGTCGAGCTTGCCCAGGTCGTAACGCACAGCGGCGTCATACAGGGTGTAGGACGGCACCTTGAAGGTGTTCATGCTGTCGCCGAAGGTCCAGCCGGTGTAGCGCACGCCGGCACCGACGCTCAGGCCCTGCAGCGGGTCGAACGGGATGGCGTAGTCGGCCCACAGCGAGGCCAGCTTGGCGGGCGCCTTGAACGGGCGCTTGTCTTCGTTGCCGTCGTTGCTCTTGGTGACTTTCACGTCGCTGTAGGACAGCGAGCCGGTCAGCTTCAGGTCGTCCATCACGGTGGTGATGGCTTCCAGCTCCACACCCTTGGAGCGGATTTCGCCGGTCTGGATGCTGTTGAACAGGTCCTGCGGGTCGGTGGTGACCGCGTTCTGCTTGGTCAGGTCGTAGACCGACAAGGTGATCTGGGTGTCGGTGCCAGGTGGCTGGTAGCGCACACCCACTTCGTATTGCTTGGCGGTTTCCGGCTCGAATGGCTTGCTGCCACGGGCAGGGCCGGTAGTGCCTACGACCGGGTTGAACGACTCGCTGTAGCTGACGTACGGCGCGAAGCCGTTGTCGAACAGGTAGACCAGGCCGGCGCGGCCGGTGAAGTCTCGCCAGTGCTGGTCGGTAGTCTCGATGTCGGTGAAGCGGTCTTCGGTCTGGGTGCGTGCGCGGTCTTCGCGGCCGCCCACGGTCAGCACCCAGCGGTCCCATTTGAGCTGGTCCTGGAAGTAGTAGCCCACCTGGGTGCTGCGCTGCAGGTTGTTGACCCAGCTGGCGTTGACCGAGGTGTCCACCGGGCTGCCGTAGGTCGGGTCGAACACGTTGATCGGCGTGGCGTTGCCCCAGCGCTCGTTACGCACCGACTTGCTCCAGCTGTAGTCAATGCCGAACAGTGCGGTGTGGGAGATCGGGCCGGTGTCGAAGCTGGCTTGCAACTGGTTGTCCAGTGCCAGGTGGCTGCCGTAGGCGTGGCGGATCTGCCACTGGCGGTTGATCGATGCACCGGGCACGCCATCGGGGCCGGTGATCAGGCCGGTCGAGCTCAGGCCGAAGGAGCGCGCCAGGTAGTTTTCCTGGTTGTCGAAGTCGCTCCAGCGCACGTTCTGGCGCACGGTCCAGGTGTCGTTGAACTCATGGCTGAACTCATAGCCCAGCGAGGTGCTTTCGACTTCCTCGAAGTCGAAGCTCGGCTCGCCGACGAAGCGGTCCATGGGCACCTTGCCGTATGGGCTGGAACCGTTGACGGCGGCCCAGGGGATTGTGGTCGGGGCCAGGGCCTTGTTCTTCTGGTACGACGCCAGCACGGTCAGGCTGGTCTGGTCGTTGGGGCGCCAGGTGAAGCTGGGGGCGATGTAGCCGCGATCGTCGTCGGTGTGGTCGTACAGGCCGTCGGCCTCGCGGCCCAGGCCGACCAGGCGGTACATCAGGGTCTTTTCGTCGTCCAGCGCGCCGCTGACATCGAACTTGGCCTGGCGACGGTGGCCGGTGCCGGCGGAAAGGCCGAACTCGCCACGGTCATAGTCGGTAGGGCGCTTGGAGATCGAGTTGACCATGCCGCCGGGGTCGGCCTGGCCGTACAGGATCGAGGTCGGGCCCTTGAGCACTTCGACGCGCTCCATGCCGTACGGCTCTTCGCTGAACATGCCGAAGAAGCCCAGCGGGCGCAGGCGCAGGCCATCGCGGTAGGTGAAGGAAATGGCGTAGCCGCGCAGGTAGATGTTGTCGGCGGCGTTGTTGGCGCCGCCGGAGTCGGAGCGCACGCCGGAGGTGTAGCGCAGTGCCTCGTCCAGGCGCTGCACGCCCATGTCGTCCATGCGCTCGCGGGTCACCACCGAGATGGCCTGGGGGTTTTCCAGCATCGAGGTGTCGGTCTTGGTGCCGGTGGCGGTACGGCGCGCAACGTAGCCCTTGGTTTCACCCCACGGCGAGTCGTTGACGCGGGTGGAGGACACCACGCTGGCGTCCAGGGTCATGGCGCCGGCGCTGTCCTGGCCGAGCACCGTCAGGGTGCCGCCGTCGAGGGTGTAGTGCAGTTGGGTGCCGCCCAGCAGCTGGCGAACGGCCTGGTCCACGCTGAGCCGGCCGCGCACGCCCGGGGTGCTGAGGTTGCCGAGGGTGTCGGGGCTATACAGCACCTGCAGGCCGGTCTGGTCGGCCAGTTGCATCAGGGCACTGGCCAGGGACTGTGCGCCGATGCTGAACTCGTAGGTCTGGCTCTGCGCCTGGGCTGCCAGCGAGGTCCCGAGTGCCGAGACCATCACAGCGGCAGGCAGACCCAGGGACAGGGAGCGTCGGAGGTACAAGGCGCGGGCAAGCGGTGAAAGGGTAGGGCGGGACTGCACGTGTGGATGCTCCGGTATGTTAAGTGGGAATAGTTTTTATTAGCTTTCAATGAAACGAACGAGCGATGAAAAACCGGATGGATTTGTGAAAAAAAAATGAAAAGAGCCGAAATGAGCGCGGCGTGACGGCGCCGCTGTTCGCCAGCAAGCTGTCTAGCGCGGTGGTTGCAAGGAGGAGGTGGGGCTGCCAGGCAGCCCCGGGAGAATGCCTGCGAGGGTCAGGCGGTTTGTGCGTCGGCGACCACTCTGCCGCGCTCCAGGCGCAGCAACTGGTCGGCCACCGGGAAGTAACGGTCGTCGTGGGAGATGACGATGATGGTCTTGCCCAGGCGTTTGAGGTCGGGCAGCAGCTCGGTGTAGAACACCTGGCGGAAGGTCGGGTCCTGGTCGGCGGCCCACTCGTCGAACACCAGCACCGGGCGCCCTTCCAGCCAGGCGTTGAGCAGGGCCAGGCGCTTGCGCTGGCCGGTGGACAGGTCGGTGGTGCTGAAGGCGCCGTCGAGCAGCTGCACCTTGTGCGCCAGTTGCAGGCGCGCCAGGTACTTCTGCGCATCGTCCGGGGTGGCCTGTTCACCGCCGATGACTTCGTCGAACAGGTAGTAGTCGGCGAACACCGTGGTGAACAGCTGGCGATAATCGTCACGGCTGCTGGCCACCACGGGCTGGCCATTGACCGCGACATGCCCTTGGTGGGGTTCGTAAAGCCCCAGCAGCAGTTTGATCAGGGTGGTCTTGCCACAGCCGTTGCCGCCGACGATGAACAGGATCTCGCCGGGTTTGACCTTGAAGCTCACCGGCCCGACCGTGAACGGCTCGATGCCGGGGTTGGTCGGGTAGGTGTAGGTGACGTCGACCAGCTCCAGGCTGTGCAGCGCCTTGTGGTTGGCCTGGGGGGCGTTTTCCAGCAGCAGGTGCGGCTCGGGCGAAGAGAACCGCTGCGACAGCTCGGCGATGCGGCGCAGGGCGATCTGTGCCTTGCTGATGATCGGCAAGGTGGTGATCAGGTGCTCCAGCGGGCCTTTCATGTACAGCAGCACCAGGACGAAGCCGCTGATCACCGACTTGTCGTTGGCCGGCCACATCGATTGCAGGGTCAAGGCCAGGCCGATGACCAGGAAGAACAGCATCGAGCCCAGGCTCTTGGCGATCACGAAGGTGTTGATCGAGCGCACCTGGGTATCGCGGATGCCATCGGCGGTTGCGCGGATGCCGTGGTTGAGCATGCGCTGGCGACGGGTGCGGTGGATGCGCAGTTCCTTGGCGCCCTCGGCGATGGCCTGGTAGTGCTTCTGCAACTGGTCCTCGGCGTCGCGGGCGGCGACGAAGCCGCGGATGCCGCGGGCCCGTGCGGCGTACTGGATGACGCTGCCGACACCCACGGCCACCAGCACCAGCAGGAACATCGGCAGCGACAGGTAGGCCAGGTAGCCCAGGCAGCCCAGGGTCACGGTCAGGGAGATGGCCAGCGGGGCGAACACGTAGGCGAAGTCGCTGACCGTGTCGACGTCATGGGTGAGCACCGGGATCAGCCGATGGCTGCGGTACTGCTCGATCTGCTCGATCGGCGCGGCCAGCACCTTCTCGCCCAGCTGCTTGCGCAGCGCGGCGATCACATGTTGGCCCACATAGTTGGTGCCGATGTCCGAGCAGATGCTGCTGACCAGCGCCACCACACACAGCCCGATGAAGGCCAGCACCACGCCTTGCTGCAGGCCGCCGTCGCTGTGCAGGCCATTGTTGATGGTGGCAAGCAGCGCGGTGATGCTCAGGCCGCCGAGCATGCCCAGCAGGGTGGCGACGGTCACCGTCGGCCAGAACGGGCGCAGCAGCCCCAGCAGTTGGCGCAGCGCCCCGGGAGGTTGAGGACTCATGGCGGCTTCCTGTCAGGCGCGGGTGAGGGCAATGGCGGCTGCGTGCAGCGGCACGGCCTCGGCGTGCTGCGCCAGTGCCTTGTACAGCGATTCGCCGATTTCCGCCGCGCGGCTTGGCAGCACCGACAGCAGGGTGTCGCTCAGGCCGTGGCTGGTTTCGCAGAAGCCTTGCAGGTACACCGGCGCCTGCAGCTCGGCGCTGCTCAGGGCGCGGTAGTCGCGCTCGACGTTGAAGTCTTGCAGGTAGCCTTGCAACGGGGCCAGCAGGTCACGGTGCGAGCGACGCTCGTAGCCGGTGGCGAGGATCACCGCGTCGTAGCGGTGGGTCTGCGACTGCTGGGTGGCCAGGTCCTGCAGGGTCAGCTCGATGCCTTCGGCGGTGGCGGTGGCGGCCTGCACCTGGCGGCGGCAGAGCACGGCGTGGCGGTACTGGTGGGCGACCTTCTGGCGGTAGAGGATGCCGTAGATGCGCTCGAGCAGGTCGATGTCGACCACCGAGTAGTTGGTGTTGTGGTACTCGGCGATCAGCTTCTGGCGGTCGGCCTGATCCTGGTTGAACACCAGGTCGGTGTAGTCCGGGGCGAAGATCTCGTTGACGAACGGGCTGTCGTCGGCGGGCTTGAGGGCGCTGGAGCGCACGATCATGTCGACCTTGACCGAGGGGAAGCTGTCGTTGAGGTCGATGAAGGCTTCGGCGGCGCTCTGCCCGGAGCCGACGATGGCGATGCGCATCGGCTTGCCCTGGTTGCAGGGCAGGGTGGCCAGGCTGCTCAGGTAGGTGGAGTGGTGGAACACCCGTGGGTCGTCCTTGAAGGCGCGGAAGCTGTCCGGGACCTTGGGCGTGCCGCCGCTGCCGACCACCACCGCGCGGCTCAGGCGGGCGTGTTCGCGGCCCTGGGCGTCACGCGAGACGACGCGCAGCTGGCGCACTTTGCCGGCGTCCAGCACCGGCTCGATGCGGGTCACTTCTTCGCCGTACTGGGCCTGGGTGGCGAAGTGCTCGGCGGCCCAGCGCAGGTAGTCGTTGTACTCCAGGCGGCAGGGGTAGAAGGTGCCCAGGTTGATGAAGTCGGCCAGGCGCTGCTTCTGGTGCAGGTAGTTGACGAAGCTGTAGGGGCTGGTGGGGTTGCGCAGCGACACCAGGTCCTTGAGGAAGGAGATCTGCAGCTCGCTCTGGGTGGCCAGGGTGTTGCCGTGCCAGCGGTAGTCGCTCTGTTTGTCGATGAACAGTGCATCGAGGGCGTGGCCGTGGGTTTCGGCGAGTTCTTCCAGGGCAATGGCCAGGGCCAGGTTGGAAGGGCCGAAGCCCACGCCGATGAGGTCGTGGACCTGCTGGGGGGAATGGGGCTGGCTCATGCTATCGGTTCCTTGAGGTGGCGGGGGAGGCCTTTGGCGCTCACCCCGGGCTGCGGGAGTACATCGATTGAACGAGAAGCGGTGGGGACAATTTAGCGTGGGCCAGGCCCTCAGAGTTCGCGTACGACCCTGAAGCCCAGCCAGTCGCCGGGCCGCCGCGGGACCATCACGTTGCGGTTGCCGGAACGGGAGAAGATCGGCGCTTCGCCCCAGTCGTTGCCGCGCACCTGCACCAGTTCGCAACTGTCCGCGCTGCGGGTGGAATGCCCCCAGGCGCTGCCGTCGGTGGGGGCGCCGACATAGTTGTCGTGCAGGCAATCGGCGACCCACTCGTAGACATTGCCATGCATGTCGTACATGCCGAAGGCGTTGGGCGGGAAGCTGCCCACCGGCGAGGTGAAGCTGTAGCCGTCCTTGGGCCCGTAGACGTTGGCGTGCTGGCTGATCTCGTAGTCGGCACCTGGGTCGAGGGGGAAGGGGAACGGGCCGGTACTGCCGGCGCGGGCGGCGTATTCACGTTCCGCTTCGCTGACCATGCGGTAGGTCTTGCCGGTCTTCTTCGACAGCCACTCCACGTAGTCCTGCACGTCGTAGTAGGTCATGCACACCGCCGGCTGCCGTGGGCCTTGCTTGTAGGTCGGCTTGCTGGCGGTGCATTTGCGCCCGGGGCGTACGTCGCCGTCGTAGATCACGGCGCCGCTCTGCTTGATGTAGATGTCCCATTCCTCGGCGGTGACCTGGAAGCGGCTCATGGCGAACGGCTTGGCGAAGGTCACCTTGTGCATCGGGCCTTCGTCGTCCTGGCGGCCCTGTTCGTCGTCGGGGGTGCCCATCATGAAGCTGCCGGCCGGCAGCACGACCATCTCCGGGCAGGCGCCGGTGCAGTCGCGGAACACCGTGCCGGGCGCCGGCGAGGTGGTGGCCAGTGCCGGCAGGCTGCAGGCGGCGAGCAGGGCGGCAAGGGTGAGGCGAGGCAAGGCAGTGTGCATGGAAGATCCTTTTCTAGAGTTGCTGGGTGACCAGGGCCATGACCCGGTCAATCTGCTGCTCGTCATTGAGCAGCCCCGGGGCCAGGCGAATGACCGGGCCGACTTCGCGGTACACCGCATCGCACATGACCTTGTTGGCGATCAGTTGCGCGGCGAAGGCGTCGGGGTCCTTGCCGGGGACGCGGAAGAAGGTGAAACCGGCGGAGAACTCGGGGCTGCGTGGCGTCACCAGCTCGATCTGGCGGTGCTCGGCCAGGCGCTCCTTGAGCAGGCTGTTGAGCTGGTGGATGCGCGCCTGGACGTCGGCCTTGCCCAACTGCAGGTGCAGCTTGAAGGCCTCGCTGGTGGCCCAGCGATGCTCGAAGGCGTGATAGCCGCCGGGGGTCATGATGGTGGCGAAGTCTTCGTCGCGGGAGAAGGTGGCGACGCTGGGGGTGAGGTGCTCCATGCCGGTGGAGGCGGCGCAGATCAGGCCGGTGCCGCGGGGGCCGAACATCCACTTGTGGGTGCCGGCGATGAAGTAGTCGCAGTTGAAGTCGGCGAAGCGCGCGTTCTCCACGCCGAAACCGTGCACGCCGTCGACCACGTAGAGGATGCGCTCGGCTTCGCTGCGGTTGCGGTTATGCCGGCGCACCAGTTCGCCGATCTCGCCCACCGGCAGTTTGACGCCGCTGCTGGAGTGCACCCAGGTCATGCCGAGCACCCGGGTTTCGGGGCGGATGCTCTGGTCGATCGTGCTCAGCACCTGGTCGGTGGAGACGTTCCAGGGTTTGTCGAACAGGCGGATCTTGCGGACCTGGGTGCCTTGGCGGCGGCTGCGGAATTCCAGGGCTTTGTAGGCCGAGTAGTGTTCATGCTCGGTGATCAGAATTTCCTGTTTCGGGCCTACCTGCAGGCCGCTGTAGATCATCGCCAGGCCTTCGGTGGTGCTGCCGGTCAGGGCGATCTGGCGTGGCCCGACTTCCAGGTAGCGCCCGGCCCATTCGCGTACTTCGTCCTCGCGCTGCCACTCGTACTGGCTGTTCCAGTCCATCAGGGCGGCGGGGTTGCGGTCGAGGTCGGCGCGGTGGCGGTCGATGGCCGCCTGCACGGGGCGGGCGTGGGCGGTGATCAGGAAGTTGGCGAAGTGCAGGGTCTGCGGGTCGAGCGGGAACAGCTCGCGCAGGTTGCGCCATTTGTCGGCGCCGGCCAGCGGCCTGGTGCTGGTGGTCGGCGCCTGGGCGTGGGCGAGCAGGGGCAGGCTGGCGGCGAGGACGCCGGCTTGTTTGAGGAAACTGCGACGGTTGGTCATGAAGGGTTGGGCCTTGCTCAGCGGGTGGCGACGGGTTGTGCGGATTTCTGTACCTGTTCCCAGGCGCGCAGGAAGTTGCCCGCCCAGAGTTTCGCGATGTCCGTCTCGCTGTAGCCGCGGGTCAGCAGCTCGGCGGTGACGTTGCGGATTTCGCTCACGTCCTTCCAGCCGTCCAGGCCGCCGCCGTCGTTGAAGTCGGAACTGATGCCGACGTGGTCGATGCCTACCTTTTTCACCGTGTAGTCGATGGCATCGACGTACTGCTTGAGGGTGGCCTTGGGTTCTTCTTCGAGGATGCCGTACAGCGAACTTGCGTATTCGCCGAAGCGCGACTCGGGCCAGATGGCGATCACTGCGTCGCCCGGCATCAGGGCGTTGGCCAGGCCTTGCAGCGGTTGCAGGTCGAAGCGCGCGCGCAGGGCGTCGAGCTTGTCCAGCACCGGCTTGCCCAGCGGCTTGAGGTACTGGCCGAAACCGACCACCTGGATCACCCCGCCGCTGGCCTTGATCAGCTGCATCTCGTGGTCGGAGAGGTTGCGTGGGATGTCCACCAGCGCCCGGGGCGCCGAGTGCGAGGCGACCATCGGTGCGCGCGACAGGCGGGCCACGTCTTCCAGGGCCTTTGTCGACATCTGCGACACGTCGATGATCACGCCCAGGTCGTTGAGGCGCTTGACCGCCTGTTCACCCAGCGGCGACAGGCCGCCGAGGGCGTCGGCGGTGTCGTTGAAGAACGGCAGCGGGCGCGAGGAGTCGGCCCAGTCGTTGTTGCCGGTGTAGCTGAAACCGAACATGCGCATGCCGCGTGCGGCCCACAGGTCCAGCTGGGCGACGTCATGGCCCAGCGGGTAGGCGTTGAGCATGCTGATGAAGATGGCGAACTTGCCCTCGCCGTTGAGGCGGCGGAAGTCGGCGGGGGTGTAGGCGATGCCGACCTGGTTGGGGAAGTCGCGGACCATGCCGCTGATGATCTTGTAGCGCACCTCTTGCTCGTGGCGCGCGGCGTCGACAAAGCCGGGGGTGGGGCGGTGTGGGGCGTTGGGGCCGTTCCAGATTTCCGGCCAGCCGAAAATGGTCAGCGCGGCGCCCGACAGGCGCCCGCGGTTGGCCTTGACCAGGTCGAACTGGGTCGGGCCGTCCTTGTCCAGTTCGTTGCCGGCGTTGCCCAGGTCCAGCGGCACGGTGACGTGGCTGTCGAAGGAGAGCATGTGTTCGTGCAGGGCGTTGGCCTGTTCGACGATCTGGCGCGGGTAGCCGGCCTCCCGGCCTTGCCAGTAGAAGTAGCCGGCGGCGCTGCCCAGGGCGACCGCCAGGGCCAGGGGCAGGCCGATGTACAGGGCTTTGCGGGAACGGGTCTTGGTCATTGCCATCTCGTTGCAGGGCTGATCGGGTGCCTGCCGGTGGCGCACGGGCGCCCAGGCAGGGTTCGGGTATCAGGTGGACGAATGGCGGGGGGGTAAATTTATCGACGCGTTGGCGTTCATGTTTCGCCGTGGCCTGCCGATATGCAGTCATCGGAAGGACCCTTGCAGAGGATCAGGGACATGGTTAATTTCACGCTCATCAACATCGCCGGCAGCGCGCCTGCCCTCAACAATGCTGCCCAGAGCGGCACGGCCCAGGCTGGCAGCGGCACTCAGGAAGCCGCGCCGCTGAAGCTCGACCCCAAGCTGTTCAAGGCTGATGCCGACGCCGGGCCCAGCATCGAGACCGACGAAAGCTCCGATCCGCCCGAGGTCAAAGAGCTGCGTGAGATGATCAAGCGGCTGCAGAAGCAGTTGGCCGAAGAGCAGAAGCAGTTGGCCGCGATGATGGCGAAGAAGGATGACGACCCGGCGAGCCAGGCGGCGATTGCTGCCAAGCAGGCCAGTATCACCACCCTGATCGGGCAGATCTCGGCGGCTACCGCGCAGTTGCTGGAGACCCTGAACAAGCTGGGTGGCAGCAGTGCCGGTGGTTCGGTCAACACCGTGGCCTGACCTTTGCCGGGGTGATTGGGTATGCTGGCGGCCCGTGATCGATGAGCCGCCGCAACGCCGATGCCGACCTGGACGCTGAGCACCGCCACCCACCTGAATGCCCGCGAGGTCGTCGATTTCATCGATACCGCCCGCCGTGGGCTTTTCCCGATGCTCGCCGATTCACCGATGCCCAGGGACCTTGCCTGTTTCGAGGAAAGCTACCTGGAGGGGGAGGGGCTGTTTCTGGTCGCCCATGACCAGGGGCGATTGGTGGCGGGCATCGGGTACCTGCCGTATGACCATCGCTTTGCCCAGCTCGATTACCGCGCCCGCCGTACCGTGGAAGTGGTGCGCTTGTTCGTTGCGCCGGAGTATCGGCGCCGTGGGCTGGCAAGGGCGTTGTTTGCGGCGCTGCGCGCCGCGGCGCGGCGAGCTGGGGTTGAGTGGCTGTACCTGCATACCCATCCGTTCTTGCCGGGGGCGATTCGATTCTGGGAGGGGCAGGGGTTTGCCATTGTGGATGTGGAAGGGGATCCGGTTTGGCGGACTACGCATATGCAGAGGGTGGTGTGAGGGCTGGGGCAAGGCGATGAATTTGCAGCGCCCTGCACCTGGTAGCCCATATGCGATCCCAAGCCAGTAGCTGCCCAACCCCAAGATCGCAGTGACGTACCTGTCGCTGATGCCGCCGTTCATCGAACCGGGCCACGGCAGTGTGCTGGCCCAGTCGCTGGTGCTGGGCTGCACGCAGATCATGATCAGTGTGTCGGTGAATGCGTTGATCGCGGTGATGGCCGGCTCCATCGCCGTGTTTCTCGCCGGGCGGCCGGTATGGCAGCTGGTTCAGCGTTGGCTGATGGGGACCGTGCTGGCGGGGCTGGCCGTGCGCATGCTGGCCGAAGGCCGCCGCTGAAGGCGCGCCCCGCATCCTGCGGGGCGCTGCGGGCTTTCAGTCCTGAACCAGGCGCGGGCGGGCCTGGCGCTCGCTCTTGTACTGCATGGCCACCGACGGCGCCGCCTTGGCGCTGCCGGTTTCCAGCCATTGGCGCATGCGGCTGGCATCGGCGAAGTGGGTGTACTTGCCGTAGGCGTCGAGAATCACCATGGCCACCGGGCGGTTGTCCATCCGGGTCAGCAGCACCAGGCAGTGGCCCGCCTCGTTGGTGAAGCCGGTCTTGGTCAGCTTGATGTCCCAGCTGCTCTTGTTGACCAGGTGGTCGGTGTTGCGAAAGCCCAGGGTGTAGTTGGGTTTGCGGAACGCCACGGTCTTTTCCGGGGTGGTCGACAGTTCGCCGAGCATCGGGTACTTGCGCGAGGCCATCAGCAGTTTGGCCAGGTCCTGGGCGGTGGACACGTTCAGCGTCGACAGGCCGGTCGGCTCGACGTAGCGGGTATGGCTCATGCCCAGTGCGCGGGCCTTGGCGTTCATGGCCTTGATGAAGGCGCCGTAGCCACCAGGGTAGTGGTTGGCCAGGGTGGTGGCGGCGCGGTTCTCCGACGACATCAGGGTAATCAGCAGCGTCTCGCGACGGTTCAGCTCGCTACCCAGGCGCACCCGCGAATACACGCCTTTCATCTCCGGGTTGTTGGCGATGGTCATGCTGAGCATTTCGTCCATGGGCAGCTTGGCGTCGAGCACGACCATCGCGGTCATCAGCTTGGTGACCGAGGCGATGGGGCGCACGCGATCGGCGTGGCTGGCGTACAGCTCCTGGTTGGTGTTGAGGTCGATCAGCAGGGCGCTGCCGGAGGCCAAGTGCAACTTGCTGGGATCGCGTTGGGCCTGGGCCGGGGGTTGTGCAGCAGCGGTCGACGGGAGGGTCGCAGTACCTGTGAGCAACAGCAGCAGGCTGAGGATGGACAGGGAAGTTTTCACGTTGAGGCTCACTAAATGTTGGTATGTCGTTGGCTGTGCAAGGGTTTTCCCCCAAAAAACCGATGCATTGTGGAGTATGGCTTAAAGACTGTCGAATGCCTTATATCTAAAGGGCGCAACGTGAACGAAATTTAATCCTGTACCAATTCTGTACCAATTACCCTCTCTTCCAGCTTCGCCAATTCGGACCAATCGCTGGCCGAATTCAGCCACTTCGCATAGGTCGTAAGTAGAACCTGGACCGAGTGCCCAAGCTGCCCTGCGATGAAGGCTGGGTTCATCCCTGACATGAGGCACATCGTGGCATAGGTGTGTCGACAGTTGTACTGGGGGCGATGCCTGAAGCCCTTTGCCTCGACCGCTTGGCTGAAGTGCTTGCCGGCCGTCTCCGGCACTGAGATGTGTGGCGACGAGCCGGAAGGCTGGAACACAAATGGGGACTCAGTCGACACTCGACGCTTCTGCTTTGACCGGTATTGCGCGATCTCCTTTGCCCTGGAAAGCGCGCCCAGGGCGCGACTGTTCAGCATCACCGTGCGCGTGTATTTGGTCTTTGTCCTCTCGGCCACCTGCTTTTCGACCACGATGCGGCAGACGTGGGCCGTCTTCTTTTCGAAATCGATCTCGTCCCAGCGCAGCGCCATGATCTCCCCTGTGCGCATGCCAGTGTAAAAGGCGAACTCATAGAACGCCGCAAACACCTGGTTGCATCGGGAGAAGTTCTTATACATCCACTCGATCAAGGCATCTGCCTCTTCAACGGTGAAGGGATCAACCTGTTTTTTGTTTTTCTGTGGCAGCTGTATCGATGCTGCCGGGTTCCTGTCTACTACCTCGTCATACACCGCCGCCCGGAACATCGCCTTGACCCTGGCGATTGCGGCGCGCTTGACTGTCGAGCTCTTCCACTCGGTCTTTGCGACCACCTCCCTCAGCACCATTGGCGTAACCACTTTGATCGGTAGCGTCGCCAGATGGGGCATCCAGTAGTTGTTCATCAACCCCTTGTAATTGACCCTGGTATCGTGCACGACCTCCAGGCTATTCAGCCAACTTTGGGCATACTCCCCAAACATCAACTCGCTTGTCGGCGCCGCGTAGCTTGAGCTGGGAAACAGTTCGGCGTACCGCTTTTCGTCCAGTACGCCGTGCTTGGCCAGGCTGATTACTTGAGCGCGTAGATCGGCTGCCGCCTTGATCCCCTTTGCGGTTTGGGGATATGCGAGAGTTTCGGATCGACGCTCATTGTTCCAAGTAAAACGGATGCGGATTGATTTGCCGATAAATTCGACTCCAGCGGGTAGCCCCAGCTTCCTTCTAGCCACGCTTCGTATCTCCTGATGCTGTAAAAAATCCGGCCGTCGATCTTCTTCCAGACCCCCTCGGGGATCACGCCACGGCTTCGCTTCCCTTCCAAGGCCCGCTTGGTCGTGCCAACCAGCTCGGCCATCTTCTCCTCCGGGACCTTGTCGGATACGTAGGTCACGGGCTGGCGTTCTTCGTCTTGCATGATGGTCTCCACGCCGCCGGTGGCGGCAGGTTGGTGGTCAGGCTGCTTTCTGCAGCTTGGCCTGGTCTCGGCGCCGGCGCATTTGCACCTGGAGTCGATAGGCCTTGAAGCGGCGGCCGTCACCGAAGTCCATCTCCGGCGCCAGGTTGCAGAGATCTTCCTCAAGCATCCCGAAGTAGTAGAGGTGCTCGCCGTCGCCTCCCCACTCGGGCTGGGCGATTGCCCAGTCGCGCGCCTGGACGCAGCTCGCGCAGGTCTTGAAGCTGCTCATGTCGCCTTCCCAGCAGCCCGCGACGAGCTGGTATGCCTGGCCTGGCTCGATGTGCCCGCGGCACTCGCAGCAGATGTGGCGCTTCCTGGCCACTGGTTCGGATGTCGTCTGGAAATCGGACATAGGTCATCCTCGCCCGCGCGCGGCGGGCTTGAGTTGTAGGGGGAGGGGTTACTCGCTGTACTGCTTGCGGATTCGGCGGGCGATGGCGCGCAGGTCGCCGTCCATCTCGAACATCTCGTTGTTGTCACGGCGCGAGACGACCCCGGACCTGGTGACGTTGCGGCCGCCAAGGATCCATGCGGCCAGCAGGATCAGCGACGACTCGAGCTGGCGCCGTAGCCAGCCTGTATTCGGGATCATCGCGGCCCCCTGTAGATCAGGTAGGCCATGTAGGCGAGGGGGAAGATCACGGTCATTGCATCAGCTCCTTCGGCATGTTGACGGTATTGCCGAGCTTGGCGGCGACGATGGCGCGGCAGGCGGAGATCGGGGCGCTGTCACCGGCTTGGCAAAACTCTCCTTTGTCGGTGATTACCCAGCCAGCCCAAACGTCGTCAGTGCTCTGCGGGCAATGCAGGCTCACCATGTGCTTGTCGATCAGCGGCCCGGCCAGCGCCCAATCCTCGTGCGGGTTGTAGAGCACATCCCGCACAAGCACCTCGCCGCGCTTCTTCCAGAACACGCGCCATGGCACGTTGTATTGCGGGCCAACGAGAAATACCTCAAGCCCTTCCGCCTGGGCGACGGCCCAGTCGAGTGCATGGCCGGCGAGGTCTGCCGTCTTCACTTCGATCAGGTCGGTCATGCGCGCCTCCGCTCGGGGTTTCCGTAGATGTCGTACTCTGGTCGCTCTGGTGGATACGCCTCAGCGGTCAGCGCCTGGTCGATGGCAGCGCGCAGGTTCTCGTTGTAGTTCTCACCCATGACCCGCTCGTGCGGCTTGCCCTCGTAGTGACCGACGATCTCAATGCTGATGCTGTAGTCCCCGTCCATGCCGTTGGAATGGCTATCGAACCTGACATCCCAGCAGCACGACTCAATCGCGCTCAGCCGGTCTCGATCGCGGCGCAGCTCCGCCAGCTCTTCGGTTGAGACGATCGTGAAGCTCGTCTTCTTCTTGCTCACAGCGAATACCTCTCTTCATTCCATGGCGCAGGCGCACCTGCAGGTGTTGGTCCGTTCTGCTGTTCGTGCGGGGAGAGCTGGCTCTCGTTGCCGGCGTGCAGCTGGCCGTCGGGGATGCAGCTGATGCCGACCCCATTCAGCAGGTAGCAGGTGATGCCGCGCTGGCTGTCGTGCTGCACGTCGATGACGTTCTCTTGCGGCTTTGGTGCTGCGCTGGCTCCGGTGGCCAGCATCGCGAGAAGGAGGGCTAGGCGGGTCATTGGCTCATCTCACGCTGGTGGTCGGCGTACGCCTCTGCGTTGCACTTCGGGCAGGGAATGTCCCCGCCGCTCATCAGCGGGCCGCCCGGCACATCACAGCTGTCCTCATCCCACAGGAAGCCATCGACACACTGCGCGTCCGGGTATGGCGCGCCGAAGTGGCTGCCGTGGTAATCGCAGCCGGCTGGCGATGGCTCGATCACTTTGAACTCGACGACCCAGACCCATGGGTTGGTCGCCCAGTCGCCGCCGGTGGACTCCCACAGCAGTTCGAACGACTTGCACGGGTCAGCGCTGTAGGTCTCGATCCCCTCGACGTGGTACCAGTCGCCGCACTCAGCATGATCGGTGTACAGGCGGACGCCCTCTGCCAGGGCCTGCTGCTTGCTGATGCCCTGCAGCCGCTCGACGCGCACTGCGGTGACCTCCAGCAGGATGCGGCTATCGCGCCGACGCATGTGAATGCTCGGTTTCCAGGGACCGCCGTAGTCGGTCCGGTTGTCGCACTCGCGGTAGACCACCCAGCTTTCGCCAGGCGCCTGGGCTACGTTGATCTGCGCCCAGGATTCGCGCACCCACAGGCGGTCACCTGGCTGGCCATACGGGCAGACAATTGGATGCTCGGTGCCTTTGGCATCCATGCAGCTCTCGTCAAAAGTGTGCATGGGGCGCCATGACTCGTCTTCCTGCTGGTGAAGCTCGAAGCTGCTATCAGCGCTCCGCATGCTGGGCTTGATCTCGCGCCGCGTGACAGTCTTCTGGCCGTTTAGGATGGCGCGGACCATGTGCCCGCTGAACAGGATCGGGCGTTCCTTTGCTTGAGACATAGCTTCGCCTTGGCCGCCATATCGCGGCAGTGAATATAGGGTAGAGGGGTTACAGCCGGGCGGAGTACAAATGTGCTCTTACGCGGCCTAGCATTCCGAGCGCATGAAATCTGCCATATCGCCCATGTGCTCGATGATGGCGCGCTCTTCGGCTGCTGCAGCGGCGATGATCTTCTGCTTGCGCCTCTGGCAAAGCAGGCAATCGACTTTGGCCCAGTCACCTGACAGCTCAGAGGCATCGCCTAGCCAGATTCCGCAGGGCGCTTGCTCAAGGTCATCCAGGTCGGTGAATGCTGCGAAATGCGTTTTCACGACTTCGCCTTCGGCGCAGCGCTGGCGGATAGGGCGTCAGCGATCGCTGCCGCAGCGTAATCCGCGACCGTGCACCCCTTCGGCACCTCTCTGCCGGCGATGGTGGCCATGTCGCGGCGTAGGCCATCGTGACGTCGCTTGAGGTCGGCCAGCTGGGCGCGCAGTGTGTCGCGCTCGGCGGCGATCTCCAGCACGCATACCGTTTTCGAGCAGTGGACGCCACTGCATTTCTCGCAGGTGTGGGCATGGGCGTAGAGCGGCCCAAGCTTGGCGATTTCGTCCAGACAGGCGTTGAAGCCGGAATTTTCTGCATCAGTGAAAACATCACTGTCTTCGGTTGGCTCAGATTTACGGCTAGGCAACGCCACCGACTCACCCTGGCGACGCTCAGCTCTCGCGTTCCACAGCTCGACCGCCTTGTCGCGGCCTGGCTGCTCCTCACCTTCATCCTGAGCCACGCCTACCGGGCCGCGGGCCAGGCAGGCCTCATGCGGCCCGGTCAGGCCTTGGCAGATCACCACTGACGCGTCGCTGTCTAGGCGCTCGATGAGGAAGTCCTGCTGGCCGCAGAAGGGGCATGGCAGCAGTTCGCTGACCATCTCGGTATTGCTGGGTCGGTTTTCTGTGGGCATGGGGATACCTCGCCGGGGTGGCGTGATTGGTTGAAGTGGGAGGGTGCTGGCGGGCATCGCCGGAGGGTCAGGCTTTGATAGGCCAGTCCATGCCGTCATCAGCGGCGGCATAGCTGATCTCGAAGGCAAGGTAGCTGCCATCTTCGAAGTAGAAGGTTTTATGTTTTTCGGTGACTTGGCGACGGGTGATCATCTGGCCTTTCTGTCGTCATTGCTGGAAGGCGCAGGATTGACTGCGAATGGCGATGTAGACAAAGTAGGTGCCTCGCAGTACTACAGCGCACTTATTCAAATCATATCGTCTCGTGCTACCGACTACTTAAATACTACCCGTATTGACGTCGTCTCTTCATCAAATGTAAATCTTTCGACTCTTGCTCCGAACACGCGTCACATAAACATTACCGGAAGCTCTAGCATTGCAGGATTCACTTTGCCGGCTGACTCTTGCTACTTTGTTCGTTTTGCCGGGCCCCTCACCCTGACGAACAGCGCATCGCTTGTCACCCAAAGCGGAGCGAACATCACTACTGCTGCTGGCGATACCTGCGTAATTCGAGCAACGGCAGCGAATGTTGTAGAGGTGCTGTGCTATGCGCGCGCAAGCACAGGAACATGGAAGAACATGCTTGCATCCCGGTTGCCTGCCACCAACTACACAAACCCTTACAGTCACGACATAGAAATCGCGGTTGTAACTGGTGATTCATCAGGAAACTCGGCAGGGCTTTCCGTGCTGATTGACGGGCAGGCAGTGTTCAGTCCCTTAGGCGGGGCATCCAGCGGAGCCTTACCAAGGGTTGGTGTCACCATTACAATTCCCGCGTTTTCCACGTATCGGGTTGAAATTGACGGGCTTGATACATTGCGCACTTGGTGGGAGAGACGACCATGACTCAGTTGTTTTATCGACACAGTAAATCTGGTGAGGTTTACTGCTATGACTGCGAGCAGCATCGTGAGCTATTTGGGTCCGACGAACTTGTGCTGATGGACGCCAACGAAGTGCGCGCTCACCTAGATCCGCCAAAGCGGGCTCCATCCCGTGCCGATGTGGAGCGGGCTCGCTTGGTCGCATATGCGGACCCGATAAATGGGAGCGATAGATTCAAAATAGAGGCTGATGCTGAACGCTTATCAGGTAATGATGAGGCAGCTCAATACGCTGAGCAAAAGTGGCTGCGCCGTCGTGCGGAAATTTCCGCGAAGTACCCATGGGAAGAATCAGAATGAAATGCTGAACCATTGTTGGCGGAACCAAAATAGCGTCCAGAACCGGCTATTAGACGGTTTTTGCCTGGAGAAAAGCATGGCTCGTATTTCCGACTCTATGGCGGCCAGCAAGAACACGCTCGCCTTCCTCAGCGTGCTGGCCGGGTCAGAAGGTGCCTCGAACAACCGCGCCGCCATGGTGCCTCACGACGCGCTGAGCGCGCTGACCAACGAGGATTGGGGGATTGGCGAACTTCTCTGATTAAATCCACGGAATCGAGGTGAACTGCGAGATGGCGAATTCCACCAGCGTGAGCGGAACCTAATATTTGCAGGAGATATTGTCAGGGGGAATAAAGCGGCCGCTATTTCAGCGGCCGCATTACATTTAATTGGAGCGGACGGGGACAGCCTGGGAGTATGGTTTGAAGTCGATGTCCCAGAAGTTTACTCGTGGAGAGTTCCAAACTCTAAACAGTTGGCGTAGCCAGTAGTATTCGAATGTCGGGCGGTCATCGGTATTCGCATCAGTGCGAAGCTCGTCTGGCACGGAAGTAAATGCTGCCACCTGAAGCTCAGTTCTGGGCTTAGTCATTACAGGAGGCCTTCCAGGCAATTCAGTGTTCCATGCACCCTTGATGTCTTCACTGACGACTGCGGATTTAGGCACCGACATATCACCGTTTTTGAAGTACATGTGGTAGTAACCTGTCCACATTGCGTTATGGAAAACCTTAAGTCCGTCAGTTAGGTGGCCAGTCAATGGGCGCGTACTTAGGTATCCGCCTGGAGCAAGGAGTTTCTTCTCTTCAAGGAAAAACTCTTCGGTGAATAAATTTCCACCGCCAGCATGCCACGGCTCATTGATCTTGTTCTGGATTAAATCATACTTCTCGCCGCGCTTAATGGCTGATTGTACGAAGCGCCTTCCATCTGCTATGACAATTTCAACTCGAGGATCACTGAAAATTCGGCTTGATGATGTTTTCGTATGCTTTTTAACTGCTTCGACAACTTCTGCCGACAAGTCCACCACGGTGATCTTCTCAATGAATGGCAGATCTAGCATTGCGTCGATCAAATAAGCATGTCCGATTCCGATTACCAGAACGTTTTTTGGTCTGAATGATGGGTCCAAAGCCATCAGGTCCGTATGATTCCATCGCCATGCCTCATATGAGTCGGTCGGCGCAGGATCGGCATTGAGAGCGGAAGCCGAAGCAGTACGGTTTACGTCTACGATGGTGTAGAACCGTGATGTTGGGACAACAGTTGCTACCCCGGTTCGACCTTCAAAGACTTCCGCAACCTGGTAATTCCCGAACTTAAATGAACTGTAGTAATCGCGAGGCATCAAAGCGGCAGCGATGACGCCGATCACCAACAGGCTATAAGCGTGGAAACCTAAACGGCTCGCGCGGTTGCCGACGATAACAAGCAGCGCCCCTAGCCCAACAATTATGACTGTCGAGAGCGCGCTCAGGCCTGTACCTAAGTTAGGTAGCAGGAAAATTCCGCAGGCGAAGGCACCGATGACGTTACCCGTGGTGTACAGGGTATAGATGCGCGCAAAGCGATTGCCCGCATCCTCAATGCGTTGCGTGATTAGTCTGAACATGACCGGGAACAATCCTGACCATGCTATGACTGAAACCATCATTCCAGCGGAAAACAGGAATACTGTGATAGGTGATGGGTCGCCAATCAGGTGCGCAAATTCCGGCGCGACGAGTTGGCCATTGAAGCTGGAGAAGCGAAGGGCGTGTATATGGGCGGCCCATTCTGGCGGGAGCCGTAATGCAGCCAGCAGCAGTACGGAGCCTGCCGCGAAAAGACCCGCAATGACTAAAGGGAGACGGGTACTGTAGCGGTCCGCCAGTTGTCCGCCGACCCATTGCCCTAAGGACATCAAGCACAGGTATGCGCAGAGCAATACAGGGAAGACAATTGTTGACAGCGTCAGGTAATTGGAAAGAACCCGAAAGAAAATTACCTGGATCGCTAACGTGCCAAATCCGAACAGGACAGCCGCCACTGCAGCGGTCAGTGGAACTCTTGCCGGTTTGGTAGAAGGCGTAGCAACGCTATCTGCGCTGCCGCCCATAGGGAGCAAGCGAAGGCCCTGTATGGCTATGGCTGCTGCAAGGACGTTTGCTGCTGCTGCGAAGAATGTTGTTCCGCTGAGACCGAATAGCTCAATGAGAATGAGGCCTGTTAGTAGCGATCCAGCTGCAGCTCCTGCGATATTCCAGCCATAAAGGACGCCTACAGTACGGCCGACATTCGAAAGGCTCTCTTTTGCCACGTGAACAATTAATGGCGTAGTCAGACCCATGCCGATGATAGGTATCGATAACAGGCCGAGGTTGAGCAAGAAGTCTGCGGTTAAAGAGTCACCAGTCATTGCGCCAACGCTAGCATTGACGGACCGCAACAGTGGGATAGAAACAATGCCATAAATAGCGACCAGTATTTCTATGGTTGCATAAATCCTGAGCGCTTTGGCCTGGGACCTGGCAACCAAGAACTTTGCAAGTTCCGATCCGATGCCGAGGCAAATCATGAAAATGGTGACTACCAGCACCATAGAAATCGCATCAGATCCAATGATCTGGGTCATCACTCGCTGCCAGGCCACTTGGTAAGCCAGCGCTGCACAGCCTGAAAGTCCGAGAGCTAAGGCGAAACGATTCCTGGTTTTGCACTGAGCAGACTGCTCGGCAAATTCGTGTGCGGCGCCTTCTGGAGCTGCACGACTGCTGACATTGCCAGCCATATATCTACCTCGATCTTGTCCATGATGTGCGGGAAAAACGCGCGGATTATATATGACGAGCTCGTTGCGTCACCAATAAGATGCAGCTTCGCCCGTCACGCCCTGCCTCATCGCCATGAGTCGTAACCCAACCGCTATTTGGCGGTTTCTATCTGGAAAAAAGCATGACTCCTCTCACCGAGCAGCAGCTGCTGCAGATCCTCCCCAAAGCCCGCCCGGTAGCGGGCGTTTTTTTGCCTGCACTGAACCGCGCCGCACTGCGCTGGAAGATCGATAGCCGGGTGCGCATGGCTGCTTTCCTGGCCCAGGTCGGCCATGAGTCTGGCCAGCTGCGCAACCTGGTCGAGAACCTAAACTACAGCGCCGAGGCCCTGGTGCGCACCTGGCCAAGCCGATTCACCGCGCAGACCGCCGGCGCCTACGCTCGGCAGCCGGAAAAGATCGCCAACTGCGTTTACGCCGGCCGGATGGGCAATGGCCCCGAGTCCTCGGGTGACGGTTGGCGGTACCGGGGCCGTGGGCTGATCCAGCTCACTGGCCGCGACAATCACCGGGGCGCCGGCCTGGCCCTGGGCCTGCCGCTGGTGGAGCAGCCCGAACTGCTCGAGCAGGCCGAGCATGCCGCCCAGTCGGCGGCGTGGTGGTGGGCAAAGCACGGCATGAACGAGCTGGCCGATGCCGGACGCATCCAGGACATCGGCAGCGTGATCAACACCGGCCAGCCTGGCCGGGTGCCGCATGGGGCCGCAGAGCGTAAGGCGCTGTATGACCTGGCGCTAAAGGTGCTGGCGTGAACGGCCTGGGCGTGCGCGTCATCGCGCTGCTACTGGTGGTGGCGTCCTACTTGGGTGCCTACGAGCACGGCCGGTCTGTTGAGCGTGCAGAGGCTGAGCAGGCATCAGCCAAGCGCGACAGCGGCGATCGCCTGGCCGAAGTGCTGGGCGAGCGTGACGCCCGGAAAGAAGAGAATCG
Source organism: Pseudomonas sichuanensis (assembly GCF_003231305.1). Taxonomy (GTDB): domain Bacteria; phylum Pseudomonadota; class Gammaproteobacteria; order Pseudomonadales; family Pseudomonadaceae; genus Aquipseudomonas; species Aquipseudomonas sichuanensis. The sequence continues at coordinate 47,111 of NZ_QKVM01000030.1, read as the reverse complement.
CCGCGAGACGGCCAAGGAAGAGGTGAGGGCGCATGCGCAGGAACAACGAACGATTGCTGATGCTGATGCTGCCAGCGCTGATGCTGCTGGCCAGCGGTTGCGCGACGAAGCTGCCAGTTTCGCCGCCGCCGTTAGTTGCACCGCCACGGATCCCGCCGCTGTCGCCAGAGGCGAGGCAGCCACCCGCGCCGCCATGGTGCTCTCCGACCTGCTCGAGCGGGCTGTCGATACGAATCGAGAGCTGGCGAAGGCTTATGACCGAGCCCGAATAGCGGGGCTGACCTGCGAGGCGTCCTATACTGCCCTGGTCGAATGACTGGAACTGAGCCGTGAAGCGCAGCCTAGAAAAAGTGCTCATGCCGGACTCTCCGCAAATGCAGCAGGCAGTCGAGGCCATGAGGCTTTACCACGAAGCGAGGGATCTTGGCGCTCCGCCTGCAGAGGTTGAGCGCCTGAGGATCCTGGCCGAGTCGCTGTTCCAGGCCATTATCGACTACCAGTTGCAAGTGCTCGGCGGACCTGGTTACACCAGCCACTGACAGGGTGCCGCCGGTCGGGCGTTGCCTGAGATGAGGTCGCTCTATACGATACTGTGTTTTTATACAGTATTGGTGCCCTATGTACTTCAACCTCGTTCGTCGACGGGAGCGCGGTATTGCTATCCCGGCCGACCAGATGCGCAAGGCCCAGTCATTCAGGGCTGACATTCAGATCGGCGAGCATCACAGCCAAGTGCTTGGCCGGGTCACCACCCAGGCCACGGTGTTCAATCACACGCCTGGCCCGGACATTATCCCTCCGCTGCTCGATGCGAAAGTGACTGGCATGGCCACGCTCGGGATGAACATCACCGGCGTGGAGGAAATCGACGGCGTTCTGTACGCGCAGTCCTGGTGGTGCCGTGTTGAGTAAGCGCACAGCCATTCAGCTCCCAGCGGCCTGGCTGGATGAGCTTAACGACCAGTCGGCCCTGATCACAGATCCTGACGGGCGCGCTGCTGTGCTGTGCGAGATGGCCTATGCCGCCCACCGCCGCCGCGAGATCGACAGCGGTGAGCTTTCCGAGATGCTGGAATTTGCCGAGGCCGCACGTGAGTGGGCGCTGCTCGAGCATGAGGAGGCCTTTCACATCGGGCTGTTTCAGTATGAATCTGCTGCTGAGTGGGAGAGGGACGAGCCAGGACGGATCGTGGTCGGCGGAGCGCCGGGAGAGGGGTGAGGCGGGTGCTTCCAGCCGTCAGCAAAAGCGCTGGATGGACGTACAGCCGGCTCGTACCATTTTTTGTACCAATGGCTGTGTTTTGGAGGGTGATGCAGTGTTGCTATGAGGGCTGGAAGGCCCGTAAACACGGGCTTTCCTCACTCTCCAAAACTCGCCAAAACTCAAAAAACATCTGTGGAGTATGGCTTAAAGGCTGTCGAATGCCTTATATCCAAAGGGCGCAAGGTGAACGAAATTTAATCCTGTACCCATTACGTTCTCTTCCAGCTTCGCTAATTCGGACCAATCTCTGACGGAGTTTAACCACCTCGCATGGGGTGAACAGCCCCTGAACCGCGTGACCGAGCTGGCCGGCGATGAGCGCGGGTTCATTGGATTTGGTCATGCACTGAAGCTCAGCGAAAACCGGAAAACACTGCTGGCGTACTGCTGTGTCGCTGTCGAGTGGCTTGTATCCAAAGTGCGCAACGCGTGGTTGTTTGATCCTGCACGTCAGTATGTCGTTACGATCGCCAAGGCCAACTGCTGGTCATTCATCAGCGGTGCGGGGGCGTTTTCATGGTAATGGCGCACTGCCTGTTCGAACTGTGCGCCGCGAATTTTCCCGCCCGAACCGATGAAGGCCAGAGCATCCGACTTGGCGGACTTGAAGATCTCGGGGATCAGCGTCGTCAGCCCGGTGGTTCCCGCAACAAGGATCGACGGCGCTATCGTGGTAATGAACAGTGCCTGGTCGAACGGGTTGTCACGGGGTTCTGCCAATGCGCCGCTGCTTGACGATGCAAGGAGCGCGATCGCGCATCCATGCCCTACCGCTTCCCTGCTGTCTGGTTGAAAGGTTGCCACCCTAGCAGGCCTGGTTGCCGCGCAGAAGCCGCCGCTGTTTTGCGCAGGCAAAAAAAGCCCGCCATGAAGGCGGGCGAGGGGACGCTTGGGGGAGCAACGCACAACAACAGATTCGGTTCAGGCAATAAGGCAGCTGTCGAGCAACTGCCCGGCCAGGGTCTCGGCCGAGGAGCGGGTGGTCAACGGGCCGCTGATGGCTTCGCCGTTGCGCACCAGGTACCAGCACGCCAGCTGGCCTTGTGCACGCAGGCTGGCCGGTACGGCGCTGCCGATGACGGACATGATCTGGATCGGGGCCATGGGGGATCTCCTGTGAAACATGGCCCCACATTACGCAGACGCCGCGAAGGTTTGAAATCAATGGCTTCGATAGTGGTCATTGATTTCATCAACTGTGCCGGCTACCAGCGAGGCGGGCCGTAGTAGACCGGCGGCGGGCCGTAATAGCGGCGATACACCGGTGGCGGCGGTGCCGGTACATACTGTTCGACCACGTAGGGTTGGTAGTACACGGGGGGTGGCGGTGCCTGCACATACACCGGTGGCGGTGGGTAATAGGCGGGCTGGCGCTCGACGTAGACGGTACGGTCATGCCCACCGCTGACGGCTGCCCCGACCACCGCGCCCACCACGGCAGCGCCGATCACCGGCCCCGGGCCATACCAGCCGCCACCGTGGGCGGACGCCTGCCCGCTGACGGCCAGCGCGCCGACCAGCAGGGCGATACCGGGGATGAAACGCTTCATGGTCAATCCTCGCAAGACAACCCCACGCTTGGGGCCTGATTACTATGACCGCAGTCAGGGTCAAGTGAGCGCAGGGGAAGGGTAAAGGTTGTGTAAGGGGCGACAGGCGGCTGCCTCTGTTACGCTCAGTCAATCGTTTCAGCAGCCTAGACAGGAGCGGCAATGATCCTATCCCCCAGCAGCGCCACCGTATTGTGCATTTCCCTGGCCGGACGCCCCGGTACCTTCGGCGTGCGTTTCCACAATCACCTCTACCAGCAGCTCGGGCTGGACTACTACTACAAGGCCATGACCACCCAGGACCTGCCTGCCGCGGTGGCCGGCATCCGCGCCCTGGGCATTCGCGGCTGCGGTGTGTCGATGCCGTACAAGGAGGCATGCATGGCGCTGGTGGATGAGGTTGATCCGTCTGCGCTGGCGATCGAGTCGGTCAACACGCTGGTCAACACCGACGGTCACCTGAAGGCCTACAACACCGACTATCTGGCGGTACGCCAGCTGCTGCAGGGCCACCAGGTCGACCCAGGCACCGGCTTTGCCTTGCGCGGCAGCGGCGGCATGGCCAAGGCGGTGGCCAGTGCGCTACGTGATGCGGGCTTTGCCGACGGCACCATCGTCGCCCGCAACGAACAGGCCGGGCGGCACCTGGCGGATGTCTGTGGCTATCGTTGGTTGCCCGAGCTGGGCGATCTGTGCCCGCCGATGCTGGTCAATGTCACGCCGATCGGCATGGCTGGCGGGCCAGAGGCCGATCAGCTGGCGTTTGCGGAACATGCGATAGCCGCGGCCGAGCGGGTGTTCGACGTGGTGGCGATGCCTGCGCGCACACCGCTGATCCAACGGGCGCAAGCGCTGGGCAAGCCGGTGATCACCGGGCTTGAGGTGATTGCCCTGCAGGCGCTGGAGCAGTTCGTGCTGTACACCGGGGTGCGGCCGACGGACGAGCAGGTGGCGGCGGCGGTTGCGTTCGCCCAGGGTGGCTGAACTCAGCGGGGCGGCCGATCGCCGGCAAGCCGGCTCCCACAGGATTGCGCATGGTTTGAAGTAGCGCGGTCGGCGCAGGAGCGGCCTCGTGTCGCGAAAGAGCCGCTCCTACAGTGGGCGTGCATACGGTGGGCTCAAAATACTTTGTGCCCGTCATCCAGCTGATGGTCCACCAGTGCCCGGCCATGGGCTAGCGACACATGCTGGGCGTTCTCCAGGTCGGCGAAGAATTTCATCGGCATCGACAGGCGCTTGCTGGTATGCCCGCCTGGGTCGGTAATCAGGCAGCCGGCGGCATAGGGCAGGGGGGAATCGGGGTGGGGCATCACACTGGCGGTGATGGTGTGGTCGCGGTATTCACAGTGAAGGGTTTGCATCGTCCTTACCTCGCTGTGGCTATGGAAGGGTTACTTCCATATACCACGGCAAGGGGCCGAGAGTTCCCGGCCCGACGAGCGCGAGCGCCGTCTGTCAGTCTTTCAGCGCGGTCGGCTGGATGACTTCGACCCAGTAACCGTCCGGGTCCTTGACGAAGGCCAGGTGGTTCATGCGGCCATCGGCCAGGCGTTTCTGGAAGGGCACGTCCAGCGCTTCGAAACGCGCGCAGGCTTCGCGTACGTCCGGCACCGAAATGCAGATGTGGCCAAATCCACGCGGGTCGGTGTTGCCGTTGTGGTAGGCGAACTCAGGGTCGTTCTCGGTGCCGTGGTTGTGGGTCAGTTCGAGCACGCCAGGGATCGATTTCATCCACTGGTGGCGCTCGGCGTCGTCGGCAGGGATCTGCGCCGGGTCGACCAGGGCCAGGAAATACAGGCTGAAGGCCGCTTCCGGGAAGTCGCGCTTGTCCACTAGGCGAAAGCCCAGCACACGGGTGTAGAAGTCCAGCGATTTCTCGATGTCCTTGACCCGCAGCATGGTGTGGTTGAAGACGAACTGGGCAGTGGCGGTGTCTGGCTGGGCGGTGACGCCGGGCAGGGTGTTCAGATCATGCAGGCTCATGGGGGCTCCAGAATCAGGCCTAAAAACAGACGGGCATGATACGGCAGTCAGCCTCGAGCGCAAACGAAAGCGCCCTGCACGAGTGCAGGGCGCCGGAATTAGAGGCCCGCATGTGCGGGCGCGTGATGGGGTCGCTAGTCCTTTAGCTGGTTCGATACTGTTACAGCGCTTGTGAAAAATGTGTGAAGCCGGTGTCGGCATTTCATCAGCGAACCCAGCTTTCCACGGTCTGCGCCCCGTACTGTTCTTTCCATGCTTTCAGCCCACGGTGGTTGCCGCCTTTGGTCTCGATCAGCTCGCCGGTGTGGGGGTTCTCGTACACCTTCACCACGCGGGGGCGGCGTTGCTGTTTGGCGGCAACTGCCGGGCCCCGCGCGGTCGCCTTGGGGTCGAGAATGGCGATGATGTCGCGCAGGCTCTTGTCATAGCTTTTCATCAGGCCGACTAGTTTCTGCTCGAATTCGATTTCGCGTTTGAGGCCGGCATCCTTTTTCAGCGCTTCCAGTTGTGCCATCTGTTCCTGTAGCGCTTTTTCGGCAGCACGAAACTCTGCAAGTCTGGACACTGTCATCACTCCTGTAAGTCTGCCGTGGCATGGCGTAACGAACATGGAAGTCACACTAGACGCCGGCCACGCGGGTGGGTATTGCTGTTCGCTGTTAGTGAGTGTAGTAGTCGCGGGCAGGGGGGTAAACAGTAAACTTTCAATTCATTATCCGGGAACTTTGCCGGTTTTTCGCAACCGCTTTGAAACTGCTTCACCGGCTGCTCTTGGCTGCGCTAGACCATGGTCCAATGGCTCATTCCAGAGCCTTCGGGGCAAAATTGGCGATGATGGTCGAAATCTGTTCGTTCATCGCGTAGTGCCGGTGCAGGTGGCTGCCCGGATTGTTTTTTGCCTTTCTCTGGATGTTCCCTCGCATGTTTGCCCCTTTTCCTCTCGCCCCCGGGCGCAGTGTTGCCGGCTTGTTCTTGCTGTGCGCCGGTATCAGTGCCCAGGCTGCCGGTTTTGTTGAAGACAGCAGTGCCAAGATCGAAGCCCGCAATGTCTATTTCAACCGCGACTTCCGTGATGGTCACAGCAGTTCCAGCCAGGGCGCGTCGAAGCGCGAAGAATGGGCGCAAGGGTTCATCCTCAATGTCCAGTCCGGTTATACCCAAGGCCCGGTTGGGTTCGGGGTGGATGCCTTGGGGATGGTCGGTTTCAAACTGGATTCCAGCCCGGCCGACAGTAGCAGCGGGCTGCTGCCGTCGTCCGGGCATGACCCGCGCCACTCCGCCGACCAGTACGCCAAGATGGGCATTGCCGGCAAGGTGAAAGTCTCCGATACCGTACTCAAGTACGGTTCGATGATGCCGGACGTACCTCTGCTCAAGTACAACGATGGCCGTTTGTTGCCGACCATGTTCCACGGTGCCTGGCTTACCTCCGAAGAAGTGCGTGACCTCAAGTTCACCCTGGCGCGCCTTAACCAGTACACCGCGCGGGACTCCACCGACCGCCAGGACATCCGCGTGCATTGCAAGAACAAGCGCTATGCCTGCGATATCGAGGCCGACCACTTCGACTTGGGCGGTATCGATTACCGCTTCAACGAACGTGTCAGCGTCCAGTACCAGGTGTCCAAGCTCGAGAATATCTACCGCCAGCACTTCCTCGGCCTGGTTGCCAGCCAGCCGCTGCAGGTGGGTACGCTGTCGGCCGACCTGCGCCTGATCAAGAGCGATGACATCGGCAACGCCCGCGCCGGCAACATCGACCACCGCGCCTTCAGCGGCATGCTCGGCTACAGCCTGGGCGGCCACAAGCTCAGCGCCGGCTGGCAGCGCATGTATGGCGAAAGCGCCATGCCGTACCTCGACGGCACCAACCCGTACCTGGTCAACTACGCCCAGGTCAACGACTTCGCCGCCGCCCAGGAGCGCTCCTGGCAGCTGCGTTACGACTACGACTTCAAGGCCATGGGCGTTCCCGGCCTGACGTTCTTTACCCGCTACATCAACGGCGACAACATCAAGGTGCCGGGCAGCACTGCCGAAGGCAAAGAGTGGGAGCGCGACACCGAGCTCAAGTACCAGGTGCAAAGCGGCACGTTCAAGGACGTCAGCGTGCGCCTGCGCAACTCCACCTACCGCAGCAACTACGAGAAGTGGGCGCGGGACATGGACGAAACGCGGGTGATCGTCAGCTACAACTTCTCGGTGTTCTAAGCCCCCCCCCCCCTTTGCCAAATACCGGTGGTCATCCGAGAATGACCGCCGGTAACCAGGCAGGGCAGGTGATGAAGCAACTTCTGTTGATTGGTATCGGCCCGGGCGACCCGCGCCAGGTCACCTACGAGGCCGTCGAAGCCATGCGCCGCACCACGGTGTTCTTCGTGCTCGACAAGGGGCAGGAGAAGGACGAGCTGGTGGGCCTGCGCAAAACCATCCTCGAACGCTACCTGCCTGATGGTGGCTACCGGCTGGTACAGGTCGCCGACCCACAGCGCGATGCCCAGGCAGCGGACTACGTTGCCGCCGTGCACGATTGGCACGTGCAGCGCGCCGCGTTGTATGCCCGGCTGATCGAGGACGAACTCGGGGCCGATGATGTCGGCGCTTTCCTGCTTTGGGGTGAGCCGGGGTTGTATGACAGCACCTTGCGCATCCTCGAGCTCGTGCGTCAGCGTGGCCTTGCGCTGGGGCTTGAGGTGATTCCCGGCATCAGCAGTATCCAGGCCCTGGCGGCCAGGCATCAGGTTCCTCTCAATCGCATCGGCGAGCCGTTGACCGTGCTGCCGGGCCGTCGCCTGGCTGGGCAGGCGCGGATCGACAATGCGCTGGTGATGCTCGATGGCCAGTGCGCGTTTGCCGCACTGGAGGACCCGCAACTGACGATCTACTGGGGCGCCTACCTGGGCACGGCCGATGAGCTGCTGATTGCCGGGCCGTTGCAACAGGTCAAGGCACAGATTCTCGACGCGCGTGAGCAGGCCCGGCGGCGCAAGGGCTGGATCATGGACACCTACCTGTTGCGCCGCGAACCCTGAGGCCGTGCTGCCTGGTCGTCAAGCAGCGGGTTACCGGCGTTCGCGCCGCAACATAGCCCCGACGAAGTTGTACAGCCGCTGTTCGTGCATATGCACGAGGCTGTGTTCAATACGCCCGAGCAGCACGCTGGCATGCCGCTGGCGGTCGAAGCGTGCCTTGAGCAGCGGCCCGCAGGCGTCCTGCGCCCGCTGCCACTGCGCCGCGTCGCTGTACAGCTGCGCGGCCGCCTTGGCCAGCCCTTCGGCGGTGTCGGCAATGCTGCCCGGCCAGGGTTGCTGCCCTTGTATGCCTTCGGCACCCACCGGCGTGGTCACGCAGGGCGTGCCCTGGCGCAGGGCCTCGAGCAGCGGGCCGTCGATGCCCGCGCCGGAACGCAGTGGCGCCAGATACACGCGGGCGCTGCCCAGCAGCGTCTCGACGCATGCCGCCTCGCCCATCACATGCAAACCCTGCTCCGGCGCATGCAAGGCCATGCTCCTGGCTGACGGGTTGGCGCCGTGGAGGAACAGCTGCGCTTCGGGCAGTTGGCGGCGCAGCACCGGCCAGAGGTTGTGCCTGAGCCACAGCAGCGCATCATGCTGGGCAGGCGAGGCGAAGTCGCCCAGGCACACGAAGTGCTGGCGCTCGGCGAACGGGCGCAGCGGCGTCGCCTGCTCGATCAGTGGCGGGCAGTAATGCAGCAGGTATTCCGGAATGCCAAAGCCGTTGACCACCAGGTCGAGCTCGGCTTGCGAGGTGAGTAGCGTCAGGTCGCAGCGCCACACGGCCGCCAGTTCGCGCTGGGTCAGCTCGGCGGGCGCCATGTGTCGATAGAGGTCCGGGCCGCTGGTGGCGAACAGGGCGCGGAAGTCGTTCGGGTCGAGGCCTTCGATCAGGCGGCGGCGCAGCAGTTGCTGACGCGTCTCGCGCAGGCTTTGCAGGCCGCCGGTGAGCAGCACGCGCAGGGCTTGGGGGATGTGCTGGGTGACCTGGCTGGCGTAGTGCTCTTCGCTGGTGAAACTGCCGAACAGCACTACGTCTGCGGCCTGGCTGGTCAAGAAGGCCTGATCATCAGCGCGGATGTGCTGCTCGATCACGCCAAGTGCCGCCAGGTCGGCCTTGCGCTCGCAGGGTTGGGCCGAGCTGGCGAAGGTGACTTGCCAGCCGCCGGCCAGGAAGGCTTGGAGAATCTGCTGCAGGTGCTGGCCGGCGCTGCAGGCCTGTTGTTCGGGCCAGCGGTGGCTGAGGACCAGGAGATGGGGCATGGGGGAGGGCCTTGGGGCAAAGGGCGCTATTTAAGCATATGGGGATGGGGTGGGCTGCGAGGTGCTCCAACAGACCTTGAAGAAAGCATCCACCTCACCCCGCCCCAAGAATCTCCCGCACCTTGTCCCTCAACCGATCAATGCTGAACGGCTTGGCAATCATGTACATGCCTTCCGGCACATTCACATTCTCGGCAAACCCACTGGCAAACAGCACAGGCAGCAGGGGCCGCAACTCACGGGCCTTGCCCGCCAGCTCTTCACCGCGCATGTCCGGCAAACCGACATCGGTCATCATCAACGCCAGCGACTGCCCGGCATCTTCGAGAACCTTCAATGCAGCCGCGGCGTTTTCCGCCTCGATGGTTTTGTAGCCCAGTTCGTCGAGCACATCGACTATCAACATACGAACGATGTCGTCGTCCTCGACTACCAGAAGATGCATGGTGCGGATCCTGTTTCGCGTAAGGGGTATCTACTCTGTGCCCGTGACAGGTTAGAAGTTCCCCAGCTTAACGGCGTGTGCAATCAGATGGAACGATTGGCGCACAGCGCCTTCAAATACTGGCTAAATGCCCTGCCAGAACCGCCAAAGCTGGTTAGACTCGCTGTATTCCCGGTCGGTGTGGCGCAGGGTCATACACTTGCAGGATGTAGCCGCCAGCACTGTTCAATGGACTTTATTCGCTCGGGCCTTATCACATGATTCAAACAGCCTCGATGGATCAACGCAGCTTTCGCAAGCTACTCGCCCGCAACGTCGGCCTGCCGCTGGGCGTCGGGCTGCTGGGCGCCGTGGCGTTTGTGGCGGTGATCAACTACCTGCTCTCGGCCATGCAATGGGTCGAACACACCGATCGGGTGATCGGCAATGCCAACGAAACGGTCAAGCTGTCGATCGACATGGAAACCGGCATGCGCGGTTACCTGCTGACCGGCGAAGAGCGTTTTCTCGACCCTTACGAGGTGGCCAAGCCGCGCATTTTCAGCAGCCTGGACAGCCTCAAGGGGTTGGTGGCGGACAACCCGCAGCAGGTCGAGCGGATCGAGCGGCTGATCGCGCTGCAACGGGAGTGGAACAGCTTTGGCGGCGAGATGATCAACCTGCGCCGTAACAAAGGTGACTATCAGCTGCCGATCGGCACCGGCCGTGGCAAGCGCATCACCGACGAGATCCGCAAGGAATTCGACAGCTTCATCAGCGCCGAACAGCAGCTGCGCATGGCACGCAACGAGAAGGTCAGTGCGGTCACGGTCACCGCCATCTCGGCTTTCGTGCTGTTCATCGTCGCCCTGAGCGGGCTGCTCGCCTTCCTTGGGCGGCGCGACCTGCTGGCGCTCTCGGCAAGCTACGCCGACAACCTGCAGGCGCAGCAGCGCTCTGCCGATGGCCTGGAGCATCAGGCCTGGCTGCGCGCCGGGCAGACTCAGCTGGGCGAACAGATGATGGGGCAACTGACGCTGCCCATGCTCGGTGACAACATCCTGCGCTGTTTCGCCGGCTACCTGGGGAGCGTGGTCGGTGCCCTTTATGTGCGTGACGAGCACGGGCACCTGGTGCGGGTGGCCAGCTACGGCCTGGATGCCGAGCAGCAAGGCAAAGAACAGGTGCTGGGGGAACATGGCGGCCTGCTGGCCCAGGCCGTGATGCAGGGGCGGCTGATCCGCCTGGATGACTTGCCCGAGGACTACTACCAGCTCAGCTCCGGCCTTGGCCGTGGCTTGCCGCGCAGCGGCCTGCTGATGCCTGCCCGGGATGACGGCCGCATCAATGGCGTCGTGGAAATCGGCTTCCTGCGCCCATTGCACGACCGGGATGTCGAGCTGCTGGAACGTGTGGCCGAGAACATCGGCATCTCCATCGAAAGCGCCCGCTACCGCCAGCGCCTGCAGGAAGTGCTGGCCGAGACCCAGCAGCTCAACGAGGAACTGCAGGTCCAGCAGGAGGAGCTCAAGTCGGCCAACGAAGAGCTGGAAGAACAGTCGCGGGTACTGAAGGAGTCCCAGGCCTACCTGGAGACGCAGCAGGCGGAACTGGAGCAGACCAACGAACAACTGGCCGAGCGCACCGACGCCCTGGACCGCAAGAACAGCGAGCTGAATCAGGCTCAGGTGGAGCTGCAGGCGCGCGCCGACGACCTGCAGCGATCGAGCAAGTACAAGTCGGAATTCCTCGCCAACATGTCCCACGAGCTGCGCACGCCGCTCAACAGTTCGCTGATCCTGGCCAAGCTGCTGGCCGAGAACGGCGAGGGCAACCTCAGCCAGGAGCAGGTCAAGTTCGCCGAGTCGATCTACTCGGCCGGCAACGACCTGCTCAACCTGATCAACGACATTCTCGACATCGCCAAGGTCGAGGCCGGCAAGCTTGAAGTGCGCGCCGAAACCACCCCGCTGGAGCGTCTGGTCGAAGGCCTGCAGAGCATGTTCCGGCCGCTGGCCCAGGACAAGGGCCTGGATTTCGAGGTGCAGCTCGAACAACCCCTGCCGGCGACGCTGTTCACCGACCGCCAGCGCCTGGAGCAGATCCTCAAGAATTTGCTGTCCAACGCCGTCAAGTTCACCGAGCGCGGCCAGGTGAGCCTGCGCATCAGCCACCAGGTGGGCATGGGCATCGTGTTCGCCGTGCGTGACACCGGCATCGGCATTGCCGCCGACCAGCAGCAGGCGATCTTCGGCGCCTTCCACCAGGTCGATGGCACCAGCAACCGCCGCTACGGTGGTACCGGGCTGGGCCTGTCGATCTCGCGCGACCTGGCCCACCTGCTCGGCGGGCAGATCAGCGTCGACAGCAGCCCAGGGCAGGGCAGCGTGTTCAACCTGATCCTGCCCGAGCGCTACGAGCCCTCGGCCGAGCAGAAAGCGGTGCACAGCCTGCGCCCGGCGGTCGATGAGCTGCCCCCGGCGCCGCAGGCGGTGGTACCGGCGCGTGCCGAACGGCCGAAACCTGCGTTCACCGACGACCGCGAACTGGCGCCATTCAGCAACCGCTGCATCCTGGTGGTCGAGGACGAACCGAACTTCGCCCGCATCCTCTACGACCTGGCCCACGAACTGGGCTACAGCTGCCTGGTGGCGCAGAGCGCCGACGAAGGCTTCGAACTGGCCGCCCAGTACCTGCCCGACGCCATCCTGCTGGACATGCGCCTGCCCGACCATTCCGGGCTTACCGTGCTGCAGCGCCTCAAGGAGCAGGCCGGCACCCGGCATATCCCGGTGCACATCATCTCGGTGGAAGACCGCGTCGAGGCGGCCATGCACATGGGCGCGGTGGGCTACGCGGTTAAACCCACCAGCCGCGACGAGCTCAAGGCGGTGTTCGCCCGCCTGGAGGCCAAGCTTACCCAGAAGCTCAAGCACATCCTGCTGGTGGAAGACGACGACCTGCAGCGCGAGAGCATCGCCCGCCTGATCGGCGACGACGACATCCAGATCACCGCCGTGGCCCTGGCCCAGGACGCCCTGGCGCTGCTGCGCGAGAACATCTACGACTGCATGATCATCGACCTCAAGCTGCCCGACATGCTCGGCAACGAGCTGCTCAAGCGCATGACCGCCGAGGACATCCGCAGCTTCCCGCCGGTGATCGTCTACACCGGGCGCAACCTCACCCGCGAGGAAGAGGCCGACCTGCTCAAATACTCGCGCTCGATCATCATCAAGGGCGCACGTTCGCCGGAGCGCCTGCTCGACGAAGTCACGCTGTTCCTGCACAAGGTCGAGTCGCAGCTGTCCAACGAGCGCCAGCGCATGCTCAAGACCGCGCGCAGCCGCGACAAGGTGTTCGAGGGGCGCAAGATCCTGCTGGTGGACGACGATGTGCGCAACATCTTCGCCCTCACCAGCGCCCTGGAGCACAAGGGCGCCATCGTCGAGATCGGCCGCAACGGGCGTGAAGCCATCGAGGCGCTCGAGGCCAACGACGACATCGACCTGGTGCTGATGGACGTGATGATGCCGGAGATGGACGGCTACGAAGCCACCCGCCTGATCCGCCAGCAGCCGCGCTGGCGCAAGCTGCCGATCATCGCCGTGACCGCCAAGGCGATGAAGGACGACCAGCAGCGCTGCCTGCAGGCCGGCGCCAACGATTACCTGGCCAAACCGATCGACCTGGACCGCCTGTTCTCGCTGATCCGCGTGTGGCTGCCGCAATTGGAGCGAATCTGACATCTTGACCAGTGAACGCAACACCGACATTGAAATCCGGTTGCTGATCGAGGCGATCTACCTCAAGTACAGCTACGACTTTCGCGACTACTCCGGCGCGTCGATCAAGCGCCGGATCCTGCACGCCCTGCGCCAGTTCGACTGCCGCACGGTGACCGCGCTGCAGGAGCGCGTGCTGCACGACCCGGGCATGTTCATGGAGCTGCTGCAGTACCTGACGATCCCGGTCAGCGAGATGTTCCGCGACCCCGGCCACTTCCTGGCGCTGCGCAACGAAGTGGTGCCGCTGCTGCGCACCTGGCCCTCGATCAAGATCTGGATCGCCGGTTGCAGCACGGGCGAGGAGGTCTATTCCATGGCCATCCTGCTGCGCGAGGAGGGCTTGCTGGAGCGCACCATCCTGTATGCCACCGACATCAACCCGCACTCGCTGGAGCGCGCCAAGCAGGGCATCTATTCGCTGCAGAGCATGCGCGAGTACGAAGAGAACTACCGCAAGGCCGGTGGCCGGCGCGACTTCGCCGAGTACTACACCGCCGCCTACGGCAACGCCATCATGGACAGCAGCCTGCGCGACAACGTGACCTTCGCCGACCACAGCCTGGCCACCGACAGCGTGTTTTCCGAGACCCAACTGGTGTCGTGCCGCAACGTGCTGATCTATTTCAACAAGACCCTGCAGGACCGCGCCCTGGGGTTGTTCCACGAGTCGCTGTGCCACCGTGGCTTCCTGGTGCTGGGCAGCAAGGAGTCGGTGGATTTCTCGGCCTACAGCGACGGTTTCGAGCCGTTGGTGCGGCCTGAACGGATCTACCGCAAGTCATGAACGGCGTGCGTGCGGTGGTCATCGGCGCCTCGGCGGGCGGCGTCAGCGCGCTGTTCAGCGTGCTCGGCGCGTTGCCGCAAGGTTTCGCCATCCCGGTGCTGTGCGTGCTGCACCTGCCGGACAACCGCCACAGCCAACTGGCCGAAGTGCTGCAGCGCCGCCTGCACCGTCCGGTGCGCGAAGCCTGCGACAAGGCACCTATCGAAGCAGGGCTGATCTACGTCGCCGGGCCCCGCTACCACCTGTCGGTGGAGCAGGACCTGACGCTGTCCCTCAGCCAGGAAGAGCCGGTGCATTTTTCCCGGCCGGCCATCGACTACCTGTTCGCCTCGGCGGCGGATGCCTACGGCCCGGGTCTGCTCGGTATACTGCTGACCGGTGCCAACGAAGACGGCGCCCGTGGGCTGTTGCAGATCAAACGAAGCGGCGGCCGGACCGTGGTCCAGGACCCTCGCGATGCGCAGGTCGCGCTGATGCCGGAGGCCGCCCTGGCCCTGCACAACCCCGACCATATCCTTTCCCTGAGCGGTATCGGGCAGTTGCTCGCCACCTTGGAACCCCACGCATGCTAAGCAACATCACCGCCAAACTGCTGATCGTCGACGACCTGCCGGAGAACCTGCTGGCCCTCGGTGCCCTGATCCAGGGCGAGGACCGCGAGGTCCACCAGGCCCAGTCGGCGGAACAGGCGTTGTCGCTGCTGCTCGACCACGAGTTCGCCCTGGCCATCCTCGACGTGCAGATGCCCGGCATGAACGGCTTCGAACTGGCCGAGCTGATGCGCGGCATGGAGAAGACCCGCAACGTGCCCATCGTCTTCGTCACCGCTGCCGGGCGCGAAATGAACTACGCGTTCAAGGGGTATGAAAGCGGCGCGGTGGACTTCCTGCACAAGCCGCTGGATACCGTCGCGGTGAAGAGCAAGGTGTCGGTGTTCATCGACCTGTTCCGCCAGCGCAAGGCCCTCGACCGCCAGTTGCAGGCGCTGGAACACAGCCGCGCCGAACAGGAGCAACTGCTGGCGCAGTTGCAGCTGGCGCGCGGCGAGCTGGAGCGGGCGGTGCGCATGCGCGACGACTTCATGTCGATCGTCTCCCACGAAGTGCGTACCCCGCTCAACGGCCTGATCCTGGAAACCCAGCTGCGCCGCATGCACCTGTCGCGCGGCAACCTGGCGGCGTTCAGCGAAGACAAGCTCAAGGCCATGGTCGAGCGTGACGAACGGCAGATCAACAGCCTGATCCGCCTGGTCGAGGACATGCTCGATGTGTCGCGCATCCGCACCGGCAAGCTGTCGATCCGGCCCAAGGCCTTCGACCTCGGCCAGCTGGTGCAAGGTCTGGTGCAGAACTTCAGTGCTCAGGCCAGTGCCCTTGAGACCCACATCGAACTGCAGCGTTGCCAGACCCTGCACGGCGAGTGGGACGAATTCCGTATTGAGCAAGTGCTGGCCAACTTGCTGTCCAATGCCTTGCGCTACGGCGAGCGCAAGCCGGTGCAGGTGCGTTTGTTCGAGGAGGGCGCCATGGCCTGCGTCCAGGTACAGGATTCAGGCATCGGCATCAGTGCGCAGAACCAGCAGCGGATCTTCCAGCAGTTCGAGCGCGTCGCCGCCCAGCAAGCCAGTGGCGGGCTAGGGCTGGGGCTGTATATTTCCGAGCAGATCGTGCTGGCCCACGGTGGGCGGATCCAGGTCGACAGCGCCGAGGGCAGCGGTGCCACCTTCAGCGTCTACCTGCCGTTGCCACGGGTGCAGCAGCAAAGCGACCACACACAGGCAACCTCGGCGTAGTGCCGGGGTCTGATTGCCATCTGAGTTGAATGTGAAGGCGTTGTCATGAGCGAAGATGCACAAGATGTCGTATTGATCGTCGAGGACGAACCGGCGATCCGCATGATCCTGCGCGATTACCTGGCGGGCGAGGGCTACCACGTGCTGGTGGCCGAAGACGGCGAGCAGGCGTTCGCGATCCTGGCCAGCAAACCGCACCTGGACCTGATGGTCACCGACTTTCGCCTGCCGGGCGGCATCACCGGGGTGGAAATTGCCGAGCCTGCGGTGAAGTTGCGGCCTGAGCTGAAGGTTATCTTCATCAGTGGCTACCCGGCGGAGATCCTCGAGTCGGGCAGCCCGATCGCGCGCAAGGCGCCGATCCTGGCCAAGCCGTTCGACCTGGATACGCTGCATGAGCAGATTCAGGCGTTGTTGCGTTAACGGCCGCTTTGCGGCCCTTTCGCGACACAAGGCCGCTCCTACAAACGATCGCGTTGATTCGGTGGCATTTGTAATCCGCCATAAAAAAGCCCCGACAGCCAAGGCCATCGGGGCAAACGGTTGGGGGAGGATCCAACCAAAGGAGCTTTCAATTCAACAGGTCACTCAGCGTGTACTGGCCACCACCTCCGGCTGCCAGCCACCGCCCAGGGCCTTGTAGATCGCCACGATGCCGCTGTACAGCTCGACCTCGCCCTGGGCCTGGGCGTCTTCGGCGCTCAGGCGTTCGCGCTCGGCATCGAGCAGCACCAGGTAATCCACCGTCCCTTCGCGGTAGCGCACCGAGGCCAGCTCGGCGGCCTTGCGGCTGGCATCGCTCTGGCGCATCAGCGCCAGCAAGCGCTGCTGGCGCTTGCCGTAGTCGCTGAAGGCGTTGGCCGACTCTTCCAGGGCCAGCAGCACTTGCTGCTCATAGTTGGCCAGCGCGCCGTCGGCATCGGCCTTGGCGCCACGCAGGCGGGCGCGCACGCTGCCCAGGTCGAATGCCGCCCAAGTGATGCTCGGGCCCAGCGCCCAGGCGTTGGAGGCGGCCGAGCCGATCTGCGAGCCGCGCGCGGCGGTGAAACCGAGGAAACCGCTGAGACTCACCCGTGGGAACAGGTCGGCGGTGGCCACGCCCACATTGGCGGTAGCCGCGGCCAACTGGCGTTCGGCGCTGCGGATGTCCGGGCGGCGGCGCAGCAGCTCGCCGGGGTCGCCCACCGGCAGGGCCTTGGCGATGGCCGGCAGGGCCTTGGGCGACAGGTCCACGGTCAGGGCGTCCGGGCGCTGGCCGAGCAGGGTGGCGATGCGGTTCTTTGCCCGCACCTGCACCGCCTGCAACTGCGGCACGGTGGCTTCGACACCGGCCAGGCGGGCGTCGGCGCGCACCACATCGAGCTCGTTGCCGACCCCGGTGTCACGCAGGGTGACGGTAATGTCGCGCGATTGCTGCTGGGTCTTGAGGTTGGCCACGGCGATCTGCTCGCGCAGTTGGGCGCCGCGCAATTGGCCGTAGGCATCCACCAGCTCGGCGATCAGGCTCACCTGCAGCTGCTGCAGGTCGGCCTCGGCGGCCGCTTCCTGGGCTTCGCTGGCTTCGATCTGGCGCTGGATACGGCCGAACAGGTCGAGCTCCCAGGCCATGTCCAGCCCCAGGTCGTAACGCTCGCTATTGACCCGGCGCTCGGTCTGGCCGGGGATCTGGCCCTTGCCCAGGTCGCTGCTGGCGCGGCTGGTGACCACCGGCAACTGGTCGTTGGCGGCGTCGTCGCGGATCGCCCGCGCCGCTTTCAGGCGGGCGAAGGCGATGCGCAGGTCGCGGTTGCCGTCCAGCGAGGCTTGCACCAGCTGGTTCAGCACCGGGTCGTCGAACTGCTTCCACCACACGCTCTCGAAGCGGCTGCGGTCGAAGGCCTTGGCTTCAAGGCTGCTGTCGAGCCTGGCCGGCTCCGTGGCCGGAGCCTTGTAGTCCGGGCCCACGGCGCAGGCCGCCAGGGCCAGCGCCAACAGGCTCGGGGTCAGGGGTTTGAGCAGGTTCATGCGTGGTTCTCCAGCGGCAGTGCGCGCTCGGCCTTGCGGGCCTGGCGACGCTCGACGAAGCGGCGGATCAGGAAGAAGAACACCGGGGTCAGGAACAGGCCGAACACGGTCACCCCGATCATCCCCGAGAACACCGCCACACCCATGGCGTGACGCATTTCCGAGCCGGCACCGGAGCTGAACACCAGCGGCACCACACCCATGATGAAGGCGATCGAGGTCATCAGGATCGGCCGCAGGCGCAGGCGGCAGGCTTCCAGTACCGCAGCCAGCGGGTCGAGGCCCTTGGCCTGTTCATCCTTGGCGAACTCGACGATCAGGATCGCGTTCTTGCATGCCAGGCCCACCAGTACGATCAAACCGATCTGGGTGAAGATGTTGTTGTCGCCACCCGAGACGATCACGCCGGTGATGGCCGACAGCAGGGTCATCGGCACGATCAGGATCACCGCCAGCGGCAGGCTCCAGCTTTCGTACTGGGCCGCCAGCACCAGGAACGCCAGCAGCACGCACAGCGGGAACACGAACAGCGCGGTGTTGCCCGAGAGGATCTGCTGGTAGGTCAGGTCGGTCCACTCGAAGGTCATGCCGTTGGGCAGCTCTTCCTTGAGCAGTTTCTCGATCGCCGCCTCGGCCTGGCCGGAGCTGTAGCCAGGGGCTGCGGCGCCATTGATCTCGGCGGTGATGAAGCCGTTGTAGTGCATGACGCGGTCAGGCCCCGAGGTATCGCTGACCTTGAGGAAGGTCGCCAGCGGGATCATCTCGCCCTGGTTGTTGCGCACCTTCAGCTGGCCGATCTGCTCGGCGTCGAGGCGGAACTGCTGTTCGGCCTGGACGTTGACCTGGTAGGTGCGGCCAAAGCGGTTGAAGTCGTTGGTGTACAGCGAACCCAGGTAGACCTGCAGGGTGTCGAAGATGTCGGTGATCGCCACGCCGTGGGTCTTGGCCTTTTCCCGGTCGATGGCGGCATCGACCTGGGGCACGTTGACCTGGTAGCTGGTGAACAGGCCCGCCAGTTCCGGCACGTTGTGGCTCTTGGCGATGATGTTCTGGGTCTCTTTGTACAGCGCTTCGTAGCCCAGGTTGCCACGGTCCTCGATCTGCAGGCGGAAGCCGCCGATGGTGCCAAGGCCTTGTACCGGCGGTGGCGGGAAGATCGCGATGTAGGCGTCCTGGATATCGGCGAACTGGGCGTTCAAGGCTGCCGCGATGGCCGCCGCCGACTGGCTCGGGTCCTTGCGCTCGTCAAACGGCTTGAGCGGGGTGAACACGATGCCGCTGTTGGGGCTGTTGGTGAAACCGTTGATCGACAGGCCCGGGAAGGCCACCGAATCGGCCACGCCCGGTTGCTTGAGGGCGATCTCGCTCATGCGCTTGATCACCGCCTCGGTGCGGTCCAGGCTGGCCGCGTCCGGCAACTGGGCGAAGGCCACCAGGTACTGCTTGTCCTGGGCCGGGACGAAGCCGGTCGGGGTGCTCGAGAAGCCCAGGTAGGTCAGGCCCATGAGGCCTGCGTAGACGAACAGGGCGATGCCGCTGGAGCGGATGACCCGGCGCACGCCACCGACGTAGCCATGGCTGGCGCGGTCGAAGAAGCGGTTGAACGGGGCGAACAGCCAGCTGCCCAGCAGTTTTTCCAGGAACCGCGAGAAACGGTCCTTGGGTGCATGGTGGTCCTTGAGCAGCACGGCGGCCAGGGCCGGCGACAGGGTCAGCGAGTTGAACGCCGAGATCACGGTGGAGATGGCGATGGTCAGGGCGAACTGCTTGTAGAACTGCCCGGTAAGGCCAGAGATGAACGCCGCCGGCACGAACACGGCGCACAGCACCAGCGCCGTGGCGATGATCGGCCCAGTCACTTCGCTCATGGCCTTTTGCGTGGCTTGCAGCGGTTTCAGACCCAGCCCGATGTTGCGCTCGACGTTCTCCACCACCACGATGGCGTCGTCCACCACGATACCGATGGCCAGCACCAGGCCGAACAGCGACAGGGCGTTGAGCGAGAAGCCGAACAGGTGCATCACCGCGAAGGTACCGATCAGCGATACCGGCACGGCCAGCAACGGGATGATCGAGGCGCGCCAGGTCTGCAGGAACAGGATGACGACCAGTACCACCAGGATCAGCGCTTCGAACAGGGTGTGCACCACGGCCTCGATGGAGCCGCGGACGAACACGGTCGGGTCATAGACGATGCTGTAGTCCATGCCTTCGGGGAAGTCTTTCTTCAGCTCGGCCATCTTCGCCCGCACTTCGTCGGAGATATCGATGGCGTTGGAGCCTGGGCGCTGGAAGATCGGGATGGCCACGGCCGGCTGGTTGTTCAGCAGCGAGCGCAGGGCGTACTGGCTGGAGCCGAGTTCGACCCGGGCGATGTCCTTCAGGCGGGTGATTTCGCCATCGGCACCCGCACGGATGATGATGTTCTCGAACTCTTCCTCGTTGACCAGGCGCCCCTGGGTGTTGATCGACAGCTGGAAGCTGGTGGAGCCGGGGGCGGGCGGGGCGCCCAGTTGACCGGCGGCGACCTGGCGGTTCTGTTCGCGAATCGCGGCCACCACATCGCTGGCGGTCAGGTTGCGCGAAGCGGTCTTGTTCGGGTCGAGCCATACCCGCAGCGAGTAGTCGCCCATGCCGAACAGTTGCACGTCGCCCACGCCACCCAGGCGAGCGAGCTCGTCCTTGATGTTGAGGATGGCGTAGTTGGACAGGTAGAGCATGTCGTAGCGGTTATCCGGCGAGGTCAGGTGCACGACCATGGTCAGGTCGGGCGAGGCCTTGTCGACGGTGATACCGATACGCGTCACTTCTTCCGGCAGCTTGGGCTGGGTACGGGTCACGCGGTTCTGCACCTGTACCTGGGCGTTGTCCAGGTCGGTGCCCAGGGCGAAGGTGATGGTCAGGGTGAGCTTGCCGTCGGCGGTGGACTGCGAGGACATGTACAGCATGTTCTCGACACCGGTGATGGCCTGCTCCAGCGGTGCGGCGACGGTTTCGCCGATGACCTTGGGGTTGGCGCCGGGGAAGTTGGCGCGCACCACCACAGTGGGCGGTACCACTTCGGGGTATTCGCTGATCGGCAGCTGGAACAGCGAGATCGAGCCCGCGATCAGCAGCACCAGCGACAGCACCGCGGCGAAGATCGGCCGGGTAATGAAGAATTTCGAGAAGTTCATCGGTGTTGTCCCTTAACCGCGTGGCGCTTGGGCGCTGGCGACTTTGACGTTGGCACCCGCGACTTTGGGCGCCGGGTTGCTGGCTTCGAGGGCCTGGCGCTGCTGGGCGAGGGCGGCGAGGGTCTGTTCGCTGGCCATCTGGGTTTCCTCCGGAGTGACTGGCGAGCCTGGGCGCACACGCTGCAAGCCCTTGACCACGATGCGGTCGTCCTTGCCCAGGCCGCTGCGCACGATGCGCAGGCCTTCGAGCTTCGGCCCGAGTTCCACGGCGCGGTAGGCGGCCTTGTTGTCCTTGTCCATGACCAGCACGAACTTCTTGCCAAGGTCGGTGCCGACGGCTTCGTCGTTGATCAGCACGGCGTCGTACTGGGCGCTGCCGACCAGCTTCAGGCGTGCGTACAGGCCGGGGGTGAACTGGCCGTCGCGGTTGTCGAACACGGCGCGGCCACGGATGGTGCCGGTGCGCGGGTTGACCTGGTTGTCGACGAAGTTCATCTGGCCCAGGTGCGGGTTGCCGGTTTCGTTGGTCAGGCCCAGGTACACCGGGGTGCTCTGGCCGCGCTGGCCTTCACGCGCCAGCTGGGTGTACTTGAGGTACACGCGCTCGTCGGCGTCGAAGTAGGCGTACACCTTGTCGGTGGAGACCACGCTGGTCAGCGGCGTGACGTCGGCGCTGACGATGTTGCCGGCGGTGAACTGGGCGCGGCTGACGCGGCCGCTGATCGGCGCGGTGACCCGGGTGAAGCTCAGGTTCAGGCGGGCCAGGTCCAGTTGTGCCTGGATGGCATCGACCCCGGCACGGGCTTCGGCAGCGGCGCTGCTGCGCGACTCGGCAAGCTCGGCGGAGATCGCGTTGCTGTCGCGCAGGCGCTCGCCACGGCGGGCCTCGTTGGCGCTGCGGATGGCGGTG
Organism: Pseudomonas sichuanensis; assembly: GCF_003231305.1. GTDB lineage: Bacteria > Pseudomonadota > Gammaproteobacteria > Pseudomonadales > Pseudomonadaceae > Aquipseudomonas > Aquipseudomonas sichuanensis. Next base: position 25,159 of record NZ_QKVM01000030.1, on the reverse strand, counting down.
GCCTTGGCCTGCTGCACCTGGGCTTCGAGGCGGCGTACCTCAGCCTGGAACGGGCGTGGGTCGATCTGGAACAGCAGGTCGCCTTTTTTCACCTGGGCGCCTTCGGTGAAGGCCACCAGGTCGATCTGGCCAGAGACCCGCGGGCGCACCTCGACGGTTTCCGGCGCTTCCAGGCGGCCGGTGAACTCGTCCCATTCGTTGATCGGCTGCTCGATCACCTTGGCGACGCTGACCTTGGGTGCGGCGGGAGCCTGCATGGCGTCTGGTGTGCGGCCACAGGCGCTGAGCACCACCACTGCCAGGGCAGCGAGGGGGAAGCGCAAGGGTTTGAGTGAGTGATCCATGGAGAACTCCGCCAATGTATTAGTAGTGGGCGGAGTGTGAGTGTGTTGCGTACGACGCACGAATCGAACGCAGCGAAGGTTATTATCACGGGCAATGATATGAGCGGTGGTGGTATCGATGATGGCGCATGGTCAGGCGCATCGAGCCATCGATTCGGGTCATGCCGAAGTGTCGGACAACCGTTAGTCCTTGCGGCAATGAACACCCTGTTTGATCAACGGGTCATTTCGCAAGATTTACCGTACCGCTAGCTCATCCCTTTCCTGTCGATGCCGCGGTGCGCCCCGACATACAGGGGGGCTATCTCCTCACCATCATTTCGCCTTCCCAAGCCATGGCCAGGAAGGCTAGCCCCATGACCACCCTCACCGAGCACGACGTCGAGCTCGCCATTGCCCCTCTCGAAACCTTGCTCAGCGAGGACCTCGGCCTCGCCGCCGCTGCTGTCAACGACTGGCTGCACGGCATCAGCGGCGGCCTCCTCGACTTGCAGACCCTGCGCAACCTCGGTGAAAACACCCCTATCGTTGCCAACGCCCTGGCCGCGGTGGATGTGCTGGCTGACCTCATCGAGTTGGTCGAGCACCCTGGCAGCGACCCGCTGCTGTGGGCCAGCCTGGGTATCAACCTGATTGGCGTGGTGCCCTTCCCGCCGGGCATGGCCATCCCCCGCCGGGTGTTGCGCCCGGTGCTGCAACTGACCCGCCAGACCCTGCGCCGCCGCCCTGGCGCGCGCCTCGACGCAGTGCTGCTGGAAATCCTCGAAGGCCACCTGCACGCCAGCATCCGCGGCGAGCTGGATAACTTCGTCAGCGGGGCGCTGCAGCACTTGCCAGAAATGCTCGCCCAGGCCAGTGACCTCGCCCAGGCGCTGCTTCGCCAGTTGGCCCGCGCCCTCGACGACCTCGCCAAGGGTCGGCTGGACGTCCAGGCCAGCCGGCGCACGGCCCGCCAGCAACTGGCCCAGGTGGCCCTGTACGACTCGGCGCTGGAAGCGGATGCCTGGTTGCTGGCCCTGGCGGCGTTGGGCAACGCCGCCGAAGGCACCTTCAAACAGGCCTACAACAGCGTCGCCGGGCATTTCAGCGGCGAGCTCGAGGCCTTGTTCAAGCCACTGATCGCCACCCTTGAACGCTTGGCCGAAGCCGTGCCCAAGCAGCTGGCTGCCCTCGGTCAGGCCGAACGGCCGCACAGCATCGCCTGGCTGTTGACCCAGCTGCTGCAGACTGTGCAGGCCCATCCGCCAAGCCGCCGAGTGGCGATCAACCTCAAACCCAACGCCACTGCGCAAGCCAGGCTGATCCGCAGCGAAGGGCCGACCGAAGTTGCCCGCCGCCAGGGCCGCGCCAACAAGCAGCCCAAGCCCGAGAAGAACGGCCCCTGCGCCTGCACCGGGTTCAGCATTGGCCACGTGCTTGGCGACGAGACGCTGGCCCACCAGGATTTCAGTCTGCCTGGGCCGTTCCCGGTCAATTGGACACGGGTGTACAACTCGCGGCTGGCCAAGCTGGATGACGGCAGCCTCGGCGCCCGCTGGATCACCGAGTTCACCACCTGCATCGATGTCGTGGAAAAGGGTGTGGTGTTCCACGATAGCGACGGCCGCAGCCACGACTACCCGCTGCCCAAGGTCGGCAACCCGCACCATGACCCGATCGAGTACTTCAGCCTGGTGCGCACCGCCGAGCAGCAATTGATGTTGCTGCGAGGCCTGGACCGCCGCGAAACCTATGCCCGCGAGGGTGACCGCTTCTACCTGACGCATATCCAGCTGCGCAGCGGCGCCGGGGCAATGCTGCACTACGAGCACCGGTTCAATGGCCGGCCGGTGCTGTCGGATATCAACACCTACTCCGACAACGATCCCGAAAAAGTCCATCTGCAATTGGGCACCCTGCTCGACGACCATGGGCATATCCAGGGCCTGTGGCAGGTGCTCGATGGCACGCCGCTGCGCCAGCTGTGCGCCTACCACTACGACACCCACGGCGACCTGATCGCCGCCCAGGACGAGCACGGCGCTGCTTGGCAGTATCAATACCAGCACCATCTGCTGACCCGCTACACCGACCGCACCGGGCGCGGCATCAACCTCGAATGGGACGGCATCGGCCCGCACGCCAAGGCCATCCATGAATGGGCCGACGACGGCAGCTTCGAGACCCGCCTGGCCTGGGACCCGAACATCCGCCTGACCTGTGTCACCGACGCCCACGGCCAGCAGACCTGGCACTACTACGACGCCCTGGGCTACACCTACCGCCTGATCCACCCGGACGGCCGCGAGGAATGGCTGTTCCGCGACCCGCGCAAGAACGTCATCCGCCACGTCCACCCCGACGGCAGCCAGGACCGCTACACCTACGATGAGCGCAGCAACCTGCTGCAGCACATCCGCGCCGACCACAGCACGGTGCACTACGCCTACGACGATCACGACCAGCCGATCAAACTGCGCGATGCCGAGGGTGGCTTGTGGCTACGCGACTATGACGAGCGCGGCAACCTGGTCGAAAGCGTCGACCCGCTGGGCAACAAGACTGAGTTCGCCTACACCCCGGCCGGGTTGGTCAAGGCGATCAAGGATGCGCTGGGCAACGAAAAGACACTCGCCTACAACGACGCCGGGCAGTTGCTTGAGTACACCGACTGCTCGGGTAAGCGCAGCCAGTGGACCTACAACGCCTTCGGCCAACTGATCGACTTCACCGATGCGGCGGGCCACACGACCGCCTACGAGTACCAAACCGGGCAACTGGCCAAGGTCACTCATCCCGACAAGACTGAAGAGCGCTTCCACTACGATGCCGAAGGCCGCCTGTTGGCCCATGTCGATGCGCTTGATCGCTGCACCACCTGGACTTACAACGCTGTCGGCCTGCTGAGTGAACGTGTCGATGCCAACGAGCACACCTTGCGTTATCGCTGGGACAAGCTCGGCCGCTTGATCGGGTTGGAAAACGAGAACGCGAGCAAGGCCACTTTCCTCTACGACCCGGTGGGCCGGCTGCTGCAAGAGACCGGCTTCGAAGGCCTGGTCACCCGTTACCAGTACGACCCGCACGGCGGCCGCCTCGCCTCGACTCAGGTTGGCCAGCGCCGTATCGAACTGACCTTCGACCCCATGGGCCGATTGAGTGAGCGTACGGCCCGCCTGGGCGATCAAAGCCAGAGCGAAACCTTTGCCTACGACGGCAATGGGCAACTGGTTCAAGCGGTGAACGCTGCCAGCAAGCTGCAATGGTTCTTCGACGAGGCGGGCAACCTGACCCGCGAGCACCAACACTACTTGGCCACCGGCACGCCGATGGTTGCGGTGTGGCAGCACGAGTACGACGCGCTCAACCAGCGCACCGCCACCATCCGCCCGGATGGTCACAAGGTCAGCTGGCTGACCTACGGCAGCGGCCACCTGCTCGGCATGACCCTCGACCAGCACGAAATGCTGGCCTACGAGCGCGATGACCTGCACCGCGAGGTGGTGCGGCATCAGGGCAACAAGCTGATGCAAACCCAGGCTTGGGACCCGGCCGGTCGTTTGCAAGAGCAACTGCTGGGCAGCCATGACGGCCAGTCCACGTTGCTCAAGCGTCAGTACCGCTACGACGGCGCCGGCCAGTTGACCAATATCCACGACAGCCGTCGTGGTCCGTTGGAGTACCAGTACGACCCGGTCGGCCGCCTGTTGCAGGCCACTAGCCGTCTTGGCGTGGAGACTTTCGCCTTCGACCCGGCGGGTAACCTGCTGGATCAGAAAACCCAGGAGCTGAACCGGCCTCTGGAAGCGGACCCGCGTCGCAACAAGCTGATGGACAACCTGTTGCGCGAGTACGCCGGGACCCACTACAAATACGACGAACGCGGCAACCTGATCCACCGCCTGCACAACGGTGCCCATGCCCACTTCACCTGGGACCTGTTCGACCGGCTGGCCAGCTACAACGACGACAAGCTCAAGGTCGACTACAGCTACGACGCCCTGGGCCGTCGCCTGCACAAGCATTCGGTGGCGCATTTCTGGGATCGCCCCGAGGCGGGCACCGGTTGGAACCAGCTGCAGCGGGCCAAGCGTCAGCGCGAACTCGACTGTGGCTTTACCTTGTTCGGTTGGGATGGCGACACCCTGGCATGGGAGAGCTCACCGCCGCGTGATGAAGGCGACACGGGCCGCACCGTGCATTACCTGTATGAGCCGGACAGCTTCGTGCCGGTGGCTCAGGCGCTACGCAAGAGCCCGATCCGGCTGCACAAGGTGCCGGACTGGAGTCAGCGCGAGTATGACTTCGATCAGGATCCGTTGTGGCACACCGAGGTGAAACCACAGGCGTTTGACGCTATTGCCTGGTACCAGTGCGATCACCTCGGCACACCGATGGAACTCACCGACGAGCAGGGCAATGTCGCTTGGACGGGACAGTACAAGGCCTGGGGCGAAGTGCGTGAGGAGCGCTCGGCGTGGGCCAAACAGCATGGCCTGGGCAACCCGCTGCGTTTCCAGGGGCAGTACCATGATCATGAGACGGGGCTGCACTACAACCGGCATCGCTATTACGACGCAGTCGCGGGAAGGTTCATTAGCAAAGATCCAATCAGCTATACCGGTGGATTGAACCTATTCGTCTATGCACCTAATGCTATAGAGTGGATTGATCCTCTGGGATTGGCTCGCCAGCCGAAAGCAGGACGCTACCATGGACCGAAACCGACATATGAAGATCCCGGGCATCATAATCCAGCGTCCGGTAAGTTCCGAGGTGGCGGGGGCAAGACCTCCATAATTCCAAAAAATGCGGAAGACCTTTATAAAAAAGCGATCCCTGACAAGGATGGGCTTCATTGGTACGCCATGGATGAAAAAGGCGTTATCCATCGATTCGGCAACAGCAATGATGGAAAGGTTCACTGGAACGGAGATTCGGTTCAAAACCGAGGAGTCAAACCACCTCCAGAGGTTGATCGGAGATTTGCAGGTATGAAAAAAGACTGCATATGCGGAATTAAGAAAAATGGTTGAACTCAAGGCCAAAATTGACACATTCAAATCCGATGATGGAAGTGTTTGCTTCACGCAATGCTGTTTAATTTTCGGCGATGTGACAGTCGGTGACTATGGTCAGCTAATGCTGGCCGGAGCTCTATATGGCGCCCTCAATGACTTGTTTGAACGAGCAAAAGTTAGCGAGCCCATACAGATGACTGTCGATCAGCTGAAAGCCAAGGTGCAAGAAGCCGAGGCGGATATAAGAAATTCCTATCTACCTATTGGAGTGGAGGGTTTTGATGGTGATTTTGTAGGGCTTGTGAAAATTGATGGCCACGAGAGTGTGGTAGTTAGACTCTGGGGAGGGGAGGATTTATTTCTATTGGACATAAGCAGGTCAGACTATATAAAGTTCATGCGTGACCTTAGAAAAACCTTGGCTGAGCAATGTAAGGCGCTCGGATTGAATCTTGATCGGGACTCAGCATGCGTGCAATGAATAGGGGTGTCAGCGGCGGTCCCGAGAAGTATCGCGCTGCATGAGTAATCCAGCGCGAATGGCTGCAAGACACCCAGATTCGCATCAGGTAAGGCGACGTCGCTTTCAGCAGAAAAACAATTGAATGGCTAAATAGGGAAGACTAAAAAATAAGCAAATGAATCTACTAAAATATACAAGAAAATCATAAAGAAGAAGTCAAGTGCTGACCTTGGTGAACTGCTTTGGGAATTCGATGACTTCGAAGAGCTTCCACTGATTTCACGCGACAGCAGGATAAAAAGCTAAATAAAATCCTGAAGGAAGAAAATATATCAGACTTACTTCTGGTGTTTGCCTTCTTTCTACTTAATGCCCTGCATGCGCTCTCTAGGAATAATCAGAAGAAAATCGAGCTTACCGCTATTGCATTTACGCAGTTTGATGATCGCCATGGCTCGACATTGGTGCTCAAGATTTTCATATGCCCGAGCGAGGCCGGTAATGCACTTCGTCAGTGTCTGGTAGACGATCAGTCTAGCGAGGGCTCTAACGAAATGAATAGGGTAAAAACAATTTTTGCGTCTTGTGGTCTTGCTGAGATTTTTATATTTATTGAGAGTGGGTTCTTTGATAAGTCCTGTAATGAAGAGTTAATTCGAATATGCGCTATTTTGCGGTGCGGGCTATGAGGTTTGGAGTATTCGATGTTCACTTATTCAATAAGGTTTCAAAGGTTTGGCGTGAAGGTTGTTTGGATTTCCATGGGGCCGGAAAGTAAATTTCCATCAGGCGTATTTATCGCGTTTTCCGATGCAGGGCTGTGCATAAGAATAATTAATTGGCTGGAGTGCTCGCCCAGTATTCCGGTGGATTTTTCGTATACGATTGGGCGGTAAAAAACGGGCAGTTTCGTATAAGAGATGATAAAAAGCCCCCCTGCTTTTAATCAGGGTTTTTTGTCTGCGGCTCAATAACACTTCCATTTCGAGAACGGTAGCTCAGAGTGACAACTAGGCAGAGTGTTTCCTGGCGTGCTCAAGACTGACTACAATTTCGACGCTTTGGGCCAGCGCCTGCACAAACATTCGGTAGCGCATTTCTGGGAGCGCCCCGAGGCGGGCGCCGGTTGGAACCACCTCCAACGGGCCAGGCGTCAGCTTGAACTCGGCTGCGTCTCCCCCAGTTCGGCTGGGACGGCGAAACCCTGGCCTGGGAAAGCTCACCGCCTCTCGATGAAGGCGACACCGGGCACACGGTGCATTATCTGTATGAGCCGGCAGCTTTGTGGTCGTGACTCAGGCCCAACGCAAAAGCCCGATCCGGCTGCATAAGGTGCCGGACTGGAACCAGCGCGAGTACGACTTCGACCAGGATCCGCTATGGCACACCGAAGTGAAGCCTAAGCCGTTCGAAGCGATTGCCCGACTGCGAGGCAAATACATTTAGAATGCGTTCCCAGCGCCAGCCCCACCGCGGTGCGATACCACCCCCATAGCCCGCGATGGGCGCCAAACATCTCTGTTTCAACACAGGCTACACCGTGAATTCCACCGTCAAATCTCCCTCCAACCTCGCCATCGTCTGGCTCGGTGTCCTGCAAATCCTGGTCTGGGGCGGCTCGTTCTTCCTGATGGCGGTGATGGCCGCACCGATCAGCCGCGATACCGGCTGGCCCAGCCAGTGGGTGTATGGCGCGCTGTCGCTGAGCCTGCTGGTCTCGGCACTGTTGGCGCCGCTGTCCAGCCGCCTGATCGCCCGTTACGGCGGGCGCCCGCAGTTGGCTGCCAGCGGCGCGGTGGTGGCGCTTGGGTTGTTGCTGATGGCCGCCAGCCCCAACCTGGGGGTGTTTTTGCTGGCCTGGGCGGTGATCGGCGTGGGCATGGCCATGGGCTTGTACGAAGCGCTGTTCGCCACGCTCGGTGCGCTGTACGCCGAGGGCGCGGGCCGTGCGATCACCGGGGTGACGCTGATCGCAGGTTTTGCCTCGACGCTGTCCTGGCCCACCGTGGCGCTTATGATCGAACAGCTGGGCTGGCGCCAGGCCTGTGTGCTGTATGCAGTGGTGCTGTTGCTGGTGGTGGCGCCGCTGTACTGGAAGGTGCTGCCGCCCGGTGGTCAGCTTGCCGAGCGCAAGGCACAGGCCGGCGAGGCGGGCGAGGGCATCGACCGGCGCTTGTACCTGCTGCTGACGACGATATTCGCCATCGGCGCGATCATCATGACGGCGATTGCCGTGCAGCTGGTTTCGGTGCTCCAGGGCATGGGGCATTCGCTGGCAGCGGCCATTGGCCTGGCGGCGATGCTCGGGCCGAGCCAGGTGGCGTCACGGCTGCTGCAGATCCTGGTGGGCCGGCGGCACCCGGTGTGGACCGCGCTGGCGTGGACCGGCCTGGTACTGGTGGGGTTGCTGCTGGTGACGCTGGCCCCGGCGGCGACGGCGATTGGCCTGTTGATCTTTGGTTGTGGCAATGGCCTGCGCGCCATCGTGCGGGGGTTGTTGCCGTTGGCCATGCTGCCGCCGACGCAATACGTGCTGCTGATGGGGCGCATGTCGCGGCCGGCGCTGATTGGCCAGGCGTTGACGCCGTTGGTGGGTGGGTATCTGTTCGAGCACCTGGGGGCGTATGGGGTGCTGTACAGTCTGATCGCCCTGGCGCTGGTGAACCTGTTGCTGGTGGAACAGGTGTTTCGGTGGGTGCGGCGGGCTGCTTGATGGGCAAGGTGTCTTTACCGGTGCCTGACGAGTCTGTCGATCACGCTCCAGGTTGCAGAATTGGCAATGGCGCAGCAGGGCGTTTCGATCAGTGTGGTCGAGGTCAAGCGAGTTTTGTCCTGTGGGCGAGCGGCGAAGGCTGTGATAATGGGGGGCAATCACAAGGGCCATGCCATGCTGACCATCTCCAATAACGTGCATCTGCCAGATGCCGAGATCGAACTGACATACATCCGCGCGCAAGGCGCAGGTGGGCAGAATGTCAACAAGGTGTCCAGCGCCGTGCACCTGCGCTTCGACATTTCCGCCTCGTCGCTGCCCGAGTTTTACAAGGAGCGGCTGCTGGCGCTGCGTGACAGTCGCATCACCGGCGACGGCGTGCTGATCATCAAGGCCCAACAGTACCGCACCCAGGAGCAGAACCGCGCTGACGCACTGACGCGCCTTGCCGAGTTGATCATCGCTGCCGGCAAGACCGAGAAGAAGCGCCGCCCCACCAAGCCGACCCTCGGCTCGAAGACCCGCCGCCTCGAAGGTAAAGCCAGGCGCAGTACTGTCAAGGCAGGTCGGGGCAAGGTGGAGTTCTAGGCTCTCCAGGAAATCCCGAGAGCCTGAACCCGATCCCGATCCGGTCTTAAGTCAAAAGTCAGCTCACACTGAGCAGCGGCGCTATTTCGCAGGCCCCGCCAACGGGCAATGCAGCACCAACCTGGCACCGCCCAAGGGGCTGGCATCCACTTGCAAGCCAAACCCATGCAGATCGACGATCGCTGCGACGATTGACAGCCCCAGGCCGAAGCCCGCGTGGCGGTGGCCTTCCTCGCTGCGGTAGAAGCGTTTGAGCACAGCCTCGCGTTCATCCGCAGGGATGCCGGGGCCACTGTCCTCGACGGCGATATGCACACCCTGTTCATCCTGGCTCGCAGCAATGCGCACCGCGCCGCCTTCAGGGGTGAACTTGATGGCGTTGCCCACCAGGTTGGCCAGGGCCTCGAACAGCAATTCGCGGTCGCCATGCAGCGCAGCCAGCTGCGCGGGTTGCTCAAGGCTCAGGCGAATGCCGCCGTCTTCGGCCAGTGGCAGGTAGAAATCGTGCAGCTCCACCAGCAGCGCGTGCGGGTCGAGCTGGACGAAGCCGGCGCGGCGCTGGCGGTCTTCCAGTTCGCTGATGCGCAGCAAGCCGCGAAAACGCGCCATCAGGGTGTCGGTCTCACCGATCGCCTGGTCCAGCGCTTCCCCCTCGGGCGAGCCGGCGCCGCTCTGCTGGCGGATGCGATAGAGCTGGGCGCGCAGACGTGTCAGCGGGGTGCGCAGGTCGTGGGCGATGTTGTCGCACACGCCTTTCACTTCATGCATCAAGCGCTCGATGCGGTCGAGCATGGCGTTGACGATGGCGGCCAGCATGTCCAGTTCGTCGCGGCGGGCTGACAGGGGCAGGCGGTGGGTCAGGTCGCCGGCCACGATCAGATCGGCCTGGGCCTGGATCGCGCGGATGCGCTTGAGCGGGCGGCGGCGCAGCAGGTACCAGCCGGCAAAGCCCGGGATCAGGGTCAGCGAGATGCCCCACAGCAGCGCATGCAGGATGATCCGGGTGACCACGAACAGCGAGCCGTTGTCGCGCACCAGCACCAGCCAGCGGCCGTCCTGCACGCGGATCGCCACGGCGTCGCAGCTGTCGCGCGGCAGGTGTGGGTCATCGGCGTCGAGGCAGCGCTTGAGCTCATGGATCTTGCCGTCCAGGCCCAGCTCCGGCGGGATGCTGCGGATGCGCCCGCCGATCGGGTTGAGTTGCGGGTCGAACAGGCCGTAGGCGTCGAAGCTGCGTTCCTCGAAGGCCTGGCTTGCGATCAGCGCGTCGTCCAGCTGCTTGCCGCTCATGTGGGCGAACAGGTGCTGGCGCTGCATCATCGAGTGGCGGGTGAGTTTGTTCAGGTAGCTGGAGACCTCGAAGTACAGCACCCCCATGAGGATGCTGCTCCAGGCCACGAAGAGGAAGCTGTACAGCGCCAGCAGGCGGCTGGTCGACGAGCTCCAGCCCTTAGACGGGTTCGGCAATGGCATAGCCGGAGCCCCGCACGGTACGGATCAGCGGGGTCTGGCCGGGGGAGTCGATCTTCTTGCGCAGGCGGCCGATGTGCACGTCGATCAGGTTGGTCCCCGGGTCGAAGTGGTAACCCCAGACCTCCTCGAAGATCATCATCCGGGTGATCACCTGGCCGGCGTGGCGCATCAGGTATTCCAGCAGCTTGTATTCGGTGGGCAGCAGGTTCAGCGCCTGCTCGCCGCGGCGCGCTTCGTGGCTGATCAGGTCCAGCTCCAGGTCGGCCACCGTCAGGCGGGTCTGGGTCATGGGCGTGCTGTTGCGGCGCAGCAGCACTTCGACCCGGGCGGCCATCTCGTCGGAGGCGAAGGGCTTGGTCAGGTAGTCGTCGCCGCCGGCACGCAGGCCGCGCACCCGTTCGTCGACATCGGACAGGGCGCTGATCATCAGGATGGGGGTGGCGATCTTCAGGTTGCGCAGGGTTGTGACGATGGTCAGGCCGTCCACCTCCGGCAGCATGCGGTCCAGGGTGATCAGGTCGTAGCCGCCGGCAATGGCTTTGGCCAGGCCCTCGCGGCCATTGTCGGCCCAGTCCACGTCAAGGCCATGGCTGGAGAGTTCGGCGACGATTTCCTGGCCGGTGACGGCGTCGTCTTCAATGGTCAGTACGCGTGGCATGCGGGTTCCTGGGCGCAAAGGGGATGACTGATTGTGCCAAAGAATAGACAAACGGCGATTTAAGAAAAATTCATCTGCGCCAGGGAACCTGGCCCGAATGCAGTCGGGGCCGCTTGCGCGGCCCCGGGGTTGTTCAGCTCACCACCTGGTAGCACGGCACATAGGCCGCGCCGCCCGGCAGTTTCATCCGGTGCTGATCGACGAACGCCTGCAGCAGGCGGCCCAGCGGGTCGAGGATCGCCGCGTCGCCGCGGATCTGGTACGGCCCGTGTTCTTCGATCAGGCGGATGCCTTTGTCCTTGACGTTGCCGGCGACGATGCCGGAGAAGGCCCGGCGCAGGTTGGCGGCCAGTTCATGGGGCGGCAGGTCGCGGCGCAGGGCCAGGTTGGCCATGTTTTCATGGGTGGGGTCGAACGGGTGCTGGAAGCCTTCGGCGATCTTCAGCAGCCAGTTGAAGTGGAACGCATCGTTGCGCTCGCGGCGGAACTGCTTGACCGCCTTGAGCCCTTCGACCATCTGCCGGGCCACCTCGGCCGGGTCGTCGATGATGATCTGGTAGTGGCGTTGCGCGGCTTCGCCGAGGGTGGCGCCGACGAAGGCGTGCAGTTGCAGCAGGAACGCCTCGGCGCTGCGCGGCCCGGTGAGGATGACCGGGAAGGGCAGCTCGTGGTTGTCCGGGTGCATGAGGATGCCGAGCAGGTAGAGGAACTCCTCGGCGGTGCCGGCGCCGCCGGGGAAGATGATGATGCCGTGGCCGACGCGGACGAAGGCTTCAAGACGTTTCTCGATGTCCGGCAGGATCACCAGCTCGTTGACGATCGGGTTGGGTGCCTCGGCGGCGATGATGCCCGGTTCGGTCAGGCCCAGGTAACGGCTGCCGTGCATGCGTTGCTTGGCGTGGGCGATGGTGGCGCCTTTCATCGGGCCTTTCATCACGCCCGGGCCGCAGCCGGTGCAGATGTCCAGCTTGCGCAGGCCCAGCTCGTGGCCGACCTTCTTGGTGTACTGGTATTCCTCGCTGCTGATCGAGTGGCCGCCCCAGCACACGACCATTTTCGGCTCGACGCCCGGGCGCAGGGTGCGCGCGTTGCGCAGCAGGTGGAAGACGTAGTCGGTGAGGCCTTGGGAGCTCTCCAGGTCGATGCGCTGGCTGGCCAGTTCGCTTTCGGTGTAGACGATGTCGCGCAGGGCGCTGAACAGCATTTCGCGGGTGCTGGCGATCATCTCGCCATCGACGAAGGCATCGGCCGGGGCGTTGAGCAGCTCGAGGCGCACGCCGCGGTCCTGCTGATGAATGCGCACCTCGAAGTCCTTGTAGGCCTCGAGGATGGTCTTGGCATTGTCGACATGGGCGCCGGTATTGAGGATTGCCAGGGCGCACTGGCGGAACAGGGTGTAGAGGCTGCCGGTACCGACTTCGCTCAGTTGCTGGACTTCACGTTGCGACAGGGTCTCCAGGCTGCCTTTGGGGCTGACGGAGGCGTTGATGACATTGCGTTGGGGCATCTAAGTCGTTCCTGTGCGGGTAAAACATCCTTCTTGGACAACACCATACAAGCAAATGTGCGGGGTAACGAGGGGGGCTTTGAAAAAGCTGGTCTGGTGAATGGGCATTGGGTGCATGGCGATGAATTTGCAGCGCCCTGCACCTGTCCGCCCCCACGCCATCACCATTGCTCCGCTCAACGCTTTTCCCCTAATCTCGTAGGCCTTTTCCAATCATCCGGACAGATTCATGGACAAGGTCATCGTCATCACCGGCGCCAGCCGGGGCATTGGCGCCGCCACCGCGTTGCTGGCGGCGCACCAGGGTTACCGTATCTGCATCAACTACCACGCCGACGACCAGGCCGCCGAAACGGTGCTGGCGCAGGTTCGCGAACTGGGCGCCAGCGCCATTGCTGTGCGCGCCGATGCCAGTGTCGAGGACGAAGTGGCGCAACTGTTCCTGCGTGTCGACCATGAACTCGGCCCGGTCACCGCACTGGTCAACAACGCCGGCACCATCGGTCAGCAGAGCCGGGTCGAGGCCATGTCCGAGTTCCGCCTGCTCAAGATGATGAAAACCAACGTGGTCGGGCCGATGCTGTGCGCCAAGCACGCGCTGCTGCGCATGTCGCGTCGCCACGGCGGGCAGGGCGGGGCGATCGTCAATGTGTCGTCGGTGGCCGCGCGCCTGGGGTCGCCCAACGAATACGTCGACTACGCCGCGTCCAAGGGCGCGCTGGACACCTTCACGGTCGGCCTGGCCAAGGAAGTGGCCGGCGAGGGGGTGCGGGTCAATGGTGTGCGCCCCGGCTACATCCATACCGGTTTCCACGCCCTGAGCGGTGATCCGGACCGGGTCGCCAAGCTCGAGCCCGGCCTGCCGATGGGGCGTGGTGGTCGCCCAGAGGAAGTCGCCGAGGCGATCCTGTGGTTGCTGTCGGACAAAGCGTCCTACTCAACCGGCAGCTTCATCGACCTGGGCGGTGGGCGCTGAGTCAGCCGAGTGCGAGCAGTTCGGCCACTTTGTCGGCGATGTCGCCGAGTTCGAACGGCTTGAGCAGCACCGCCGTACGTGGCGGCAGCACGCCGTCGCTGTGCGCCGCGCTTTCGTCGTAACCGGTGATGAACAGTACCGGCAGGCCCGCATGCCGGGCACGGCACGCCTCGGCTACCTGGCGGCCGTTGAGGCCTCCGGGCAGGCCGATGTCGCTGATCAGCAAGTCCGGCAAGAGCCCGTGCGCCATGGCCTCGAGGGCTTGCGCACCATTTTCCACGCTGTGCACCTGATGGCCGAACTCTTCGAGCACTTCGCCGATCACCAGGCGCAAGGCGGCCTGGTCCTCGACCAGCAGGATCTGCGCAGCGTGGTGGTGAGCCCTGTCGTCAGGCCTCGCTGACGGCTGCCTCGCCATGGGGGCTTCGAGATGCCGTGGCAGGTAGAGCTCGACCCGTGTGCCCGCCCCGGGTTTCGAGTGGATCAGCAGTTGACCACCAGACTGGCGCACGAAACCGTAAGCCATGGACAGCCCGAGCCCGGTACCCTGGCCCAGCGGTTTGGTGGTGAAGAACGGGTCGATGGCGCGCTCCGCCACCTCCAGGGGCATGCCGCGGCCGTTGTCGCGCACGCTCAGGCACAGGTACTCGCCAGCGGGCAGGTCGAGCAGGGCGGCACGCTCCTCGTCGAGTAGCTGGTTGGTGCAGTGAATGTCGATCAGGCCGCCGGCGGGCAGGGCGTCGCGGGCGTTGATGCACAGGTTGAGCAGGGCGCTCTCCAACTGCGGCGGGTCGATGAAAGAGGGCCACAAGTCATCGGCACAGTGGACACTGAGCCGGATGGCCGGGCCGACGCTGCGACGGATCAGTTCTTCCATCGTCTGCACCAGGGCACCCACCGCAGTCGCCTGGGGCAACAGGGTCTGGCGCCGGGAGAACGCCAGCAGGCGATGGACCAGCGCCGCCGCGCTGCGGGCCGAATTGCTGGCGGTGTCGAGCAGGCCGGGGATGTCTTCCGGGCGTGATTGTTCCAGGCGCTGGCGCACCAGTTCCTGAGCGCCGAGGATGCCACCCAGGAGGTTGTTGAAGTCGTGGGCGATACCGCCGGTGAGCTGGCCCACCGCTTCCATTTTCTGTGCCTGGCGCAGGGCCTCCTCGGCCCTGAGCAGTTTCTGCTGTTCGGATACCCGCTCAGTGACGTTGTAGGCAAACAGGTTGGCACCGATGATGTTGCCCGAGGGGGTGCACATTGGACTGAAGCGCAGCTCGAAGTAATTCGTCTTCGTGCCGTCAGGGAAGGCGGCGGTCTGCACGTAGGTTTCCCCGGCCAGGGCACGCTGCCACAGGCGCAGGTTTTCGGCCAGGCTATCGGGGTGCTCGCGCATCAACTCCGGCAGGCTGTCACCCACCTGCGGCGTACTGCCGAACAGGCGTTGAAAATCCCGCTGGGCCTGCTGGTTGATGGCCAGCCAGCGCAGGTCGGTATCAAGCACATGCACGTTGGCCACGCTGCGCTCGACCAGCCCGGCGAACAGCCCGCGTTCGGCCAGGGCCGCGCTGACCCGTTGTTCGAGATGTTCATTGAGCTGCTGCAGGGCATCCTCGGCGCGGCGGCGCTCGGTCACGTCCTTGAACAGCACTGCCACCTGGCGTTTCTCGGCAGGTTCGATGCGGAAGGTGGTCACCGACAGCACATGCCCGGTGGCGACCAGTTCCTGCTCGAACTGCAAGGGTTGGCCGGTGCGCAGCACCTCGCCGTAGCGGGCGACCCAGTCATCGGCTTCGTCCGGCACCATCTCGCGCAGCTTCTGCCCGACCACGTTGGGGATGCCGGCATGGCGGGCGTAGGCAGCGTTGGCGAGGATATGCACGTAGTCGCTGAGCGGGCCGTGCGGGCCATCGAAGAACTCGATGACGCAGAAGCCTTCGTCCATGGTGTCGAACAGGAAGCGGTACAGATCGTCATCGGCGTGCGCCTGCTGCTCGAGGCGCGCCTCCAGTTCGGCGTTGCGTTGGCGTAGCGCCTGCAGCTCTCGCTGCAGGGCGGGCAGATTGCGGTCGGGCATGCAGGTGTCCAGCGTCGGGCTTGGCGCCACTGTAGCCTGCCGGCCCGCGCGCCGCTAGAACGAGCGCACGATGCGCCCGAGGGTCTCCATGGCCTGTTCGGCGCCGTCGCCCCAGGGGCTGCCGTAGTTCAGGCGGATGCAGTTGCCAAAGCGCCGGGTCGGCGAGAAGATCGGCCCCGGTGCGATGCTGATGCCTTGCGCCAGCGCCATGTGGAACAGCTTGAGCGCGTCCATCTGCTCGGGCAGTTCCAGCCACAGGAAGTAGCCGCCGGAGGGGTGGCTGACCTGGGTCTGGGCCGGGAAGTGGCGAGCGATGGCTGCCAGCATGTTGACCTGCTGGCCCTCCAGGGCGTAACGCAACTTGCGCAGGTGGCGGTCGTAGCCGCCGTGCTGCAGGTAATCGGCGATCGCCGCCTGGGCCGGCATCGAGGCGCACAGCGAGGTCATCAGCTTGAGCCGCTCGATCTTCTGCGCGAAGCGCCCGGCGGCTACCCAGCCGATGCGGTAGCCCGGGGCCAGGCTCTTGGCGAACGAGCCGCAGTGCATCACCAGGCCTTCGGTGTCGAAGGCCTTGGCCGGCTTGGGCGCCTGTTGCGCGTAGTACAGCTCGGCGTAGACGTCGTCTTCGATCAGCGGCACCTGGTGGCGGCGCAGCAGTTCGACCAGCTCCTGCTTCTTCGCCTCGGGCATGCTCGCGCCCACCGGGTTCTGGAAGTTGGTCATGCACCACACGGCTTTGACCGGATGCTTGTCCAGGGTTTGTGCCAGCACCGCCAGGTCCATGCCTTCGCGCGGGTGTACCGGGATTTCCACGGCCTTGAGCTTGAGGCGTTCGAGCACCTGCAGGCAGGCATAGAAGGCCGGTGCCTCGATGGCCACCAGGTCGCCCGGCTGGGTCACGGCCTGCAGGCACAGGTTGAGTGCCTCCAGCGCGCCGTTGGTGATCAGCAGTTCCTCCATCGGCAGCATCAGCCCGCCGACCATGTAGCGCAGGGCGATCTGCCGGCGCAGTTGCGGGTTGCCCGGCGACAGGTCGGTGACCACCATGCGCGGGTCCATGGCCCGGCTGGCGCTGGCCAGGGAGCGGGACAGGCGTTGCAGGGGGAACAGCGCCGGGCTGGGGAAGGCCGAGCCGAACGGCACGGTGTGCGGGTCCTTGATCGAGTCGAGGATCGAGAACACCAGGCCGCTGACGTCCACATCGGTGGACTCGGTGGCCTGCGTCTGCACCTGTGGTTCGTTGAACGGGCGCGGGGCATGGGCATTGACGAAGTAGCCCGAACGCGGCCGGGCGCGGATCAGGCCGCGGCGTTCCAGCAGGTAGTAGGCCTGGAACACCGTGGACGGGCTGACCCCGTGGGTCTGGCTGGCATAGCGTACCGAGGGCACCCGCTGGCCGGGGCCAAGCACCCCGGTGCGGATCAGTTCGGCAATGTCGTCGGCGAAGCGTTCATAGCGTTTCATGGTGTTCTGCACGGGCAAGGTCATGGGCAGTGTAAGGGATCAGCGGTTCATCGGCGCGACGAAGCGGCTCTGGGCGATGCTGCGCACCCCAGGCTGGTCGCTGTCCTGCAGCTCGAAAGTCAGCTCCTGCGAGCTGCTGCTCGGGCGGTCGGCCAGCAGTGCCACCGACACGGGCAGCTCGCTCATCTCGCCGGCGGCGATGCTGAACTCGGTGCGCCCGTGCAGCTCGAAACCGTCGGCGTCGACCAGGCGCAGGCGATAGTGCTGCGGCTCGCTGGTCTTGTTGATGATCTTGAGCAGGTAGATGTTCTCGATCTGGCCCAGGGCGTTCTCGCGGAACAGGCCGCGGTCCTTGATCACGTCCATCGACACCATGGGGCGCAGTTGCAGGGCCACGACCAGCGCGCCGATCATCACCACCAGCGCTGCGGCGTAGCCCAGCAGGCGCGGGCGCAGCCATTGGGTGGTGCCGCCTTGCAGGGTGTGCTCGGATTTATAGCCGATCAGGCCGCGGGCATAGCCCATCTTGTCCATGACCTCGTCACAAGCGTCGATACACGCCGCACAGCCGATGCAGCCCATCTGCAGGCCGTCGCGGATATCGATGCCGGTGGGGCAGACCTGCACGCACAGGGTGCAGTCGATGCAGTCGCCCAGGCCCTGCTCGCCGGGGATGCTGCCTTTCTTGCGCGGGCCACGGGCTTCACCACGGCTGGGGTCGTAGGCCACCGCCAGGGTGTCCTTGTCGAACATCACACCCTGGAAGCGCGCATAGGGGCACATGTGCATGCACACCGCCTCGCGCAGCCAGCCGGCGTTGATGTAGGTGGCGGCGGTGAAGAACAGCACCCAGAACAGCGCCACGCCGCCCAGCTCCAGGCTGAACAGCTCGGCGGCCAGCGGGCGGATCGGGGTGAAGTAGCCGACGAAGGTCAGCCCGGTGAGCAGGCCGATGGCCAGCCACAAGCTGTGCTTGAGGCTACGCCGGGCGAGCTTGTTGACCCCCCAGGGCGCGGCGGCCAGCTTGATGCGCTGGTTGCGGTCGCCTTCACAGACCTTTTCGCACCACATGTACAGCCAGGTCCAGGTGCTCTGCGGGCAACTGTAGCCACACCACACGCGGCCGGCGAACACGGTGATGGCGAACAGGCCGAAGGCGCAGATGATCAGCAGCGCCGAGAGCAGGATGAAATCCTGCGGCCAGAACGTCGCGCCAAAGATGTGGAACTTGCTGTCGGCCAGGTCCCACAACACCGCTTGGCGGTCGTCCCACTGCAGCCAGGCGGTGCCGAAGAACAGCAGGAACAGCGCGCCGGCAAAGGTAATCCGCAGGTTGCGGTAGAAGCCGCTGAAGCTGCGGGTGTGAATGCCGCCGTCCGGCTGGCTTTTGCTCTTTTTGACGGCGGCGGGGGCAATCTCGATGACTCGGAAGGGGATTCTGTCACTCATGGTTCATCGCTCATCAGGCCTCGATCAGGCCCGGGCACTATGGCCCCCGATCTGTTTGCAGCACAGACTCAGCTATGGCGATAAAAACCGTATCAGATTCCCCTGTGAAGCCCCGAGGCCCTAGATTACCGAGCCTGGGACGCTGGCCTTCAAATGCCTGCGGCTATCCACCGCACCTGCGACGGTGAGTGCGTCGGCCTCGGCTTCGGTGATGGGCACGCGTTCGCCGGCCAGGATGGCCACCGACATGCGCAGCTGTTCGTCGGTGACGATCTCGATCTCGGGGCCGGTGCCTTCCAGGCGGATGTGGTCGCCGATCAGGGTGCAGTGGCGGGTGGTTTCGTCGACTTCGATGGGCATGGTGGGGTCCTCCTGGGGCGGTTACAGGGTGTGACCACAGGCCGGGCGTGGATGCTGCACCTTTCTGCCCGGTGGCACTCCTGGGGGAGGGTGCGGTCAGCTTCAGTAAGGGCCTCATTGCGGGGCAGGTCGCGCAATACACGTGGGAGCGGGCTTGCCCCGCGATGAGGCAAGTGCAGGAGAACCTCCGATGGAAACGATCCTCTCGACCATCCAGTCTGAATTCGCCGACATCACAGACGAACAGGAGATCACCCGCATCCTCGTACGCCTGCTGATGGCGGCGCTGCTGGGCGCGGTGCTGGGCTTCGAACGCGAAAGCAAAGGCAAGGCGGCCGGGGTGCGCACGCACATGCTGGTATCCCTGGGCGCGGCGCTGTTCGTGCTGGCCCCGAGCATGGCCGGGGCCGACCAACAGGCGTTGAGCCGGGTGATCCAGGGCATTGTCGCGGGTATCGGCTTTCTCGGTGCCGGCACCATCCTCAAGGGCCATGGCCAGGACACCAGCCATGTGAAGGGCCTGACCACCGCCGCCGGGCTGTGGATGACCGCTGCCATCGGCACGGCCGCCGGCATGGGGCGCGAGGCCACGGCGCTGCTCAGCACGGTGCTGGCGCTGTTGGTGCTGGGCACGATGCCGTTGCTGGTGGACAAGGTGGAGGGCGGGAGCGAGGAGAAAAGCGAGGAGGAGGGCAGGAAGCACTGAGGGGAGCCGAAGCTCCCCTCATAAGCGTTGTTGCCTGCTCTTTTTTTATTATTGGAGACTGGCCTGTTGTTGTTTTTGTCGGCTTTTGTCTCGGTACTGCGGGGCCCCTACCCGGGGCCAAGAGCAAACTTATTTTTTTGAGCGCTGACCTGCGTTCATGCAACGTGTGTGATCCAACCGTGACTGTCGCTACCTTCAGGTAGTTTTATTGTTCTGTGTCAGGCTGCGGGGCTTTTCTGCGAAAGCTTCCCTGGAAAGCACGTCGACTCCAAAAAAATCTGCTTGCTACGCTTCTGCCGTGTTGTTCTTGTTATGTCAGAACCGTTTCATGTTGTTTTTATTAGATGTCGCTTTTTTTTGTTCTTGTTGTGCCTGAGATATAGCAGGTGCCGTGCCAACTTTTTAAAACCCTTTAAAATCAATGACTTGGCGATTTTCAGAAAAACCTGACACCTGAAATTTTGTCGATTTGTTTCCCTGTTACCCGATTTTTTGCTGCCTGCGGTGTGGGCGGTAACACTCCACCCACACTTATGTGACACCGGTGTGACTCAGCCTGCGCTACGTGCCCGTGCCACCCGCGAACCGGTAGCGCGGCCCAGTACCTCACTGATACGCAGGCCAGCGGCGATCAGGCGATCGAGGTCTATGCCGGTTTCAATGCCCAGGCCCTGCAGCAGGTACAGCACGTCTTCGCTGGCGACGTTGCCCGTGGCGCCCTTTGCGTAGGGGCAGCCACCCAGGCCTGCGACCGAGCTGTCGAACACCGCGATGCCTTCGAGCAGGCTGGCATAGACGTTGGCCAGCGCCTGGCCGTAGGTGTCGTGGAAGTGCCCGGCCAGTTGCGCGCGCGGCACATCCTTGCCCACTACCTCGAACAACCTGCGGGTGTCGCCCGCCGTACCGGTGCCGATGGTGTCGCCCAGCGACACTTCATAGCAGCCCATCTGGTGCAAGGCGCGGGCCACTGGGGCAACCTGCTCGGCCTGCACGAAACCTTCGTACGGGCAGCCCAGCACGCACGAGACATAGCCGCGCACCCGCACGCCATGGCTGCGCGCTGCGTCCATGATCGGCTCGAAGCGCTTGAGGCTGTCGCTGATCGAGCAGTTGATGTTGCGCTGGGAGAACGCCTCGGACGCCGCGGCGAACACCGCCACCTCCTTGACCCCCGCCGCTACCGCGTCCTCGAAACCACGCAGGTTGGGCGCCAGCGCGGCGTAGGTCACGCCGTCACGTTGCCGGATACCGGCGAACACCTCGGCGGAGCCGGCCATCTGCGGTACCCACTTGGGCGAGACGAAGCTGCCCACCTCGATGTAGGCGAGGCCAGCGTCGGTAAGGTCGTCCACCAACCGCACCTTGTCGGCGACACTGATGGGCTGGGCTTCGTTCTGCAGGCCGTCGCGGGGGCCGACTTCGACCAGGCGGACGTTCTTGGGCAATGACATGGCGGGCTTCCTGTGGCAGGTCAACGGTTGTGGGGCTGCTGGTTCAAGGTGGCGGCCAGGGCCTGCTCGCAGCGTTCCTGGGCGGTGTCCAGCTCCAGGTGCATCTGCTGGATGTCGAGCATCTGCTGCTCCAGCTGGGCACGGCGTTCGGCGATCTTGCCGAGCATGCTGTTGAGCTGCTTGAGGTTGCCGCCCGTGGGGTCGTACAGCTCGATCAGCTCGCGGCACTCGGCCAGCGAGAAGCCGATGCGTTTGCCGCGCAGGATCAGCTTGAGGGTGACTTTGTCGCGGGCCGAATAGATGCGCTCCAGGCCGCGGCGCTCGGGGCTGAGCAGGCCCTGCTCCTCGTAGAAGCGGATGGCGCGGGTGGTGATGTCCAGCTCGCGGGACAGGTCGGAGATGCTGTAGGTCTGGCTGGTCATGCTGATGCTCGGGGGTGGGATCAGCGTTAACCTAAAGTGAGCTTGACGTAAACGTCAAGCTGAAACCGCTGCGGGCTCCCGGCAGTCGATGTGCCGGGAGCCCGTGCAGGTGCTACTTGCAGTTACCGGCTTTGCGGTAGCCGGCCGCCTGCGCCGCGGCTTCGGAGTCGAATGCCACCTGGTTCTTCGCTGCCACCTGCGCATAACCCGGGCAGCCGCTGGCCAGGTGGTAGACCTGGCTGTTGCGGTTGCCCAGCACGGCACCGTGCGCCGCCGTGCTGGCCGGGCCGGGCTTGGCAGGTTGCGCGGCGGCGGTCACCACCGGGGCGGCGCCCGCTGGCTTGTAACCCGGCGTCCAGCTGCGCTCACCGGTCACGAACGGATTGGAATGCCCCATTACCGCGGCGATGCGGCGGTCGCGTTCCTTCTCCCACGGGGTCACCGGGTACTGCTTGTCCCACGCCATCAGCAACTGCTGTTGTTGGCGCGACATGCTCAGTTGGTAGCGATCGAACATGTAGAAGGTGGTGCGCGCCACCAGGCCTTTGACTTCGTTACGCGGTTCGGCGGCTTTCTGCTGGAAGTCGATTTTCGTCGTGCACTGGCCGTACTGCGGGGCAACGCCTGTGGCCATGCCGTAGTTGAAATTGCTGCGGTCACCGTTCACTTCGCCCACGGCCGGGTAGAGGTTGAACAGGTCGGCCTCCATGGCGCGGAACACCGGGTCCTTGTCGACGCAGGCTTCGCGGCCGCCGTTCTGCCAGCACTGGCGCTGGTGGCCGAAGGTCCAGGCCGGCACGATGTGTTCCCACTCGGTGCGCTCGGCGCGGCTCTGCTGCTTGCGGGTTTCATAACCGCAGGAGGCCGGGTCGACGCGCCCGCCGGACTTGCCGACCCAGGTCCATTTGCAGCCACAGTACAGGTCGCCCTGGGCGCTGTTGGCCTGGTCGAGGTAGATCTTCTGCTTGGCGATGACCTTGGCTTCGGTGAAGGTTGCCGGTGGGGTGGCGAAGACGGGGGGAATGAGGGCGAGGCACAGGGATGCTGCGTACAACAGTCTTTTCATGGAGGTAGATCGATGTCGGAAAAAGCGCCGATTATACGCAGGAAGGTATCCCTGTAGGAGCGGCCTTGCCGGGGCGCTCCTACACGGGGTAAGCCTGAAGGCCTAGGTATGAGGCACAACCGCTTGCCCGGTACTGCCCGCGTACTGCGCCTTCAGATGCCCCTGCTCATCCAGCAGGTAGGCATCCATCACCTCGCGCACCACCGGGCCCGCCACTCGTCCACCGGCCTCGCCGTTCTCGATCATCACCGCCACCACCACGGCCGGGTGGTCGGCCGGGGCGAAGCCGACGAACAGAGCGTTGTCACGGTGGCGTTCCAGGGTCTTGTTGCGGTTGTAGCGTTCGCCCTGCTTGATCGCCACCACCTGCGCGGTGCCGCTCTTGCCGGCGATGCGGTACTGGGCCCCGGCGGCGGCGGCGCGGGCGATGCCGCGGGCATCGTGCATGACCATTTGCATGCCCTGGTTGACCTGGTCCCAGGCACGCTTGTCGTGCAGCACGATGTCCGGCATCGGGTTGGGGTCGATGGGGGCCTGGCCGCCGACGGTCATCGCCAGGTGCGGGCGGTGCCAGGCGCCCTTGCTGGCCAGCAGGCTGGTGGCCTGGGCCAGTTGCAGCGGGGTGACCTGCATGTAACCTTGGCCGATGCCAAGGATCAGCGTTTCGCCGGGGAACCAGGCCTGGCGGCGGGTGGCGCGCTTCCAGGCTTGCGACGGCATCAGCCCGGGGGCTTCCTCGAACATGTCCAGCGAGACCTTCTGGCCCAGGCCGAATTCGGCCATGTAGTCATGCAGCCGGTCGATGCCCAGCTTGTGCGCCAGGTCGTAGAAGTAGGTGTCGTTGGAGCGCATGATCGCGGTGTACATGTCTACCCAGCCATCGCCGCTGTGGTTCCAGTTGCGGTACTTGTGGTCGTAGTTGGGCAGCTCGTAGTAACCGGGGTCGAACACGCGGCTACCGGGGGTGATCACGCCGCTGTCGAGGCCGGCGATGGCCACTTCCGGCTTGACCGTCGAGCCGGGGGCATACAGGCCACGCAGCACGCGGTTGAACAACGGCCGATCGATCGAGTCGCGCAGTGCCGAATACTGCTTGGAGCTGATGCCCTTGACGAACAGGTTGGGGTCGAAGCTGGGGTTGCTGACCATCGCCAGCACGTCGCCGTTGGCCGGGTCCAGCACCACCACCGCGCCACGTCGGTCGCCCAGGGCCTTTTCCGCGGCCTGCTGCAGGTGGGCGTCCAAGCTCAGCACGATGGACTTGCCCGGCACCGGGTCGTGGTGGCGCAGCACGCGCATCACCCGGCCCTGGGCGTTGGTCTCGACCTCTTCGTAACCCACCTGGCCGTGCAGTTCGTGTTCGTAGAAGCGCTCGACGCCGGTCTTGCCGATCGACTGGGTGCCCCGGTATTCGCTGCTATCGAGGGCCTTGGCTTCTTTCTCGTTGATCCGCCCGACATAGCCCACCGAATGGGCGAAGTGCTCGGCCAGCGGGTATTCACGGATGAACTGCGGTTCTACCTCCAGCCCTGGCAGGCGGAACTGGTTGACGGCGATCAGGGCAATCTGTTCCTCGCTCAGGCCGACCATCAGCGTGACCGGCTCGAAAGGCTTGCGGCCACGGCGCAGGTCCTTGTCGAACTGGTGGCGGTCGTCTTCGCCGAGGCTCAGAACCTGTGCCAGGGCGTCGAGCACCTTGGCCGAATCACCGGCCCGCTCGCGGGTCATGGTCAGGTTGAAGCTGGGTTTGTTGTCGGCCAGTACCACGCCATTGCGGTCATAGATAAGCCCGCGCTCGGGCGGGATCGGCAGCACGTGCACGCGGTTGTTTTCCGACACCGCGGTCTGCTGGTCATGCTGCACCACCTGCAGCACGTAGAGCCGGCCCACCAGCACCGCCACCAGGCTGAACACCAGCAGGGCACAGGCCAGCAACCGGCGGTTGACCAGGTGCTTTTCGGTTTCGTGGTCCTTGAGGGGGATGGGTTGTGGCATGGGCAGTGGCGGGTCGGTCAGGGCGATACGTGCGGGGCGGCGATGCTACGCGGGCGTGCGGCGGGGCTCAAGGCGGGGGCTGGCGCGCAGCGCCGGGGAGGGGCGTGGAGCCCTGCTGGCAGGGGCGCACAGCGAAGATGAAGATTCGTTCATGTCTTGGGCTGGGGGTTAAGCCGTTGGGACTGCGCTCGCACAATCGGGGATGCTTGGGGGCGCGGTGCATGCTGTTCGGTTGCTGCGGCCGTGGGGCTTCAAGCACTTCGCCACGGGTTGTTGGGCTTCGCATTGTGGGGCGTGTGGGGCAATGGGCTTAAGTTGCGATTGCGTAATGTTGTTGCTAGTTGCTAGTTGTTTGGGGTGAGTGGGTATATGTAGTTGTATGTGCATTCATTTGCGATGTCGACGCGTAGTCACCTTTCCGCCCTTACGGCGGGTTACTTTGGTCTTGGCCAAAGTAAC
>NZ_QKVM01000003.1 GCF_003231305.1 Pseudomonas sichuanensis | reverse complement strand
CCGCTTTGTCGCGCCCCACACCGAACCCTGGGCCGACGCGGTATACTCCCGCTCTTTTTTCCCGGAGCGACGTCATGTCCCTGCCCAGCCTTCGTCTCAAAGCCAATGCCGACCGCCGCCTGCGCGCCGGCCACCTGTGGGTCTACAGCAATGAAGTCGACGTTGCCGCCACCCCGCTGCAGGGCCTGAAGGCCGGCCAGCAGGCCATCCTCGAAGCCGCCAACGGCAAGCCGCTGGGCGTGGTGGCCATGAGCCCGAACAACCTGATCTGCGCCCGCCTGCTGTCGCGCGACGCCAAGCTGCCGCTGGACAAGTCGCTGCTGGTGCACCGCCTGAACGTGGCCCTGTCGCTGCGCGAGCGGTTGTTCGACAAGCCGTGCTACCGCCTGGTCTACGGCGACTCCGACCTGCTGCCGGGCCTGGTGGTCGACCGTTTCTTCGACATCCTCGTGGTGCAACTGGCCTCGGCCACCATGGAAGCGCACAAGGACGAAGTGATCGCCGCCCTGATCCAGGTGCTCAAGCCCAGCGGCATCCTGTTCAAGAACGACTCCGCCGCCCGTGACGCCGAAGGCCTCGAGCGCTACGTCGACACCGTCTACGGCGAAGTGCCGGACTGGGTCGCCCTGGAAGAGAACGGCGTCAAGTTCGAAGCCCCGGTACGTGAAGGGCAGAAGACCGGCTGGTTCTACGACCACCGCATGAACCGCGCGCGCCTGGCGCCCTACGTCAAAGGCAAGCGCGTACTCGACCTGTTCAGCTACATCGGTGGCTGGGGCGTGCAGGCCGGCGCATTCGGCGCCAGCGAAGTGTTCTGCGTGGACGCCTCGGGCTTCGCCCTCGACGGCGTCGAGCGCAATGCCGCACTGAACGGCATCAGCGAGAAAGTGACCTGCATCGAAGGCGATGTGTTCGAAGCCCTGCGCGAGCTCAAAGCCGCCGAAGAGCGCTTCGACGTGATCGTCGCCGACCCGCCCGCCTTCATCAAACGCAAGAAAGACCTGAAAAACGGCGAGGCCGCCTACCGCCGCCTCAACGAACAGGCCATGCGCATGCTCAACAAGGACGGCATCCTGGTCAGCGCCTCGTGCTCGATGCACCTGCCCGAGGACGACCTGAACAACATCCTGCTGACCAGCGCCCGCCACCTGGACCGCAACCTGCAACTGCTCGAGCGCGGCGGCCAGGGCCCGGACCACCCGGTGCACCCGGCGATCAGCGAGACCCGTTACATCAAGAGCATTACCTGCCGCTTGCTGCCGAACAGCTAAGCACGCTGGCCTGACCGCATGGGGCCCCATGCTGTCAGGCCAGCCCCGGTTACCGCCTGAAGTCCTGCATCAGCTCCTGCCCGTCGATGCTCAAGGTCTTGTAGCGCGGCGTGACCAGCTTCACCGCCCCTTCGCGAATGCCCTTGGCCAACCCTTCCAGGTTGTCCATGTTGCCGCTCAAACTCCCCACTTCCTGCCATTCCCGGTTGTCCCAGGTGAACACGAACAGGCGCGATGCGTAAGTGTGCCGCGGAATCATCAGCACTTCGTTGTGGCCGTCGCCATCCAGGTCGACCGCCCACAGGTAGCACCCCTTGCCGCCGCACTGGCTTTCGGCCATGGTCGAGTCAGCCAGGGCTTCAGTGCTGGACTGCACCGGCCCCAGCCACTCCAGTTTTGGTCCGCGCTCCTCGGACACTGCCGGCCGGCGCACTTCCTCCAGCGCCGCCAGCAGTTGCGCGCGCCCTCGCGCATCGAGCAACTCATCCGTTTGCAGCCGTTTTTCAAGCTGCTCGAAGGCGTCCCGCCCCGGCTGGCCCAGGTCGTGGTACAGGTTGCGCGCATCGAACTCGCTCACCGGCGTACGCCCACTGACCAGGCGCTCGACCTGGTTTTTCGCACTCAGCGCCTGTGGCGCGAGCAACGGCGTATAGAACAGCACCACCAGCGCCGCGCTGAGCAGGGCGATCCACGGGTTGCTCACCCGCAGGCTGTTCAGCCAGCCCTGGCGCGACGCCAGCACCGCCCAGGCCGCCGCCAGGCCGTGGGCCAGCATCACCCCCACCAGCAACAGCGCCAGGATTCGCGACGGTGTCAGCCCGTACTGATCGATGCGCATCCAGCTGGCGTAGGCCGCCAGGCCCACCAGTACCGGCAGGCACAGCAGGCTGGCGTTTACCAGGCGCTTGAGCGCAACGGGGTAGACACTGCCCTGATGCCCCTCCTGGAACACACCGTTGACCAGGAACAGGTTGATGATCGCCAGCACCAGCAACAGGGTCGTCGAATAGCCTGTGTCCCACACCGGCTGCAGCCCGGTGAACGGCAGCGTCAGGGTGAACAGCAGGGTAATCAGCGCACCGAGCGGCAGCAGGAAGCGGCACAGCGTCAGCAGGATGCCGCGCAGCAGGCCGATGACCTTCTCGTTCTCCCGGCCCATGCGCATCCCCAGGGAGAACACCACCGGCAGCACCAGCCAGAGGAACACCGGCGACTCCACCGCCTCCTTCACCTGCGGGATGCCCAGCATCCTGAACAGCAGCGCGCACAGCCAAAGCAACTGCCAGAACAGGCCGGTCAGCATCTGCGCCAGGAACAGGATGAACACATTGTTCCAGGCATGCCGGAACAGGTCTTCATAGCGCAGCCGCAGCCCTTCGCCGGTCGGCCAGGCAAGGATGAACGCGGTGCCGATATAGCCCAGCACCACCGCCGCCAGGCACCAGGTCTGCTGCAGCCAGCCCATGCGTTCGGTGGCGAACACCCAGGCGCTGATCCCGCCGATCAGCAGGCTCAGGCCCAGCACCAGCCAGCCCGTGCCGCGCTGGCGCACAGCGCTGCCGAGCAACTGCAGGTTGAGGCCCGCCACCGCCACCGCGACACAGACCGCGACCGACAGGCCGAAGCCGAGCACTTCACCGCGCCCCAGCACGGTGGCGAGCAACACCAGGCCCTGGAGCAGGCCAATGACAACGTAATACAACAACGAACGAGCAGGCGCCGGCATGGCAAATCCTTTTGGCCAGAGGGGTACGAAGCGCGCCAGTCTACCGAACCCTGCGCAACCGATGCCAAGGGCTTTACCCTGCGGGCTGGGCCGACCGCCAATTATCACAACGGCATTCCCTCGCAGGCGCGGCGGTGTAGAATCGGGCCTATTCATCGCCAGTCATCCCCGGCGGGTTTATGAGCTCTGGTCGAGCCTGCGGCGATCCCGCGCGGTCTTCGGCCCCCATCCTTGCCAGCGGCAACCGGCCTTCGGCGTATCAGGACAAGAGAAGCTCACTCCCTATTTACGTGATGTGATTTAGCCGCCAGGAGCGCTCCATGCCTGATTACCGTTCCAAGACCTCCACCCACGGCCGCAACATGGCCGGCGCCCGCGCCCTGTGGCGCGCCACCGGGATGAAGGACGACGATTTCAAGAAACCGATCATCGCCATCGCCAACTCGTTCACCCAGTTCGTCCCGGGGCACGTGCACCTGAAGGACCTGGGCCAGCTGGTCGCCCGCGAGATCGAACGCGCCGGTGGCGTGGCCAAGGAATTCAACACCATCGCAGTCGATGACGGCATCGCCATGGGCCACGACGGCATGCTCTATTCGCTGCCCAGCCGCGAGATCATCGCCGACGCCGTCGAGTACATGGTCAACGCCCACTGCGCCGACGCCATCGTCTGCATTTCCAACTGCGACAAGATCACCCCCGGCATGCTGATGGCCGCCCTGCGCCTGAACATCCCGGTGATCTTCGTCTCCGGCGGCCCGATGGAAGCCGGCAAGACCAAGCTGGCCAGCCACGGCCTGGACCTGGTCGACGCCATGGTCATCGCCGCCGACTCCAGCGCCTCCGACGAGAAAGTCGCCGAGTACGAGCGCAGCGCCTGCCCGACCTGCGGTTCGTGCTCCGGCATGTTCACCGCCAACTCGATGAACTGCCTGACCGAAGCCTTAGGGCTTGCCCTGCCGGGCAACGGCTCGACCCTGGCCACCCACTCGGACCGCGAGCAGCTGTTCCTCACCGCTGGCCGCACCATCGTCGAACTGTGCAAACGCTACTACGGCGACAACGACACCTCGGTCCTGCCGCGCAGCATCGCCAACTTCAAGGCGTTCGAGAACGCCATGATGCTCGACATCGCCATGGGCGGTTCGACCAACACCATCCTGCACCTGCTGGCCGCGGCCCAGGAAGGCGAGGTGGACTTCGACCTGCGCGACATCGATCGCCTGTCGCGCAAGGTGCCGCAGCTGTGCAAGGTGGCGCCGAACATCCAGAAGTACCACATGGAAGATGTGCACCGCGCCGGCGGCATCTTCAGCATCCTCGGCTCGCTGGCCCGTGGCGGCCTGCTGCACACCGACCTGCCGACCGTGCACAGCGCCAGCATGGAAGAAGCCATCGCCAAGTGGGACATCACCCAGACCGATGACGAAGCCGTGCACACCTTCTTCAAGGCAGGCCCGGCCGGCATCCCGACGCAGACCGCGTTCAGCCAGTCGACCCGCTGGGAAACCCTCGACGACGACCGCGAAAACGGCTGCATTCGCAGCTTCGAGCACGCCTACTCGCAAGAAGGCGGCCTGGCCGTGCTGTACGGCAACATCGCCCTGGACGGCTGCGTGGTGAAGACCGCCGGCGTGGATGAGTCGATCCATGTGTTCGAAGGCAACGCGAAGATCTTCGAAAGCCAGGACAGCGCCGTGCGCGGCATCCTTGCCGACGAAGTGAAGGCCGGCGACATCGTCATCATCCGCTACGAAGGCCCGAAAGGCGGCCCGGGCATGCAGGAGATGCTGTACCCGACCTCGTACCTGAAATCCAAAGGCCTGGGCAAAGCCTGCGCCCTGCTGACCGACGGCCGCTTCTCCGGCGGCACTTCCGGCCTGTCGATCGGCCACGCCTCGCCGGAAGCCGCCGCAGGCGGTGCCATCGGCCTGGTGCGCGACGGCGACAAGGTGCTGATCGACATCCCCAACCGTTCGATCAACCTGCTGGTCAGCGACGAAGAGCTGGCCGCGCGTCGCGTCGAGCAGGACAAGAAAGGCTGGAAGCCGGCCGAAGTGCGCCCACGCAAGGTGACCACCGCGCTGAAGGCCTACGCCCTGCTGGCCACCAGTGCCGACAAGGGTGCGGTGCGCAACAAGGCGATGCTTGAAGGGCTGTGAGGCTTTGATGGCATGAAAAAACCGGCGCCTGGTGCGCCGGTTTTTTATGCCTGCTTTGCGCAACACACGCCCTCTGTAGGAGCGGCCTTGCGCCGCGAAAGGGGCGCGAAGCGCCCCCATCAACGCAGGTGTCAACGCTGAATCCTGGGGCCGCTTCGCGGCCCTTTCGCGGCGCAAGGCCGCTCCTACAGATGAACGCGGCGGCAGTTACTGAATCTGCTCCGGCGTCACGATCACCCAGTTCTTGTCCGCCGTCACCGGCAGCCCTTCCTTGGCCTGGGCCGCCGCATGCTTGGCGATCATGCCGTTCAACTGGTCCATGTACTTGGCCTTGCGGTTGATCCACAGGTGGATGCCGCCCTTGCTCACATCGACACTGTGGAACTGCATGTAGCCATCGCTGGTCGGCGTGTCGCCGCCCACCAGCACCGGTTTCTTCCATTCGTCGATATAGGTCAGGATCGCCGCCTGCTTGCCGGCCATCCAGGTCGCCGGGGTCCACAGGTACGGGGTCAGCTCCAGGCCTTCGTTGGCCTTGGGGTCATAATGCCCGGCGCTGATCTGCTTGCGCGCGGTGGTCAACTGGCCCGTGGCGCGGTCCTTGAGCAGCAGGCTGACGCCGATCACGTTCTCGGGTTTGACGTTGTAGCCGTACTTGGGATCGGCAGCGACCATGCGCACCAGCTCTTCCGACGCCGCCGAGATCACGTACACCTCGATGCCGTTCTCCATCAGCTTGTTGTACAGCTCGGCCTGGCCGGTGAAGACCTTGGGCGGCTGCACCTCGATGTTCTTGACCTGATCCCCTTCGTAATAGGTGCTGGGGATCGGCTTGCCCGAGGCCATCAACTCGTCAACCTGCTGCTTCAGCTCCTTGAGGGTGAAGCCGGAGAACACCTGGGCCACCCACGGGTAGCAGACCATGTCGTCGATTTCGCACAGGCGGTAGTAGTAGCTGAACAGGCTCTCCTTGTGCTCGGCGGTGTCCTTGAACGGGATCAGCTTGAGCGAGGGGTCGAGCTTGTCGCGGGTCAGCAGGCCCTTGTTCTCCATGTACGGCAACAGCGACTCTTCGAGGTCGAAGCGGTAGCTGGTGTTGTCCATGTCGAACACCGCGTAGTTACCCTTGTTGGCATTGGCGGCAATCATCGCGTCCAGCTTGCTGGCCGCCTCGGCGGGCCAGTGCTTGAGCTCGGTGGCCGCCCAACTGCTGGCACTGAGCAACAGGGCCAACCCGCCGGCGAACAGTTTCGGCGCAGACATCATGTGCAGTTCTCCCAAAGACGTGGCCGCTCAACCCTAGACCCGTTTT
This sequence comes from Pseudomonas sichuanensis, assembly GCF_003231305.1. GTDB lineage: Bacteria > Pseudomonadota > Gammaproteobacteria > Pseudomonadales > Pseudomonadaceae > Aquipseudomonas > Aquipseudomonas sichuanensis. Next base: position 198,246 of record NZ_QKVM01000003.1, on the reverse strand, counting down.
GTGACACCCAGGCGTTCGCGACCGACCCCGACGCAGCCGCAAACGCCATGGGGGTTGCCAATAACGACACTGCGTTATTCCATAAACGACTATGTAAATTCCTTTTAGGTATAAATTCGTTTGTTTTCAGGCTGTTAGCATTTCGGTTCGCAATCGCTCATCAGAGGCGCTGCCTCTTCTGCTTTTTCTGGAGCTTCAATGAACCTGCCGCTGTCTCTCAACCTGCTGGCGTTCCTGGCCCTGCTGCTGGGCCTGGCGCAAACCCGCCGCACCGACTGGAGCCTGGCCAAGAAAGTACTGCTGGGCCTGGCCCTGGGCGTGGGCTTTGGCCTGGTCCTGCACACGGTCTACGGCGCCGGCCACCCGGTACTCAAAGCCACCATCGCCTGGCTCGACCTGGTCGGAAACGGCTATGTCGGCCTGCTGCAGATGATCGTCATGCCGCTGATCTTCGCCTCGATCCTCAGCGCCGTGGCCCGCCTGCACAATGCATCGAGCCTGGGCCGCATCAGCGTGCTGAGCATCGGCACCCTGCTGCTGACCACCGCCATCGCCGCGCTGATCGGCATCGTCCTGACCAACCTGTTCGGCCTCAGCGCCGAGGGCCTGGTGGCCGGCGTGCAGGAAAGCGCGCGGCTGCAGGCGATCCACAGCGACTACGCGGGCAAGGTTGCCGACCTCAACATTCCGCAACTGCTGCTGTCGTTCGTCCCCACCAACCCGGTGGCCGACCTGGCGCGGGCCAAGCCGACCTCGATCATCAGCGTGGTGATCTTCGCCGTGTTCCTGGGCCTGGCCGCCTTGCAACTGATCAAGGACGACAAGGACAAAGGCGAACGCGCGCTGTCGGCCATCGACGTACTGCAAGCCTGGGTGATGCGCCTGGTGCGCCTGGTGATGAAGCTCACCCCCTATGGCGTGCTGGCGCTGATGACCAAGGTGGTGGCCAGCTCCAACCTCGACGACATCCTCAAGCTGGGCAGCTTCGTGGTGGTGTCGTACATCGGCCTGGGCCTGATGTTCGTGGTGCACGGGGTGATCCTGGCGCTGACCGGCGTCAGCCCGCTGCGCTTCTTCCGTAAAGTGTGGCCGGTACTGACCTTCGCCTTCACCAGCCGCTCCAGCGCCGCCAGCATCCCGCTGAACATCGAGGCGCAAACCCAGCGCCTGGGCGTGCCGCAGTCGATCGCCAGCTTCAGCGCCTCGTTCGGCACTACCATCGGCCAGAATGGCTGCGCCGGCCTGTACCCGGCGATGCTCGCGGTGATGGTCGCCCCGGCGGTGGGCATCGACACCTTCGACCCGCTGTGGATCGCTACACTGGTGGCCATCGTCACCCTGAGCTCGGCCGGTGTGGCCGGCGTGGGTGGCGGTGCGACCTTCGCCGCGCTGATCGTGCTGCCGGCTATGGGCCTGCCGGTGGAGCTGGTGGCACTGCTGATCTCGGTGGAGCCGCTGATCGACATGGGCCGCACGGCCTTGAACGTGAGCGGCTCGATGACCGCGGGCGTGGTGACCAGCCAGTTGCTCAAGCAGACCGACCAGCAGGTGCTGGGCGGGGATGAGCATGCCGAGCTGAGTCACAGCTGATATCGCCGGGGGCGCTTTGCGCCCCTTTCGCTGGCAAGCCAGCTCTCACAGGGTCATGCATTTTCCTGTGGGAGCCGGCTTGCCGGCGATAGGGCTTCAGGTCAGTAACTGGCCCGCAACGTCAACGTCAGGTTGCGCGGCTCGCCATAGAAGTTCGACCCCCAGGCACTGTCCACCCGCTCGTAATACTTGCGGTCGAACAGGTTGTTGGCCGTGAGGGTGGACGACAGGTGCTTGTTGAAGCGATACCCCACCTGCGCCGTGGCCACGCTGTAACCCCCCTGGACGAAGTCCACGTCACGCTTGTAATAGGTCTGGCTGACCGCCCGCACACCGCCACCCACGCTGAAACCGTCCAACGGCCCATCCTTGAACTCGTAACGCGTCCACAGGTTGAAGTTGTGCTTGGGGGTGATGCTGATCCCCTGGTAGTTCTCCTCGTTCATCGACTTGAGCATGGTGAAGGCGTAGCCGGTGCTGATGCTCCAGTTGTCGGTCAGGTTGCCGGACAGCTCGGTTTCCCAGCCCTGGCTACGGACCCTGCCCTGCGCTTCGAAGTAGGCGGTGCGCTGCACCGACTGCGCACGGTTCTCGTCATAGATGCGGAACAACGCCACGCTGCCGTTCAGGCGGCCATCGAGAAACTCACGCTTGAGCCCCAGCTCGTACTGTTCGCCCTCGCGCGGGTCGATCGGCTTGCCGCTGGCATCCACGTCGGTCTGTGGCTTGAACACGCTGGTGTAGCTGGCGTAGGCCGACAGCTCGGGGGTGAGCTTGGCCACCAGCGCCGCATACGGGATCACCTTGCGGTCGATGTTGGTCTCGGTGTTGCTGAAGTTGTTGAAGAAGGCATTGGCGTTACGCCCTTCGCTCTCGAACCAGGTCACCCGGCTGCCGAGAATCACGTCCAGCCAGTCGGTGGCGCTGATCTTGGTGCGCCCATAGACACCGTACTGCTGCGACTTGACCCAGTTGCCGTTGACCATCTCGTAGTCGCGCTTGGGGATATTGATGCTGCCCGGGTCGTACACATTGATGTCGAAGTACTCCCCGCCGCCGTAGGTGAAGTCCTTGTCCAGGTGCTGGTATTCGGCGCCCACGGTCAGCTCGTGGCTGCGCCCGAACGCCTCCACCGGCAAGGTCACGAAGCTGTCCAAGCCGAGGGTCTTGATATGGGTGTAGTAGGCGTAGGCCACTGCCGAGCTGGCGCCGGTCGCCCTGTCCACCGCGCCATCGGTCCAAGTGAAGTTGCGGGTCGGGGTTTCGGCATCGCGGTAGGTCAGCGAGGTCTTGAACTGGCCGCCATCGTCCAGCGCGTGGTCCACCTCGAAGAAGCCCTCCCACACGCGTTCGTCCAACTCGTTCCACTTGGCGTCGACGAAGCTCGAGCGGCTCACATCGAGCAGCTTGCCGTCCGCATAGGCCGGCAGGCCGAATGCCGGCGTCGAGTTGTTGCGCTGATAGGCGCCCCCCAGGGACAGCGTGGTGGCCGGAGTCACGTCGTATTCCAGGCGGCCATAGACCATGGGCCGCTCGTTCTGCGCATGGTCGACGAACGACTGGTTGTTCTCGTAGGCGGTCACGAAACGCCCGCGCAGGCTGCCGTCGCCGTTCAGCGGGCCGGTGACATCGACGCTGGAGTGGTAGCGGTCCCAGCTGCCGGCCGACAGTTCGCCGCTCAGGCCGAAGGTACTCAGTGCACGCTTGCGCACCAGGTTGATGGTGCCGCCCGGCTCCCCTGCGCCCTGGTACAGGCCGGAGGGGCCGCGCAGTACCTCGACCCGGTCGAACATCGCCAGGTCGAAGCTGGTGGCCATGTCGCCCTGCCCGGTCAGTTGCGAAACGCCGTCCACCTGCACCTGGTCGACCAGGAAGCCGCGCATGTACACATCGTTGAGGTTGGAGCCGCTGTTGTAGCTCTTGATCGTCGCCCCGGTCACCTGGCGCATGGCGTCCTGCAGGCTGTTCATGTTCTGGTCGTTCAGGCGTTGGCGGGTAACCACCGAGACCGATTGGGGGATGTCCTTGAGTTTCTGCTCACCCTTGCCGATGGTCAGCGCGCCCGTGGTGTAGGAGCCGCTGCCCTCGGTGGTGGCCCCCAGCGCGCTGCTGTCGATCTTGACGGCGCCCAGTTGCATCGAGGTGTCGCCTGCCGCGCGCTGGCGCTCCAGGGTGACGCTGTCGGCGTCGATCACGCTGGCGCTCAGCCCGGTGCCTTGCAGCAGCCTGGCCAGTGCCTGGTCCTGTGGATAACTGCCATTCAGGCCCGACGAACGCAGGCCCTGGGTGAATTCGCCCGGCACCAGCACCTGCACCCGGGTAACTGCACTGAAGGCCGCCAGCGCCGAGTCCAGCGACTGCGCCGGGATCTCGAAACGGTATACCTGTGCCTGCGCTGCGGCCAGCGCCTGCAGTGGCGCGGCCAGGGCTGCGCTGCCCAGCGCGATGGCCAGGCCGAGCACGGTCCGAGTGGCGGTAATCTTCATCAGTGGAGCTCCCCGAAATCGTCCAAGTCATTGAGTGGCGCTGCACTATCTGAGAGTGCTTATTATTTGCGCCTGCTCATTCAAGGACGACGGACTCGCGGGAATCCCCGAAACTTTTTTCAACCCTCGCGCAGAATGCGCAGGTAAGGGGTGTATTGCTCGGCGTGGACACCCAGGGTGTGGGTCAGGGCCCTGAGCACGGCCTCCGGCTTGTCGATCTCGAACACCCCGGACACCTTGCGCTGGCGCAGGGCTTCGCCCAGCACCAGGGTCTGGCCCGGCCAATAGCGGTTCAGTTCGGCCACCACTTCAGCCAGGGGCTGCTGGCTGAACACCAGTTGCCGTTGCCGCCAGGCGAACGCCCGGCCCGGCTCGAACGGGTGTACGGCCCCCGGCCCGTTGGCCGCGTACTCCACCGCCTGCCCCGGCACCAGGAACACCCCGGGGCTTTCCCCCGCACGCACCTGCACCTTGCCCTGGGCCAATTGCACGCAGGTCTGTTCGCCTTCGAGGGCAACACTGAATTGCGTGCCGACCACCTTCACCCAACCGTCGCCAGCGCGCACCACGAAGGGCCGGTCGGGGTCACGGGCCACCTCGAACCAGGCCTCGCCACGCAACAGGTGCACACGCCGCTCGCCATGGGCCAGCTCCACCTGCAGCGCGCTGTCGGTGTTCAACTGGATACGCGAGCCATCGGCCAGCTGGACACTGCGCGACTCGCCGGTGCCGGTGGCGTAGTCGGCACGCCAGCGGTCCAGCCAGGGCGTCTGGCCGAGCAGCAGCCCCAGCGTCAGCACCGCGGCGGCAGCGCTCGCCACCTTGGGCCAGGCACGCCGTGGCGCGCTGCGCCATTGCCAGCGCTGCTGCTCGCGCACGCGCCTGGCCGGGGCCTGCAGGGCGCCCAGCAAGGTGACCACCTCGGCCCAGGCCTGGGCCTGCTCCGGCCCCTGCAGGTGCCAGTCGGCAAACGCCTGCCGCTCGGCCGCGGTGACATCCTCGGCTTGCAGGCGGTAATACCAGGCGGTGGCTTCGGCGAACAGCTGCTCGCTGTCGGGCGTGTCGCTCATGGGGTCGATGGTGCTCTCGGGATCTTGGCTCATGGGCGTTGCCTCCCCCCGTCGCCGGCCAGCTGTGCCTTGATGAAGGCACGGCAGTCGAGCAGCGCCTTGCGCAGCTGGTATTCGACACTGCGAGGCGTGGTGTTCATGCGCTCGCCGATTTCGCGGTAGGTGCAACCGTCGACATGATAGAGCAGGAAGATGTGCCGGGTCGCCTCGGGCAAGGCCTGGATAGCGGCCTGCATCAAGGCTTGCTCCTGCTGTGCGGCCAACTGGTCTTCGGCGGCGGGTGCTTCGCTGGCCAGCTCCTCGCTCGGCTCGCCGGCGTCCAGGCGCTCACGGCGAATGGCCTGGCGCTGGTGGTCGCGCACCAGGTTGCTGGCGATGGTGAACAGAAAAGCCGACAGGTTGTCGATCTGCTTGTCGGCAGGCAGCCGCGCCAGCCGCAGGAAAGACTCCTGGGTCAGGTCGGCGGCCACCTGCGCATTGCCGGTGCGCCGGGCCACGAAGGCCTCAAGGGCCTTCTTGTGCTCGGTGAACAGCCGGGCGATCTGCTTGTTCCATGAAGACACGGCACATCCTGGCTCTAGGTCTCAAGAGGTGCGCACGCTAGCAGAGGATGAGATAAATTCGCAATTGCTGCTGATCAGCGTTTATCCCAGACTTCGAAATGGTAGACCGGGCCCTCGCCCTCGGCGGCCTGGGCCTGGCTCGATGCCAGTTGCCACTGCCCCGGGTCGTACTCGGGGAACCAGGCATCGCCCTGAGGCGACAGCTCGACCCGGGTCAGGTACATGCGACTCACCAGCCCTTTTTCCAGCGCCTGGCCGTAGAGCTGCGCGCCGCCGATCAGCATCAGCTCCTCGACGCCCTGCTCCCGGGCCCACTGCTCGGCGCGTACCAGCGCGGCTTCCAGCGACGCGAACACCTCGGCACCGGCCAGTTGCAGCCCAGGCTGGCGGCTGACCACGATGTTCAGCCGCCCGGGCAACGGCCGGCCCAGCGAATCCCAGGTCTTGCGCCCCATGATGATCGGCTTGCCCAGGGTGGTGGCCTTGAAGTACTTGAAGTCCCCCGGCAGGTGCCAGGGCATGGTGTTGTCGATGCCGATCACACGGTTCTCGGCGAGGGCCGCGATCAGGCTGAGGGGGAGTGAGGTAGTCATGGCGGCGAGGATAGCACCGGGCACGTGGGTTATGCTTGCGCCCTGACCTGTGCAATGGACGAGCTTGTGACTGCACTGACTGAACTGGACAAGCAATGGCTCACCGAAGCGGTGCGCCTGCGCGAAGAACACGCCGGCCCCCTGGAGGACCAGGAAGCCAACCGCCGCGCCCGCCAGCAGGGTGGCGACCTGGCCAGCCGCATCGAAACCCGCGCCCTGTGGCTGGCCGAACGCGATCGTATGGCCGAGGCGCTGCGCCACTGGAAGCAAGGCGCCCGCCTGGCATTGATGGCGTTGCTGGTGCTGGCCCTGTTCAGCGGCGCCGGCCTGGGCCTGGCGGCGCTGGGCGACGGCCAGCGCCCGGTGAACGTGTTCTGGGCCCTGGGCAGCCTGCTCGGGCTCAACCTGGTGTTGCTGGCCGGTTGGGCCATCGGCTTTTTCTACGCCGGCGAACAGGGCGCAACACTGGGCCGCCTGTGGTTGTGGTTGAGCGAACGCCTGGCCCGTGATGCCAAGGCCGCGCAACTGGCCCCGGCGCTGCTGGTGCTGTTGCAGCGCCAGCGCCTGAACCGCTGGCTGCTCGGTGCCCTGGTGCATGGCCTGTGGCTGTTGGCGATGCTGGCGGCGCTGGGCATGTTGCTGGCGTTGCTGGCGACCCGGCGCTACGGCTTCGTCTGGGAAACCACGCTGCTCGCCGCCGAACCCTTCATCGCCCTCACCCATGCCCTCGGCGCCCTGCCCTCGGTACTGGGCTTCGCCGTGCCGGACGAGGCCATGATCCGCGCCAGCGGCGACACCCTGCCGGCCCTCGACCTGGCGCGCCAGGCCTGGGCCAGCTGGCTGCTCGGCGTGGTGCTGGTCTACGGCCTGTTGCCGCGCCTGGCGCTGGCCGCGCTGTGCCTGTGGCGCTGGCGCCAGGGCCGCGGGCGGCTGGCCCTGGACCTCAACCTGCCCGGCTATGCGCAGTTGCGTGAAGCGCTGATGCCACGCAGCGAGCGGATCGGCGTGCAGGACGCGGCCCCGGAGGCGCTCCCGCGGTTCGAGGCCGGGCAACTGGACAGCGGCAGCAGCGGCGCCCTGCTGGTGGGCCTGGAGCTGGACGATCAGCAGCCCTGGCCGCCAGCCCTGCCGCAAGGCGTGACCAACGCCGGCGTGCTCGACAGCCGCGAATCGCGCAACAAACTGCTCGAACAGCTCGGCCGCTTCCCCCCGGCGCGCCTGGCCATCGCCTGTGATCCGCGCCGTTCACCGGACCGTGGCAGCCTGGCGCTGCTCGCGGAGCTGGCGCGCAATGCCGGCGCCACGCGCATCTGGCTGCTCCAGCCACAACCCGGCCAGGCGCTGGACGCCGCGCGCCTGGGCGACTGGCACGACGCCCTCGACCGCCTGGGCCTGCCCCACGCCGACACCTCGCCGCTGACCTGGCTGGAGCATGGCCATGACTGAGCCCCTGAAACTGGCCGTGGTCGGCCACACCAACGTCGGCAAGACCTCGCTGCTGCGCACCCTGACCCGCGATGTCGGCTTTGGCGAGGTCTCGCACCGCCCCAGCACCACCCGCCATGTCGAAGGCGCGCGCCTGTCGGTGGACGGCGAGCCGCTGCTGGAGCTGTACGACACCCCCGGCCTGGAAGACGCCATCGCCCTGCTCGACTACCTCGAACGCCTCGAGCGGCCGGGCGAGCGGCTGGACGGCCCGGCCCGGCTGGAGCGATTCCTCCAGGGCAGCGAGGCGCGCCAACGCTTCGAACAGGAAGCCAAGGTGCTGCGCCAGTTGCTGGCGAGCAACGCCGGGCTGTACGTGATCGACGCCCGCGAGCCGGTGCTAGCCAAGTATCGCGACGAGCTGGAGGTGCTGGCCGGTTGCGGCAAGCCACTGCTGCCGGTGCTCAACTTCGTCGCCAGCCACCAGCACCGCGAGCCGCAGTGGCGCGAAGCCCTGGCGCGGCTGGGCCTGCACGCGCTGGTGCGGTTCGACAGCGTGGCCCCGCCAGAGGACGGCGAACGGCGCCTCTACGAAAGCCTCGCCCTGTTGCTGGAAGAGGCCCGCCCGGCCCTGCAGCGGCTGATCGACGACCAGCAGGCGCAGCGCCTGGCCCGCCAGCACAGCGGCAAACGCCTGATCGCCGAATTGCTGCTCGATTGCGCCGCCTGCCGGCGCAGTGTCGAGCCCGCCGAAGAAGCCAAGGCCATCGAGGCCTTGCGCCGAGACGTACGCCAGCGCGAGCAGCGCTGTGTCGAGGCGCTGCTCAAGCTCTATGCCTTCCGCCGCGAAGATGCCAATGCCGGTGACCTGCCATTGCTGGATGGCCGCTGGGGCGATGACCTGTTCAATCCGGAAACCTTGAAGTTGCTGGGCGTGCGCCTGGGCAGCGGGGTGGCTGCCGGTGCAGCGGCCGGCGCCGGCGTCGATCTGCTGGTCGGCGGCCTGACCCTGGGCGCCGCGGCGCTGGCCGGGGCCATTGCCGGCGGCGCGCTGCAAACGGCGCGCAACTATGGCGCGCGGTTGATGGGCAAGCTCAAGGGCCAGCGGGAATTGACGGTGGATGACACCGTGCTGCGCCTGCTGGCGCTGCGTCAGCAGCAGTTGATGGTGGCGCTGGATAGCCGCGGACACGCGGCGCAGGACAGCATTCGCCTGGGCACGCTGGACGAGAAGGCCTGGCGCGAAGGCAAGCTGCCCGAGGCGCTGAGCAAGGCGCGGGCGCATCCGCAGTGGTCGACGCTCAATCCGGGGGCCAAGGTGAATCAGCCGGAGCGCCAGGAGCAACTGGAGGCGTTGGTGGCCGACCTTTAGGCCCATCGCGGGGCAAGCCCGCTCCCACAGGTTCACTGCTACTTTTGAGCGCAACGAGATCCTGTGGGAGCGGGTTTACCCGCGAAGAGGCCGGCGCAGGCCATTAAAGCCTCAGAGCAATGCCAAGGCCTTCTGCTTCAGCACCATCAGGTCCATCACCGGCACCCCGACCTCCTTGGCCAACTCATCCCACTCGCGCATCCGCAGGCTCACCGCAAACAGCGGATCCCCCTCGAACGCATCCGCCTCGGCATCGCTCATCACCCCACCCTGATACCCCAGCGTGCGTCGACTGGCCTCGCTCAGCCGGTCGTAATACCCCGGCTTGCGCAGGGTCAGGTAGCGCTTGGCCTCGACGTGGTACTCCACCAGGCGCGCCATGCGCTCGCCGAAGCCGGCACGGCGCAGGTATTCGGCGCCCAGGCGTTCGTGGCTGACCACACCATAGCCGCCCATGCTGGCTTCGCCTTCACCCAGCAAGTGGCCGATGTCGTGGAAGAACGCCGCCAGCACCACTTCGTCGTCGTAGCCTTCGGCCATGGCCAGTTGCGCGGCCTGGGACATGTGCTCGAGCTGGGTGATGGCTTCGCCGATGTAGTCGGCGCTGCCGTGGTGTTCATAGAGAGCGAAGGTGTTATCGATGGTCTGGTGCGAATTGGGCATCGTGTTTTCCTTTGATGACGTCATCGCGGGGCAAGCCCGCTCCCACGACACCTGGACTCCCCCTGAAAATTGGACACCAATCCAACCCTTGGGGACAGTCCACGCCCGTGGGAGCGGGCTTGCCCCGCGATGGGGCCCTCACTGCTGGGCGACTTTCTCCGACTTGCCGTCATAGCGCTTGCGCCATTCGCTGAGGATCTCGTCGCGGTTCTTCGAAGCCCAGGCGAAGTCGTTCTTGATCAGGCGCTGCTCGTAGTCCGCCGGCAACTCGGTCTGGGGCTTGGCAATGCCCGGCGCGGCGAGCACGGCGAAGTTCTCTTTGTATAGCTCCATCGCGGCGGGGCTGGCGGAAAAATCTGCAAGGCGCCTGGCCGCATCGGCCTTCGGCGAACCCTTGATCACGGCGGTGGCCTCGATCTCCCAGCCCAGGCCTTCCTTCGGCAGCACGATGTCCAGCGGCGCGCCCTGGCGCTTGAGCTGCACGGCCGGGTACTCGAACGAGATACCGATCGGGAACTCGCCGGCGGCGGCCAGCTTGCACGGCTTGGAGCCGGAATGAACGTACTGGCCAATGTTCTGGTGCAGGGCGTCCATGTAGGCCCAGCCCTGGGGTTCGCCGAAGGTCTGCAGCCAGGCGCTGACATCCAGGAAGCCGGTGCCGGACGAGGCCGGGTTGGGCATGACGATCTTGCCCTTGTACTCGGGCTTGGTCAGGTCTTGCCAACTCAGCGGCTTGCTCAGGCCCTGTTTCTCGGCTTCGACCGTGTTGAAGCAGATGGTCGCAGCCCACACGTCCATGCCCACCCAGGCCGGCGGGTTGGCGGCGTCGCGGTAGTTGGGCGAGATCTTGCCCAGGTCCTTGGGCGCGTAGGCGTCGAGCATGCCGTTCTGGTCGAGGATGGCCAGGCTGGAGGCCGCCAGGCCCCATACCGCGTCGGCCTGCGGGCGGTCTTTTTCGGCCAGCAGCTTGGCGGTGATGATGCCGGTGGAGTCACGTACCCACTTGATCTCGATGTCCGGGTTGGCCTTCTCGAAGGCCTGCTTGTAGCTCTTGAGCTGCTCGGCCTCAAGGGCCGTGTAGACGGTCAGCTGGGTGGCGGCAGCCGAGGCCTGCAGGCTGAACACGGCGGATACTGCAGCGGCAAGTGCGAGGGGCTTGAACATGGTGCGGTTCCTATCGTTGTGGGCAGTCGGTCAATGGCCAGGGGCGCGCTGGCGCCAGGCCTGGGAGCGGCGCAGCAGGCCGCGTGAAGCCGCGGCCAGCAGCAGCGAGGCGGCGGCGCTGGTGAGCAGGATCAGGGTGGACATGGCGGCGGCGCCGCCAACGTTGCCGGCGTCATCCATGTTCAGCACGGCCACGGCAGCAAGGATGGTGTCGGGGCTGTAGAGGAAGATCGCCGCCGACACGGTGGTCATGCCCGAGACGAACAGGTAGCGGGTGATGTCCAGCAGCGCCGGCAGGCAAATCGGTACGGTGACGCGCATGAAATGCTTGTACAGCGGCGCCTTGAGCGACAGCGCGGCGGCTTCGAACTCACCGTCGAGCTGGCGCAGCGCGGTGGTGGCGGTCATCTGCGCGGTGGTCAGGTAGTGGGCGATGGTGCACACCACCAGCAGCGCCATGCTGCCGTAGAACACATGCAGCGGGTTGCCGTTGAGGTTGAAGAAGAACACGTAGCCCAGGCCGAGTACCAGGCCGGGCACGGCCATGGGGATGAAGCTGAGCAGACGCAGGGCCTGGTTGAGCAGGCGTTGGCCTTGGGTCTTCTCCATCAGGTAGGCGCCGCTGAAGATGATCACGCTGCCGATCAGCGCGGTGCACAGGGCCATGGTCACGCTGTTGCGATAGGCCAGCCAGCCGCCACCTGCGGTGTCGTCGAACTGATAGTGGTTCAGCGACAGCGACAGGTTGTAGGGCCAGAACTTGACCAGCGACGAATACACCGCCATGCCGATCACCGCCAGCAACGCCGCGCACACCACCAGCACCAGGGCCAGGAAGCAGGCATCGCGCAGCCTGGATGGCTTGGGCTCGAACACCTGGGCGCGGCCGCTCATGGCGTCGCCCTGGCGGCGGCGCAGCCAGGCATCGACAGCAAAGCTGAGCAAGGCCGGCACCAGCAGCACCATGCCGATCAGCGCGCCACGGCCGAACTGTTGCTGGCCGACCACCGCCTTGTAGGCTTCCAGCGCCAGCACCTGATAGTCGCCACCGACCACCACGGGCACGCCGAAGTCGGTGATGGTCAGGGTGAACACCAGGCAGAACGCGGCGAATACCGCCTGGCGCGTGGCCGGCCAGGTGATGCTGAAGAAGGCCCGGGCTGGCCCGGCACCCATGCTCGACGCGGCATCGAACAGCCGGGCATCGGCCAGCGACAGCGCCGACAGCAGGATCATCAGGGCATGGGGGAAGGTGTAGATGGCCTCGCCGAGGACGATGCCCCAGAAGCCGTAGATGTTGTCGCTGAGCAGCCCGCGCAGCAGGCCCTGGTTGCCGAACAGGTACACCAGGGCGATGGCCGGCAGCATCGACGGCGCCAGCAGCGGCAGCAAGGAAATGCCGCGCCACAGGCCCTTGGCCGGGATCAGCGTGCGTTGCAGGGCATAGGCGAACAGGTAGGCCAGCGGCACGACGATGGCCGCGACGGTGAAGGCCACCGACAGGCTGTTACCGAGCAGCCAGTGGAAGTTGGCGCTGGCGAACAGCTCGCGGGCCGCCACCAGGCCACCGCCCTGGCCGGCATCGGCACTGAAGCCTTTCCAGAAGATCGCCAGCAACGGCATCAGCACCGCCAGCACCAGCAGGATCAGCAGCAGGCTCTTGCCACCAACGACGAACAGCCGGTCACCGAAGGCGACGCCACTGCGCGGCGCGGCCTTGGCGGTGTTCAGGGGCAGGGTCATGGGCGCGGCCATCTCAGGCAAACACCTGCAGGCTCTGCGGTGGCAGGGCCACCCAGATGTCCTGCGAGCCCAGGCGCGGCATGGCTTCTGGCGCAAGCTCGGCGAGCAGGGCATGGCCCGGCAGGGCCTTGAGCTCGAAGCTCATGCGGCAGCGGTTGCCGAGGAAGGTGATCTCGCGGACCTTGGCCGGGAACAGGTTTTCCTCGTGCACCACCGGGTTCACGGTGATCGCCTCGGGGCGACAGAACAAGCGGCCGCTGCTGGCACGGCCGGCGTTGGCCGCCAGGCGCATGTTCATGCTGCCGACCTGGGCATGGCTGTCGCTGCTGCGCTGGAACGGCAGCCAGTTGCCCTGGCCGACGAACTCGGCGACGAACGGCGTGGCCGGCTGGTCGTAGATTGCCTGCGGGGTGGCGTACTGCTCGACCTGGCCGTTGTTCATCACGGCGATGCGGTCGGCCATCAGCATGGCCTCGTCCTGGTTGTGGGTCACCATCAGCGTGGTGATGCCCAGTTGGCGTTGCAGCTGGCGCAGCTCGGTGCACAGGTGCTCGCGAACCCGGGCGTCGAGTGCCGACATCGGTTCGTCGAGCAACAGCAGCGATGGCCGGGGAGCCAGGGCCCGGGCCAGGGCCACGCGTTGCTGCTGGCCGCCGGAGAGTTGGCCGGGGTATTTCTTTTCGCTGCCCGACAGGCCGACCAGCTCGAGCATCTCGCTGACGCGCTCGCGCACCTGGTCACGGCTGCTGGCGGTCAGGCCGTAGGCGATGTTGGCTGCGACGGTGAGGTTGGGGAACAGCGCGTAGGACTGGAACAGGATGCCGTAGTCACGGGCCTGGGGCGGCAGCTCGGAGATGTCGCGATCGCCGATGTACAGGGTGCCGCGGTCCTGGCGTTCCAGGCCGGCGATGCAGCGCAGCAGGGTGGTCTTGCCGCAGCCCGAGGGGCCGAGCAGGCACACCAGCTCGCCAGCGGCGATGTCCAGGGACACGTCGTTGAGCGCGGTGAAGGCACCGAAGCGTTTGTGGATGCCGCGCACTTTCATCTGTGCGCCCGGGGTGACGTGGTTCATGGCAAGTCCTCATCGAAGCGATGGGGGCCATGCTAGGCAGGCTGTGCGAAGGTTCTGTGGCGTTGGGGCAAAAGCCGGCGATAGTGGTATAGGCAGATTTTGTAGTGGCCTTGAGGGCCCTATCGCTGGCAAGCCAGCTCCCACAAGAGCAGGTCGGCGCTAACCCTGTGGGAGCCGGCTTGCCGGCGATGAGGCCGGTGCAACCCGTAGAGAACTGTCAGAACTGCGAACCCACCACTTCCTGCGCCACCCCCAGAAACGCCGCCGGCAACCGCGCCTGGCGGCGCTCCTTCAGGCAATACAGGTACTCGTGCATCACCGGCGCATCGTCCAGCGCCAGCACCCGCAGCTCGGGGTTATGCGGCACCTCATGGCGGGCAATGATGCTGATGCCGATATTGCGCAACACCGCCTCGCGGATCGACTCACGGCTGCCGATCTCCAGCAGCGCCCCGGCCTTCACCCCGGCGTCCTGCAGCATCTGCTCGGTGAGCTTGCGGGTGGTCGAGCCCTTCTCGCGCATCAACAGGCAATGCCCGGCCACCACGTCGATCGACACCGCCTGGCGCTGTGCCAAAGGGTGGTTACGGTGTACCGCCAGCACCAGCGGGTCGGTGCCCAGCACCCGGCGCACCAGGCGTGCGTCTTCGAGCAGTTGCGATGAGGCGGCGATATCCACCCGGTAGTCCTCGAGCATTTCCAGCACCTGCTGCGAGTTGCCGATCTCCACCGCCACCTCTACCTGGGGCAGGCGCTCGCGGAAGATCTTCACAAGGTCCAGGATGTAGTACGGCGCGGTGGCGGCGATGCGCAGGCTGCCCTGGGCCTGGCCGCTGTTGCGCAGTTCGAACTCGATGTCGGCTTCCTGCTGCAGCAGCGCCTTGACCATCGGCAGCAGGCGCACGCCCTCCTCGCTCAGCACCAGGCGCCGGCCGCCACGGTAGAACAGCTCGACGTTGTACTGGCTTTCGAGGTTGCGGATCTGCGTGGTCACCGTGGGCTGGCTGAGCCCGAGCTTTTTCGCAGCCAAGGTGATGCTGCCCTGGCGGGCCACCATGTAGAAGGCTTTGAGCTCGGCACTGAGCATTGGGGATAACCTCTTGTGGAACAGATGCATGAACTGTGGGAGCGCTGGCGCGCCGAAACAACTTGCCCCGCGATATCGGCGCCGCCGGCGCCATCCCATCGCGGGGCAAGCCCGCTCCCACGTTGCCATGTTGGGCAGAGCTGAGCGCTGTGCTACTTGCGCAGCAGGCGCAGGCCGTTGAACACCACCAGCAAACTCACGCCCATGTCGGCGAACACTGCCATCCACATGGTGGCCATGCCGGCAAACGTGATTGCCAGGAATATCGCCTTGATCCCCAGGGCCAGCACGATGTTCTGGGTGAGGATCGCCGCACTTTGGCGCGACAGCCTGACGAACGCCGGGATTTTGCGCAAGTCATCGTCCATCAGCGCCACGTCGGCGGTCTCGATGGCCGTGTCGGTACCGGCGGCAGCCATGGCGAAACCGATCTCGGCGCGGGCCAGGGCCGGCGCGTCGTTGATGCCGTCACCGACCATGCCGACCCGATGGCCCTCGGCGTACAGGCGCTCGATGGTGGCGAGCTTGTCCGCCGGCAGCAGGTTGCCCTCGGCCCGGTCGATCCCCACCTGGGCGGCGATAGCCTGGGCGGTGTGAGGATTGTCGCCGGTCAGCATGACCGTCTTGATACCGAGTTCATGCAGTTCGGCAATGGCCTGGCGGCTGCTGTCCTTGACCGTGTCGGCCACGGCGAAGAGCGCCAGCGGGCCGCTGCGGTCGAGCAGCAGCACCACGGTCTTGCCCTGGCGCTCCAGCTGGTCGAGCTCGGCCTCGAGCTGCGGCGAGCACAGGCCCAGCTCCTCGACCAGGCGATGGTTACCCAAGTGGTAAGTTTCACCGTCGATGTCGCCGCGCACGCCACGGCCGGCCAAGGCGGCGAACTCGGTGACTTCGCTCAGGGCCAGGGCTTGCCCCTTGGCGAAGAGCGCGATGGCGCCGGACACCGGGTGGTCGGAACGGTCGGCGAGGCTTGCCGCCAGCGCCTGGGCGCGGCCTTCGAACAACGGGTCGAGCACCTTGCTGTCGGTTTGCACCGGCTTGCCGTGGGTGATGGTGCCGGTCTTGTCCAGGGCCAGGAAGTCCAGCTTGCGCCCACCCTCCAGGTACACACCGCCCTTGATCAGGATGCCCTTGCGCGCGGCAGCGGCCAGGCCGCTGACAATGGTCACCGGGGTGGAGATCACCAAGGCGCACGGGCAGGCCACCACCAACAGCACCAGGGCGCGGTAGATCCAGTCGAACCAGGCGCCGGCCATGAACAGCGGCGGGATGATCGCCACGGCCAAGGCCACGGCGAACACCACCGGGGTGTAGATGCGCGAGAACTGGTCGACGAAGCGCTGGGTCGGCGCACGGGCGCCCTGGGCCTCCTCGACCGCCTTGATGATGCGCGCCAGGGTCGACTGGCCGGCGGCGGCGGTGACGCGGTACTCCAGCGAACCGGCCTGGTTGATGGTACCGGCGAACAGTTTGTCGCCCACGCCCTTCTCGACCGGCAGGCTTTCGCCGGTGATCGGTGCCTGATCGACGCTGGATTGCCCACTGACCACCTCGCCGTCCAGGCCGATGCGCTCACCCGGGCGCACCCGCACCAGGGCGCCCAGCGCCACCTCGCGCACCTCGACTTCGCGCCACTGGCCGTCAGCCTGCTGCACGGTCGCCATGTCCGGCGCCAGTTGCATCAGGCCTCCGATCGCGTTGCGCGCACGGTCCAGCGAGCGGGCCTCGATCAGCTCGGCGACGGTGAACAGCACCATCACCATGGCCGCTTCCGGCCACTGGCCGATCAGCACGGCACCGGTCACGGCGATGCTCATCAGCGCGTTGATGTTGAGGTTGCGGTTCTTCAGGGCGATCCAGCCCTTCTTGTAGGTGCCCAGGCCGCAGCCGAGGATGGCGGCCAGGGCCAATGCAGCGACCACCCACTCTGGGGCAAGGGCGGAGAAGTGCACGAGTTCAGCGGCGATGGCCGCCACACCCGACAGCGCCAGCGGCCACCAGCGGGTCTTGACGGCAGGCGCGGCACCGGGCTCATCTTCACCGCCCAGCGGTTCGGCCTGCATACCCAGGCTGTCGATGGCGCGTTCGATCTCGGCGGTGCCGTCGAGGGTGTGGCGTACCCCCAGCACGCGGTTGATCAGGTTGAATTCCAGCTGCTCGATGCCGGCCATCTTGCCCAGCTTGTCCTGGATCAGGGTCTGCTCGGTCGGGCAGTCCATGGCCTGGATGCGGAAACGGCTGAGCTGCGCCCCGGCGCTGGCCTTTTCGGTCAGTTGCACCAGGGCCGGCGCGGCACTGGCACCGCAGCAGCTGTGGGCATGGGTGTCGTGGCTATGGCCTTTATCACCATGCGCGTGGTCATGGCCGTGGTCATGCTTGTGTTCGGGGCTGACAGGCTGGTTCATGGAATCATCCTTAACTGAGCACTGGCCTCTGCAGTTATCCACAGAGCGGGTTGTTGCCAAGTGAACACCCTGTAGCCACTATAGGGTCAAGCCCTCTGCAGGAGATTTGCCATGAAGATCGGAGAACTGGCCAAGGCCACTGATTGCGCCGTGGAGACCATTCGCTACTACGAGCGCGAGCAACTGCTGCCCGAGCCCGCCCGCACCGATGGCAACTACCGGCTGTACACCCAGGCCCACGTGGAGCGGCTGACGTTCATCCGCAACTGCCGCACCCTGGACATGACCCTCGACGAAATCCGCAGCCTGTTGCGCCTGCGCGACAGCCCGGAAGGTTCGTGCGGCAGCGTCAATGCGCTGATCGACGAGCATATCGAGCATGTGCAGGCGAGGATCGACGGGTTGCTGGCGCTGCAGACGCAGCTGGTGGAGCTAAGGCAGCAGTGCAATGCGCAGGGGAATGAGTGCGCGATCCTGCAGCAGCTGGAGACCAATGGGGCAGTGTCGGTGCCGGAGACCGAGCATTCGCATGTGGGGCGTAGCCATGGGCATTGAGGCCAAAAGCATCGCGGGGCAAGCCCGCTCCCACGCAGCCTGCGTTTAGCTTGCGTGGGAGCGGGCTTGCCCCGCGATAGCGTCAGCTCAGACGATGAGGATCTGTCAGACCGCCATCGGCGCCGTCATCGGCGCATGGTGCTCATAGCCTTCCAGCCAGAAATCACTCGGCTCGATCTTCTCCAGCCACTCCGGCTCGTACTTGCCGGTCTCGGCAAACGCCGGCACGCGGTCACTGATCACCAGCTTCGGCGCCGCCAGCGGCTCGCGCTTCATCTGCTCGTTGAGCATGTCCAGGTGGTTCTCGTACACATGGGCATCGCCGATGAAGTAGGTGAACCAGCGCGGGGTGTAGCCGGTCAGGCGGCCGAACAGCGACAGCAGCGCGGCGCCTTCGGTGAGGTTGAACGGCGTGCCCAGGCCCAGGTCGTTGGAGCGGATGTAGAGGGTCAGGGAGATTTCCTTGGTCTCGACATTCGGGTGGAACTGGTACAGCAGGTGGCACGGCGGCAGGGCCATCTCGTCGAGCTGGGCGCAGTTCCAGCCGTGGAACAGGATGCGGCGGCTGCCCGGGTCGTTGGCAATGGTGTCCAGGCACTGGCGCACCTGGTCGATGGCCTTGTACAGGATGACGAACGCCTGGCCGTCCTCCTCGTCCTGGGCGATCTGGCGGAAACCGGCCTTCTCGGCCATGGCGATGGCGGCCGGGTTGCTCAGCGCGATGCGCTTGTAGCCCGGCCACTGGCGCCATTGCACGCCGTAGATTTCGCCAAGGTCGTCATGGCCCAGGCGGAACGGGTTGGCCAGCCACTGGGCGTTTTCGTTGGCGTTCTGGTCCCAGACCTTGCAGCCCAGTTCGCGGAACTCGCCGGCGTTCTTCACGCCACGCAGAAAGCCCACCATCTCGCCGATCGCCGACTTGAATGCCAGCTTGCGCGTGGTGATGGCGGGGAAGCCTTTTTGCAGGTCGAAACGCAGCATGGCGCCCGGCAGGCTGATGGTGCGGGTGCCGGTGCGGTTTTCCTGCAGCGTGCCGTTGTCGATGACGTCACGGACCAGATCTAGATACTGTTTCATCGCTTACCTGTAACAAGAACGGCAGGGGGATCGCCCCTGCCGTGGGAATCAGACGGCGGCCTTGGCCGTAGGTTTACGGTTGTAGGCCCACCAGATCAGGAAGATGCCGCCGACGATCATCGGCACGCAAAGCAACTGACCCATGGTCAGCCAGCCAAAGGCAATGTAGCCCAGCTGGGCATCCGGCACCCGCACGAATTCCACGATGAAGCGGAAGATGCCGTAGAACAGCGCGAACATGCCGGAAACGGCCATGGTCGGGCGCGGCTTGCGCGAGTAGAGCCAGAGGATGACGAATAATGCCACACCTTCCAGGGCGAACTGGTACAGCTGCGACGGGTGACGCGGCAGTTGCGCCGGATCGCTGAACGGCGGGAAGACCATGGCCCACGGCACGTCGGTGGCCTTGCCCCACAGTTCGGCGTTGATGAAGTTGCCGATGCGCCCGGCACCCAGGCCGATCGGCACCAGCGGTGCGACGAAGTCCATCAGCTCGAAGAACGACTTGTTGTTGCGCTTGCCGAACCACAGCGCCGCCAGCATCACGCCGATGAAGCCGCCGTGGAACGACATGCCGCCTTTCCATACTTCGAAGATCAGCGTGGGGTTGGCCAGGTACTGGTGCAGGTCGTAGAACAGCACGTAGCCCAGGCGCCCGCCGACGATTACACCCATCGACAGCCAGAACACCAGGTCGGACAGTTTCTCGCGGGACCAGGTGGGGTCGAAGCGGTTGAGCCGGCGCGAGGCCAGCAGCCAGGCGCCGCCGATGCCGATCAGGTACATCAGGCCGTACCAGTGGATTTTCAGCGGCCCGAGGGCCACGGCCACGGGATCTATCTGCGGGTAAGGCAGCATGGATATTCCTCTTGGTTCAAATCAGAAAACTTAAGCCGACGCAGAACAGCAGCGCGGCGAATAGGCGCTTGAGCAGGCGCGGCGACAGCCTGTGCGCCAGGCGCGCGCC
The DNA here is from genome assembly GCF_003231305.1 of Pseudomonas sichuanensis. Classification (GTDB taxonomy): domain Bacteria; phylum Pseudomonadota; class Gammaproteobacteria; order Pseudomonadales; family Pseudomonadaceae; genus Aquipseudomonas; species Aquipseudomonas sichuanensis. The sequence continues at coordinate 178,414 of NZ_QKVM01000003.1, read as the reverse complement.
AAAGCGGGCAAAGAACATGCTGGTCACGGCGATGCCGACCAGCGCCGGCAAATAGACATAACCCACACTGTGGGCCGGCAGGTGCTCCTCGTGCCAGCCAAGCCACATGAAGCTCAAGGCACTGGCCAGGGCGATCGGCAGGCCGCAGGCCGACGAGGTGGCCACGGCTTTTTGCATGGGCAGGCTGCGCCAGGTCAAGAACGGCACGGTCAACGAGCCACCGCCGATGCCGAAAATCGCCGAGGCCCAGCCGATCACGCCGCCGGCGCCGATCAGGCCAGGCTTGCCGGGGATGCCACGGCTGGCCTTGGGCTTGAGGTCCAGGGCCATCTGCACGGCGATCACCAGGGCGAATATGCCGATGATCTTCTGCAACATCGGGCCCTGGATCAGCGAGGCAGTCTTGGCCCCCACCAGCGCACCGAGCAGGATGCCCACGGCCATCCAGGTGAAGATCGGCCACTGCACCGCGCCTTTGCGCTGGTGCTCGAGCACGGCATTGATCGAGGTGAAGACGATGGTGGCCAGCGAGGTACCAACCGCCAGGTGGGTGAGGACCGCAGGGTCGAAGCCCTGCAAGGTGAAGCTGAACACCAGCACCGGCACGATGATGATGCCGCCCCCCACGCCGAACAGCCCGGCCAGCACGCCGGCGCAGGCACCCAACAGCAGATAGAGTACGAATTCCATTCGTGGCCCCTGTGGAAAACAATCCGGCATGGTAACGGAAGCCAAGCCCGGCGCTCTAGTGAAGTCTGTGTCAGGTGATGGATCAGCTCCCCCGGCGCGGGTAGAGTGGCCGAAAACACAGGGGACAACCTATGTGCCTGATCGTATTCGCCTGGCGGCCGGGTACCGCCCGGCCGCTGATCGTCGCGGCCAACCGTGACGAGTTCCATGCCCGCCCGACCCAGGCCCTGGCGGCCTGGGCGGATGCGCCGGGGGTGTACGCCGGGCGCGACCTGGAGGCCGGCGGTACCTGGCTTGGCGTAGGGCCGCAGGGGCGCTTCGCCGCGCTGACCAATATCCGCGACCCGCGCCAGGCGCTGGGGCCACGCTCGCGGGGCGATCTGGTGGCGGCGTTTCTGCAGGGCGAACTGGGGGTTGAGGCGTATCTGGACCTGGTCGCCAGCCGCAGCGGGCAGTACTCCGGCTTCAACCTGCTGGTCGGGGATGCCGAGCAGCTGGGCTACCTGCATGCCTGGGAAGCGACGCCACGCTTGCTGGAGCCTGGGGTCTACGGGCTTTCGAATGCCGGGTTGGACACGCCGTGGCCCAAGCTGGTCAAGGCGCGCAGCGGGCTGCTGAAGTTGCTCGAATCAGCTGAACCAGAACAACTTTTGCGTTTGCTGGCCGACGGTGAGCCGGCCGCGGACAGCGAACTGCCCGAGACCGGCGTGGGGCTGGCCACCGAGCGGCTGCTGTCGAGCGTGTTCATCGCCAGCCAGAACTACGGGACGCGGGCGAGTACGGTGCTGATTGTGGATGACCGGGGGCGGCGGCGCATGGTGGAGCGCAGTTTCGGGCCGTTTGGGGGGCATCTGGGGGAGGTGAGCCTGGAGGTCTGAGCCAGCCCTCATCGCGGGGCAAGCCCGCTCCCACGCAGTCTGCTTATAGCCTGCGTGGGAGCGGGCTTGCCCCGCGATAGGGCCACATCGAATTCAGAGGGTTTTGTTAGCCCCAGGCCCGATCATCCGCGCCAGCCCCAGGTTCTTCAGCGCCAGCTGCAGCGAGCTGTGGATAACCTGCGGGTTGTCATGGCTCATGGCATCGACCAGCAACTCCTTGGCCTTGCTCATGTTGATCTGGCGCAGCATCCATTTCACTTTCGGCAAGTTGGTGGCGTTCATCGACAAGCTGTCGAAGCCCATGGCCATCAACAGGATCGCCGCTGCCGGGTCGCCCGCCATCTCGCCACAGATGCTCACCGGCTTGCCTTCGCCATGGGCGTCGCGCACCACGGTGTTCAGGGCTTGCAGCACGGCTGGGTGCAGGTAGTCGTAGAGGTCGGCAACCCGCGGGTTGTTGCGGTCGACCGCCAACAGGTACTGGGTAAGGTCGTTGGAACCGACCGACAGGAAGTCCACCTGCCGCGCCAGCTCCTTGGTCTGGTACACCGCCGCGGGGATTTCCACCATCACGCCCACCGGCGGCATCGGCACGTCGGTGCCCTCGTCGCGGACTTCGCCCCAGGCGCGGTGAATCAGGTGCAGTGCCTCTTCCAGCTCGTGGATGCCGGAAATCATCGGCAGCAGGATGCGCAGGTTGTTCAGGCCCTCGCTGGCCTTGAGCATGGCGCGGGTCTGCACCAGGAAGATTTCCGGGTGGTCGAGGGTGACACGGATGCCGCGCCAGCCGAGGAACGGGTTCTCTTCCTTGATCGGGAAGTACGACAGCGCCTTGTCGCCACCGATGTCGAGGGTGCGCATGGTCACCGGCAGCGGGTGGAACGCCTGCAACTGCTCGCGGTAGATCGCCAACTGCTCCTTCTCACTGGGGAAGCGCTGGTTGATCATGAACGGCACTTCGGTGCGGTACAGGCCGACACCCTCGGCGCCACGCTGCTGGGCGCGCGCCACGTCGGCGAGCAGCCCGGTGTTGACCCACAGCGGCATGCGGTGGCCGTCCGGGGTGATGCACGGCAGCTCGCGCAGGGCGTCGAGCCCCTGGGCCAGCTGGCGCTCCTCCTCGACCACGTCGCGGTACTGCTTGCGCAGCACTTCGCCGGGGTTGGTGTATACCTCGCCCTTGTAGCCGTCGACGATCAGCTCGATGCCGTCGACTTTCGAATACGGCAGGTCGACCAGGCCCATGACCGTGGGGATGCCCATGGCCCGGGCGAGAATCGCCACGTGGGAGTTGCCCGAACCGAGCACCGAGACCAGGCCGACCAACTTGCCTTCCGGCACCTCGCCAAGCATGGCGGGGGTCAGCTCTTCGCTGACCAGGATGGTGTTGTCCTGGTACACCAGCGACTGCGAACGGGCTTCCTGCAAGTAGGCGAGCAGGCGGCGGCCGAGGTCCTTGACGTCGGAGGCGCGCTCGCGCAGGTAGTCGTCGTCCATCAGTTCGAAGCGGTTGACGTGCTCGCCAACGACCTGGCGCAGCGCACCTTGGGCCCACTGGCCGGTCTTGATGACCTCGGTCACCTCGCCACCGAGGGCGGCGTCCTCGAGCATCATCAGGTAAACGTCGAACAACGCGCGCTCTTCCGGGCGCAGCTGGGTGGCCAGCTTGGCCGACAGCTTGCGCATGTCTTCGCGCACGCCTTCGAGGGCGTTGTTGAACAGCTTGAGTTCGTTGTCGATGTCTTCGACGGTCTTGTCCGGCACCACTTCCAGATCGGCCGGCGGCAGCATCACCACGGCGCGGCCGACCGCAGCCCCTGGCGAGCCCGGCACACCGACGAAGCGCGCCTCCTGGATGCCCTTGCCCTGGCGGCCCAGGCCGCGGATCGAGCCGGTGGCCTCGGCATGGGCGATAACCCCGGCGAGCTGGGCGCTCATGGTGACCAGGAAGGCTTCCTCGCCTTCATCGAACTGGCGACGCTCTTTCTGCTGGATGACCAGCACCCCGACCACGCGGCGGTGATGGATGATCGGTGCACCGAGGAAGGAGGCGAATTTCTCTTCGCCGGTCTCGGCGAAGTAGCGGTAGCGGGGGTGGTCGGCGGCGTTTTCCAGGTTCAGCGGCTCTTCCCGGGTGCCGACCAGGCCGACCAGGCCCTCGTTGGGGGCCATGCTGACCTTGCCGATGGAGCGCTTGTTGAGGCCTTCGCTGGCCATCAGCACGAAGCGGTTGGTCTCAGGATCGAGCAGGTAGACCGAGCAGACCTGGCTGCCCATGGCTTCCTTGACGCGCAAGACAATGATACCCAACGCCGTCTTGAGATCTTTGGCGGAGTTCACTTCCTGGACGATCTTGCGCAGCGTATTGAGCATGGCTCGGGGTCGGACTCCGTCGTCAGTCGCGCGTCAGCAGGCGCGGGGCTAGCTCTTTCAGGGCGCGTCGGTAGACCTCGCGCTTGAATGTCACCACCTGGCCCAGCGGATACCAGTAGCTGACCCAGCGCCAGCCGTCGAATTCCGGTTTGCCAGTCAGGTCCATGCGCACCCGTTGCTCATTGCTCACAAGGCGCAGCAGGAACCACTTTTGCTTCTGGCCGATGCACAGCGGCTGGCTGTGGGTGCGCACCAGGCGCTGGGGTAAACGATAACGCAACCAGCCACGGGTGCAGGCAAGAATTTCCACATCGTCGCGCTCAAGGCCGACTTCTTCATTCAGCTCGCGGTACAGGGCGTCTTCCGGCGTCTCGTCAGGGTTGATGCCTCCCTGGGGAAACTGCCAGGCATCCTGGTTGATCCGCCGAGCCCATAGCACCTGCCCGGCATCATTCGTAAGAATGATCCCGACATTGGGGCGAAAACCATCCGGGTCGATCACGGCAGCAACCTCGCAAACGCATGTCGCGGCATTGTTCCACAAAGCTTGCGAGCGCAGCAACGCGCCCGCCAAGCTTATGTGCAGCGAGGTGAAAACTCCGTATCGTGCAGGGCTTCCCGAGGGCTTCTGCGAGACATTCCCATGCGCCTGGCTTTATTCGATCTGGACAATACCCTCCTCGGCGGCGACAGCGACCACGCCTGGGGTGACTACCTGTGCGAACGGGGCATTCTCGACCCTGCCGCGTACAAGGCACGCAACGATGCCTTCTACCAGGACTACCTGCACGGCAGCCTGGACCTTTCGGCCTACCTGGCCTTCTCCATGGAGATCCTTGCCGCTACCGAACCTGCACAGCTTGCGCAATGGCACCGCGAGTTCATGCGCGACTGCATCGAGCCGATGATCCTGCCCAAGGCCCTGGCGTTGCTGCAGCAGCACCGCGAGGCCGGCGACCAGTTGGTGATCATCACCGCCACCAACCGCTTCGTCACCGCGCCCATCGCCCGCCGCCTGGGCGTGCGCGTGCTGCTGGCGACCGAATGCGAAACGCAGGACGGGCGCTATACCGGGCGCAGTACCGATATACCCTGCTTCCGTGAAGGCAAGGTGACGCGGCTGAACCGCTGGATGCTGGAGAACGGCTTCGACCTGGAAGACAGCTACTTCTACAGCGATTCGATGAACGATGTGCCGCTATTGGAACAGGTGACCCATGCCGTGGCGGTGGACCCGGACCCGAATCTGCGGGCCGAGGCGCAGCGGCGCGGGTGGAAGGTGATTTCGTTGAGGGGTTGAGAATGCCGGGGCCGCTTGCGGCCCAATCGCCGGCAAGCCGGCTCCCACAGGGGAAGTGCAAACCCGATCCTTGTGGGAGCCGGCTTGCCGGCGATTGGGCTGCAAGGCAGCCCCAAAAGGGCCTAGACCGGTTTGGCGCCCATCAGCCCGGCAATGGACAGGAAGCACACGCCGCTGAACACCGCCAGCGCCAGGGTGAACTTCAACCCCACCACTTCGGCCTTGCGCAGCCGGTTCAAGCGCACCAGCAGCCACCACAGCGCAAACGCGCCAACGGTATAGATGACGCTGGACGCCAGCACCCAGGCCTGCCCCAGCGGCCACCCCACCAGGTGCACCAGCCACCAGCCAGTGAACGGCATGCTCACCAGGCACAGGCCCATCAGCAGCCAGACGAACACCAGTGGCCGGCGCAGCAGTTTGGCGTAGGCCTCGGCATCGCCTTTGCGACGGGCGTAGCCGGTCCAGATTGCCAGGCCCAGCGCGCCCAGCAACAGCAGCGCGGTGGCGAGGATGTGCAGGGTCTTGAGGGTGGTCAGGTGTTCCATTTGTCGAGATTCCTTCTGCGGGCCATCCAGCATCGCGGGGCAAGCCCGCTCCCACGCCGTAACGTGGGAGCGGGCTTGCCCCGCGATGGGGTCTTCAGCCCAAGAATAGCCGGTAAGCCGGGTTCTCGGTCTCGTCCCAATACGGGTAGCCGATCTTGGCCAGCGCCGCCGGCACCAGGTGACGCTCGTCTTCCGGCACCTGCAGCCCCGCCACTACGCGGCCGTCGGCGGCGCCGTGGTTACGGTAGTGGAACATCGAGATGTTCCAGCGCCCGCCCAGTTTGTTGAGGAAGTTGAACAATGCACCCGGCCGCTCGGGGAATTCGAAACGCAGCACGATCTCGTCGCGGGCCCCGGCCGAGTGGCCGCCGACCATGTGACGGATATGCAGCTTGGCCAGCTCGTTGTCGGTCAGGTCGGTGACCGGGAAACCTTGCTCGGTCAACTGCTGCACCAGTGCCGCACGCGGGTCGGTGTCCGGATGGGTCTGCACGCCAACGAAGATGTGCGCCTCGTCCGAGGTGTGCTTGCGGTAGTTGAACTCGGTGATCTGGCGCTTGCCGATGGCCTCGCAAAAGGCCTTGAAGCTGCCCGGGCGCTCGGGGATGGTCACGGCAATGATCGCCTCGCGCTTCTCGCCCAGTTCGGCGCGCTCGGCGACATGGCGCAGGCGGTCGAAGTTGACGTTGGCGCCGGAGTCGATGGCCACCAGGGTCTGCCCGGTCACGCCTTTGAGTTCGACGTACTTCTTGATCCCGGCCACACCCAGTGCGCCGGCAGGTTCGGTGATCGAGCGGGTATCGTCGTAGATATCCTTGATCGCCGCACAGATCTCGTCGGTGCTGACAGTGATCACTTCATCCACATGATGGCGGCAGATGTCGAAGGTGTGCTGACCGATCTGCGCCACCGCCACGCCGTCGGCGAACAGCCCGACCTGCGGCAGCACCACGCGCTCGCCGGCAGCCATGGCGGCCTGCAGGCAGTTGGAATCGTCCGGCTCGACGCCGATCACCTTGATCTCCGGGCGCAGGTACTTCACGTAGGCGGCGATGCCGGCGATCAGGCCGCCGCCGCCGACCGGCACGAATATCGCATCGAGCTGGCCCGGGTGCTGACGCAGGATTTCCATGGCCACCGTGCCTTGGCCGGCGATGGTGTGCGGGTCGTCATAGGGGTGGATGTAGACGAAGCCCTTCTCGTCGACCAGCTTCAGCGAATAGGCCAGCGCCTCGGGAAAGGAGTCGCCATGCAGCACCACCTTGCCGCCGCGCGAACGCACGCCCTCGATCTTGATCTCCGGGGTGGTCTTGGGCATCACGATGGTGGCCTTGATGCCCAGCTCGCGGGCGGCCAGGGCCACGCCCTGGGCGTGGTTGCCGGCCGACGCGGTGACCACGCCACGGGCCAGTTCCTCCGCGCTCAACTGCGCCAGCTTGTTGTAGGCCCCGCGGATCTTGAACGAGAACACCGGCTGCAGGTCCTCGCGCTTGAGCAGCACCGTGTTGCCCAGGCGCTTGCTCAGCTGGCCGGCACTGTGCAGCGGGGTTTCGACGGCAACGTCGTAGACGCGCGAGGTGAGGATCTTCTTGACGTACTGTTCGAGCATCGGGAAAGCATCACTGGGCCGCGGGACAAGGCCTGGGAGTCTACCGCAGCGCTACGTCGGGCGACCACAGCAAAGCCGCGCGAGCCGTTATACTAGGCCCCTTTCGATTTCCGCCCAGCCCCTCCCGGAGCCCGCATGACCCAGGACCAACTCAAACAGGCCGTTGCCCAGGCCGCCGTCGACCTCATCCTGCCGAAACTGGATGAAAAGAGCGTCGTCGGTGTCGGCACCGGCTCTACCGCCAACTTCTTCATCGATGCCCTGGCCCAGCACAAGACCGCCTTCGACGGCGCCGTCGCCAGCTCCGAGGCCACCGCGCAGCGCCTGAAGGGCCATGGCATCCCGGTCTATGAGCTGAACAGCGTCAGCGAGCTGGAGTTCTACGTGGATGGCGCCGACGAAAGCGACGCCCACCTCAACCTGATCAAGGGCGGCGGCGCGGCCCTGACCCGCGAGAAGATCGTTGCGGCCGTGGCCAAGACCTTCATCTGCATCGCCGACGCCAGCAAGCTGGTACCGGTACTGGGCGCCTTCCCGCTGCCGGTCGAAGTCATCCCCATGGCCCGCAGCCATGTGGCGCGCCAGTTGGTCAAGCTGGGCGGCGACCCGGTGTACCGCGAGGGCGTGCTGACCGACAACGGCAACGTCATCCTCGATGTGCACAACCTGCAGATCACCGACCCGGTGGCGCTGGAAAGCCAGATCAACGCCATTGTCGGCGTGGTCACCAACGGCCTGTTCGCGGCGCGCCCGGCGGATGTGCTGTTGCTGGGTACCGCCGAAGGCGTGAAGACCCTCAAGGCCGAGTAAGCAGGTCAGACGCCATCGCGGGGCAAGCCCGCTCCCACGGGCGTGGGAGCGGGCTTGCCCCGCGATCTGTTCAGCCCCTTCAGTCAACCGGCTGCTTGAACACATAGAACAGGTTCGGCTCACTGACCAGATACAGGGTCCCGGCGTCATCCATCGCGATCCCCTCTGCCTGCGGCACGGTCTGCTTCAGGCCCTGAAACCCATTGCGCAATGACATCGTGCTCAGCGGCCTGCCCTTCACGTCCAGCTCCAGCACCAGCCGCGATTCGTCCGACAGCGCCAGCAGATGCCCGCTGCGCTCGTCGTACTGCAGGCTCGACAGATCCCTCACGAACAACCGCCGGTCACGCTTGCGGTCCTGCACCACATGCACGGCGTAGGGTTTGTCGGGGTTGTCATGGGGAAAGCCATGCACCTCGTAGATCACCATCGGGTCCCGCTCCTTGGCCACGAACAGGCGCTTGCCTGCCGAGTCATAGGCCAGCCCCTCGAAGCCCTTGTTTCCATTGAGGCCGATACCCAGGCTGAGCTGCTCGGCATCGTTGGCATCGAGGAACAGGGTGTCGTCATCCAGACGCACACGAATCAAGCGCTGCTGGCGCTCATCGGTGATCACATAGGTGCTGTGGCCCACATACTCCACCGCTTCGGGGTCACCGAAGCCGGTCAGCGCAATTCGGCGCAGGATGCGCCCGTCCAGCGACAACTCGATCAGCTCGGACTTGGCATTGGTGACGGTGAACAGGCTCTTGCGGTCGGGATCGTAGGTCAGCGCCGAGATATCGTCGTCCAGCCCGGCGACAGGCTGGGCCTCGAGCACCACCTGGTAACGGTCCAGGCCCATGCTCTGTTGCGCGGGCTGCCACCAGGTCTTGAGGTTGAACCAGCCGCGCTCGAACAGACGGAACTCGTGCCCTGCCACGCCGGCGAAAAGCAGTAGAACGAAGGCGGTGACAGCAAAAATCAGACGGCGGCTAGGGCGCATGGGGGCAAACTCGGCAAAATGAGCACGAATCTAACCACTACCAACTGAAGCAAAGCTTAATGCCAGCGTAGGGTTCCCCTGACTGCGCGTCAGTGCTTCTTGAAGCGATAGAACAGGTTGGGCTCGCTGACAAAATAGAGGTTGCCCTGCTCGTCCATGGCCACGCCCTCTGCCCGGGGGATACGGTCCTTGAGGCCATTGAAACCGCCGAGCAGGGTCATGAAGCTGACCTGTTCACCCTTTTCATCGAGCTCAAGCAGCATGTTGGAGTCGGCCGACAGCACCAGCAGGTGGCCGGTGCGAGGGTCGACACCCAGCGCAGAGAGATTGCGCAGGTCGAGCTCGTCACTGGCCAGCGGTTGCTTGTCGCCCTTCAGCGGGCTGCGCCCATCGGTGCTCCAGATGTACAGTTGCGGCGGCCGCTCTTCGCCAATCACCAGGCGCTGGCGCATCGGGTCCCAGACCACCGCTTCGAAGCCCTTGTTGCCTTTGCCTTCATCGCCCAGGTCGTAACTGTGGAAGTCGGCGCGGTTCAACGACGTGGTGCCGGCGTCCACCTTGACCAGGGTCAGGTCATGGTTGCGCTCGTCGACGATGGCGATCTGGCCATCCTCCAGCACCGCTACGCCTTCCGGATTCGACCAACCTACCAGCGGCATCTTGCGCAGCACATCGCCGTCAAGCGTCAGCTCCACCAGAAAGGGGTGCTTGCCCATCACCGCGAACAGGGTGCGGGTGTGCGGGCTGTACGCCAGGTCAGAGGCCTCGTCGCGCTCCATGCCCGGTAGCGGTTTGGCGTCGATGTCCACCACATAGTCCGGCAGCCAGATGCTTTCCTGGCGTTCGGCCTGGGTCTCGAAGCGCTCCTTTATCCACAGCAGCCCTCGGTCATCCCAGTGCATGGCCACGGCCAAGCCATAGCCGATCAGCGCCAATGCAGCGAGCCAGGCAGGCCAACGCAGCAGCGCGTGACGTTTACGGGTGGGCGGAACGGGAGCGGTGGACGGGATAGCCATTGGCGGGGTCCTGATGATGAGCCGTGATGTCTTCCTTAACGTCGGCAAATGAACATGAAACTGCGGATTATCCGGATCGTTTGTGAAAAAAACGACAAATGCCATCAGGTGATGGCCACACGACGGCAGCGGGGCTGCCGTCGCGCCTGCGCAGTCAGAGCACGCGGCTTTCGAAGCGGCTGACGCCCGGGAGTTCCAGGACCAGCTCGTCACCGACATTGAACGGCCCCACGCCCGCCGGGGTGCCGGTGAGAATCACGTCACCCGCCTGCAGCGAGAAGTTCGCCGCCATGTGCTGGATCATCGGCACGATCGGGTTGAGCATCATCGCGCTGTTGCCGTCCTGACGCACTTCGCCATTGATGGTCAGGCGGATGCCGATATCGCTGAGGTCCTCGAACGTGCCCGCCGAAACGAACGGCGGCAGTACACAGGCGCCGTCGAAACTCTTGCACAGCTCCCACGGCAGGCCCTTTTCCTTCAACTTGGCCTGCAGGTCGCGCAGGGTCAGGTCCAGCGCCGGGGCATAGCCGGAAATGGCGTCGAGCACTTCCTCTTCGGTTGGGTGGGGCGACAGCGACTTGCCCAACAACACGGCAATTTCCGCCTCGTAGTGCACCGAACCGCGCTCGGTCGGGATCTTGAAGCCACCCTCAAGCGGCACCACGCAACTGCCCGGCTTGATGAACAGCAGCGGCTCGCTGGGGATAGGGTTATCCAGTTCCTTGGCATGTTCGGCGTAGTTGCGGCCGATGCACACCACCTTGCCCAGCGGGAAGTGGATGCGCGTGCCGTCTACGTACTGGTGCTGGTAACTCATGGCCGACTCCTGTGAACACTGCTTTTTATTCGGGAGCGAAGATCTTACCCGGATTCATGATGCCGTTCGGGTCGAACACCGCCTTGATCGCCTTCATGCAGGCAATTTCATCCGGCGAGCGGCTGTAGCCCAGGTAATCACGCTTGGTCATGCCCACGCCGTGCTCGGCGGAGATCGAGCCGTGGTAGCGCTGAACGATCTCGAACACCCACTTGTTGACCTTGGCGCACGAGGCGAAAAAGTCGTCCTTGCTCATGTGGTCGGGCTTGAGGATGTTCAGATGCAGGTTGCCGTCGCCGATGTGGCCGTACCAGACCACTTCGTAATCCGGGTAGTGCTCGGCGACGATGGCATCGATATCGCGCAGGAACGCCGGCACCTTCGACACGGTGACCGAGATGTCGTTCTTGTACGGGGTCCAGTGGGAGATGGTCTCGGACAGGTATTCGCGCAGCTTCCACAGGTTCTTCAGCTGCGTTTCGCTCTGGCTCATCACCCCGTCCAGTACCCAGCCCTGCTCGACGCAGTGCTCGAAGGTGGCGAGCGCTTCGTTGGCCACCTGCTCGGTACTGGCTTCGAACTCCAGCAAGGCATAGAACGGGCAGTCCGTCGCGAAGGGCGCGGGCACATCGCCACGGCCCATGATCTTGGCCAGGCCTTTATCGGAGAAAAACTCGAACGCAGTGAGGTCCAGCTTGCCCTGGAAGGCGTGCAGCACCGGCATGATCGCGTCGAAATCCGGCGTGCCCAGCACCATCGCCGTGAGGCTGCGCGGCGCGCGGTCCAGGCGCATGGTGGCCTCGACCACAAAGCCCAGGGTGCCTTCGGCGCCGATGAACAGCTGGCGCAGGTCGTAGCCGGTAGCGTTCTTGATCAGGTCCTTGTTGAGCTCGAGCAGTTCGCCCTTGCCAGTGACCACCTTCAGCCCGGCAACCCAGTTGCGGGTCATGCCGTAGCGAATGACCTTGATGCCGCCGGCGTTGGTGCCGATATTGCCGCCGATCTGGCTGGAGCCGCTGGAGGCGAAGTCCACCGGGTAATACAGGCCCTGGTCCTCGGCGAACTGCTGCAACTGGCGGGTAATCACGCCTGGCTGGCAGACCACGGTGCGGTCGAACTCATTGAAGGCGAGGATCTGGTTCATGTTGTCGAAGGCCACCACCACTTCGCCGTTGGCAGCGACTGCGGCACCCGACAGGCCAGTGCGCCCGCCTGACGGCACCAGGGCGACCTTGTGCCGGTTGGCCCAGGCGACGATGGCCTGCACTTGCTCGATGGTCTTGGGGAAAACGATGGCGCTCGGCGCGGGCGGGTAATGCTTGGTCCAGTCCTTGCCGTAGGCGTCGAGCGAGGCCGGGTCGGTAAGCACTTTGCCTGGGTCGACCAGGGTCATCAGCTCTTCAATTAATGCAGGCTGGGTCATCGCTGGAACCCTCGACTTATTCATAGTCACCCTGAGTACTCTTCACCTGTCGGGATAAGCTCAGATTGAGTCGCGTATGCTAGCATAGCCCTCCCGCTGTTCGTGCTAAGGCCGACGCCGCGCCGCTTCACCCCCCCTCGCCATTTTTCTCCGGGATACAGGTTTACGCAGATGAGCAAGACTTCTCTCGACAAGAGCAAGATCAGGTTCCTTCTTCTTGAAGGCGTCCACCAGAATGCGGTGGATACCCTCAAAGCTGCCGGGTACAGCAACATCGAATACCTCACCGGCTCGCTGCCGGACGCAGAACTGAAGGAAAAGATCGCCGATGCCCACTTCATCGGCATCCGCTCGCGCACCCAACTGACCGAAGAGGTCTTTGACTGCGCGAAGAAACTGGTCGCGGTCGGCTGTTTCTGCATCGGCACCAACCAGGTCGACCTGGGCGCAGCCCGCGAGCGCGGCATCGCGGTGTTCAACGCACCGTACTCCAACACCCGTTCGGTCGCCGAGCTGGTGCTGGCCGAAGCCATCCTGCTGCTGCGCGGCATCCCTGAGAAGAACGCTTCCTGCCACCGTGGTGGCTGGATCAAGAGCGCGGCCAACTCCTTCGAGATCCGTGGCAAGAAACTGGGCATCGTCGGCTACGGCTCGATCGGCACCCAACTGTCGGTACTCGCCGAGAGCCTGGGCATGCAGGTCTACTTCTACGACCCGTTGACCAAGCTGCCGCTGGGCAACGCCACCCAGATCACCAGCCTGAACGAGCTGCTGGGCCTGGCCGACATCGTCTCGCTGCACGTTCCCGAGCTGCCATCCACCCAGTGGATGATCGGCGAGAAGGAAATCCGCGCGATGAAGAAGGGTTCGATCCTGATCAACGCTGCCCGTGGCACCGTGGTCGAGCTGGATCACCTGGCCGCCGCGATCAAGGACAAGCACCTGATCGGCGCCGCCATCGACGTGTTCCCGGTCGAGCCGCGCTCCAACGATGAAGAGTTCGAAAGCCCGCTGCGTGGCCTGGACAACGTGATCCTGACCCCGCACATCGGTGGTTCCACCGCCGAAGCCCAGGCCAACATCGGCCTGGAAGTGGCCGAGAAGCTGGTCAAGTACAGCGACAACGGTACTTCCGTGTCGTCGGTCAACTTCCCTGAAGTGGCCCTGCCGGCGCACCCAGGCAAGCACCGCCTGCTGCACATCCACGAGAACATCCCGGGCGTGCTCAGCGAAATCAACAAAGTGTTCGCCGAAAACGGTATCAACATCTCCGGTCAGTTCCTGCAGACCGACGAGAAAGTCGGTTACGTGGTGATCGACGTCGACGCCGAGTACTCGGACCTGGCCCAGGAAAAACTGCAGCACGTCAAAGGCACTATCCGCTCGCGCGTACTGTTCTGAGTTTGCTGGCTGCATGAAAAAGGGAGGCCCTGGTGGCCTCCCTTTTTTGTTGGCACTTTGCACTCGATCCTGTGCAAGCAACTGTCGTTGTAAGAGCAACTGTCTTGCATCAAATCTAAAATCTGGCGCAGTCCCTGTGGGAGCGGGCTTGCCCGCGAAGCAGGCGACGCGGTGGATGGCACCGGCTCTGCCGGTGTTCGCGGGTAAATCGCAGCGGCGAACCGCCGCTCCCACAGGATATGCGCCGCTTTGACGTTGCTCCTACAGGGCCCGCGTCGGCCTTACTTGACGTTGACGGTAATCTTCTGCGATTCGACGCTCGGCTTGAACGGCACGTGGTACTTGTCGCCCAGTACCAGTTGCAGGGTGTGTTTGCCCGGAGTAAGGGTAATGGTCGCCTCGGTCTGCGCCTTGCCGAAGTGCAGCACCTGCGGGCCGGCCGGCAACGGGGCATTGTTCTCGGGCATCAGGCTGGTCGGCAGCGGCATGTCGGCCACCGGCGCCTTGTCGACGTCCACCAGCAGGTGGTGATGGCCGCTGTGCGCGGTCTGGTCACCGGCAGGCTTGAGGGCAATACCCTCGATGCCGAACTTGACGGTGAAGGTCTTGTCGACCGTGGCGCCGTCGGCGGGGGAAACGATGAAGACCTTGGCGCCTTCCGGTGGCTGCTCGCTCTTCAGTGCATCCGCGGCACTGGCGAACACCGACGCCCCCATCAGCAGCCCGGCAACGGCAGCACGCGAAAATAGGCTTTTCATTCACTTCTCCTTTCATTCACTTCAATAGACCGCTATCACTAAAACGAAACAAAGCGGTACTTCACCATAGTTCATCTGCGCCAGCGAAGGTTCAGAAAAACGCCACAGAAATAGTTGCAGTGGCGTTAAACATTACCCAGGTCCTGGGGTCATAGGCTGCGTTCGACCGGGCGAGGAACAAGCTGCGGCGAATGACATTCACCTGCCATACAAATAAGGGGCTTTCATGCGTTTGACCATTGGCGTACTGCTGGCAGTACTGTTCTGCCCACTGGCCCAGGCCGAACTGATCGACGAAATCAACGACCGCGGCGAACTGCGCATTGCCGTATTGAGCGACACACCGCCCTACGTGCTCAAGGAAGACCAGCACCTCACCGGCTTCGAAATCGAGCTGGGCCAGGCCCTGGCCAAGGAGCTGGATGTGCGCGCCGAGTTCGTCGAAGCCACGGCTGAAGATGTTTTGCCGGGTGTGGTCAGCGGCAAGTACGACATTGCCTTCAACAAGACTCAACCTGAACTGCCACTGGCCCCTGAACTGGTCACCAGCCAGCCCTTCAGCGAGCCGCACCTGGTGATCCCCTTCCAGAAAGGCAACCCGGCCTTCGAGAGCGCCGTGAACAATGCCCTGAAGCGGATCGAGAGCGATGGCCGGCTGGCAGCGCTAGAGCAGAAATGGCTGCAGCGCGAAGCGCAGAAGTGACCAGTTGCTGACGCTGGCGCCTACAACAGGCTTGCCAGCGCCCGTTCGGCCTCGTCCAGCTCCAGCTCGCTGAACACCTGCACCCCTTCACGCCGCAACAATGCCGTGGTGACGCCCTCGCCCGCTACTTTCACCCCCGTGAAAGTACCGTCGTAGGTCTGCCGGTTACCGCACGACGGGCTGCCGGACTTCATCACCGCCACCCGAATGCCATGCCGGCGAACCAGTTCCAGCGCCTGATGCGCCCCGGCCATGAACGCCGCGCTGACATCCTCGCCGCTGGCCGTCAGCACCTGCGTCTGGCCGTCCACCACCTGGCCACCCTGCCCGCCCGGGATCTCCGCCGCAGGGCGGGGTGTCGGCAGGCCGCCGGCCACTTCCGGACACAGCGGCACTACCCGGCCCTCGGCCTGCCAGCGCTGCAGCAGGTCGGGGTGGCCGCTGGCACGCCCGTCGTAGCGCACCGGCTGGCCCAACAGGCAGGCGCTGACCAGGACTTTCGGCCGCTCAGAACGGGTCATTGCCACGGCGGCGGAACCAGCCCGTCAGCGACAGGCGCTCGCGCCCGGCCGGGAGGACTTCATGGGGAATGGCGCCAGAAAGGAACACCACCAGGCTGCCGGCGATCGGCTGCACGTCATGCTCGACATCGCCGTCGAGGAACATGCGCAGCTGCCCGCCATCGTCCGGCTGCCAGCCTTCATTGAGATAGAACACGGCAGAGACGGTACGCCGGTCGTCGTCGCGGAAGCGATCCAGATGGCGGCGGTAGAAAGCCCCCGGCGGGTACAGGGCAAAATGGCACTCGAAATCCTCGAGCCCGAGGAACAACCCCTGGTTGATGGCCTGGCGCAGGCTGTCCATGGCCCCCAGGTAACGGTCGCAGGCCGCGGATTCACCAGGGTCGATCCACTGGATCTGGTCGCCACGGATCGCTTCGCGCACTTCCTGCGCGGCGCCGCGCCCCACCCCGGCAGGGTTGAGTTCGCCTTCGGCATAACGGCGCCGGCACTCGAGCGCGAGCTCACGCGACAGCCCGTCGGGGAGAAAGAGGGTTTGCTGCGACCAGCCACGGGTGGCCAGGTCGTCGACGATTGCCGACAGCATGGGATGTTCGCAAGGATTGTGCATGGCGCATCATAGCCATTCGGCCTGCCCGCGCACAGCGCCACTTGGTCAGGAAGCGCCCCTGGCGACTCGACAAAGCCCCGCCATGCCAAGGACAATGGCGGCCTGACGACAGGAGTCCTGAATGCGCCGTCTGTTTTCCCTGCTTCTGCTGATGATCTGCACCATGCCTGTCTGGGCAGACAACCTCGATCAGCTGTACAAGGCCGCCGGCTGGCCCGACCAGCGCGCCCATTTCAACGATGCCGTGAGCGCCGCCCAGCAGCGCTACCGCAACAGCTTGCCGCCTGCGGTTTACCAGGCGCTGGTCAACAACAGCAACCAGCGCTTCCAGGCCCAGGCCATGGACCGCCGCGCCCAGGCGCAGTTGCGCAGCACCCTCAAGAACCCGGCACCGGCCCTGGCCTTCTTCCAGTCGCCGCTGGGGCGCAAGGTGGTGGCCGCCGAGCTGCTGGCCACGCGCAAGGACCAGTTGGCCAAGAACGCCAAGGGCCTGCCGAAGATCCAGGCCAGCGACAATCGCCAGCTGATCATCGGCCACCTGGCGCAGGCACTGCCCGCACGCGAGGCCGGTGCAGAAGTCAGCCTGGCCATCGCCGGGGTGGCAGCCGACAGCCTCAGCTCGATGATCCCCGGCCTGTTCGGTGGCGGACAGACCCAGAGCCTGCTCGACGGCCAACGCCAGCGCCTGATGAACCAGGTCGGCGAAGACCTCGACAACACCCTGTTGTATGTCTATCGCGACCTGTCGGACGCCGAACTGGAGCAGTTCTCCACCTTCGCCGAGTCGCCGGACGGCCAGGCCTATTACAAAGCGGCAGTCAGCGCGGTGCGCGCCGCCCTCGCCGTGGGCCAGAACGCCAACGACCTGAACTGATCAGCCCAGGCGCTGGCCAATGAAGTCAAAGTAGCGCTGGCGGATGCCCGGCAGCTCGTTGGCCAGGTGGTGCCGGGCCTCGGGCAGCATCAGGATCTGCGGCTCGGCGAACTTGGCCTTGAGCACCTTGAGGTTGTACGGCCAATCCACCGTGGCATCCGCCTCCCCCTGCACGATCAATGGCCGCCGCGCGCTCTGCGGCGCGGCCTCGATGCGCCTTACCCATTTCATCAATGCCCCGACCCAGGCGGTCGGCAGGCGCCGTGGCTGCAGCGGGTCGGCCTCCAGGAACGGCAGGAACGCCGGGTCGTTGGTGTTCTCGCTGAAGCGTCGCTCGATGCCGTTGACGAAGTGGCGCAGCACCCGGTAGCTCAGCTTCGACCAGCCCCAGGCGCGCGGGCGCACCAGCGGTGCCAGCAGGATCACCTCGCCGTCGGCCGGGCTCTGCTCGGCACAATGCAGCAGGTGATCGACCACGATCGCACCGCCCGTGCTTTGCCCGCACAAGTGCCAGGGGTGCGGCAGCTCGAGCTGGCGCGCCTGCTCGAACAGCACGTCGAGGGCCTGCTGGTAGAGGGCGAAGTCATCGATGCTGGCCCGCTCGCCGCTGGACAGCCCATGCCCTGGCAGGTCACAGCTGATCACTGCATAGCCCTGCTCCAGCGCCCACTCGATGACATGCCGGTACAGGCCCATGTGGTCGTAGTAGCCGTGCAGCAGGAACAGCGTCGCCACCGGCTGCGCGGGCAGCCAGACCTGGCCGACCAGCTCGAACCCCGCCGCGCGAAAGCCGCCAAGCCAGCTCGGCACGCCCAGGTCCAGGCCGTAAAAGCGCTGGTAGTCGCGGGCTTGGGCGGACAGCGGTTGACGTTCGGCAAGCGGCGCCAGGCTGGCGCGCAACAGGTCGGGCTTCAAAGCGGCAGGCATCGGTACATCCACAACGAGGCGAGTATTGATCTGGGATATTCAGGTCTGCTTGATGTCATGGCAAGCTGCAACACCATTCAACGGGCGGCATGCCTCCCTTGTGGGAGCGGGTTTACCCGCGAATGCGCTGGTGCTTCCACTGCCGCATTCGCGGGTAAACCCGCTCCCACAGGCGGCATGCGTTGCTCATAAGCTCTGCAGACAGCCCATGCCCATCCCAAATTCCAAGTCATTGCTCGGCGCTCTCGCCGCCCTGCTCTGCGCCGCCGCCCTGTGGTGGGCCTACGACAGCTTCCAGGCCCGCTACCTGCGCCCCTTCGACAACCAGGCCACGCTGTTCGACGGCAGCCAGTTGCGCTTGCCGCCCGAACTGGCCGGCCCCGGCCCGATCCGCCTGGTGCACTTCTGGGACCCGGCTTGCCCGTGCAACGTCGGCAACCAGCAGCACCTGAGCGAGCTGGTCGAGCACTTTGCCCCGCAGGGGGTCAGCTTCCACGTGGTGCAACGGCCCGGCAGCCACGGCCAGCTACCCGCCAACCTCGCTGCGCTCGAACCCCTGGCCGGGCTGCCCGGCAGCGAACAGCTGCCGGCCACGCCCGCCGTGGCGATCTGGGACCGCAATGGCGACCTGGCCTACTTCGGCCCCTACAGCGAAGGCGCGGTGTGCAATTCGAGCAACAGCTTCATCGAACCGATCCTCAAGGCCCTGAACCAAGGGCGCCGGGTGCAGGCCAGCAACACCCTGGCCGTGGGCTGCTACTGCCCCTGGGCCGGCTGACGCACCCGCGCGGGGTTACCCACCACCACCGCCCCCGCCGGCACATCTCGGGTGACCACGCTGCCGGCGCCGATCACGGCGTTATCGCCAATGGTCACCCCCGGCAGGATGATCGCCCCGCCGCCGATCCACACGTTGTCGCCA
The DNA here is from genome assembly GCF_003231305.1 of Pseudomonas sichuanensis. Lineage (GTDB taxonomy): Bacteria > Pseudomonadota > Gammaproteobacteria > Pseudomonadales > Pseudomonadaceae > Aquipseudomonas > Aquipseudomonas sichuanensis. The sequence goes on along the minus strand of NZ_QKVM01000003.1, from coordinate 159,246 downwards.
ATGGTCACCGGCCGCCCGCTTTCCAGGCCGCTGCGGCGCAGATCAGGGTCGAGCGGGTGGTCGGCGGTGTAGATCTGCACCGCCGGGCCGATCTGGCAGTCGGCGCCGATGCGCACCGGCAGCACGTCGAGGATCACGCAGTTGAAGTTCATGAAGGTATTGGCGCCAACACTGAGGTTGTAACCGTAGTCGCAATGGAACGGCGGGCGGATCACCACAGCGTCGCCGACGCTGGCGAAGTGCTCGACCAGCAACCCGTGGCGGGCTTCGTTGAGCAGCTCGACGCTGGCGTTGTAGCGGTGCATCCAGTGCTTGTTGGCGATCTGCTCGGCCTGAAGCTCCGGGCAGCCAGCGTGGTAGAGCTGGCCTTGCAGCATTTTCTGTTTTTCGCTGAGGGACATGGAAACTCCTTGTTGGGGCTATGCTCAGTGCGCGAATCCGCCGATGATCGGACCACATTTTTCGCTCGAGTGCACAAGGAGTCTCGATGAAGCGCAGCCTGACCCTGCTGGCCGTGGTGATTGCCGTGGCCGCTGCCGGCGCCGGTTACTGGTATGTGCAGGGCAAGCAGCCCCAGCGCGAGGGCGAACTGGCCGTCGCCGGGCTGCAGGCGCCGGTCACCGCCCGTTATGACGCACGCGGCGTGCCGCACCTGCAGGCGCAGAACGAGCAGGACCTGTACCGCGCCCTGGGTTACGTGCACGCCCAGGACCGCCTGTTCCAGATGGAGATCATGCGCCGCCTGGCCCGTGGCGAGCTGGCCGAGGTGCTGGGCGACAAGTTGCTGCCCACCGACACCCTGTTCCGCAGCCTGCGCATCCGCGAGCAGGCCGCGCTGATGGTGCAGCGCCAGGACCGCCAGGGCCCGGCCTGGATAGCCTTGCAGGCCTACCTCGATGGCGTGAACCAGTGGCAGGCCAGCCATCCCAAGCCGATGGAGTTCGACCTGCTCGGTATCACCCCGCGCCCATTCACCGCCGAGGACACCCTGAGCATCGCCGGCTACCTGGCCTACAGCTTCGCCGCGGCCTTTCGCACCGAGCCCGCGCTCACCTACATCCGCGACCAGCTCGGCGCCGATTACCTGAAGATCTTCGACCTCGACTGGCAGCCCGACGGTGCCATCGCCACGCCGCTGGCCGCCGCCGACTGGCGCAGCCTGGAGCAGTTGGCGCAGCTCAGCCACGAGGCCCTGATCGAGGCCGGCATCCCCCAGTTCGAGGGCAGCAACGCCTGGGCCGTGGCCGGCAGCCGCACCCGCAGCGGCCGCCCGTTGCTGGCGGGCGACCCGCACATCAGCTTCGCGGTGCCGGCGGTGTGGTACGAGGCCGAGCTGTCGGCGCCGGGCTTCAACCTGTACGGCTACTTCCAGGCGCTCAACCCGTTCGCCCTGCTTGGCCACAACCGCGACTTCGGCTGGAGCCTGACCATGTTCCAGAACGACGACGTCGACCTGATCGCCGAGAAGACCAACCCGGCCAACCCCGAGCAGGTGATGGTCGATGGCCGCTGGCAGACCCTGGAAAAAACCGAGCAGCAGATCGCCGTCAAAGGCGAGCAACCAGTGCCCCTCACCCTGCGTCGCTCGCCCCACGGCCCGATCGTCAACACGGTGCTGGGCAACAGCGCCGGCGCTGCGCCCATCGCCATGTGGTGGGCATTCCTGGAAACCGACAACCCGATTCTCGAAGGCTTCTACCAGATCAACCGCGCCGACACCCTGGGCAAGATGCGCGAAGCGGCAGCCAAGGTGCAGGCGCCAGGGCTGAACCTGGTCTGGGCCAACGCCCGTGGCGATATCGGCTGGTGGGCGGCGGCGCGCCTGCCGATCCGCCCGGACGGGGTGAACCCGGCGTTCATCCTCGACGGCAGCAGCCGCCAGGCCGACAAGCCCGGCTTCTACCCGTTCAGCGTCAACCCGCAGCAGGAGAACCCGGCCAGCGGCTACATCGTCTCGGCCAACTACCAGCCACCGGCGGTGGTGCCGGTGCCCGGCTACTACAACCTGGCCGACCGCGGCCGCCAACTGGACCGCCACCTGAACAACCCGGACATCAAGTGGGACACCCAGAACAGTCAGGCCCTGCAACTGGACACCAGCAACGACTACGGCCCACGCACCCTGGCGCCGCTGCTGGGCACCTTGCGCAGCGTGGCCCAAGGGGACGAAGAGAAAGAGCTGGTCGAACAGCTGGCCGCCTGGCGCGGCGACTACCCACTGGACTCCACCAGCGCCACGCTGTTCAACCAGTTCCTCTACGAATTGGCTTTCGCCGCGCTGCATGACGAGCTGGGCGATACCTGGTTCCCGATCCTGATCAGCACCCGTGCCATCGACGCGGCCCTGCCGCGGCTGGCCGCCGACCCGGCCTCACCCTGGTGGAACCTGCGCGGCGGCAATGAGCACACCGACCGCAGCGCCATCGTGCGGCTGGCCTGGCAGCGCAGCCTCAAGCACCTGGACGAGACCTTCGGCAAGGACCCGGCCAGCTGGCAATGGGGCAAGGCCCACACCCTCACCCACAACCACCCGCTGGGGGTGAAAAAGCCGCTGAACCTGCTGTTCAACATCGGCCCCTTCGCCGCCCCGGGCACCCACGAGGTGCCGAACAACCTTTCGGCGAAGATCGGCCCGGCGCCCTGGCCGGCCACCTATGGCCCCTCCACCCGGCGGGTGATCGACTTCGCCGACGCCGGCGCGGCCTTGACCATCAACCCGGTCGGGCAAAGCGGCGTGCCGTTCGACAAGCACTATGGCGACCAGGCAGAGGATTACATCGAGGGGCGCTACCACAAGGCGCGCATGGGGGTGATCCCGGCGCAGAGCACGTTGCGCTTGGTGCCTGAGCGATGACGATCGTGAAAACCTGGCCCCTGTGGGAGCGGGTTTACCCGCGAAGCAGCCTGCTCGATCTGCAAGGCATGGCAAGGGCTTCGCCCTTGTTCGCGGGTAAACCCGCTCCCACAGGGCCTTGTCACGATGACCAAATTTGCTATCCCCATTCATGAGATAACCCATGCAAAAACACTTCATCGAAATCGACGGCGCGCGCATGAGCTATGTCGACCAGGGCCAGGGCTTCCCCGTCCTGCTCGGCCATAGCTACCTGTGGTCGGCCGCCATGTGGCAACCGCAGATCGATGCTCTGTCGGAGCACTTCCGGGTCATCGTGCCCGAGCTGTGGGGCCACGGCGATTCCGCCGCGCCACCGGCCACGACCACCGACATGAGCGCCTTGAGCCGCCAACATCTGGCCCTGCTCGATGCGCTGGATATCCCCAAGTGCCACCTGGTCGGCCTGTCGGTCGGCGGCATGTGGGGCGCGCAGCTGGCCATCGAACACCCGGAACGGGTCGATCGCCTGGTGCTGCTGGATACCTTCCTGGGGGCCGAGCCGGAGGCCACGCGGCTGAAGTACTTCGGTTTGCTGGATGCCGCCAGCGCCGCCGGCACCTTCCCCGACCCACTGCTGGATATCGTGGTGCCGATCTTCTTCCATGCCGGGGGGCAGACGGTGCCTGAAGTGCGTGAACGGTTCCGCGCCGACTTGCAGGCGAGCAGCGCGCAGGCTATCCGCGAAAGCCTGGGCCCGATGGGGCGGGTGATCTTCGGGCGGCCGGATCTGCTGGCGCGGCTCGGCGAACTGCCCGCGGATCGGACCATCGTGATCTGTGGCGATCAGGACATTCCCAGGCCGCCCGAGGAGTCGAATGAGATGGCGCGGTTGATTGGCTGCCTGGCGGCGCAGATTCCGTTTGCCGGGCATATCTCCAGCCTGGAGAACCCGAGGGTGGTGAATGATTTCCTGTTGAACTGGTTGCCGCGCAATAGCTGATATCGCTGGGGCCGCTTTGCGGCCCTATCGCGGCACAAGGCCGCTCCTACAGGAGAATGCGATCCCCTGTAGGAGCGGCCTTGTGCCGCGATAGGGCTGCGCAGCAGCCCCAGAATCAGATAATCAACCCTGCCACTTGCCCCCTTCGACAATCACGCTCTCAGGCTTGGTGTCGTCGCTCAGTTCTTTGCGCACGTACTGGTCATAAAGCTTGAGCAGGAACTTCTCCTCCCCCAGCTTGGCCAGCTCGGCATTCACCCAGTCGCGCAGCTCGGCATTGCCCTTCTTCACCGCCGGGGCAATCGGTGCTTCCTCGCCCAGCAGTTGCGGCAGCACACGGTAGCCCGGGTTCTGCTTGGCCCAACTGAACAGGATCAGGTTGTCCTGGGCATAGGCATCGCCACGGCCATTGGCCAGGGCGGCCAGCGACTCGCTGTTCTTCTCGAACTTGAGCAGCTTCCAGTCCGGGTGGTGCTTGGTCAGCCAGATATCGGCGGTGGTGCCGGTGGTGACGATGATGGTCTTGTCGGCCAGCTCGTCGAGCTTCTGCACCGGGCTGCCGTCGGCAACGATGGCCTGCACGGCCACGCGCAGGTTGGGGTTGGTGAAGTCCACCGCCTCCTTGCGCTCAGGGGTGACCGTCATGTTGGCGAGGATCAGGTCGACCTTGTCGCTCTGCAGGAAGGGGATGCGGCTGGCGGGCTCGACGGCGACGAACTCGACCTTGTTCTCGTCGCCCAGCAAGTCCTTGGCGAAACGCCGGCCGATGTCGGTGTCGAAGCCGACGTAGCGGCCGCTTTCATCGACGAAGCCGAACGGCGGCTTGTCGGTGAACACACCGACGATCAGCTTGTCGCGGGCCTTGATGGTTTCCAGGTAGCTGGTGGCGGGCGAGGCGGCAGCGGGCTTGGCCGGCTCATCGGCCTTGTTGCAGCCGGCCAGCAGGGCCAGGCCAAGCAGTGGAGCAAGCAGTTTGGCAAAGGGTGCGGTGTTCATGACAGTTCCTTGTGCAGTGTCTTGGGCAGGCTTTCGACGAAAGAGAATTTCTCCAGGAACTGCTGCGCGCGTGCGGTCTGCGGTTGGGTGAAGAAGCGCTCGGGGTGGTTCTGTTCAAGGATCCTGCCGGCCTCCATGAACACGATGCGGTCGGCCACCGCGCGGGCGAAGGCCATTTCGTGGGTAACGATGAGCAGGGTCATGCCGTCACGGGCCAGGCCCTGGATCACTTGCAGCACTTCCTTGACCATCTCGGGGTCGAGGGCTGCGGTGACTTCGTCGAACAGCATCACCTGCGGGTTCATGCACAGCGAGCGGACGATGGCGATGCGTTGCTGCTGGCCGCCGGACAGCTGCCGCGGGAAGGCATCGCGCTTGTCCAGCAGGCCCACCCGCGCCAGCAGCGCTTCGGCCTGGGCCTGGGCTTCGGCGCGCTCGCGCTTTTGCACCTTGAGCGGGCCCAGCAGCAGGTTGTCCAGCACGCTCATGTGGCCGAACAGGTGGTAGCTCTGGAACACCATGCCCACCCGCTGGCGCACCTGGCGCCAGTCGGTGCCTGGGGCCAGCAGCTCCTGCCCGTCCAGGCGCAGGCTGCCGCTGTGGGCCTGTTCCAGGCCATTGAGGCAGCGCAGCAGGGTGCTCTTGCCGCAGCCGCTGGGGCCGAGGATCACCACCACTTCGCCGGCGCTAACCTGCAGGTCGACGTTGGCCAGCACCTGGTGCTCGCCGAAGAACTTGTTGAAACCGTGGAATTCGATCAATGCGCTCATGAGTGGGCCCAGCGGCGTTCCAGCACGCGTGAGGCGGCGGAAAGCGGGTAGCAGACGAAAAAGAAGAACAGCAACAGCACGCCGTAGATCAGCGCCGACTCATAGGCGCGCTCGATGATCTGCTGGCCGGCCTTGATCACCTCGACCACACCGATCAGCACTGCCAGCGAGCTGGTCTTGATGATGCGCGTATAGATGTTGATGGTCGGCGGGGTCATGCGCTTGAGCGCTTGCGGCAGCAGCACATGGGCGTACAGCTGCCAGCCGGACAGGCCGATCGACAGCCCGGCCTCGCGCTGGCCACGGGGCAGCGAACCGAGCGCGCCACGCACCACCTCGCCAACTTCGCTGGCACCCCACAGGCCCAGTACCAGCACCGCGCACCAGAAGCTGGGAATGCTCAGGCCGAAGAAGATCGGCAAGCCGAAGAACACCAGGTACAACCAGACCAGCACCGGGATCGCCCGGAATAGCTCCAGGTAAACCTGCAACAGCACGTTCAGCAGCCGGTTGCCGAGGGTGGCCAGCACGCCGTAGAGCACGCCGCCGAGGGTGGCAAAGCCGATGCCCAGTGCCGAAATCGCTACGGTTTGCCCAGCGCCGGCAGCCAGTTGCGGCAGCGACACCTGCAGCAGTTCAAATGCCGAACTGGCCATGTTGCAGCCTCCTTTCCAGGCGGCGCAGCAGCAGCGACAACGGCAGGAAGATCAGCACGCACAGCAGGGTCAGCACCGCGAGCATTTCGTAGGTCTTGTAGTACAAGGCGATGTAGTTCTTGGTGGTGTAGAGGATCTCCGGCACCGCCACCGCCGAGACCACGGTGGTCTCCTTGAGCAGGAACACGAAGTTGGCGAACAGTGCCGGCAGGCTGAGGATGCCCGCTTGCGGCAGGATCACATGGCGCAGCAGCTGGCCTTCGGACAGGCCGATCGAACGCCCGGACTCCAGCTGTGCCCGCGGCACCGCTTCGACACCGGCGCGCAGCACTTCGGTGAGGTAGGCGCCGCCCATGAAGGTCATGGTGATGATCGCCGCGGCGAAGCCCGAAATCTTCACGCCCACGCTCGGCAGGGCAAAGTAGACGAAGAACAGCTGGATCAGCAGCGGCGTGTTGCGTGCCAGCTCCACATAGCCCTGCACCAGGCGCCACAGGTACGGCGTGCGAAACACCAGGATGGCCGAGTTGAGGAGCGCCACCAGCAACGAGGTGGCGATGGCGATCAAGCCGACCTGCAAGGTCACCCCCAGCGCCTTGAAGAAAGCCGGCAATGTGCTAAGCATGAAGGCGGTGTCGAAACTCATGGACAGGGCCTCGACACAAGGTTACGGAGGTACGGCATGGGCAGGTTCCAGGTCGGCACGAGGGTCACTCGGCGTCGTTCAACACATAGTGGCGCTGTGCCGGTAGGCACGATTAATAGACTCTAAAGGTATAAAAATATTTTTCGAAATACCTTTATTGCATATCTATATCACTGCTTGTTTCCCTCGGAAATTTCCTACATCAAACCGGGACCTTTCCCGCGATCCACCCCTCAAACAGGTTCCAAACTGTGACTTGCATGGCCCATCAACTTACAAGGACGAAAACGATGAACAGCCCCTGCTCACCTGCTGCGAATGAACAACTGCTGTGGCTGCTGGCCCTGCGCCGGGCGCTGGGTGGCCAAGGCTGACCAGCCGGCGAAGCACCGGCTTGTGTAGGAGCGGCCCTGCGCCGCGAAAGGGCCGCAACGCGGCCCCAGCGATGTTGCGGCGATGCTAAAGCGGGGACCGCTTTGCGGTCCTTTCGCGGCGCAAGGCCGCTCCTACACAGGGACGATGTAGCCGTCTGACGATGAGACCGGCAAAAACGAAAACGCCGACGCAGGATGCGTCGGCGTTTTTCGTTTCAGGCTTGGCTGGTGCCGCGTATCAGAACGCCGGCAGTACCGCGCCCTGGTACTTCTTGGCAATGAACGCCTTCACTTCCGGGCTGGTCAGCGCCTTGGCCAGTTTCTGGATGGCCTCGCTGTCCTTGTTGTCCGGGCGGGCCACCAGGAAGTTCACGTACGGCGAGTCGGCACCCTCGATCACCAGGGCATCCTTGGCCGGGTTCAGGCCGGCTTCCAGGGCGTAGTTGGTGTTGATCATGTCCAGGTCGACCTGGTCCAGCACGCGCGGCAGCATGGCCGATTCCAGCTCGCGGAACTTGAGCTTCTTCGGGTTCTCGGCGATGTCTTTCGGGGTCGCCAGGGCGTTCTTCGGGTCTTTCAGGGTGATCAGCCCAGCCTTCTGCAGCAGGAGCAGGGCGCGGCCGCTGTTGCTGCCTTCGTTGGGGATGGCGACGGTGGCGCCTTCCTTCAGCTCGGCCAGGGACTTGACCTTCTTCGAGTAGCCGCCGAAGGGTTCGACGTGCACGCCGATCACGGTCTCCAGGTGCGTACCTTTGCCTTCGTTGAAGTTCTGCAGGTAGGGCAGGGTCTGGAAGTAGTTGGCGTCCAGGCGCTTCTGGTCGACCTGCACGTTGGGCTGCACGTAGTCGGTGAACACTTTGATCTGCAGGTCGACGCCTTCTTTGGCCAGGGTCGGCTTGATCAGTTCGAGGATTTCAGCGTGGGGTACCGGCGTGGCGGCGACCACCAGCTTCTCGGCGGCAGAGGCCAGGCCTGCAAACGAAAGGGCGGCGGCCAGGGCGGTGGTCAGCAGGGTCTTTTTCATGGTGATCCTTGTTATCGAGCTGGGCCATCGCAGATGGCTACGTCAGGTGCCCACCCGTTCGAGTGGGCGTGAAACGGACGATACCGGGATTTTTTATTCCGGAACAATATCTTTTATTTAGCTGCTTATTCCAAAAACAAATGGCCATCAACGCCTTTGCTTATGAGCCGCCAAGCGCCGCTCTAGGGTGCGGGCTCATCCAGCCGCGCCAGGCTCTCGCTCAGCAACTGGCGCAGGGCCCGGAGGGTCTGCGCCTCGCGGCTGCGGCCCAACTGCCCAAGCTGGCGGGCCAGGCTGGCCAGCGGAGTGATGTCCGGCAGGTCAAGGTGCTCGGGGAGGATTTCCTCACCGTCGCTGACCAGCAGGGCGAAGTGGATGACGTTCTCCAGCTCGCGGGTATTGCCCGGCCAGGCATGGGCCTCCAGCGCCTGCTGGGCGGCCTCGCTGATCAATGCCAGCGGCCGGTCCAGGCGCACGCTGTAGATACCGACGAAGTACTCCGCCAACGGCAGGATGTCACCGACCCGCTCGCGCAGCGCCGGCAGCTCCAGCTCGCCCTCATGCAGGTAATGGTAGAGCCGCTCGTTGAAACGCCCGGCCTGCACCGCCTTGGCCAGATCGATACTGGAGGCGGCGACCAGGCGCACGTCCACCGGCTGCGGCTGGGCGGCACCGACGCGGGTCACTTCGCGGTTTTCCAGCGCCGCCAGCAACTTGCCCTGGATCGTCAGCGGCAGGTCGGCGATCTCATCCAGGTACAAGGTGCCGCCGTTGGCCGAGCCAAACCAGCCAGCGCGGCTGCTGGCGGTACCGCCCTGGCTGCCGGCGCTGTAGCCGAACAGTTCGGCGTCGGCATAGGTCGGGCTGATGGCGGCGCAGTTGACCGAGACGAACAGCCCCGCGCGGTCACTGGCGCGGTGAATCTGCCGCGCCAGCAACTCCTTGCCGGTGCCGGTCTCGCCACGGATCAATACCGGCAGCGGTTGCGGTGCCAGGCGTTCGAGGGCCTGGCGCAGCGCCTGTGAGCGCGGGTCGACGAACACCAGCGCCTTGGCGCGGATACTCAGCGGGCTCTTGTCCAGTTCGGGGAAGGTCAGCAATGGCTGGCCGAAAGGGGTGTGAAAGGTCATGGAAAACTCCCGCCCCGGTCGCATGCAGCCGGGGCTCAAGGCATTCGTGGAACGGCCGGCGGATCAGGCGCGCCGCAGCGCGCGCTGGTCGATCCGGGCCTGCAGGCGGAACAGGTAAGCGAAGCCCTGTTCCCAGCGCTCGTGGCCGGACTTGACGTTGATATGCCCGGCATTGGCCAGCAGCCCCGCCTCGGCATCCCAGGCGCGCGCCAGGTGCAGGGCCCGTGGCACGCTCACCGCCGGGTCGTTGTCGGAGCTGACCACTTGGCTTGGGAATGGCAGCGCCTGCAACGGGATCGGCGCAAAGTTGCGCAAGGCCGGCGCGCAGTTGGGCCGCTCGACATCGGCCGGCGCCACCAGCAGCGCGCCACGCACCCGCCGCAGCAGGCTCGGGCTGGCCTGGGCGGCCCAGTGGGCGACCGTGATGCACCCCAGGCTATGGGCAATCAGAATCACCGGCGAGCTTTCGGCGGCGATCGCCTGCTCCAGTGCCTGCACCCAATCGCGCCGCTGCGGGGTGAGCCAGTCCTGCTGCTCGACCCGGGCGCTGTTGGGCAGGCTGCGCTGCCAGTGACTCTGCCAATGGTTGTCTGGCGATCCTTGCCAGCCCGGCACAATCAGGTAACGAATCGACTCATTGCGCATGGGGACGCCTCCGAAAGTTTGCGTGCTTGGGGTGCAAGTATAAGGAGGCAGTTATATGCGTAAAGGAATAAGAAGCTATTTATTAATAACCAAAAATACAAAACACTAAACGACGCCCATAAAAAAGGGCCGTCGAAACGGCCCGAAATCCCTGCTATGGCTAAGAGCATTACAACGAGGATTCGCTTAACGATTGGGTTGCGGCGTCAGGCGCAGATAAGGTTTCACCGCCCGGTAACCTTTCGGGAAGCGCTGCTTGATTTCGTCCTCGTCCTTGAGCGAGGGCACGATCACGACCTCATCACCGTCCTGCCAGTTGGCCGGGGTGGCGACCTTGTGGTTGTCGGTCAGTTGCAGCGAGTCGATCACCCGCAGGATCTCGTTGAAGTTGCGCCCGGTACTGGCCGGATAGGTGATGGTCAGGCGCACCTTCTTGTTCGGGTCGATGACGAACAGCGAGCGCACCGTGAGGGTGTCGCTGGCGTTGGGGTGGATCAGGTCGTACAGGTCGGACACCTTGCGGTCGGCGTCGGCGATGATCGGGAAGTTGACCACGGTGTTCTGGGTCTCGTTGATGTCATCGATCCAGCGGTGGTGCGAGTCGACCGGGTCGACCGACAGGGCGATGGCCTTGACCCCGCGCTGGGCGAAATCATCCTTGAGCTTGGCGGTCAGGCCCAGCTCGGTGGTGCACACCGGGGTGAAGTCGGCCGGGTGGGAGAACAGCACGCCCCAGCTGTTGCCCAACCATTCGTGGAAACGGATCTTGCCGGCGCTGGAATCCTGTTCGAAATCGGGGGCGATGTCGCCGAGTTTGAGGCTCATGGAAGCGGCTCCTGTGCTGTGTCTGGCCTTGATGGGTTCAATGTGCCTGCATCCGAATAAAAATAAAAAGAATAAATATCGATTTATTTATAACCAGAACGCATACGAAATAGCAGGCACAAAAAAGCCTCGCACTAGGCGAGGCTTCTTGTTTTGCAGCTACGACTTACATGAAGGCGTAAGTGTAGTTGACGATGAAGCGAGTCTGGTCCTGGTCGGCGCTGCTTTCGCCTTCACCACGGTACACGCCCTGACGCAGGCTGAAGCCCAGGCCTTTGAGGGTACCTTGCTGGATGGTGTAGTCGACGCGGGCATCACGTTCCCACTCATCGTAGGTGCCGTGGCCCGATGCGTTACGCACGTCGTCACCACGCAGGTAGGCAACCGAGGCTTTCAGGCCTGGCACGCCCAGCGCGGCGAAGTCATAGGAGTACTGACCGAAGTTGGTGTTCTCGCCAGCACGGGCGAACTGGTTGATCATGCTGTCGGTGAACAGGTAGAAGCTGGAACCGCCAGCGCCTTCCGAGGTGCCGCTGTCGTTGACCAGGTTGCCCTGGTTCAGCCAGACGAAGCCACCGTCGTCGCCGACCTGCTGACGACCGAGCATCAGCGCGTGGCCACCCAGGGTGTAGGTGAACATGGCAGACCAAGTCTTGTTGTCGATCTTGCCCTTGTTCTTGGCGTAGCCACCGTTGTTGTTGAAGTTGTACGCGCTGTCGTGGCCGTTCTTGCCGTCGTTGCTGCTGTCGAAGTAGCGCAGGTCGGTCTTGAACGACTGGTCGTCAGCGATCTTGAAGACGTGGGTCGCACCCAGGAAGTGCTGCTTGTAGAAGTCTTCCAGGTTCGAGTAGTAGTACTGCAGGGTCAGGTCTGGAGTGAGCTTGTAGTCCAGGCCGCCGTAGCGGAATTTGTTGCTTTCGGCGGCGGAACCGGCAACCGACAGACCGGTGCGGTTGCTCGACGCACGGCCCATGGCGTGGGTCAGCTGACCGGCGTTGATGGTCAGGTTGTCGATTTCCTTCGAGGTGATGGTGCCACCTTCGAAGGTCTGCGGCAGCAGACGGCCATCGTTGGAGACCAGGATTGGCAGGTTCGGAGCCAGCGCGCTACCGAAGTGCGCTTCGGTCTTGGAGAAGCGAGCCTTGGCATTGGCGCCAACACGTGCCCACTGGTCTGCGGCGCCCTTGCCGTCATCCGGGAAGAAACCACCTTTGTGGTAACCCTTGCCGCCGTCCAGGCGGATGCCCCACAGAGCCTGGGCGTCAACACCGAAACCTACGGTGCCTTCGGTGAAGCCCGAGATGTAGTCGAGCTTGAAGCCCTGGCCGGATTCACGTTGATCCGGGCGGACTTTACCGTGGGCTTCACGGTTGTCGTTGTTGAAGTACATGGTGCGCGAGCTCAGGGACAGTTTGCTGTCCTCGATGAACCCTGCAGCGCCTGCTTGTTGGGCGAGAACCCCCAGTGCCACGGCCAGGGCCAGGCTGGACTTGTACATGTTTTGCTCCTCTACGTTCTAATTTTTGTGCGTCACAAGCGGCAGGATCTTTTGCCCCACTCGCCCGGGATTGGCGATTTAGCACCAATGCGTGACCGCCAAGTCAATGCTCAACGATCGATTTGCGACTTTGGTCTAAGCCGCCGTCCTGCGCTACAGGATAATGACAATCCTATAAATCCAAAATGACCGTTTTATGAATCTGTAAGATTTTTAAGGAATAACATTGGAACCTTTACTGCGAAAGGTTGTATCGACGTCGTCAATCATACCTTTAGGTTATGTGCAAACGTTTGGCGCCCCGCTGCCGTACGGCCCCCCGGCCGGAACCGAAAAAGCGTAGCAGCCGTTCGCTATTACGCCAGCCGCCCGATCACCCCCACAGCCTTAAAGCGATTGGCTCCTAAGCTAATGCAAAAAAGTTATTTATTTCTGATTTCTTAGATCATCTAGTCTTCTCGCCATCCATAACCCAATTGCCTGACGAGAGGTTCACCATGATCCCGCATGCCCCGCTGCGCCTGTTCGCTGCCCTGACCCTCGCCGGCACCAGCTGGCTGGCCCAGGCCGCCGACCTGACCGTCGCCTACCAGACCACCGTCGACCCGGCCAAGGTGGCCCAGGTGGACGGCGACTACGAGAAAGCCAGCAAGGCCAGCATCGACTGGCGCAAGTTCGACAACGGCGCCGACGTGATCACCGCGGTGGCCAGCGGCGACGTGCAGATCGGCTACCTCGGCTCGAGCCCCCTGGCCGCCGCCGCCACCCGCAAGCTGCCGGTCGAAACCTTCCTGATCGCCACCCAGATCGGTGCCGGCGAGGCGCTGGTCGCCCGTGACAGCATCAAGACCCCGCAGGACCTGGTGGGCAAGAAAGTCGCCGTGCCGTTCGTCTCCACCGGCCACTACAGCCTGCTGGCCGCGCTCAAAAGCTGGAACATCGACCCCACCAAAGTGCAGATCCTCAACTTGGCGCCGCCGGCGATCATCGCCGCCTGGAAGCGCGGCGACATCGACGCCACCTACGTCTGGGACCCGGCCCTGGGCGTGGCCAAGGAAAACGGCAAGGTGCTGATCACCTCCGGCGAGCTGGCCGAAAAAGGCGCGCCGACCTTCGACGCCTGGATCGTGCGCAAGGACTTCGCCGCCAAGCACCCGGAAATCGTCAAGTCGTTCGCCAAGGTGACCCTCGACGCCTATGCCGACTACCGCAAAGACCCGAAAGCCTGGCTGGCCAACCCGGACAACGTCGCCAAGCTGGTGAAGCTGTCGGGTGCCAAAGCGGCGGATATCCCGGTACTGCTGCAAGGCAATGTCTACCCGCTGGCGGACGACCAGGCCAATGCCCTCGGCGCACCGACCACCCAGGCGCTGACCGACACCGCCACCTTCCTCAAGCAACAAGGCAAGGTCGATGCGGTACTGCCGGACTACTCGCCCTACGTCAGCAAGCAATACCTGCCCAACTAAAGACCGGAGCCCGTCATGGCCTTGCTTGAACTGGAGCGCATCAGCGCACAGTACCCCGGCGCCAGCACCCCGGTGCTGGCCGACATCAACCTGAGCCTGGGCCCACGCCAGCTGCTGGTGGCCCTTGGGCCGTCCGGCAGCGGCAAGACCTCGCTGCTCAACCTGATCGCCGGTTTCGTCGCCCCCAGCGCCGGGCGCATCACCCTTGACGGTGCCGCGGTGCAAGGGCCAGGCGCCGACCGTGGGGTGGTGTTCCAGGACGATGCCCTGCTACCGTGGCAAAACGTGCTGGCCAATGTCGCCTTCGGCCTGCAACTGGCCGGTGTACCCCGCGCGCAGCGTGAGGCCAAGGCCCGCGAGATGCTGGCGCTGGTCGACCTGGCCGGCTTCGGCGAGCGGCACATCTGGCAGTTGTCCGGTGGCCAGAAACAGCGCGTGGGCCTGGCCCGGGCGTTGGCCGCCGACCCTCGGGTGCTGCTGATGGACGAGCCGTTCGGCGCCCTCGACGCCTTCACCCGCGAACAGATGCAGGAGCTGCTGCTGCAGGTCTGGCAGCGCACCGCCAAACCGGTGTTCCTGATCACCCACGACATCGAAGAGGCGGTGTTCCTGGCCACCGAGCTGGTACTGCTGGCGCCCAACCCCGGGCGCGTGGTCGAACGCCTGCAACTGGACTTTGGCCAGCGCTACGCCGCCGGCGAGCCGGCGCGGGCGATCAAGTCCGACCCACGCTTCATCGAAACCCGCGAGCACGTGCTGGCGCGAGTGTTCTCGCAACGCGAATCTGCCCGCCGAGAGGAGTCTGCATGAGCAGCCTGGACCTGCCTGTGGCGGCCAAACGTGACGCCAAACCTGCCCCTGGCAAAACCCGCCAGCCCCTTTCCACCCGCTGGATCAGCACCCTGACCCTGGCCACCCTGCTGCTGGCCTGGTGGCTGGTGACGGCGGCCGGCTGGGTCGAGCCGCTGTTCCTGCCACCGCCCGCCGACATCCTGGCCAAGGCCTGGACCCTGCTCACCCAGGGCTACATGGACGCCAGCCTGTGGCAGCACCTGGGCGCCAGCCTCGGCCGCATCGGCCTGGCGCTGGTGGCTGCGACGCTGACCGCCATCCCGGTCGGCCTGGCCATCGGTTACAACCGCGTGGCCCGCGGCATCCTCGACCCATTGATCGAGTTCTACCGGCCGATCCCGCCGCTGGCCTACCTGCCATTGATCGTGATCTGGTGCGGCATCGGCGAGCTGTCCAAGGTGCTGCTGATCTACCTGGCGATCTTCGCCCCGATCGCCATCGCCACCGCCACCGGCGTGCGCACCGTCGACCCGACCAAGCTGCGCGCCGCGCAGTCGCTGGGCGCGACCAAGGCCCAGCTGATCCGCCACGTGATCCTGCCCAGCGCCCTGCCCGACATCCTCACCGGCGTGCGCATCGGCCTGGGCGTGGGCTGGTCGACCCTGGTCGCCGCGGAGCTGATCGCCGCCACCAGCGGCCTGGGCTTCATGGTGCAGTCGGCGGCGCAGTTCCTGGTGACCGACGTGGTGGTGCTGGGGATCCTGTTGATCGCCCTGATCGCCTTCGCCCTGGAGATGGGCCTGCGCGCCGTGCAACGCAAGCTGGTGCCCTGGCATGGGCAGAGCCACTGACCTTTCCAACCCATCGCGGGGCAAGCCCGCTCCCACGCAGTGAATGGAAAGCGTGGGAGCGGGCTTGCCCCGCGATATTGCCCGATAACGGGACACGAATTCTCAAGCGAGATACCACCATGAGCCTGACCATCACCCCTCTCAGCCCGGCCCTGGGCGCGCAGATCAGCGGCGTCGACATCAGCCGCGAAATCACCGCAGAACAGCGCGACGCCATCGAGCAGGCGCTGCTCGAGCACCAGGTGCTGTTCTTCCGCGACCAGCCGATCAACCCCGAACAACAGGCACGCTTCGCCGCCCACTTCGGCGACCTGCATATCCACCCGATCTACCCCAACGTGCCAGAAACCCCGCAGGTGCTGATCCTCGACACCGCCGTGACCGACGTGCGCGACAACGCCGTGTGGCACACCGACGTGACCTTCCTGCCGACCCCGGCACTGGGCGCGGTGCTCAGCGCCAAGCAGCTGCCGGCCTACGGCGGCGACACCTTGTGGGCCAGTGGCATTGCCGCATTCGAGGCACTGTCGGCGCCGTTGCGCGCGATGCTCGACGGCCTGACCGCCACCCATGACTTCACCAAATCGTTCCCGCTGGAGCGCTTCGGCACCACGCCCGAGGACCTGGCGCGCTGGGAAACCACCCGGCGCAACAACCCGCCGCTGTCGCACCCGGTGGTGCGCACCCACCCGGTCAGCGGACGCAAGGCGCTGTTCGTCAACGAGGGGTTCACCACGCGAATCAACGAGCTGAACGAGTATGAAAGCGAGGCGCTGCTAAAGCTGCTGTTCGCCCATGCGACGCGGCCGGAGTTCAGCATTCGCTGGCGTTGGCAGGAGAACGACGTGGCGTTCTGGGACAACCGCGTGACCCAGCATTTCGCGGTGGATGACTACCGGCCCAATCGGCGGGTGATGCACCGGGCGACCATCCTTGGGGATGCGCCGTTCTGATACCTGCCGGTGTAGAGCGTGGGAGCGGGCTTGCCCCGCGATGGCTGTGCTGAATCCACCATCGCAATCGCGGGGCAAGTCGGGTCGCCGCACCGCCGCTCCCACGTAGCCTGCGTTGAATCCTCAGCGGACCAGATGCAGGTACTGCATGTGCCGCTCGTACTGGTCGAGGATGTCGTTGATGATCTGCTCCTTGCTGTAGCCCACCAGGTCGTAGTTCTGGCTGCCCTCGCTCAGGTGCACCTCCGCTCGGTAATAACGGCGGTTCTTCAAGTCCTGCGTACCCAGCCCACCGAGGGCGAACGACGGCGTGAAATACCCACGCATCTGCACCTGGTAGATGAACGGCTGCTCATCGCCATGGCCGATCTTCAGGCTGACGTTGTCGTGGCTCGGGTCGTCCTGGGTGATCAGCACCAGGCCCTTCTGCTCGAACACCTCGCGCACCTCGGCAATCGCCGGGCGCACCACGTCGTCCATGAAGCGGTACACCTCGTCGCGTGACGGGAAATGCACCGCCTGGCTCAGGCGCTGGCGCCAGCCGCCTCGGCCGCGCCGCGACTGGGCGAACGGGGCCAGCGAATGCATCTGCGCGATCTGCCGCTGGCTCTCCAGGTAGAAGGCCTTGTGCAGCCCCCACATCATGCACAACAGGATCAGCGAGAACGGCAGCGAGGTCAGCACCACCGCAGACTTGAGCGAGTCGATGCTGCCGGCGAACAGCAGGGCACTGGTGATCAGCGCAGTCATCGCCCCCCAGAAGATCCGCAGCCAGTTCGGCCCGTCTTCGTCAGCGCCACCGCCCTTGGCCGACAGCGTCGACAGCACCACGGTGCCGGAGTCGGCCGAGGTGACGAAGAACACGAAGCTGATGAACACCGTCACGGCGATCACCGTCTTGCTCCACGGGTAGGTTTCCAGCAGCAGGTACAGGCTCATCGACGGGTTATCCAGTGCCGACTGGCCCAGCGCGGTCATGCCGTGGTTGATCACCTGGTCCAGCGCGCTGTTGCCGAAGATCGACATCCACGCCAGGGTGAAGCCCAGCGGGATCAGCAGCACGCCGAAGACGAACTCGCGGATGGTGCGGCCGCGCGAAATGCGCGCGATGAACAGGCCCACGAACGGCGCCCAGGCAATCCACCAAGCCCAGTAGAACACCGTCCAGCCACCCAGCCAGTCACGGTTTTCACCATAGGCGTACACGTCGAAACTCTTGCGCGGCAAGGCGCCGAGGTAGTCGCCGAGGTTCTGGATCAGGGTGTTGAACAAGTGCTGGGTAGGCCCGGCGAACAGCACGAACAGCAGCAGCGCGCAGGCCAGGAACAGGTTGATGTCGCTCATCACCCGCACGCCCTTCTCCACCCCGGCGACCGCCACGGCCACCGCCGCGCCCATCATCAGGGTGATCAGCAGCACCTGCACCCACTGGCTGTGGCTGATGCCGAACAGGTAGTCGAGCCCGGCGTTCAGGTGCAGCACGCCGAAGCCCATGTCGGCACCCAGGCCGAACACCGTGGCGATGATGCCGAAGCCGTCCACCGCGTAGCCGATCGGGCCGTTGATGCGCTTGCCGATCAGCGGGTACAGCGCCGAACGCAGCGCCAGCGGCAGGTTGTGGCGATAGGCGAAGTAGGCCAGCGCCATGCCGACGAAGGCGAACACGCCCCAGCCATGCAGGCCCCAGTGCAGGAACAGGATCTGCATCGCCTGGCGCCCGGCCTCGGCCGTGCCCGCCTCGCCCTGGGGCGGCTGGAGCATGTGGGTCAGGGGTTCGGAAACACAGAAGAAGAACAGCGTGATGCTGATGCCGGCGGCGAACAGCATGCCCGCCCAGGACAGGTAGCTGAACTCGGGTTCGTCGTGGTCGGCGCCGAGCTTGATCTTGCCGTAGCCGGACACCGCAGTGACCACCACGAACACCAGGTACAGGGTCATGGCCAGCATGTAGTACCAGCCGACGGTGTTGGCCGCCCAGTTCTGCGCCGCCAGCAACCATTCGCCGGCCGCTTGCGGCATGGCGATGACCACCAGGCCGAACAGCAGGATGAAACTTGCCGCGAAGTAGAACACCGGGGGGTTCATGCGGATCTTGCCATTGGCAAGGGAAGGCGTTGGTGCACTCATCGGGCGTGCACCTCGTCAAAGGACGTGAGGTTCGGATTGTACGGGTTCAGCAAAGGAATCCTCCTGTTGAACACCGGCAATGGACCAGCGTTTTACATTGAACAAGCGTTCAAGTTAAACATGGATCGGATTTCAATGCGACCCGATGCCGCTGGGCGGGGACCGAACAGGATGCATCGTGGGAGCGGGCTTGCCCCGCGATTGCAGTGTCCGGCCCACCCCTGCAATCGCGGGGCAAGCCCGCTCCCACGCGCCATATACGCGATGCTAGAGGGTTTTCTTGCCCTCGCAATCCAACTGCAAATTGGCCTGGGTAATGTTGCTCTCGGCCGGCACGCTGCGGGTCAGCCACACGTTGCCGCCAATGGTCGAGCCCTTGCCGATGGTGATGCGCCCCAGAATGGTCGCCCCGGCATAGATCACCACGTCGTCCTCGACGATCGGGTGGCGCGCCAGGCCTTTGTGCAGGGTCCCCGACTCGTCGCTGGGGAAGCGCTTGGCCCCCAGGGTGACCGCCTGGTAGATGCGCACCCGCTCGCCAATGATCGCCGTCTCGCCAATGACCACGCCGGTGCCGTGGTCGATGAAGAAACTCGGGCCGATCTGCGCACCGGGGTGGATGTCGATGCCGGTGGCCGAGTGCGCCAGCTCCGAGCTGATCCGCGCCAGCAGCGGCAAGCCAGCCTGGTACAGGTGATGGGCCAGGCGGTGGTGAATGATCGCCAGGATGCCCGGGTAGCACAGCAGCACCTCGTCGACGCTGCGCGCCGCCGGATCACCGTGGTAGGCGGCCAGCACATCGGTGTCGAGCAGCACGCGCAGGGCCGGCAGGGCGGCGGCGAAGTCCTGCACCAGGCGCAGGGCATGGGCGTCGACGTCGGTGACGTCGGTCTTGCCATGGCGCGCCGCGTAACGCAGCTCCAGGCGAGCCTGGGCCAGCAGCGCGGTCAGCGCGGCGTCGAGGGTATGGCCAACGTAGAAGTCCTCGCTTTCTTCGCGCAGGTCCACCGGGCCCAGGCGCATGGGGAACAGCGCGCCGCACAGTTGCTCGAGGATCTGGCGCAGCGCCTCGCGCGACGGCAGCTCGCGGCCGCCCTGCTCGCCGCTGCTGCGGCCATTGCTGCTGCGCCATTGCTCACGGGCGCTGCGCAGGCCGGTGACGATGCCCTGCAGTTGCCAATGGGCTGTTGATGGTTGTTCGCTCACGGTGGATCTCCTGCCGATCAGGCCGACTGTTTTTATCGTCAGCCCCGGCCTCTTCGCGGGTAAACCCGCTCCCACAGGATCTTGCTCAACTTGAGAAATGTGCGATCTCTGTGGGAGCGGGTTTACCCGCGAAGGGGCCAGCACCGACTGAATGGCATCCACGATACGACAAATCCCCCCCTTGGAAAAAACAACGCTTTATTCCATCCTGCGCTAAGTCCGGCATAAGCAACGCTGACGGGGTGTCCATTCGTGGCTACCCTCAACCGTGCCACGGGATGGCAATGTGCAAACATGGAATAACAACCGGTTTTTTTATTATTTCCAGGCCTATACGGCCCAGCTTTATATTTGCCACCCACTACTTCCACAACAAGCGCGGGGCCACACATGTCCAAATTCGCCAAACCCCTTCTCAATGCCAGCCTGGCGCTCCTGCTCGGCGCCGGCCTGCTCGGCCAGGCCTTCGCCGGCGAGCAACTGAAGACCATCCAGGAAAAAGGCGTGATCAACGTCGGCCTGGAAGGCACCTACCCTCCGTTCAGCTTCCAGGATGAGAACGGCAAGCTGGCCGGCTTCGAAGTGGAGCTGTCGGAACTGCTGGCCAAGGAGCTGGGGGTCAAGGCCAAGGTGCAGCCGACCAAATGGGACGGCATCCTCGCCGCGCTGGAGTCCAAACGTCTGGACGTGGTGATCAACCAGGTGACCATCTCCGACGAGCGCAAGAAGAAGTACGACTTCTCCGAGCCCTACACCGTCTCCGGTATCCAGGCGCTGATCCTGAAGAAGAAAGCCGACACCCTGAACATCAAGACCGCGCAGGACCTGGCGGGCAAGAAGGTCGGCGTGGGCCTGGGCACCAACTACGAGCAATGGGTCAAGCAGGACGTGCCGAAAGCCGAAGTACGCACCTATGAAGACGACCCGAGCAAGTTCGCCGACCTGCGCAACGGCCGCATCGACGCCATCCTGATCGACCGCCTGGCCGCGCTGGAATACGCGCAAAAAGCCAAGGACACCCAGCTCGCCGGCGACGCCTTCTCGCGCCTGGAAAGCGGCGTGGCCCTGCGCAAGGGTGAGCCCGAGCTGCTGGCCGCACTCAACAAGGCCATCGACAAGCTGAAGGCTGACGGCACCCTGGCCAAGCTGTCCGAGAAATACTTCGGTGCCGATGTCACCAAATGATTGCTGAAAGCCTGCAACTCGTTGCCGACTCCACGCCCTTCCTGCTGAAGGGCGCTGGCTACACGGTGCTGCTCAGTGTCGGCGGCATGTTCTTCGGCCTGGTGCTGGGCTTTGCCCTGGCACTGATGCGCCTGTCGAAGATCCTGCCGCTGGACTGGCTGGCACGCATCTACGTCTCGTTCTTCCGTGGCACGCCGCTGCTGGTGCAGCTGTTCGTGATCTATTTCGGCATGCCGCAGATCGGTATCGAGCTCGACCCGATCCCGGCCTCGCTGATCGGTCTGTCACTGAACATGGCGGCATACATCTGCGAGATCCTGCGTGCGGCGATCTCCTCGATCGACCGTGGCCAGTGGGAGGCCGCGGCTTCCATCGGCATGACCCGCACCCAGGCCATGCGCCGGGCGATCCTGCCGCAGGCGCTGCGCACCGCGCTGCCGCCGCTGGGTAACAGTTTCATCTCGCTGGTCAAGGACACCGCCCTGGCGGCGACCATCCAGGTGCCCGAGCTGTTCCGTCAGGCGCAGCTGATCACGGCCCGCACCTTCGAAGTGTTCACCATGTACCTGGCGGTTGCGGTGATCTACTGGATCCTCTGCAGCATCCTCGCGCACTTCCAGAACCGCATGGAAGCGCGGGTCAACCAGCACGACCAGGAGCACTGACGATGATCGTAGTAGAAGGCCTGACCAAGCGGTTCAAGGGCCAGACCGTGCTCAACGGCATCGACCTCACCGTACAACCGGGCGAAGTGGTGGCCATCATCGGCCCCAGCGGCTCGGGCAAGACCACCTTCCTGCGCTGCCTCAACCTGCTGGAAACGCCCGACGCCGGGCGCATCCAGATCGGCGATATCAGCATCGACGCCAACCGCCCCCTGGGCGGCCAGCAAAGCGCGATTCGCCGCCTGCGCCAGCAGGCCGGCTTCGTGTTCCAGAACTTCAACCTGTTCCCTCACCGCACCGCGCTGGACAACGTCATCGAAGGGCCGGTGATCGTCAAGAAGACCCCTCGCGACAAGGCCATCGAACTGGGCAAGCGCCTGTTGGCCAAGGTCGGCCTGGCCGGCAAGGAAGACGCCTACCCCCGGCGCCTGTCCGGTGGCCAGCAGCAGCGGGTGGCCATTGCCCGCGCCCTGGCCATGGAGCCGGAGGTGATCCTGTTCGACGAACCCACCTCGGCGCTCGACCCCGAGCTGGTGGGTGAAGTGCTGGCGACCATCCGCGGCCTGGCCGAGGAAAAGCGCACCATGATCATCGTCACCCACGAGATGAGCTTTGCCCGCGATGTGGCCAATCGGGTGATCTTCTTCGACAAGGGCGTGATCGTGGAGCAGGGTGAGGCCAAGGCGCTGTTCGCCAACCCCAGAGAGGAGCGTACGCGGCAGTTCTTGCGCAAGTTCCTCGGGACCGCTGCCGCGCAGGACTGATCCACCGCAATCGCGGGGCAAGCCCGCTCCCACGCTGGAACATGCGTGGGAGCGGGCTTGCCCCGCGATTTTTTTCGACCCTTGAGTTCTTCTATTGATATTCCCAAACGTTAGTTCATAAAGCTTTTACAAACGAATAGGGTATATAGACCGGACCACCGGACCAGCAAACGTCTGCCGACCTCACCCCGAGGCGGCACAGTCAACTTTTGTGAGGTAAGGAATGGTCAGGATCACAATCACCCCAGTGGCCAACGCCAGGGCATTGAGTGCAGCCAAGGAGCGGCACTGATGTCCAGCCAGCCAACTACCCAATCGCACAGCGACACCGACAGCTCACCCCTGCTGCTGCCCGCCAAGGTGCTGCAGAGCGACCAGGAGGCCCTGCAGGCCGCCCGTGAACTGGCCGAAGTGGCCCGCCACAACGCCGCCAGCCGCGACCAGCAGCGCAAGCTGCCGTGGGCCGAGATCGAACAGTTCACCCGCAGCGGCCTGGGCAGCATCAGCATCCCCAAGGCCTACGGCGGCCCGGAAGTGTCGTTCGTGACCATCGCCGAAGTGTTCCGCCTGATCAGCGCCGCCGACCCGGCGCTGGGGCAGATCCCGCAGAACCAGTTCGGCATCCTGCAACTGGTGCGTCTGACTGCCACCGAGGCGCAGAAACAGCGGATCTTCCGCGCCGTGCTCGACGGCTGGCGCATCGGCAATGCCGGGCCGGAGCGCGGCACCAAGGACACCCTGACGCTCAAGGCGCGCATCACCCGCAAGGGCGACGACTTCAGCATCAGCGGCGAAAAGTTCTACTCCACCGGCGCCCTGTACGCCCACTGGGTAGCGGTCAAGGCACTGGACGACGAAGGCCGCCAGCGCCTGGCGTTCGTGCGCCGTGGCAGCCGCGGCTTGCGCATCATCGACGACTGGTCGGGCTTTGGCCAACGCACCACCGCCAGCGGCACCGTGCTGCTGGAGCAGGTACCGGTGGACGCCGACCTGGTTGTGGATAACTGGCGCCAGCGCGATGTACCGAACATCCAGGGCGCGGCCTCGCAACTGATCCAGGCGGCCATCGACGCCGGTATCGCCGAAGCGGCGATCGAGGACGCGATCAGCTTCGTGCGCGAGAAGTCGCGGCCATGGATCGAAGCCAAGGTCGAGCGCAACAGCGACGACCCTTATGTGATCGCCGACATCGGCCGCCTGAAGCTCGACCTGCATGCCGCCGAAGCGCTGCTGCGCAGGGCCGCCAAGGTGCTCGACGATGTCAACGCCGGCCCCATCGACGATGCCGCTGCGGCGCGGGCCTCGATCGCGGTGGCCGAGGCCAAGGTGCTCACCACCGAGATCTCGTTGCAGGCCAGCGAGAAGCTGTTCGAGCTGGCCGGCAGCCGCGCGAGCCTGGCCGAGTACAACCTCGACCGGCACTGGCGCAACGCCCGGGTGCACACCCTGCACGACCCGGTGCGCTGGAAGTACCACGCGGTCGGCGCTTACTACCTCAACGGCAGCCTGCCAGCCCGCCATTCCTGGATCTGATTTTCGGCTCATCGCGGGGCAAGCCCGCTCCCACGGTTACGACGTGGGAGCGGGCTTGCCCCGCGATGAGGCCTTCGGAGAGCACCATGACTGCATCCCTCATCACCAACGACGCCCAGGCCCTGGCCGTCGCCGAAGAACTCGCCCACCACCTGCGCCAGGACAGCGCCGTGCGCGACCGCGAACGCCGCCTGCCCCACGCCGAACTCGAACGCTTCGTGCACACCGGCCTATGGGGCATCAGCGTGCCCAAGGCCTTTGGCGGCGCCGGCGTGTCCAGTGCCACCCTGGCCAAGGTCGTGGCCCGCATCGCCCAGGCCGACGCCTCGATCGGGCAGATCCCGCAGAACCACTTCTACGCCCTGGAAGTGCTGCGGGTGAACGGCAGCGCGGAGCAACAGAAACGGCTTTATGCCGAAGTCCTCGCTGGCCGGCGCTTCGGCAATGCCCTGGCCGAAATCGGTACCAAGAACGCCCACGAACGCACCACACGCCTGACCCGTGACGGCGAGCATTACCGCATCAACGGCCGCAAGTTCTACTGCACCGGCGCCATTTATGCCCAACGCATCCCGACCCTGGTGATCGACGAACAGGACGTGCAGCACCTGGCGTTCGTACCCGCCGACAGCCAGGGCATCGAAGTGATCGACGACTGGAGCGGCTTCGGTCAGCGCACCACCGGCAGCGGTTCGGTGGTGTTCGACAACGTGCCGGTACGCGCCGAAGACGTGGTGCCGTTCGGCAGCGCCTTCGAGCGCCCGACCACGGTCGGCCCGCTGGCACAGATTCTCCACGCGGCCATCGACACCGGCATTGCCCGCGCCGCCTTCGAAGACGCCCTGCACTTCGTGCGCACCCGCAGCCGGCCGTGGGTCGACTCGGGTGTCGAGAAGGCCAGCGACGACCCACTGACGCTGAAGAGCTTCGGCCACCTGGCGATCCGCCTGCACGCCGCCGAAGCGCTGCTGGAGCGCGCCGGCGAAATCCTCGACATCGCCCAGGCCGACAGCACCGCCGACACCCTCGCCGCGGCCTCCATTGCCGTGGCCGAGGCGCGGGCGATCAGCACCGAAATCTCGCTGGCCGCCGGCACCACCCTGTTCGAACTAGCCGGCAGCCAGGCCACCCTGGCCGAGCACAACCTCGATCGCCACTGGCGCAACGCCCGGGTGCACACCCTGCACGACCCGGTGCGCTGGAAGTACCACGCCATCGGCAACTTCTACCTCAACGACGAGAAGCCGCCGCGCCGGGGGACCATCTGATGGCCAAGCAGATCCTGCTCAATGCGTTCAACATGAACTGCATCGGGCACATCAACCACGGCCTGTGGACCCACCCGCGGGACACCTCGACCCAGTACAAGACCCTCGACTACTGGACCAACCTGGCCCGCCTGCTGGAGCGCGGGCTGTTCGACGGGCTGTTCATCGCCGATATCGTCGGCACCTACGACGTGTATGGCCAATCGCTGGACGTGACACTCAAGGAGTCGATCCAGCTGCCGGTCAACGACCCGCTGCTGCTGGTCTCGGCCATGGCGTCGGCAACCCGGCACCTGGGCTTCGGCCTTACCGCCAACCTGACCTATGAGGCGCCCTACCTGTTCGCGCGGCGCCTCTCCACCCTCGATCACCTGAGCAACGGCCGGGTCGGCTGGAACATCGTCACCGGCTACCTCGACAGCGCCGCCCGGGCCATGGGGCTGGAACAGCAACCCGAGCACGACCGCCGCTACGACCAGGCCGACGAGTACCTGCAGGTGCTGTACAAACTGCTCGAAGGCAGTTGGGACGACGATGCCGTGGTCGCCGACCGCGCGCAGCGTGTGTATGCGCACCCGGACAAGGTGCACAAGGTCACCCACCACGGTGAGTTCTACGACGTCGAGGGCTACCACCTGTGCGAACCCTCGCCGCAGCGCACCCCGGTGCTGTTCCAGGCCGGCAGTTCGGCACGGGGCCTGGCCTTTGCCGGCAACCATGCCGAGTGCGTGTTCATCAGCGGCCAGGACAAGGCCGCCACCCGCGCCCAGGTCGACAAGGTGCGCGCAGCAGCGCAAGCCGCTGGTCGCGACCCGCAGGCGGTCAAGGTGTTCATGGGCATCAGCGTGATCGTTGCCGCAACCGAAGACGAAGCCCGCGCCCTGCACGCCGAGTACCTGCACTACGCGAGCCCCGAGGCCGGCGTGGCGCACTTCGCCAGCTCCACCGGTATCGATTTCTCGCGCTACGGGCTGGACGAGCCGATCGGCTTCGCCAAGGGCAATGCCATCCAATCCGCCACCCGCCAACTGCAGGACAGCGCCTGGACCCGCCGCCGCCTGCTGGAGCAGCACGCCCTGGGCGGGCGTTACGTGACCCTGGTCGGCAACCCCGAACAGGTCGCCGAGCAACTGATCGGCTGGCTCGACGACACCGGCCTGGACGGTTTCAACCTGACCCGCACCGTCACCCCGGAAAGCTTCGAGGCCTTCATCGACCTGGTAGTACCCGAACTGCAGCGCCGTGGCCGCTACAAGACCGCGTACGCCGAAGGCACCCTGCGCGAGAAGCTGTTCGCCAGCGACCACCCGCACCTGCCCGCCGACCACCCCGGATCCACCTACCGCAACACCCACGCCTCTGCCCCGACTGGAGCCCTGCACCATGCTTGAGAAACTGTTCCGGCCCGTCGCGGCCATCGCCCTGGGCCTCGGACTGTCCGCCGCCGCCTTCGCCGCCGAGCCACTGAAGATCGGCACCACCGCCGCCTTCGCCATCCCGCTGGAAGCGGCGGTGGCAGAAGCCCACAAACAAGGCCTGGAAGTGAAGCTGATCGAGTTCAGCGACTGGATCGCGCCCAATGTCAGCCTCAACAGCGGCGACATCGACGTGAACTACTTCCAGCACATCCCCTTCCTGGAGAACGCCAAGGCCGCCGCCGGCTTCAACCTGGTGCCCTACGCGCCAGGGATCATCAACAACGTCGGCCTGTACTCGAAAAAGTACAAGAGCTTTGCCGAGTTGCCCGAAGGCGCTAGCGTGGCCATCGCCAACGACCCGATCAACAGTGGCCGTGGCCTGCAATTGCTGGCCAAGGCCGGGCTGATCACCCTAAAGCCGGGCGTGGGCTACAAGGCCACCGAAGACGACATCGTCGCCAACCCGAAGAAGATCAAAATTCTCCAGGTCGAGGCCGTGCAGCTGGTGCGCGCCTACGATGACGCCGACCTGGTGCAGGGCTACCCGGCCTACATCCGCCTGGCCAACACCTTCGACGCCACCTCGGCGCTGCTGTTCGACGGCCTGGAAAACAAGGAATACGTGATCCAGTTCGTCATCCGCCCGCAGGAGAAGAACGACCCGCGCCTGGCCAAGTTCGTCGACATCTATCAACACTCGCCCGCCGTGCGCGCAGCCCTGGACAAGGCCCATGGCAAGCTGTACCAGGCCGGCTGGGAAGGCTGACATGAGCCAGGCCAGCGCCCTCAGGGCGCTTCCCTCGCAGCCGGTGCCGCTCAGGGCGCCTGAACAAGTGCTGCGCCCGGAGGTGAACCAGGCCCATGTGCGCTTCATCGGCCTGGGCAAGACCTACCCGGGCCAGGCGCAACCGGCGCTGCAAGGCATCGACCTGAACATCCGCCGCGGCGAGATCTTCGGCATCATCGGCCGCAGCGGCGCCGGCAAGTCGTCGCTGCTGCGCACCATCAACCGCCTGGAGCAGCCAAGCCAGGGCCGGGTGCTGATCGACCAGGTGGACATCGCGCCCTTCGACGAAGACCGCCTGGTGGCCCTGCGCCGACGCATCGGCATGATCTTCCAGCACTTCAACCTGATGTCGGCCAAGACCGTGTGGCAGAACGTCGAGCTGCCGTTGAAGGTGGCCGGCGTGAGCAAGCCCGAGCGCCAGCGCAAGGTGCGCGAGCTGCTGGAGCTGGTGGGGCTGGCGGAAAAACACCACGTCTACCCGGCGCAGCTGTCCGGCGGGCAGAAGCAGCGGGTCGGCATCGCCCGGGCGCTGGTGCACGACCCCGAGATCCTGCTGTGCGACGAAGCCACCTCGGCGCTCGACCCGGAAACCACCGCATCGATCCTCGAACTGCTGCGCGACATCAACCAGCGGCTGGGCCTGACCGTGGTGCTGATCACCCATGAAATGGCGGTGATCCGCGATATCTGCCAGCGCGTGGTGGTGCTCGAGCGCGGCGAAGTGGTCGAGCAGGGCGAGGTATGGCAGGTATTCGGTGCGCCACGCCACGAGGTCACCCGCACCTTGCTCGCGCCCTTGCAGACGCGCCTGCCCGCCGCCTTGCAGGCCAGCCTGCGGGCCAGCCCGAACAGCCGCGATGCGGCCGTGGTACTGCGCCTGCAGCTGGTCGGTGAACCGGAGCTGAGCACGCTGTTCGGCGACCTGGGTGGCCGCGTGCGCCTGCTCCAGGGCGGCGTCGAAACCATCGGCGAGCATGCCCTGGGCCAGTTGATCCTGGCCGTGCGCGGCTCACCGCTGGACACTCACCAATTGCTCGAACGCGCCCGGCGCTGGGCTACGGATGTGGAGGTACTGGGCCATGTGGATTGATCGCCTGCTGCAAGGCTTGCTCGACACCCTGCTGATGGTCGGCGTGTCCTCGCTGGTGGCGCTGCTCGTGGGGGTACCGATGGCAGTGCTGCTGGTCACCAGCGACAAGGGCGGGATCTTCGAGGCGCCGGCGCTCAACCGGGTGCTGGGCGCCATCGTCAACCTGTTCCGCTCGATCCCGTTCCTGATCCTGATGGTCGCGCTGATCCCCTTCACCCGCCTGGTGGTCGGCACCACCTACGGCGTGTGGGCGGCCGTGGTGCCGCTGACCATTGCTGCCACGCCATTCTTCGCACGGATTGCCGAGGTCAGCCTGCGCGAGGTCGACCATGGCCTGGTCGAAGCGGCCCAGGCCATGGGCTGCCGGCGCTGGCACATCGTCTGGCATGTGCTGCTGCCCGAGGCGCTGCCGGGGATCGTCGGCGGTTTCACCATCACCCTGGTGACACTGATCAACTCGTCGGCCATGGCCGGGGCGATCGGTGCGGGAGGGCTGGGGGATATCGCCTACCGCTATGGCTATCAGCGCTTCGACAGCCAGATCATGCTGACGGTGATCGTCATGCTGGTGGCATTGGTGGCAGTGATCCAGCTGGGCGGGGACCGCTTGGCCAAGGGTTTGAACAAGCGTTGAGCCCATCGCGGGGCAAGCCCGCTCCCACGGTGGGTCGTGGGAGCGGGCTTGCCCCGCGATACGATCTCAGCCCCAGTGCAGCTCCGCCGCCGGCACCGGCCGCCCGAACCAGTACCCCTGCCCCAGCTGGCACTGCTGCTCCAGCAGGAAGCGCGCCTGCTCGGCCTGCTCGATGCCTTCGGCGTGCACCTGCATGCCCATGCTGCGCGCCAGGGCGATGATCACCCGCACGATGGCAATGTCGTCATCGTCGAAGGGCAGGCCCGCGACGAAGCCCTGGTCGATCTTCAGTTTCTGCACCGGCAGGCGCTTGAGGCGCAGCAACGAGGAGTAACCGGTGCCGAAATCGTCGATGGCCAGGGTCAGCCCCAGCTCGCGCAGGCGGTGCAACTGCTCCAGCGCCACTTCCGGGTCTTCCATCACCGCGCTTTCGGTGACTTCCAGCTCCAGCAACGACGGGTCGAGGCCGGTGTCGTGCAGCACATCGGCCACTTGCCGGTACAGCTCGCGCTGGCTGAACAGGCGGCTGGAAATGTTGACTGCGACGAACGCCAGCACCCGGCCGTCCTGCTGCCACTGCACCATCTGCCGGCAGGCCTGGCGCAACACCCAGGCGTCGATCTCGGCGATCAGCCCGGTGCGCTCGGCAATCGGAATGAACTCCCCCGGCGGTACCAGGCCCCGTTGGGGATGCTGCCAGCGCACCAGCGCTTCGACGCCGATCATCTTCGCGTTGAACAAGTCGTGCACCGGCTGGAAGAACACCCGCAGTTCCTCCTGTTCCAGCGCCCGGCGCAACTCGCCGGCGGTCTCGACCCGGTGCTGGGCGTGGGCGGTCAGCTCTTCGGTGTACAGCGCGTAGCAGGCGCGGCCACTGCTCTTGGCCTTGAACAACGCCGAGTCGGCGTTGCGCAGCAGCTGTTCGGCGCTCAACGCATCGCTGGGGAACAGGCTGATGCCGATGCTGGCACTGATGAACAGGCGGTGGTCGTCAAACGTGAAGGGCTCACGCAGGCGCTCGATGATGCCCTGCGCCAGCTTGCCGGCCTGGCCGACCTGCTGGCAGTTCTCGGCCAGCACGCCGAATTCGTCGCCGCCCAGGCGTGCCAGGGTGACGCCATTGCCCACCACTTCGCGCAGGCGTTCACCCACCAGCTTGAGCAACTGGTCACCGATGGTGTGGCCAAGGCCGTCGTTGATGCTCTGGAAATGATCGAGGTCGAGCAACAGCAAGGCGCAACCGCGTTTGTTCAGTTGCGCGGCAGCCAGCGCCTGCTCGGCACGGTCGTTGAACAACAGACGGTTGGGCAGGCCGGTCAGCGGGTCGTGGTGGGCAAGGTAGGCGAGCTCCTGCTCGGTGTGCTTGATCGCGCTGATGTCGCTGAACACCGCCACATAGTGGCTGAGGTCGCCGCTGTCGTCGCGAATGGCGCAGATGGTCTGCCATTGCGGGTAGATCTCGCCGCTTTTGCGGCGGTTCCAGATCTCGCCGCTCCACTCGCCCTTGGCATTGAGCGCGGCGTAGATCTGCTGGTAGAACGGCGCGCCATGGCGGCCAGACTTGAACTTGCTTGGGCGCTGGCCGATGACCTCGTCCTGCTGGTACCCGGTGATGCGCATGAAGGCCCGGTTGACGTGCACGATCAGGCCGTTGCGGTCGGTCACCAGCACGCCTTCGAGGGTGCTGTCGAACACCGCCGCGGCCATGCGCAGGCGTTCACGGTCTTCGCTGCGCAGGCGTGCGCCGATGCCGATGAAGTTCAACAGCCGGGCG
The DNA here is from genome assembly GCF_003231305.1 of Pseudomonas sichuanensis. Lineage (GTDB taxonomy): Bacteria > Pseudomonadota > Gammaproteobacteria > Pseudomonadales > Pseudomonadaceae > Aquipseudomonas > Aquipseudomonas sichuanensis. The sequence continues at coordinate 128,330 of NZ_QKVM01000003.1, read as the reverse complement.
CGCGAGACGAAGATCAGCAAGGCACTGAGCAACACCCAGACCACCACATTGATCTGCCGGCCCACGGTCAGCGCCAGCGGGTCCTCGGACATGCGCTGCAATACCAGCTCCGACAGCGTCAGCCAGAGGATCGAAAGCAGCAGGTAGAGCCCGGCCATACGCAAGGCGTCGCGAACGGAAACAGACATGTCGGGTCGGTGAGCCCATGGAAAATGAGGGGGCATTATAAAGGCTGAAACACCCTGTGACTTCCTATCAAAAAGGCCGACTGGTTTTATTTGCCTGCCAAGGGATAATGCCAGCGCTGTTCCCCTGTGTTTACGAGGGTTTTCCCCGCTATGTGGTACTACGGTTTGCTCGATCTGTCGGCCTGGCAACTGGTCGCCGTCACCCTGCTGATGACCCATGTGACCATCGTCAGCGTCACCATCTACCTGCACCGCTACTCCGCGCACCGGGCGCTGGAGCTGAATGCAGGCCTCAAGCATTTCTTCCGTTTCTGGCTGTGGCTTACCACCGCGCAGAACACCCGCGAGTGGACCGCCATCCACCGCAAGCACCACGCCAAGTGCGAAACCCCTGACGACCCGCACAGCCCGCTGCACAAGGGCCTGGGCACCGTGCTGCGCAAGGGCGCCGAACTCTATCGCGAAGAGGCGCGCAACGAAGAGACGCTGCGCATCTATGGCAAGAACTGCCCGGACGACTGGATCGAGCGCAACCTCTACACGCGCTACAAGCTCGGCGGCATCGCCCTGATGGCGGTCATCGACCTGCTGCTGTTCGGCACCATCGGCATCACCATCTGGGCGGTGCAGATGATGTGGATTCCGTTCTGGGCCGCCGGCGTGGTCAACGGCCTCGGCCATGCGGTGGGTTACCGCAACTTCGAATGCCGCGACGCCGCCACCAACCTGGTGCCCTGGGGCATCATCATTGGCGGCGAGGAGCTGCACAACAATCACCACACCTACCCCAACTCGGCCAAGCTCTCGGTACGCCGCTGGGAGTTCGACATGGGCTGGATGTGGATCCGCCTGCTGAGCATGCTGCGCCTGGCCAAGGTGCAACGGGTGGCGCCCATCGCCCATCGGGTCGAGGGCAAGGCGTCGCTGGACATGGACACCGCCATGGCCATCCTCAACAACCGTTTCCAGATCATGGCCCAGTACCGCAAGCTGGTGATCGGCCCCTTGGTCAAACAGGAGCTGGACAAGGTCGACGCCTCGGTGCGCCACCGCTTCCGCCGCGCCAAACGCCTGCTGTCGCGTGAGACCAGCTTGCTGCAGGACCGTCACCACGTGCGCATCGAGTCGATGCTGGCGCACAGCCAGTCACTCAAGACCATCTACGAGAAACGCCTGGCGCTGCAGCAGATCTGGGCGCGCACCAGCGCCAACGGCCACGACATGCTCGCCGCCATGAAGGACTGGGTGCACGAGGCCGAGGCCAGCGGTATTCAGTCACTGCGCGATTTCGCCGCCCAACTCAAGACTTACTCGCTGCGCCCCACCGGCGCCTGATGGCCGTTGATCGGCATGCCCCGCAATGGGGCGTGCCGACCGGAACTTCCCCCTCCGATACCACTCCAACGCGGCACATCGTCCGCGTGGCGGGCCGGTTCGTGGCCGCACGCCCCACGTCGAGAACCGTTCCGTGCACATGGCCAAAGACCTTACGCCCACGTTTACCGACCCTCCCCGCCCCGAAGCGGCCCAGACGCTGCTCGCCCTGCTGCATGCCCAAGGCGAAGTGGCCCGCCTGAGCGAGCGCGAGCAGCTCTATTCATCGCTGCTCGACAGCGTCAACGCCGTGCTCTGGGCCTTCGACTGGGAAACCCGCCAGGTGCTCTATGTCAGCCCGGCCTACGAACGCCTGTTCGGTCGCCCCGCCAGCCTGGTGCTGGCCGACTACAACGAGTGGCGCGACGCCATCTACCCGGACGATCTCGAATACGCCGAGCGCAGCCTGGCCCAGGTGCTGGTAAAGGGTACCGTCGAGGACCGCGAGTACCGCATCCTCAATGGCGCCGGTGAAGTGCGCTGGGTCAGCGACAAGTGCTACATCAACCAGCAGCGCGAGGGTGATCAGCGGGTGATCATCGTCGGCATCGCCGAGGACATCACCGAAAAGAAGCAGCTCGAAGGCGAGTTGCATCGCCTGGCTACCACCGATGTGCTCACGCAAAGCAGCAACCGCCGGCACTTCTTCGAATGCGCCCAGCAGGCGTTCGTCAATGCCCGGGCAGAGGGCACGCCGCTGGCGTTCCTGCTGTTGGACATCGATGACTTCAAGCTGATCAACGACAGTTACGGGCACCAGGAAGGCGACCAGGTGCTGCAGCGCATCGCCGACAGCGGCAAGGCCGTGCTACGGCGTGGCGACCAGTTCGGGCGGATCGGTGGTGAGGAGTTCGCCGCAGTGTTCCCCGGCTGCACTGCGCAGATGGCCGAGCAGATCGCCGAGCGCCTGCAGCGGGAGATCCAGCACTTGAGCTTCAGCCACGGACAGCAGACTTACGGCGTGACCGTTAGCCAGGGGCTGACCGGGCTGACTGATGAGGACGAAACGCTCGACAGCCTGTTCGCCAGAGCTGATGCGGCAATGTACCGCGCCAAGCGGCAGGGCAAGAACCAGATCGTAAAAGGCTGATCGATTACCCGCCCGTTATGTGCAGCAAGTAGCTCATTTCATTTCGTAACGGCTAACAACCACTCGTAATCGATCCGGCCGCTACGTGGCCCGGCCATCACACCTCCAGGCTCTTTCTCCCGGCCCTCCCTGAACGCGACATCGAGAATATGCCGCTCAAGGTCGGTGATTTCGCCCGCAAGGGCGTCAGCTTCGGCAGTGTATCGCTTGATCAATGCTGCCTTCCTGGAACTTGTTGAATAGTTCATGGGCACCTCTGATATCTGGATAGTGGTTTGTTCATCAATCGCCCCTAGCGGCTTCACAAGACGCCCGGCAGAATCACGCACGAAACCAAGGGATAAGTACAAAGTTTCGACACCCGGGTCGGGTTGTTGAACCTCGATTCGCGAGTACCTGAGCATCCGTGCGTATTCAATAACGGCCAACACCAACAGCGAGGCCACCAGGCCTCTCAAAGGATTCTTCGGGCCTGGTTTGCCCTCCAGCAGAATGATCTTGATGCAGTGATTGCTTCTGCGGGGGCTGGCGTAGCAGAGACCGCAGAGCACATGCTCAGACCACAACGAAACGTCGAATCCCTTGAGATCTCGATCAGCCCAGCGTGAAACCTCCTCCCAGGGAAAGTGGTGAGTCTGCTCGTCCCAGGATTGCAAAGCTTCGATCGCCATGCTTCCAATAGGCTCGAAACGCACCTTTTCAACGTCGAGCTCAGCACCAGGCGTGCAGAACCTATTGGAGAATGCTTCATGGGCGAGTATTCGCGCCCTGGAACGACAGACCTGATAGCGCAGGCCGCGATGCCTGTAAGTATTCATCCTCAGCCACAACCTTCCTGCCATTCCGTTGGTGGAGTGGCTGGAAAACTACGCCTGAAGAACTTCCATGGATACGAACGGACGTCCGCAACACCTGTAGGACCGATCCCAAGTCTGATGCAACACCGCTGCGCGGCTCAGGCTTGGCGTTCGTCTCCGTCCACGGGCTCGGCATCTGCTGCGGGAGTTACCAGCAAATCAACCTCCGGCTCACTCTCGTCAGCCTGTGCCGCCAGGCGCTCAGCCTCCTCCCGTGCCAGCGCTTCGGGGTCCACCTTGCGCAACCGCGTCAACTCCGGCAGCCCGAGCTTGAGCAAGCGTGCCGTCTTGCCGCTGGCGACCTTTTCCAGCCCTTCGCTGGGTCTGAGCCGCGCCAGCTGGCCGGCCAGGCTCATGGCCAGGATTTCCCGCGAGTAAACACCGCCGCCCAACTGATACACCGCAGCGATCAGCTCGCGCAGGTTCAGCGGCAAGCGCCAGCGGGTGCGTAGCGCCGAGCCGAACGGCGCGCCGAATTCGTTGAGCGACAACTGAACCTGGTCTTCATCCAGTTCGCCGCCCGCCAGGCGCCACTCCTGCAAGGTGCGTAGCACCGCCAGGTCACCCAGGCAATGCAGCAGCCCCGCGCAGTAGCAACGGCCTTCGTCCACCTCGAGCATGCGTGCCAGGGTGCGGCCGTACTCGGCGGTGTGCAGGGAAAAATCCCAGTAACGGGCAGCGTGCCGCGCCAGCAAGGGGTCGCTCAAGCGCGCACTGCGCTTGAGCGTCAGGCCCAGAATGAGGTTCATGCTCTGGGTGCTGCCGAGCTTGTTCAGCGCTTGCATCAACGTCTGCACCGGCGCATCGCGGTGCATCGCGGCACTGTTGGCGGCGGCGATCAGCACCCCGGTGATCTGCGGGTCGTTGCGCACCTCCTCCTCGAGCACCTTGAGATTAAGGCCCTCGGGATTGAGGGCGCGCTTGATCGCCACCTGCACGTCGGCGAACAGCGGGCCGCCGTCGGCGGTTGCGCGGCGCTGTTCGAGGAAGGCCGACAGCTTGAGCCCCGGCGGCAGCGCCGGGACCGGGCAGGCAATCTGCTCGCCGACGTGCACCAGGAGGTCTTCCAGGCGTTTGCGCAGGTTATCCAGGTCGAGCGGTTTGCTCAGGTAGGCGGTGGGGTGCAGTGGCAGCGCCTCACGTACGCTGGCGGTATCGGTGCGGTTGCTCATGAGGATGAACGGCATGCCCGACTGTTCACCCTGCTTGCGCACCTTGCGCAGCAGGTCGAGGCCATCGAGCCCGGCGAGTTCGCGGGCAGCGATGATCAGGTCGGGCTTGGTTGCCAGCGCGCTCAGCGCCTGGGGGCCATCGGCACAGACGTGCAGGCGTGCATCGCAACGCACGCTGAGCAGCATTTCGCTGAGCATGTCACGCACCCAAGGGTCGCCCTCGGCAATCAAGACACAAGGGGGGATGGGGTCGGCGGCGCTCATGAGCGAGTCTCCTGTAATGGCGCGCGATCCTTCGCAGCTTCCACGGAATCCTCGTACAACCTTAGCGCCTGAAGCCGACAAACGGCATAAAAAAAACCCGCCTAGGCGGGTTTTTTCTGAAGCGTGTCACATTCAGGCGAGTTCGGCGAAGCACTCTTCGATGATCGCCAGGCCTTTGTCCAGCAGGGCGTCTTCGGCGGTCAGCGGCACCAGGATGCGCAGGACGTTGCCGTAGGTGCCGCAGGACAGCAGGATCAGGCCCTTGTCACGCGCCTTGGCGACAACCTGGCCAACGGCGGCGGCGTTCGGGGTGTGGGTACCCTTCTCGAACACTTCCACAGCGATCATCGAACCCAGACCGCGGACGTCACCGATGATCGGGTACTTCTTCTGGATTTCACGCAGACCAGCGGTCAGGCGCTCGCCGACAGCCTTGCTGCGGTCCAGCAGTTTCTCTTCCTCGAACACTTCGATCACGGCCAGGGCCGCAGCGCAAGCGATCGGCGAACCGGCGTAGGTGCCGCCCAGGCCGCCCGGGGCGATGGCGTCCATGTACTCGGCCTTGCCGCACACACCGGCCAGCGGGAAGCCGCCAGCGATGGACTTGGCGAAGGTGGTCAGGTCAGGCGCAACGCCCATCTGCTCCATGGCGAAGAAGGTGCCGGTACGGCCAGCGCCGGTCTGCACTTCGTCGGCGATCAGCAGGATGCCGTGCTGGTCGCACAGGGCGCGCAGGCGCTTCATCAGCTCTTTCGGCGCTGGCAGGAAGCCGCCTTCGCCTTGTACCGGCTCGAGGATGATCGCGGCGATGTCGCGCGGCTCGGCGTCGTTCTTGAAGATGCGCTCGACCGAAGCGATGGCGTCGTCAACGCTGACACCGTGCAGCTCGCTCGGGAACAGGGCGCGGAACACGCCGCCCGGCATCAGGCCCATGCCGGCGGAGTACGGCACGACCTTGCCGGTCAGGCCCAGGGTCATCATGGTACGGCCGTGGTAACCGCCGGTGAAGGCGATCACGCCAGCGCGGCCGGTAGCGGCACGGGCGATCTTGACGGCGTTCTCGACAGCTTCGGAGCCGGTGGTGACCAGCAGGGTCTTCTTGTCGAAGTCACCTGGGACCAGCTTGTTGATCTTCTCGCACAGCTCGACGTAGGGCTCGTAGGCCAGCACCTGGAAGCAGGTGTGGCTGACCTTGGTCAGCTGCTCTTGCACGGCCGCGACCACTTTCGGGTGCAGGTGGCCGGTGTTCAGTACTGCGATGCCGCCGGCGAAGTCGATCAGTTCGCGGCCTTCAACGTCGATCACGGTCGAGTTCTTCGCGGTATCGACGAAGATCGGGTGAATCTGGCCAACGCCACGTGGGACGGCGGCGACACGGCGTTGCATCAGGGATTCGTTGGTCTTGCTCATAATGCCCTCATTCGCGCCGACTCTGACGGCGCTGTTATTCGGGGGTGGCTGGGTGTGTTCACGTTCAGTATTCGTTGATCGACTGTCGTGAACGCCCTGGCCACCAGGTACTGCGGTGTCAAAAAGACCAGCGAGGCGTCGCTCTCGCGCCCCGCTGGCAGAGGTAAATACTGCTCTGTCAGTCAGCGATCAGACGCTGATGCACAGGTATTTGATTTCGAGGTAGTCCTCGATGCCGTACTTGGAACCTTCGCGGCCCAGGCCCGAGGCCTTGATACCGCCGAACGGCGCTACTTCGTTGGAGATCAGGCCGGTGTTGATACCGACCATGCCGTATTCCAGGGCCTCGGCAACACGGAACACACGGCTCATGTCGCGGGCGTAGAAGTACGAGGCCAGGCCGAACTCGGTGTCGTTGGACATGGCGATGACTTCGGCCTCGTCCTTGAAGCGGAACAGCGGCGCCAGCGGGCCGAAGGTCTCTTCCTTGGCGACAGCGGCGCTCGATGGCACGTCGACCAGGATGGTCGGTTCGAAGAAGTTGCCTTCGATCAGCTTGCCACCGGACAGCACCTTGGCGCCTTTGGAGACGGCGTCTTCGATGTGTTCCTGGACCTTGGCGACAGCCTTGCCGTCGATCAGCGGGCCAGTGGTGGTGCCTTCTTCCAGGCCGTTACCGATCTTCAGCTTGGCCACGGCGGCCTTGAGCTTCTCGGCGAACGCCTCGTAGACGCCGTCCTGCACGTAGATACGGTTGGCGCAGACGCAGGTCTGGCCGTTGTTGCGGTACTTGGAGATGATCGCGCCCTCGACCGCCTTGTCCAGGTCGGCGTCGTCGAACACGATGAACGGCGCGTTGCCGCCCAGCTCCAGGGAAACCTTCTTGATGTCCTTGGCGCATTCTTCCATCAGCTGGCGACCGATTTCGGTCGAGCCGGTGAAGGACAGCTTGCGTACCAGGGAGTTGCCGGTCAGCTCGGAGCCGACTTCGCCGGCGCTGCCGGTGATCACGCTGAGCACGCCAGCCGGGATGCCGGCACGGGTGGCCAGCTCGACCAGGGCCAGGGCGGAGTACGGGGTCTGCGAAGCAGGCTTGAGCACCATGGTGCAACCGGCGGCCAGCGCCGGGCCGGCTTTACGGGTGATCATCGCGGCCGGGAAGTTCCACGGGGTGATGGCGGCGGTGACGCCGATCGGCTGCTTGATGACGATCAGGCGCTTGTCTGGCTGGTGGCCTGGGATGACATCGCCGTAGACACGCTTGGCTTCTTCGGCGAACCACTCGATGAACGAAGCGGCATAGGCGATTTCGCCCTTGGCTTCGGCCAGCGGCTTGCCCTGCTCGGTGGTCATCAGGCGGGCCAGGTCGTCCTGGTGCTCGATCATCAGCTCGAACCAGCGACGCAGCTTGCCGGCACGCTCTTTGGCGGTCAGTGCGCGCCAGGCCGGCAGCGCCTTGTCGGCGGCCTCGATGGCGCGGCGGGTCTCGGCGGCGCCCATCTTCGGCACGGTACCGATCACGTCACCGGTGGCCGGGTTGGTCACCTTGATGGTCTGACCGCTGTCCGCATCCAGCCATTCACCGTTGATGAAGGCTTGCTGGCGGAACAACTGAGCGTCTTTGAGCTGCATGTCGGCTTCCCTTAACTGCGCTGCGGCACGGCGCGGCGCGAATTATTGATTGTTGAAAAGGCGCCCCCATGCGGGGGCGGCCGTCAGGAATTCGTGTACCCGGGTGTTCGATGCCTGGGCGCTGAGCGTTTGAAATCTCAAACGGAATGCTAAGCGGGGGCTGGGGTGTTGGACAATAGGCTGTTCGAAAAAAAGAACGAATGGTCGGAATTCAGATCAGCGGAAAGCATCGCGGGGCAAGCCCGCTCCCACGCAAGCATAAGTTGGCGTGGGAGCGGGCTTGCCCCGCGATTGGGTCAGGAAAGGCTAGACGATCAGAACGCCTTGTCGAGATCGATCACCAATGCCCGATACCCCACACTCCCCGGCTGGCGGCTGTGCACTTTCAACTCCACCGCCACCTCCTGGCTTCCTCGGCGCACTTCATTGAGCACCGTCGTGGTGAGCTTCTCAGGCGTCAGGTAATTCACCGACGCGGAATAGATGAACTGGGTGTCGGTGTCCGCCCGGTAGGCCACCACCGAGGTGATCGGGCTGTACCACTCATCGCCTCGCTCCTTGCCGTACTGCCACACCTGCTCGACCGTGCCCTTGGCCTCGTCGACCTTGTATTCCACGGCCCGGCTGTAGTTGCCGCTGAGTTTGGTCGGGGCAAAGTCCCGGCCCCAGCCATTGTCGAACACGGTCAGCGTGCCGTAGCCGGTCAGCCAGGCGGTGTGCTGGGTCCACGACCATTCGAAGCCCTCGCCCACCGGCTTGAGCACTTTGTCCTGCAAATGCGCAGGCCAGCCCTGGGGCGAGGCGAGAATCCACTTCACCTGCTTGTCGCGGCCGATCTTCACCACACCCTGGTGCCGTGCTGAAACGATGATGCTGTCGTCATCGGCGTCGTAGTCGATGGCATTGACGTGGGCCCAGTTGCGCCCGGTGCCCACCCCCGGCGTGTCGCCGAACGGCAGGTCGCCCTCGGCCAGCTCGTTGGCCAGCCGGTCGTCCTGTTTGTGTACGCCATCCGGGAGCTGGATCGCCGCCTTGCCCAGGGTTTCCAGCAGCTCGCCGCGGTACGGGTCGAGGATCTGGTTGAGGTCCCAGAAGTCCAGCACGTCACCGGCCTCGCTGACCTCGATGATGTGGTCGCGGATCGAGCGCACGCGCTTGCCGTCCGGGCGCCGGTAGTCGCTGGTACCTACCCGCAGCAAGTAGGTGCCGTTGGGCGTCTCGCGGATCTCGTGGGAAAAGTCGGCGAACTTGTCCGGCAGGTTGCGCTGCCAGATGCGCCGGCCGAGCAGGTCGTACTTGGAGTAGGTCTGGCCCTGGCCCCAGATCAGTTTGCCGTCGCGGGTCTGGTGGAAGCCCATGGTGCCGCCCAGGCCATCGCGGTGGTTGGAGTCGTGGATCTGCTCGATGTCCAGGTACCAGCGCACATCGCCGTTGCTGTCGGCGATCCAGTTGTTGCCCACCGAATCCCACTCGGCAGCGCCGCCCAGGCCGTTCCACTTGAAGGCACGCCCGCCGGGGATATCCGCCAGCAGGTGGTTGAACAGGTACAGGCGCTGCTCGAAGCCTGGGGCGACCGTGACCGGCTCGACCTCGGGCAGGGCTGCCGTCTGCTTGGCCACCACCGGCAAGCGCACCGCCGGGGCATAGATTTCATAACGTTCGCGGATGCGCTCACCGTCGAGCTTGTAGCTCACTTCCACCTGGTTGACGTGGTCGGGGTACAGGCCGAACACCGGGATGCCGCCGTAGGTCCACAGCGAGCGCTCGGACACGTCGTAGCTGATGGCCACACCGCGCTCGCCGCGGCCCAGCACGCGCACATGGGCGGCGCTCAGGGTGCGGCCACCGTCGCGGATGATCGCGGTCAGCGGCGCCAGGCGGTAGGGGTTGACCACCACGTCGCCGAGCAAGGCTTGGTTGCGCTCGGGCACCTTGGCGGTAACGCAGGCGCCTTCAGGCAGGTCGTGCGGTTGGGTCTTGGCATTCATGGCAAAGCTCCTTGTGCTCAGAAGTCGTAACGGGCGGTGGCGCCCACGGTGCGCGGGGTGCCCAGCACGCCGGCATAGCCGCCATTGGCGGAGTTCCACAGGCTGGTGAAGTAGGTCTTGTCGCCGGCGTTCTTCACCCACAGCGACAGGTCGAGCACGCCGTCGCCCTGGTCCAGGCGCACGCCGGTGGAGAGGTTGACGATGCCGTAGCTGGGGATCTGCCCGTAGTCGGAGTCGTCGATGGTGCCCACCGCTTTCGAGCGGAAGGCGTAGCTGGCGGTGACGTAGGGTTCGATCCGCTCGCCGAGCTGCCACTTGTACTGGCCGTTGAGGTTGGCGATGTACTTGGAGGCGCCGACCACCTGGTGCCCGGACAGATCGCAGGTGGCCGTGGCACTGGCCAGGCTCACTTCCGGCGGGCACGGGGCATCGTCGTACTCGGTGTAGCGCACGTCGTTCCACGAACCGTTGAAGTTGAGCGTGAGGCCGCGCACCGGCAGGGCCGTGGCTTCGAACTCCAGGCCCCGCGAGCGCACGCTGCCGGCGTTGGCCAGGTACTGCACGCGGTTGATCTGGTCGTAGACGTTGGCCTGGTAGCCGTGCACCTCGGTCCAGAACAGGTTGCTGTTGAGCTGCAGGCGGCCGTCCAGCAGGGTGCTCTTGACCCCCAGTTCGGCATTGTTGGCGCGCTCGGTGCCCACCAGCAGCGAATCGGTGCCCAGCCGTGGCGCCGCGCCGACGGTGAGGTTGACCCCGCCGGACTTCTCGCCGTGGGACAGGCTGGCATAGCCGAGTACTTGATCGTTGAAGCGATAGCTCAGGCTGAGCAACCCGGACGGGGCGAAGCTGTACTGGTTGAGGTCACCCGAGTCATAGGCGCCCACCCTGCCCTGACGGGCCGCAGCCGCCGCACCGGTGACCGCCGCGCCACCGAAGGGTGCATCGCGGGTCACCCAGGCGCTCTTCTCTTCATAGGTGCCGCGCACCCCGGCGGTGAAGTCCAGGCGCTCGGTGAGGTGCCAGGTGCCTTGGGCGAACAGGGCATAGCTGTCGGTGTCGATGTGGCCGTTGCCGATCGTGGTGACGTTGGCCAGGGCGCCGGCCGGGGTCAGGTTCCAGATATCCGCCTGCGGGCCGTTGTAGGTGAACGACTTGTTGTCCAGGTCCTGCTTGAAGTAATAGGCGCCGAGCACGTAGTCGAAGAAGCCGCCCGTTGGCGAGGCCAGGCGGATTTCCTGCGAGTACTGCTTGTCGCGCACCGACACCCCGGCGTTATGGAACACCGGCACGTTCAGGCCGTCATCGTTGCGCGGGGTGAAGTCCCACCAGCGGTAGGCGCTGATGGAGGTCAGGGTGAAGTCGTTGGGCAAGGTCCAGTTGGCCTCCACCGAGGTGCCGCCCTGGAACACCTTGACCATCTGGTCGGCGTCGAAATTGACCTTGCGGTCCTTGCCCGATACCAGCGTGGCGCCGGCCTGGCGGGCCAGGCTTTCGTAGCGGTTCACCCCGTTGATGGTCGGCCCGGTGCTGTACAGGCTGAGCACGCCGTTGTCGGAGTCCTCTTCGTTGTATTCGCCGATCCAGCGCAGGTTGAAGGTTTCGCTGGGCTTGAACAGCAGCTGGGTACGAAAGCCCTGGCGCTTGCCGCCGTTGAGGTCGTGGCCGTTGTAGATGTTCTTCACATAGCCGTCGTCCTCGGTGTGGTAGGCGCTGATACGCCCGGCGAGGGTGTCGGTCAGCGGCCCGGAGAAACTGCCCTGGGTCTGCCAGTAGCCGTCCTCGCCCAGCGACGACTGCACGCTGCCCTCCTGGTGGAAGGTCGGCTTGCGGGTGGTGATGTTCAATACCCCGGCGGTGGTGTTCTTGCCGAACAGCGTGCCCTGCGGGCCACGCAGTACCTCCAGCTGCTCCACATCGAGCAGGTCGAACACCGCCATGCCCGGGCGCCCCAGGTAGACGTTGTCCAGGTACACGCCGACGCTGCCTTCCAGGCCATCGCTGGCCGGGTTGTTGCCCAGCCCACGGATGGAGATGCTCGACTGGCGCGCATGCACATAGGACACGTTGGTACTCGGCACCAGTTGCTGGATGTCCTGCACCCGGTAGATACGCTGGGTTTCCAGGGTTTCGCTGCTCAGCACGCTGATCGGCGTGGGCACGCTCTGCGCGCTCTCTTCGCGGCGGCGGGCATTGACGGTCACGGTGCCTAGCTTGGCGTCCTGCTGGGCGACGGGGGTGGCCGTGGCCGGCTCTTCGGCAAAGCTGCTGCCGGCAGCGGCCAGCAGCAGGCCGGCGGCCAGGGGTTGCAGGGCGAACAGCGACGCGCGCAAAGGCCTTGGGGAAAGTCGGGACATGCAAATGCTCCTGGAGGCATGGGCCCTGGCGAGCATTTCCGTTGGCGGAACCGAATCGCGGTCAGAGGGGCTTTATTCTTTTAGGTGATATAAATATTTGTAATTCATATTTTGTGGAATAAGTGACTCCCTTTATAAGGTTCACAACCCTTCCCAGCAATTGCATTCCACCGAAAGTTTCCATGTAGAAAATGCATATCGACCTGCGCCAGCTCCGCCACTACATCGCCCTTGTCGAGCACCGCAGCTTCGTCGCCGCGGCGGCCGCGGTGAACCTCTCGCAATCGGCCTTCAGCCGCAGCATCCAGACCCTCGAGCACAACGTCGGCTGCCGCCTGGTCGACCGCGCCAGCAAAGAGCTGGCGCCCACCCGCCAGGGCCTGCTGGTGCTGGAGCACTCGCGGCGGCTGGTGCACGGCGCGCACAACCTGGTCAACGAGATCAATCAGTTCAATGGCGCCACCACGGGCGTGGTGCGCTTCGGCTCGGGGCCGGCGCCGGCGGGTGGGCTGGTGCCCCGGGCGGTGGCGCGCTTCGTCGCCGAATACCCGGCGGCGCGCACCTGCTTCCAGGTGGACAACTGGCAGGCGTTGAACCGCCGCCTGATGGCCGAGGAAATCGAATTCTTCGTCGCCGACACCCGCCAGTTCGAAGCCGACCCGGATTACCAGGTGCACAAGCTGACGCCGCAACGCTGGCATTTCTGCTGCCGCGCCGGGCACCCGCTGACCGCGCAGGCCGAGGTGCGTGCGCGGGACCTGTTCGACTACCCGCTGGCGACGACTTTCCGCCCGCCCAACATCCGCAAGATCCTCAGCGACCTCAGCGGTCGGCAGGACTTTTTACCCAGCGTGGAATGCGAGCATGGCTACGCCCTGCTCAACGTGGTGCAGCACTCGAACACGATCGGGATCGCCTGTAGCGCCAACCTGCAGCCGTACCAGCGCGAGGGGGGGCTGGTGGCGCTGAAACTGTCGGACCTGGCGCCCGAGCAGGAAGAGGCGTGCTACACCCGCTATGGGGTGGTCAGCCGGGTGGGGTATGGCTTGTCACAACTGGCGCAGGGGCTGGTCAGGCAACTGATTGCCTGCGACAGCGCCATGTGATCAGCGCTTGGCCAAACGGCCGAGGATTCGATCCAGCGCGTTGGCAAACGCCTGCTTTTCGCGCTCGCCATAAGGTGCCTGGCCACCGCCCACCTGCCCCTGCTCGCGCAGCTCGGTGAACAGGTTGCGCACCGCCAGCCGGTCGCCCATGTTGCGCTCGTCGAACTCGCGCCCGCGCGGGTCAAGCGCCGCCACGCCCTTCTTGATCAGGCGATCGGCCAGCGGCACGTCGCTGCAGATCACCAGCTCGCCGGGCACGGCATTGTCCACCAGATAATCGTCGGCCGCGTCCATGCCGCTGGGTACCACGATCAGCCGCACGCAGGCGAAGGCCGGCTTGATCTGCGGCTGGCCGGCCACCATCACCACCTCCAGCTTGCGCTTGAGGGCGAACTTGACGATCAGGTCCTTGGCCGCCTTGGGGCAGGCGTCGGCATCGATCCATATACGCATGGGAGTTGTTCCTGTGTGTCTCGGGCTGAGATTGTCGCAGGTTCGGCCTCTTCGCGGGTAAACCCGCTCCCACAGGTACAGCGTCATCCTTGTGTCTGCGCAATCCCTGTGGGAGCGGGTTTACCCGCGAAGAAGCCAACACCAATTTCAGTTGGCTGTCGCCCGACGCTTCTCGGCCAGCCGGCTACGCCCGTACAGGAACACGATCGCCAGCAACGCCAGCGCCTGCGCGCCCAGCGAGTAGGCATCGGCATGAATGCCCAGCCAGTCGAACTCGAAGAACGCCACCGGCCGTGTACCCAGCACGCCGGCTTCCTGCAGCGCCTTGACGCCATGCCCGGCAAAAATCACCGACAGCGCACACAGCAAGGCCGCGTTGATGCTGAAGAACAGCGCCAGCGGCAATTTCGCCGAGCCGCGCAGGATCACCCAGGCCAGGCCCACCAGCAGCACCAGCGCCGTGGCACCGCCCGCCAGCACCGCCTGGTGCCCGGCAGGTCCCGCCTGCAGCCACAGGGTTTCGTAGAACAGGATCACCTCGAACAGCTCGCGGTACACCGAGAAGAACGCCAGCAGGGCAAAGCCGAAGCGCCCGCCACCGCTGACCAGGCTGCTCTTGATGTAGTTCTGCCAGGCGGCGGCGTGGCGGCGGTCGTGCATCCACACGCCCAGCCACAGCACCATCACCGAGGCGAACAACGCCGTGCAGCCTTCGAGCAGTTCGCGCTGGGCGCCGCCCACGTTGATCACGTAGGCCGCCAGGGCCCAGGTGGCAAAGCCGGCGACCAGCGCCAGGCCCCAGCCGATGTTGACGCTGCGTACCGCCGACTGCTGGCCGGTGTTACGCAGGAAGGCCAGCACCGCCGCCAGCACCAGGATCGCTTCCAGGCCCTCGCGCAGCAGGATCAGCAGGCCGGAGATGTAACTCAACGACCAGCTCAGGCCATCGCTGCCCAGCAGTTTGGCGGCTTGCTTGAGCTTGGCCTTCGCGGCGTCCAGGCGCTGTTCGGCCTGGGCCAGCGGCAAGCCGTCCTGCAGCGACTGACGGTAGGCCATCAGCGACTTCTCGGTGTCCTTGCGCACCTGGGCGTCGATGTTGTCGAGAGAGCTTTCGACCAGCTCGAAGCCTTCCAGGTAGGCCGCCACCGACAGGTCGTAGGCCTGGTCGCGGTCGCCGGCGCGGTAGGCCGCCAGGCTCTTGTCCAGGGTGCTGGCGGTGTAGTCGAGCAACTGCGCCGGGCCGCGCTTGGCCTGCGGCGGCTTGGCACGCTGGGCACGGAAGGCCGCCACGGCATCGGGGCCCTCTTTTTCAGCCACTTCGGCGGGCGTCTGGCGGGCCAGGTCGGCAATGTTCCAGGCCTTGTCGCCCATGGCCACCTGCGGGTCGGCGCTGAAGCTGGCGATATAGGCCGCCACATCCCAGCGCTGGCGCTCGTCGAGCTGGTCGGCGAACGACGGCATCTCGGTGCCTTCGATCCCCAGGCCAAGGGTGTTGTACAGGTCGTACAGGCTCAGCTGATCCAGCCGCGCAACGTTGCGCAGGTTGGCCGGTGCCGGCTCAAGGCCCAGGCCGGCCGGGCCGTCACCCAGCCCGGTATCACCGTGGCAGATCGAGCAGTTCTGCGCGTACAGCGCCGCACCGCGGGCCGGGTCGGGGGTGATGATCGGCGCCTGGCTGACCTCGTAGGCCACCGCCAGGCGGGCACCCAGCTGGCGGGCCTGGCGGGCGACACCAGCACCCTCCTGGCGCTGCTCGATGGCCTCGCGCAGGCCCTGCACACCCTGTTCAAGCGCGGCGCGCTCGGGGTTGTCCGGCAGGCCCTTGACCAGCTCGGCCAGTACCCCGCTGAACTCCTGCTGCTCGCGGTATTCGCCACTGTCCACCACCTTGCCGTCACGCACCGTCGGTGGGTAATCGGCGCCAATGTAGTCCAGCAGATGCAGGGCCTTGGTCGCATCGGCGGGAGCCTCTGCCTGCGCCAGGGCGCTGCACAGCAGCAGCATCGGGGCGAGCAGCACGGCAAGCAGGCGGGAACGGGAATTCATGGCCAGTCTCGATGTAAATACGAAAGTGAACATTGTTCACTTCCACTCTGCGTCCCTCAAGCTTCAGGGGCGGATTTCATGAAAAATCTTGCTACAAAATCTCCCGATACCTTCGCCGTCCTCGTCAGGATCTTTACGACGGCAGGCCTGTCACAGGAGGGGTAAAGGCACATGGCCATTAAAACGCCGCCACTTTGCGTATAATGGCGCCCCTTGTAATAGCCATTGGCAATCAATGTGCCTTTACCCAAAGGATCTGGCCCGGCCAGAGGGCCCCGCCGCCCCGCTACAGCGGCTGCAACATGCTCCAGGGAATGAAAACCTCCGATGGCAACCCGCGTCCTGATCCTGGCAACCCTCTTCACCTTCCTGCAACTCAGCGGCTGCTCGGTGTTTCGCAGCTACGACAGCGAAATGCAGGCAACCAACCAGCAACTGGCCGCGGGCAATGTCGACGCCGCGCTGGCCCTGCTCGAAAGCCACAACACACGCGAACAGAAGGACCTGCTCTACTACCTGGAAAAAGGTGAACTGCTGCGCTCGAAGGGCGACCTGGCCGGCAGCCAGGCAGCCTGGCGCTCGGCCGACAGCGTGGTAGTGCAATGGGAAGAGGCTGTTCGCCTGGACACCGACAAGTACCTCAGCCAGTTCGGCAGCTACGTGGTCAACGACAAGGTCCGCCGCTACGAAGGCTACGACTACGAAAAAGTCATGCTGACCACGCAGATGGCCCTGAACCTGCTGGCCCAGAACGACTTCGACGGTGCCCGCGTGGCGATCCGCAAGAGCCACGAGCGCGAAGCGATCATCGCCGAGCTGCGGGACAAGGCATACCTCAAGCGCGAAGAACAGGCACAGGAGGACGGCATCAAGACCGAAGTCGCCGACCTCAAGGGCTACCCGGTCGCCACCCTCGACGCCCCCGAGGTGGTCAACCTCAAGAACAGCTACCAGAGCGCCTTCAGCCACTATCTGGCCGGTTTCGTCTACGAGGCCCTGGGCGAAAAAGGGCTGGCCGCACCGGGTTACCGCATGGCCGCCGAGCTACGCCCGAAAACACCACTGCTGGAGCAGGCCCTGCTGCAGCTGGACGGCAACAGCGCCAGCCCCGCGCAGAGCGACGTGCTGTTCGTGGTGCAGAGCGGCCTGGCGCCAGCCCGCGATTCCATGAGCATCCCCCTGCCCCTGGTGATCGATGAAAATCTGGTGATCACCCCGCTGTCGTTCCCGGTCATTCGCGAAGACCGCTCCACCGCGCACCTGGATGCCTTGCAGCTCGACGGCAGGCCCCTGGCCCTGACCTTGCTCAACAGCACCAGCGCCATGTCGCGCCGGGCCTTGCGCGATGACATGCCCGGCATCATCCTGCGCACCAGCGCGCGCGCCGTCTCGCGCACCTTGGCGCAGAAGAAGCTGAACGAGAAAGACCCGCTGGCCGGCCTGATCTTCGGCATCGCGTCGATGGTGCTGGAGAATGCCGATACCCGTACCTGGCGCACCCTGCCCGACCAGACTCAAGTGGCCCGCCTGCGCCTGAAGCCCGGCGAGCACCAACTGAACCTGCCGGCGGCACTGGGCGGGGCCGGGATCAACGTGAAGATCGACCGCCCCTATCAGGTGGTCAGCCTGCGCGTGGTCGGCAACCAGGTGTTCGCCAGCGGCCCGGCCGTCCAGGTCGCGCCCACCAACACGGCCCCCACCGTGGTCAGCCTCAAGTAACCTCAAGGATCGAACATGCGCAGAACCTGCCTCGCCCTGCTCACCGCCGCCTTGCTGGCCGGTTGCTCCAACACCGAAACCGCCGCCAGCAAGGTCGTGACCATGGGCCAGCTGGACGATATCGAAGTCCATCAGATGCGGGTCGCCCGCGAGAATGGCTTCCTCACCGTCAACGTGGCGCTGAACAACACCAGCCGCAGCAACCAGACCCTGTTCTACCGCTTCGCCTGGCTGGACGACAGCGGCTTCCCCGTGGCCGACGAGGAAGGCTGGAAGGCCCTGCCGCTGTATGGCAAGCAGGCCAAGTTCCTGCCCGCCATCGCGCCGACCCCCAAGGCCACCGACTTCCGCTTCGAAGCCCACACCCGGTAACCCCTTTCAGGAGCACCCTGCATGTTTGCACGCCTTTCCCTCGCCGCCGTCGCCATCGCCCTGGTCAGCGGCTGCAGCACCCCGTCGCCGGTCCTCGGCGGCAAGAACATCAGCTACGGCGACAGCAAGGCGGTCGAGCTGATCACAAACGAGTTCGGCTCCACCGACCTGCAGATGATCGCCGAGAGCATGACCCGCTCCCTGGCCCAGTCCGGCGTGCTGCACGGCCGCCCGGTGGTGCAGGTGTACGACGTGAAGAACAAGACCAGCGAGTACATCGATACCCGCGAGATCACCACCACCATCAAGACCCAGCTGATGAAGTCCGGCACCGCCCGCTTCGCCAGCGACAACACCGACATGCAGAGCCAGGTCGACCAGCTCCAGCTGCAGAACCAGAGCGGCCTGTACAAGAAGAGCACGGTGGCCAAGACCGGCAACATGATCGCCGCCCGGTATCGCCTGGAAGGCTCGATCAGCTCCATCGTCAAACGCAGCAGCGACTACAAGGACGTGTTCTACAAGTTCAGCCTGCAGTTGGTCGACGTGGAAAGCGGCCTGGCCGAATGGATGGACGAAAAAGAAATCCGCAAGACCACGGAGCGCTGACCGATGCGTGCATGGATGGCAGTCATTGGCCTGGCCTGCGCCTTCGGCGCGCAGGCGGCCCCCAAGGTGGCGGTGACCGACCTGGCCTACGAGGCGCAGGTTCAGGAGTACATCCACAGCGTCAACGCCCAGAACAACGGGCAGTCGAGCATGTACAACGCCAGCCAGTCGTCGAGCTACAGCGAGTACGAAAGCAGCAAGAGCTACATCCAGCAGGCCGAGCTGCGCAAGTTTGGCGGCGACATCAAGGGTGAAATCCTCAAGACCGGCATGTTCGAGCTGATCCAGGGCAAACCCTACACCGCCGAGGCCGAGGAAGACGTGTACGACGTGATCCGCCGGATCAAGAACGGCGCGTTCGCAGGCGCCGACTATGTGCTGTTCGGCACCCTGTCGGACATCGACTTCCAGGAGGACGTCAACGCCCTGGCCCACACCGACAGTTATTCGAAGGTACTGGGGCTGAGCGTGGTCGCCGACTTCAGCCTGATCGATACCCGCACCTTGCAGATCACCTCGGCGTTCACCGCCATGGGTGAGGGGCAGGACATCAAGCTGATGAAAAGCCAGGACCGCCGCGTGACCCTGAACCGCCCGAAGGTGGTGCGCGAAGTGTCGAAGGCGCTGGGGGAAGATGTGGCGCAGCAGTTGGCCGATCAGTTGGGCGGCGTAGGGCCAGGCCAGCCACGCCCGCCACGGGTGCGGGACAAGCTGCCGCCGGATGAGCCGGCGCGGATCTTGAACTGACGGCAAAGCTCCACTATTTGGGCTTGCACGTCCACTGTAGGAGCGGCCTTGTGCCGCGAAAGGGCTGCGCAGCAGCCCCCGCGATTTCTGCTTTCACGCTGAAATCCTGGGGCCGCGCTGCGGCCCTTTCGCGGCACAAGGCCGCTCCTACAAACCAGGTGTTCGCCGAAGGCCTTGCAGCGCCTATGAGATCGAGCGCCGCCCGCGCGGCGCATCGCGGGACAAGCCCGCTCCCACATTTGTTTCGGGCCAATGAGTCCTGTGAAAGTACCGCTGCCCGCCTTGGCGCATGTCTTGAGTCATGTGAAGCAGCGCTAGCGACCACGCAAAAACCGCGTCGTACCAACAAGGCGGACCAGGTAATAGCACAGGAGAGACTGGCCCGAAACAAATGTGGGAGCGGGCTTGTCCCGCGATGCGCCGCGCGGGCGGCGCTCGATCTCATAGGCACTGCAAAGGTTGTGGCGAGCACCTGCATGCCCTGATGCAATCAACAGCCAGGCACCCGGCGGCCCTGATGCAACCTCCAGCCAGGCCTCTATCCCCTCGTGGGAGCGGGCTTGCCCCGCGATTGGCCAAGCCTGAAACCACGCAACATGCCACTGGCTACGCCAGTGATCGCGGGGCAAGCCTGCTCCTACGCTGTCTACCTACATCAGTTGGTTGAGGTTTTATCCAGAGGCATGCCACTGCCCTTCCACCCCCCACCCAACGCCAGAAACACCCCGATCTGCCCCATCGCCACCTGGCTGTTCGCCGCCGCCAACTGCGCGCGCACATCGGTGTAGGTCCGCGTCGCCTGCAGGTCAGCCAGGAACGACTCACGCCCCACCTGATAACGCAGATGCGTCTGGTCCGCCGACTCTTTCGCCGAACGCTCCGCCTCGGCCAACGCATCGCGCCGGTCGAGCAAGGCGCTGTACTGCGCCAGCCGCGTCTGGGTCTCACGAATGGCGTTGAGCACCACGCCATCGAACTGCGCCAACGCCGCCTGGGTCGAGGCCTCGGCCATTCGAATACGCGCACGGGTGCCATTGGTGGGAATGTTCCAGCTGATCTGCGGGCCAAAGCCCCAACGGTTGGTTGACGGCTCACCGAGGTTTTCAAGAATGCCGATGGTGCCCACCTGTGCACCAATGCTGATATCCGGGTACAGCGCGCCAGAGGCCACGCCGATGTTCGCGGTCGCTGCCGCCAACTGGCGCTCGGCCTGACGCACATCGGGCCGGCGTTTGAGCAAGGCCGCGCCATCACCCACCGGGATCAACTGCGCAAGGTGCGGCAGCTCGGCGCAATCGGCAGTACCCGCCGGCAACTGCTCGACCGGCTTGGCCAGCAGCGCGGCCAGGGTGTAAAGGCCTGTTTCGCGCTCGGCCTTGAAGCGCGGCAGTTCCGCACGCAGCGACTTGAACTGGGTCTGCGAGCGGGTGACCTGGGTCTCGTCGCCACGGCCAGCGTCGCGCAAGCGCTGTGTCAGCTGCACGCCCTGCTGCTGCAGGTCCAGCGACTCCCGGGCAATGTGGTACTCCTCGTTGGCCGAACACACCTGGGTGTAGGCCTTGACCACATCGGCCACCAGGGTGATGCGCGCGGTGTCGGCAGCGGCCTGCACCGCATCGGCGTTGGCCTTGGCGGCCTCGGTGCCGCGCTTGAAGGTGCCCCACAGGTCGAACTGGTAGCTGACGCTCAGCAGCGCTTCGCCGATATTGGCCACCGGCACTTTCTCCGGCAGCAGGAAGGCTTCGCCGGACTCCTGCAAGCGCTGGGCACCGGCCTTGATGCCGCCATTGAAACCACCCTGGGACTCGGCCACCTCCACCTGGGCACGGGCCTTGGCGATGTTGGCGGCGGCCACGCGCAATTCGGTGTTGGCGCTCAGGGCCTGGCGCACCAGTTCGTTCAGGCGTTGATCCTGGTACAGCTGCCACCAATCCTCGGGCACCGGCGCCGACACCACGCTGTCGGCATCCTGGCGCAACGGGGCGTTGAGGTCGCTGCGCTGCACGGCGGCGTCCTTGGGCACTTCGTAGTTGGGCCCGACCATCATGCAGGCGCCGAGGGACAGGCTAAGCCCCACCAGGATCAGCTGTTTCATGGGCGCTGGCCCTCGATGATCGACACCGTGGCGGTGCGCCCGGCAATCATGCGGAAGTCCGCCGGCACCTCGTCGAAGGTGATGCGCACCGGAATCCGCTGGGCCAGACGCACCCAGCTGAACGCCGGGTTGACGTTGGGCAGCAGGTTGGCGCCGCTGCTGCGGTCGCGGTCCTCGATGCCGGCGGACAGGCTCTCGACACGGCCGCGCAGGCGGGTGTTGTCGCCCATCACGCGGATGTCCACGGCATCGCCGATATGGATGCCACCGAGCTTGGTTTCTTCGAAATAGCCATCGACGTGGTACGAGGCGCTGTCGACCACCGACAGCACCGGGCGCCCGGCGCTGACGAACTCGTGGGCGCGCGGGGCGCGGTCGTTGAGGTAACCGTCCACCGGGCTGCGCACCACCGAACGGTCGAGGTTGAGTTGGGCAAGGTCCACCTGCACCTGGGCCTGATTGACCGCCGAGCGGGCACGGGCCTCGCGCGACTGGCTCTCTTCCAACTGCTCGGCCGCCACCAGGTTGCCCAGCTTGCGGTTGCGCTGCGCCTCGCGGGAGGCCTGGGCCAGGGTTTCCTGGCGCTCGGCCAGGGTCGCCTTGGCCTGGCGCAGGGCCAGGCTGAAGCGGTCCTGGTCGATGGTGAACAGCACGTCGCCGCGCTTGATGGTCTGGTTGTCGCGCACCTCGACCTTTTGGATCAGCCCGGACACATCCGGGGCGATCTGGATCACGTCGGCACGGATGTGCCCGTCGCGGGTCCAGGGGGCGAACATGTAGTACACCACCATCTGCCACACGAGCACGGCGGCGAAGGTCACTACCAGCAAGGTCAGGACCACGCGGCCCAGGGTCAGCAAAGGTTTTTTCATGGCAGCATCAGGCTTCGGCAAAAGTGGTCGACCGCGCCCAGCAGCACGGCATACAGGGCAACGTTGAACAGCGCCCGGTGCCAGACCAGGCGGTAGAAATGCACGCGCACCAGCAGCGCGTGCACCCCCAGGAACAACAGGTAGGTCGCAAACATCATCACCAGCAGCGTGGGCAGGAACACCCCGCTGATATCCAGTTCACCGATCACAGGGGCGCTCCATCGAGCCCGGGGGGCAGTTGCGTTTGTTCAGTGGGTTCGAGCATCACCTCCACCCCCGGCAACAGGGCCAGGCGCAGGCCACTCAGGGCGTGCAGCAGGTGGGTGCGGGCATCGCCGCGCTCGTACAGTTCGTCCAGGTTCAGCGCCAGGCGCGCCCGCTCCATGTTGCGCAGCAGCGCCGCCGGGGCATGCAGGCGTTCGCCGGCGCGCAGGCAGGCGGCGTAGTGGCCGCCGACCTCCTCGATCACCGTCTGCAGGCGCTCGCGGGCCTGGCTGCCAGCGCGCGGCAGGTAGGCCAGCAGGTCGAGCAGGTTCAGCCCCACGCGCAGGTCGCGCAGCGCCACGCCGCTGTCCTGGCCGGTCTGCGACAGGCGCGGCAGGTGCTGCATCAGGCGGTCGAGCATCTGCACGCCGACCTGGCGGTGTTCGGCGAGGGTGGCCGGCGCGGTCATCTCAACGATGTCGCGCCAGGCGAAGCGGGTCATGCGCTTGGCCGCCAGCTCCACGCCGAACGGGCGCACCACGATGGTCCAGAGGAAGGCGAACAGCAGCCCCACCGGCCCCGCCAGGTTGGCGTTGAGGAAGGTGAAGAAGTCGGCGTCGTAGGCGCCCTGGATGCTGATGAAGGTCGAGGTGTTGACGATGGTCAGCAAGGTGCCCAGGTAGAAGCGCGGCTGCACGGTGAGGGTGCCGACGCAGATGAACGGCACGGCAAAGGCCAGCACCAGCATGGCGAAGTCATGCAGGTTGGGCAGTACCAGGAACAGGTACAGGCTGGAGAAGATCACCGACATCAAGGTCCAGAAGAAGAACCGGTAGATCTGCGGCGCCGGGTCGTCCATGGCGGCGAAGAAGCTGCACGACACGGCGGCGAGGATTACCGCGCTGGCGCCGTCGTTCCAGCCCAGGCCGATCCACAGGCCGCAGGCGACGACGATGGCGGTGACGGTGGAGAACACCGAGTAGAGCATCAGCCCACGGTCGAAGAAGGGCGTCAGCCGGCCCAGCCGCCAGTGCCGATACACTGCCCGCCAGGGCTTGGCGTCGTCGGTGCGCAGGGCGTGCTGCAGGGTGCAGCAGTCCTGCCACAGGTCGGCCCACTCGGTCAGGCGGTAAAGCGCATTGGACAACAGCAGCTCGGCGCGCTGGTCGAGGGCGGCGGCGCCGGGTTGCAGGCGGTCGATCTGCTCGTGCAGGGCGGTCCAGCGTGCCACCGCGGCGCTGTCGGCGGTGCCCTTGAGCCACTCGCGGGCAGCCGCCAGCACTGGCTGCAACTGGGCGAACTGCACAGGGGCGCGGCCTTCGAGGGCAATCAGGGCGTCGTCGAGGGCATCGATCACCGGCAGCAGGTGGATCATCCGCCCGCGCAGTTCGCGGGCGTTCTTCAAGGTGTGCGGGCCTGCGCCTTCGTGGCCGAGCTGGCCGATCATCAGCTCCAGCGAGTTGAAGGTGGCGACCATCGCCCCGCGCATGCCGCCGACCTTGTCGGCGCTGGCTTCGCGGGCCAGGTAGGTATCGCTGTAGCGGATCGCCTCACCGAACCAGCTGCCGGTCGCGCCCACCACCACCGGCGCCAGCCGGCGCGGCCAGAACACCGCGCCGACCACTGCCGCACAGACGATGCCCAGGCAGATTTCCTGGGCCCGGGACGAGGCCACGTCGAACACCGCCAGCGGGTTGTCGACCACGGCCAGGGCGATCATCGGCATCGTGTAGCCGGCCAGCATCAGCACGTAGTTGTTGGCGGTGCGCAGGTTCAGCGAGAGGAACAGCAGGGTGCCGGTCCACAGCGCGACGGCAATGCTCAGCAGCAACGGCGACTGCACCAGCAGCGGCACGAAAAAGATCGCCGCACCCGCGCCCAGCAGGGTGCCGAGTGCACGGTACAGCGCCTTGGAGGTGGTCGGGCCGAGGAATGGGCTGGAGACGATGTACACCGTGGCCATCGCCCAGTACGGGCGCGGCAACTGCATCAGCAGGGCGATGTACAGGGCGATCATGGACGCGGCGAAGGTGCGCACGCCGTAGAACCAGTCGCGGGCCGGGGGCACCGAGCTGAAGAAGCCGTTCATGGGGCGAGGCCCGCGTCTTCGAACACCCGGATCACCCGCAGGGTGGCTTCCAGGTCGGCCTGGTCGATGCCCTGCAACAGCTCGCGGCGCAGGCGCACCAGCTCGCCTTCGATGGACTCGGCCAGGGCGCGGCCGGTGGCGGTCAGGCTCAGCGCCTTGGCGCGGCGGTCCAGCGGGTCCTCGCTGCGGCATACCAGGCCCGCCTTGCACAGCTGGTCGAGCAGGCGCACCAGCGACGGGCTTTCCAGGCCGGCGGCCTGGGCCACCGCCACCTGGTGCACGCCGTCGCCCAGGCGCACGATCATCAGCAGCGGCACGGCGCAGGCCTCGGAGATGCCGTAGCCGGTCAAGGCGCCCTGGCACAGGCGACGCCAATGCCGGGCGGCCACGACCATGCCGCTGCTGATTTTCATGTGCAGTGCGTCAAGTGACATATGAGGAACCGAGGATATTCATAGTTTGCTAACTATCAATATACGCCCTGCCCTCCCCCTGCCGTCAACCGGGCCTGACGGCAGGCGAAGATGAAAAGTTGTTCATCCTCGCGTCAGACCCGCGCCGTCAGGCCATGTCGCTGGTGGCGAATTCCTCGGCCAGGTGGTCGATCAGCGCGCGCACCGACGGCAGCAACCCGCGCCGTGACGGGAAGATCGCATGGACGATGCCGCAACGCGGGTGCCATTGCGGCAGCAGCTCCACCAGCCTGCCCGCCGCCAGGTCCTCACGCACCGCCACCCGTGGCAGGTGGGCGATGCCCACCCCGGCCACCACGAAATGGCGCAGGGCAAACAGGTCGTCGCTGACCATGCGCGGCGTGTGCGGGATGACCAGGCTGTGCTGCTGGTCCTCGCCCTGGAACAGCTCCCACTGGTATTCGCGCTGGGCGCCGCCCCAGTGCAGGCTGGGCAGCGTGCTCAGTTGCTGCGGGTCGAAGCCCGCCGGCAGCTGTTCGAGGAATGCAGGGTGCCCGACCAGGCACTGGGTGCTGTTGCTCAGCACCTTCATCACCATGTCGGTGTTCTCCAGCGGCGGGAAGCGCACCCGCAGCGCCAGGTCGAAGCCTTCGTGCAGCAAGTCGACGCGGCGGTTGGTGCTCTCGATGAACAGTTCCACCTGCGGGTACTTGAGCATGTAGCGGGTGAGCATCGGCCCCACCCAGGAATTGAGCAGGGTGGTCGGGCAACTGATGCGCACCAGCCCGCGCGGCTCGCTGCGGTTGCGCTCGATGATTTCGGCGGCGCCTTCGGCCTCCACGCGCATGGCCAGGCAACGGTTGTAGTAGGCCTGGCCGATCTCGGTCAGCGAACAGTGCCGGCTGGTGCGGTGCAGCAGGCGCACGCCCAGGCGCTCCTCCAGGTCGGCGATGCGCCGGCTGAGCTTGGACTTGGGCATGTCCAGCGCCCGCCCGGCCGGGGCGAAGCCGCCGTGCTCCACCACCTGGGTGAAGTAGTACAGGGAGTTGAGGTCTTCCATTGATCGTTCACCAAATAGAACGCTAGAGGCAATTTTTGCAGTCTACCGCGCCAAAGGTGATGAATCTAATCTTTGCTCATCAACGCGAAACACCCCACCCAGTGAACGACACACCCTAAGGAGCACGACCATGGCTAACTTCAAATACAACCGCCTGAACAAAGACGACGCCGCCGTACTGCTGGTGGATCACCAGGCTGGCCTGCTGTCGCTGGTGCGCGACATCGAGCCGGACCGCTTCAAGAACAACGTGCTGGCCCTGGCGGACCTGGCCAAGTACTTCAACCTGCCGACCATCCTCACCACCAGCTTCGAACAAGGCCCCAACGGCCCGCTGGTGCCGGAACTCAAGGCCCTGTTCCCCGACGCGCCGTACATCGCCCGCCCAGGCCAGATCAACGCCTGGGACAACGAAGACTTCGTCAAGGCCGTGAAAGCCACCGGCAAGAAGCAACTGATCATCGCTGGCGTGGTGACCGAGGTATGCGTGGCCTTCCCGGCGCTGGCGGCCCTGGAAGAAGAGTTCGAAGTGTTCGTGGTGACCGACGCCTCCGGCACCTTCAACGAAATGACCCGCGACGCGGCTCACGACCGCATGAGCCAGGCCGGCGCGCAACTGATGACCTGGTTCGGCGTGGCCTGTGAGCTGCACCGCGACTGGCGCAACGACGTCGAAGGCCTGGCCGCGCTGTTCAGCAACCACATCCCCGACTACCGCAACCTGATGACCAGCTACAACACCCTGACCGCCGGCAAGTAACCCGCCGCCCGCCTGGCGCCCTCGTGGCGCCAGGCCCGCGCAGCACACCCCATCAACGCAGCTCACGCCAGGGCCCGCCGATGAACACTCCACACAACCGCAACGTCGTCACGCTGGTGATCCAGCACAAGGTCCGCGCCCAGGCGCTGGCGCCCTACGAGGCCTGGCTCAAGCATGCGGTGAGCACCGCACGCCAGCAGCCCGGCCACCTGGACGTCAACGTCATCCGCCCGGACGACGATGGCCGGCAGTTCACCACCATCGTGCGGTTCGCCGACGCCAGCCTGCTGCAGGCCTGGGTCAATTCGGCCGAGCGCCAGGCGCTGGTCAGCGAAGTGCTGCCACTGCTCGAAGAGGGCGACCAGACCCAGGTGCATGACGATCCGGAGTTCTGGTTCACCCCACCCAGCACCCGCGTCGCGCCACCGCCGCGCTGGAAGCAGGCCGTGCTGACCTACCTGGTGATATGCCCCATGACCCTGCTGATCCCGCAACTGCTGGCGCCGCTGTTCGCCCGCTACCCGCTGCTGGGCGGCCCGATCAGCGGCAACCTGATCACCAACCTGTTCGTCATCCTGCCCGTGGTGTTCTACATCATGCCCTGGGTGACCCGCCGCTGCGCCACCTGGCTGCGTGGCTGAAAGTTTTCTCACTGCCTCACTCGAATTTCAGGAGATACCGACATGAGCACACTCGTTACCCGCGATGGCACCTCGATCCACTACAAGGATTGGGGCAGTGGCAAACCCGTCCTGTTCAGCCACGGCTGGCCACTGGACGCCGACATGTGGGATTCGCAGATGGAGTACCTGGCCAGCCGCGGCTACCGCACCATCGCGTTCGACCGCCGGGGTTTCGGACGCTCCAGCCAGCCTTGGAGCGGCTACGACTACGACACCTTCGCCGATGACATCGCCCAGTTGATCGAGCACCTCGACCTGCGCGAGGTGACCCTGGTGGGCTTCTCCATGGGCGGCGGCGACGTCAGCCGCTACATCGCCAGGCACGGCAGCGCGCGCATCGCCGGCCTGGTGTTGCTGGGTGCGGTAACGCCGGTGTTCGGCAAGCGCGACGACAACCCGGACGGCGTCGACCGCGCGGTATTCGACGGCATCAAGGCCGGCCTGCGGGCAGACCGGGCGCAGTTCATCGCCGATTTCGCCGCGCCCTTCTATGGCATCAACCATGGCCAACAGGTGTCCCAGGGCGTGCAGACCCAGACCTTGAACATTGCGTTGCTGGCGTCGATCAAAGGCACCCTGGACTGCGTGAGCGCTTTCTCCGAAACCGATTTTCGCCCGGACATGGCCAAGATCGACGTGCCGACCCTGGTCATCCACGGTGACGACGACCAGATCGTGCCGTTCCAGAGCACTGGCAGGAAAGCTGCAGAGCTGATCCGCGGTGCCGAGCTGAAGGTGTACGAGGGGGCACCGCATGGCTTTGCCGTGACCCACGCGCAGCAGCTCAATGAAGACCTGCTGGCCTTCCTCAACCGCTGACAGCATCGCGGGACAAGCCCGCGCCCACGTCACTCGCGCATTTGCAGGCCTGGCGTGGGAGCGGGCTTGCCCCGCGATAGGCCTGGCCCAGCAACACAAATCCCCCTGGTTGCTAACCTTCACCCGCCAGCCGCAGCCCGATGGAGAACACCATGTCCCAGGACCCGAACGACAAGAGCCGCCGCCAGTTCCTCGCCACCAGCACCGTGCTCGGCGCCGCTGGCGCACTCTGGTCGGCCCTGCCCTTCAGCGGCTCCGCCGATGCATCCACCCAAGGAGGCTCCATGAACGCCGATCTCATCCTGTTCAACGGCAAACTGCACACCGTCGACCGTGAAAACCCCACTGCCACCGCCGTCGCCATCAAGGACGGCAAGTTCATCGCGGTGGGCAACGATGCCCAGGCCATGGCCCACAAAGGCGCCACCACGCAGATCATCGACCTCAAACAGCGCACGGTGATCCCAGGGCTCAATGACTCGCACCTGCACCTGATCCGCGGCGGCCTCAACTACAACCTGGAACTGCGCTGGGAAGGCGTGCCATCGGTGGCCGACGCCCTGCGCATGCTCAAGGACCAGGCAGCCCGCACGCCGACCCCGCAGTGGGTGCGGGTGGTCGGCGGCTGGAACGAATTCCAGTTCGCCGAAAAGCGCATGCCCACCCTGGAAGAAATCAACCAGGCCGCCCCCGACACCCCGGTGTTCCTGCTGCACCTGTACGACCGTGCCTTGCTCAACCGCGCCGCGCTCAAGGCGGTGGGCTACAGCAAGGACACGCCCAACCCGCCGGGCGGCGAGATCCAGCGCGACAAGTTCGGCAACCCGACCGGCATGCTCATCGCCCGTCCCAACGCGATGATCCTCTATGCCACCCTGGCCAAGGGGCCGAAGCTGCCACTGGAGTACCAGGTCAACTCGACCCGCCAGTTCATGCGTGAGCTCAACCGCCTGGGCCTGACCAGCGCCATCGATGCCGGCGGCGGCTACCAGAACTTCCCCGACGACTACTCGGTGATCCAGGAGCTGGCCGACAACGACCAGCTGACCGTGCGCATCGCCTACAACCTGTTCACCCAGAAGCCCAAGGAAGAGCTGGACGACTTCAAGAAGTGGACTGCCAGCGTCAAGCTGCACAGCGGCACCGACTTCCTGCGCCACAACGGTGCCGGCGAGATGCTGGTGTTCTCCGCCGCCGACTTCGAGGACTTCCTAGAGCCGCGCCCGGACCTGCCGCAGACCATGGAGCAGGAACTGGAGCCGGTGGTGCGCCACCTGGTGGAACAGCGCTGGCCATTCCGCCTGCACGCCACCTACAACGAGTCGATCACGCGCATGCTCGACGTGTTCGAGAAGGTCAACCGCGAGATCCCGTTCAATGGCCTGCCGTGGTTCTTCGACCACGCCGAGACCATCACCCCGCAGAACATCGAGCGTGTTCGCGCGCTGGGCGGTGGCATCGCCATCCAGGACCGCATGGCCTTCCAGGGCGAGTATTTCGTCGACCGCTACGGCGCCAAGGCGGCCGAGCAGACTCCACCGATCCAGCGCATGCTCGACATGGGCGTGCCGGTAGGTGCCGGTACCGACGCCACCCGCGTGTCCAGCTACAACCCGTGGACCTCGCTGTACTGGCTGGTCAGCGCCAAGACCGTGGGCGGCATGGCGCTGTACCCCGAAGGCCTGAGCCGCGACACCGCGCTGCAGCTGTTCACTCAGGGCAGCGCCTGGTTCTCCAGCGAGCAGGGCAAGAAAGGCCAGATCAAGGTGGGCCAGCTGGCGGACCTGGCGGCGTTGTCGCTGGATTTCTTCAGCGTCGATGAAGAGGCCATCAAGGGCATCGAGTCGGTGCTGACGGTGGTCGACGGCAAGGTGGTGTACGGCGCTGCCGAGTTCGACAAGCTGGGCCCGCCACAGGTACCGGTGCTGCCAGAGTGGTCGCCGGTGGCCAAGGTGCCGGGGCACTGGCGCGTGGGTACGCCATCGCTGGCGGCCGCCGTGCACCAGTGTTCAGGGCCATGCGGGGTGCATGCACACAGCCATGAACAGGCGCGCCACTCCAAGGTGCCGGTCAGCGACTTCCAGGGGTTCTGGGGGGCATTGGGTTGTTCGTGCTTTGCGTTCTGAGGTGACTCGATAGGCTTGCACGCCCACTGTAGGAGCGGCCTTGCCGGGGCGCCGGACCGGTCGGAAAGGGCTGCAGAGCAGCCCCGGCGATCTTGCATGATGCCGATATCCTGGGGCCGCGCTGCGGCCCTTTCCGACCGGTCCGGCGCCCCGGCAAGGCCGCTCCTACAGGGACAGCGCCAGGCCCTTAGCGCTGAACCTGGTCTTCCAGCTTCATGGTCAACGCCAGAGTGCTGCCCAGCTGGATCGCCTGGTCACGCCAGCCCAGGTAACGCGCCGTGTCGCGGCTGCTGAAGTGCACCGCCAGCTCCTCGGCGGCCTGCATCACCCCGGTGGCCGCCGCCAGCTCCAGCCAGTACAGGGCAGCCCGGGTGTCCGCGGCCACGTAGAGCCCATGCAGCAGGCGATAACCCACCTCGAAACGGCAGCGCGTCTCACCGCGTTGTGCCCCGCGCAGGAACCACTGGTAAGCCTCGAGCGGGTCCACCAGCCATGGCGGGTCGCCGTCGCACACTTCTTCCTCGTACAGGTCGCCCAGCGCTGCCGCGGCATGCAGCATGCCGCGCTCGAAGGCATGGCGGTAATACTCGGCGGCGTTGGCATACGACACCTCCACGCCCTTGCCGAAATAATGCTGCTGCCCCAGGTTGAACCAGGCAACGGCATTGCCCTGCAAGGCCGCCATGCGCAGCAGGTGCCCGGCCAGCCCGGTATCGCCGCGCCAATACTTGCCGTTGAGCCAGATCCAGCCGAGGTCGTTGAGCGCCGCCACGTTGCCGAGCAACGCCTGGCTGCACAGGTCGGCGTACACCGCCTGCAGGTCGGTGGCCTCATCCAGCCGGTCGATCAGGCCGAAGCGCTCACCGCCCTGCAGCGCCTGGCTCGGCATGCCGACGCCGACGAACAGCCGCTGGCGCTGGCCCGGCAATACCGGTACCGGCGCGATGCGCTCGGGCAGCAGCCGCGCGAGCAGCGAATGGATATTGCTGGCAGCAGACATGTTCATCCTCATTGAACGGCGCACAGCTCCAGGCTTTGCTGTGATGGGGCGTGATTCTGCGCGACGTCACGACAAAACCTGTCGCGAACGATCCAGGGCCAGGCAACCAATTGTCTGTTCCTTGATCTGAGCAGGCTGTGGCCAATTGCCATGACCTGCCCGTGCCGCCATTCTATGGCGGCAAGCCTAGACAAGGACGTTTCCTTTGCCGTTCGCCACCACCCGCGCCACCCTTAGCCGCCAATGGGCGCTTCTGCGCCATTTGCCCAGCCGCTCCCCCGGGACCACCAGCGCAGAACTGGTGTGGCGCCTGCGCGACGTGGGCTTCAACGTCAGCAAACGCACCGTCGAGCGCGACCTCAACGAGCTGTCGCTGATCTTCCCGCTGGAACGTAACGACAAAAGCATCCCGTTCGGCTGGCACTGGTCGGCCAAGGCCGGCAGCGAGCTGCGCGGCAATTTCGACCTGCAGGGGTATTTGCGCAGCGATACGTTGCAACCGGCCCAGGATGAGGGCGTGGAACTGCAAGCGTGGGTCAGCGACCTGCTGGCGCGGCAACTGCGCGAAGCGCCGCTGACCGGGGATATGCAGCTGACGGCGCTGGAGCAGGGGCACCGGCTACGGGCAACGGTGATCGATGGCTGGCCGTTGCGCTGGTGGCTGCTGAGCCAGGGGGAAGGGTTGGTGGTGGAGTTGCCACTGGCGTTGCGTGAGGAAATTGGCCGGACCCTGGCCAATGCGGCGGCGCAGTACCAGGTGTAGTGGCCTGTAGCGGCCCTATCGCGGGGCAAGCCCGCTCCCACGTTATTCGTAGGAGCGGGCTTGCCCCGCGAAAGGGCCGGCACAGCAGGCCTAGCGCTGCATGCCCCAGCGCCGCACGGTCAGCCGCTCCAGGGTATTGAACACCAGCCCTTCCACCAGCAACCCGATCAGGATCACCACCGCCAACCCGGCGAACACCTTG
The DNA here is from genome assembly GCF_003231305.1 of Pseudomonas sichuanensis. Lineage (GTDB taxonomy): Bacteria > Pseudomonadota > Gammaproteobacteria > Pseudomonadales > Pseudomonadaceae > Aquipseudomonas > Aquipseudomonas sichuanensis. Next base: position 95,863 of record NZ_QKVM01000003.1, on the reverse strand, counting down.
TCGGTATACAGCTCGTTGCGGTTCTGGAAGATGTACCAACCCAACCCGCCCTTACCGCTGCTGGCGCCAAACACCAGCTCGGCGGCGATCAAGGTGCGCCAGGCGAAGGCCCAGCCGATCTTCAGCCCCGACAGGATCGACGGCAGCGCCGCCGGCACCAGGATATGCAGCACCAGGCGCAAGCCGCGCAGGCCGTAATTGCGCCCGGCCATGCGCAGGGTTTCGGACACGCCGAGAAAGCCCGCGTATGTGTTCAGTGCCAGCGCCCACAGCACCGAATGCACCAGCACGAAGATCAGGCTGTTGTCGCCCAGCCCGAACCACAGCAGCGCCAGCGGCAGCAGGGCGATGGCCGGCAACGGGTTGAACATCGAGGTCAGGGTGCCCAGCAAGTCGCGCCCCAGTTGGGTCGACACCGCCAGGCTGGTCAGGCCGAAGGCCAGGACGATCCCCAGTACGTAGCCCTTGAGCAGCACCACCAGCGACACGCCGACCTTGGCGAATATTTCGCCGCTGAGCAGCCCCTCCCCCAACGCCGTAGCGGTCTGCACAAAGCTCGGCAACAGCAGGTCGTTGTCGGTGAAGCGCGCCACCAGCTCCCACACCCCGGCCAGCAGCACCAGGATCATCGCCTTGCGCAGCCAGCCTTGCTGCCACAGGCGCTGGGCCAGCGGCAGATCACGTTCCAGCGGCACCCCGGGCAGGGGCTGCAGTTGCACTTCGTATTCCTGGCGAACAGCTGTCGTCGTCATGCCAAGGCTCCTGTCAGTAGGCGATGCGGATATCGTTGAAGCCAAGGTCGCTGGCCTGTGCCGGCGCCTCGTCTTCGTCGAACAGCAAGCGGTGGATGCGCCGGGCACTGGCCTGGAAGTCGCTGCCACCCAGGCTGCCGAGGTGGTACTGGTGACTGTGCACTTCGGCCCGCACTCGGCCCGGGTGCGGCGACAGCAGCAGGATGCGGTTGCCCACCACCAGCGCTTCTTCGATGGAGTGGGTGACGAACAGCAAGGTGAAGCGCACCTCTTCCCACAACAGCAGCAATTCTTCCTGCATCTTGCGGCGGGTCAGGGCATCGAGCGCGGCAAAGGGCTCGTCCATCAGCAGGATCTTCGGCTGGGTCGCCAGCGCCCGGGCAATCGCCACCCGGGCCTTCATGCCGCCGGACAGGGTGTGCGGATAGGCATCGGCGAACGCCGCCAGGCCGACCTTTTCCAGATAGTGCAAGGCGCGCTCCTCGGCCTCGGCGCGCTTGAGCTGGCCGGACACCAGCAGCGGGAACATCACGTTCTGCTTCACCGTCTTCCACGGCGGTAACTGGTCGAACTCCTGGAACACCACGATACGGTCCGGCCCGGGCCCGCGTACCGGCTGGCCTTGCAAAAGGATCTGCCCTTCACGGGGCTCGATGAACCCGGCCACGGCCTTGAGCAAGGTGGACTTGCCGCAGCCGGAGGGGCCGAGCAGCACGAAGCGGTCGGCGCGGTCGACTTCGAAACTGACCTGGTGGGTGGCCCGCACCACGCGCTGGGCGGTGCGGTATTCGAGGCTCAGGTTGTCCACCGCCAGCAGCGGAGGGGTGGCGACACGGCTCAGGTTGCTGGCCGTGTGGCCTGGCAATGGGGCGGTCATGGTCGGTCAGCTCCCCTGCAGCGGGCGTTCATCCTGGAAGAAGTAGTCCTTCCACGATGCCGGCTTGTTCTTGATCGCACCGACGCGGTAAAGGAAGTCGGCCAGCTTGTAGGTGTTCTTCGGGGTCACGGTGAATTCGTACTGCGGGTTGTCGATCAGCTTGATCAGTGCGTCACGGTCGATCTTGGCCTTGGTCACGCGGATATAGGTGTCGGCGGCGGCCGCCTTGTCTTTCTGGGCAAAGTCGGCGGCTTCGGCCAGGGCATCGACGAAGGCCTTGTAGGTCTTGGGGTTGTCCTTGCGGAATTTCTCGGTGGCGAACAGCAGGGTCGGCGAATTGGGGCCGAGCAGGTCATAGCTGTTGAGCACCACGTGGACGTTCTTGTTGGCCAGCACCTGGTCCTGGAACGGCGGGTTGGAGAAGTGCCCGTTGAGCTCGGTGCCGCCGGCCAGCAGCGCGGCGGTGGCATCCGGGTGCGGCACGGCCAGGGTGTACTTGTCGAGGCGGTTGTACTCCTTGTCGCCCCATTGCTGGGCTGCGGCGTACTGCAGGAAGCGCGACTGCACCGACACACCCACCGCCGGTACGGCGATGCGGTCCTTGTCGCCGATGTCGGCGATGGTCTTCACGTTGGGGTTGCTGCTGACCAGGTAGTACGGGAAGTTGCCCAGCGACGCCACGGCCTTGACGTTCTGCCGGCCTTTGGTGCGGTCCCACACGGTCAACAGCGGGCCGACGCCGGCGCCGGCGATGTCCACCGAGCCGGACAGCAAGGCGTCGTTGATCGCCGCGCCGCCCGAGAGTTGGGCCCAATCGACGGCGATGTCGATGCCCTGCTCCTTGCCGTGCTTTTCGATCAGTTGCTGGTCGCGTACCACGTTGAGCAACAGGTAGACGATGCCGAACTGCTCGGCGATGCGGATCTTGCCCTCGGCGTGGGCCACGCTCGGCGCCGCGAGGCTGCCGACAACCAGACTGGCGCCCAGGCCGATGCTTGCCGCCAGGCGGCTGATGGATTTGCGCATGATGTTTTTCCTCAGTCGTCAGTACGGGGCATCGCCCTGGATGGTGGTGCGGTACAGCTTGCGCCGCAGGTGCGCGGGGCAACCGGTGGCCAGGTGGATCAGCGAGCGGTTGTCCCAGAACACCAGGTCATGGGGCTGCCACTGATGGCGGTAGATGTTCTGTTCGAGCACGCTCAGGGCGTACAGCTGCTGCAGCACGTCGCGGCTTTCGTCATCGGGCAGGCCGACGATGCGGGTGGTGAAGCCCTCGCTGACGAACAGCGCCTGGCGCCCGTTCTCCGGGTGGGTGCGCACCACCGGGTGGATGACTTCCTGCACCTGGGCCAACTGCTCGGCGCTCAAGGTCGGGCGCCAGTTGCCTTCGAACTTGGTCTCGGCATAACGCGCGGTGTAGGAGTGGGCGGCGTCACGGCCCTTGATGACCTTGCGCAGGGCATCGGGTACGGCGTCCCAGGCCTTGTGCATGTCGGCGAACAGGGTGTCGCCGCCCTCGCTGGGCAGCTCCTGGGCATGCAACATCGAACCCAGGCTCGGCAGTGGCTTGTACGACAGGTCCGAGTGCCAGAACTTGCCGGCATCGCCCAGGCCGATGTTGGTACCGCCCTCGACGATGTTGGACACGATCAGGATCTCGGGGTGGCCGGCCAGCAGGAACTGTTTGAGCACGTGGATCTGCAGTTCACCGAAGCGGCGGCTGAAGGCGATCTGTTGCTCGGGGCTGATGCGCTGGTCGCGGAACACCAGTACGTGGTGGTCCAGGTGGGCGCGATGGATTCGGTTGAAATCCTCGGCGTTGACCGGTCGGGTCAGGTCGAGGCCGACGATCTCGGCGCCGACGGTACCTGCGAACGGGCGGACTTCGAAGGTTTGCGGCAAGGCGCTGTCGATGGTCGACAAGGCGTTCGAGGCGGCTGGCATTGTTCACTCCCACGCAAGTGCGCGACTTCCAAGGCGCGCAACGATCAGAAACGCACGGGGATTGCCCGTGTGGGTTCGAGTCGTGCGGCGCGCCGATTGGTCGGCAGGTACGCAGTGGCAGTGACTATAAAGTCATAAGAACAATAATTTAAATACCGTTAATGCATATGCATATGAGGCTGTGCCGTGCCCGCGGGCCGACACGCTCGGCGAACTTTGCCTATGCTGCTGGCTACCCAAAGGAAACTTGATGACGAGGGACGACGCCATGTTCTACGTGCAACGCGACGCCGACGGCCAGTTGCTGCGGGTAGAAGCAGCCCCCTATCACGGCTACACGGAAATGCTGTCCGCCGACCAGGCGGAAGTCCAGGCATGGCTCGCCGAGGACGCCGTCGAGAACAGCCTGCAGCAGCTCAAGCAGAGCGACCTGGACATGATCCGGGTACTGGAGGACCTGATCGAGGTGCTGACCGCCAAGGGCGTGTTCAGCATCACCGACCTGCCCCCAGGCGCCCAGGCCAAGCTGCTGAGCCGCTCCAGCGCGCGCAAGGCCCTGGGTGGCCTGAACAACCTGATCGAGGAGGATGAGCACGGCGGGCTGATCTGAGGCTTGCCAGCGCCCTGCCCGGCGCTGGGCTCAACGCCAGGGCGCCGGCCGCCCCACCCGCTGCCCCTGAATGCCCTGCACGCCCATCTCGCACAGCACCTTCAACTCCCCCTGGGTTTCCACCCGTTCGGCGATCAGTGGCAGGTCGATGCTGTGCGCCGCCCGTTGGATGGCCTCGATGAACAGGCGCTTGTGCTGCTCGTGGTCGATGTTGCGGATGTAACCACCGTCGACCTTTAGATACGCCAGGCCCAGGTTGGCCAGGTTGCCGATCATGCTGAAGCGCCCGCCAAAACGCTGCAGGGCCAGGCTGAAACCCAGGCCGTGCAGGCGCCGGGTGAACTGCTCCAGTACGGCCTGTTCGGGCAACTGCTCTTCGCCAATTTCGAAGGTCAGCCGCGGCCCCAGTGCGCGGTGCTGGCCCAACAGCGCGTAGACGCGCTGCAAGGCCTGGGCATCGGCCAGGGTCGCGGCTGACAGGTTCAGCGCCAGCGCCGCGTGGTGCCGTGGCAGATGCTTGAGTACCCGCTCCAGCATCAGCGCATCGAGCCGCGCCATCCAGCCGAAGCGCTCCAGCCAGGGCAGGAAGCACCCGGCGGCCAACGGCTCGCCCTGACCGTCCTGCAGCCGTGAGGTCACCTTGAAATGCAGGATGCGTTGCGGTGCCTGGCAATCCACCACCGGCTGGAAGAACAGCTCGAACTGCCCTTTGCTCAGGGCCTGGTCCAGGCGGCTGTGCCAGGCTTGCTGGCTGCCGACGGCCTGGGCTGCCGACCCCTGCTCCAGGCATATCCAGCTCGGCGTGGCCTGGCTCTCGGCCCGGGCAAGGGCCTCATCGGCCTGCGAGAGCAGGGCTTGTGGCTCATCACCCGGCTCAAAGCTGACCATGCCGATACAGGCCACCGGGGCAACATCGCTGGCACCGGTCTCGTGCAGGCTCTGCAGGTTGGCTTCCAGGGCCTGGGCCAGCTCGATCGCCTCGTCATGCACCATGCCCGGCGCCAGCACGGCGAACTCGCCCCCGCGGCTGCGGGCGATCAGGTCATGGGTTTGCGGGTAACGGGCGCAGGCACGACGCAGCTGCTCAGCCACCGCCTGCAGCAACTGATCGCTGCGCGGGCCACCCAGGCGGGCGTTGAGGCCGGCGAGGTCCTGTACCCGCAACAGCACCAAGTAACCGGCGCGGGCCTCCTCCAGGTTGCTGACCTGGGCACTGAGCTGCATCTCGAAGTATTGGCGGTTGGCCAGCCCCGTGAGGCTGTCCTGGTAGACCTCATTGCGCAACTGCTCGCTGCGCTCGGCCTGCTCGCGGAACAAGGCTTCGAGCTTTTCGACCATCTGGTTCATCGCCTGCACCACCCGGCGCAGCTCAGGCGTGCGCGGCAGTTCTGGCAGGCTGAGGAATTCGCGCCGGGCAATGGCGTGGGACTGCGCCACCATGTAATCCAGCGGCCGCAGTTGGCGGCGCAGCAACAGCGCGCCAAGCGCCGCACTCAGCACGCCGCACAGCAACAGCCAGCCCAGGCTGCCCAGGGCGCTCTGCCAGAGCTTGGCCAGGGCGAACATCGGATGGCTGATCACTTCGACCCGAGCCGCCTGCTGCCAGCCACGGCTGACGATCGCATCGCCACCGGCCGGCTCCAGGTTGGCCAGCTGGATGAACCAGGCCGGTACACCTGCGCTGTCGGGTACGGCATGGCGCTCGACCAGCACGGCGTTGGAGCCCTGCTCGATGACCTTGATGCTGGCGTAATAACCGCTGTCGAAAATCGAGCTGACCATCAGCTCGACCATTGCCGGGTCGTCGATGTTCGGCGTCAGCGCCAGCGCCAAAGCGGTTGCGGCATCCTGGGCATGGGCGCGCAGCTGGTTGATGTACTGGCTGCGCGAACTCTCCAGGCTGACCATGAAACTGCCGCTGAAGGCGACCGTCAGGAGCAGGCAAATGGCAAGCAGCAATTGTTTGAACAGAGACATCTGTGCTCCTTCAGTAAACCGGCTCGGCCGGGAACCCTTCGGCCTGCATTTTCTTCAGCAACCCCTGCCAGCGCGACAGGCGCTTGGTATCGCCGACTTTCTTGTTGCCGCCCGCCCCCGTCAGCCACAAGCCCTCGCCGTTGAAAGCGTACACCGGCAACAGGTCAGTACGCTGGCTGGCCGGCTTGATCGCGTCCATCAGGCTGTCGAGCACCAGTGGCTGGGCCTGTGGGCTTGAATAATAGGTCAGGACCATGTGTGCCCGGTTCAGCCGCAGGGCCTTGACGTAAGTGATGCGCAGTTTGTCGGCGGGAATGCCCAGGCGCCGCAGGCTGAAGTACTTGGCGATGGCGTAGTCTTCGCAGTCGCCGGCGCCCTTGATCAGCGACTGGACCGGCGTGGCCCAATAGTCGACTTCGCGCCACAGGTCGATATCCTCGACATAACGCAGCTGCGTGTTGAAGAACAGGTTGACCGCCTGCAACTGGCCCAACTCGCTGCCCTGCTGTTGGGTCGCCAGCAGGCGTTGCCAGGCGTCGATGCGCCCCTGGCCTGCGCCGAGGGGCCCGTAGAGGGCCTGGGCACGGCTGCTGATCTGCGAGAAGTCCCAGTCCGCCTGGGTACCGCCCAGCAACAGGCAGCCCAGCAGTGCGGCAGCACCGATTCGGCGTACAGTCCTTGTAATGGCCCAAGGTATCGCCACTGCGAACACCCGTTCAGAATCAGTTGGAAGCCGCGATGGTGCGGGCAGGTATGGCAAAAGACAATGGCAGGTTGTGGCCCGTTTGCCAGCCGTCGGCAAACCCGCTTCGTACGGACCGCGGTCTTTTCACCGACTTCCCAAGGCCTGCGACTTGCTTCACGATACCCGCGTTTCTTCACCGGCTGCAGGCCTCGCCAAGCAAGCGGTTTGACAAGACCCCCGTTCCCTCACTAGGGTTATTGGATCCAATTTTCATGTTGCCGAGGCAAACCCCGCGTGGCTGAGAAACCCAAACTGCTGAGCACCGTACTGGGCAGCGAGCAAGTCCCGGCGCACCTGGCCCGTAGTGTGATCGAAGAACGCCTGCGCAGCGCCATCCTCGATGGGCGCCTGCCCCCAGGTACCGCCTTGCGCCAACAGGAACTGGCCTCGTTGTTCGGCGTCAGCCGCATGCCGGTACGCGAAGCCCTGCGCCAGCTCGAAGCGCAGTCGCTGCTGCAAGTGGTGATGCACAAGGGCGCGGTGGTCGCACCGCTGATCGGCGAAGACGCCGTGGACACCTACGCCTTGCGCGTCATCCTCGAGACCGAGGCCCTGCGCCAGTCGATTCCGCTGCTCGACGCCGATGACATTGCCCTGGCCCGGGGTTACATCCAACAGCTGGAAAACGAAACCCGCCACGCCGAGATCGGCCGCCTCAACCGGCTGTTCCACATGACGCTCTACAGCAAGGCGGGCAACCAGAAGCTGCTGCGCCTGATTGAAATCGAGCTCAACGAAGAAGAACGCTTCCTGCGCTTTCACCTGTCGTCCATGGGGCTCGGCAAGCTCACCCAGGACGATCACATCGCCCTGACCGATGCCGCCAGCGACAAACTGGTGGACGAAGCCGTCAGGCTGCTGGAAGCGCACCTGAACAATGCCGCCAGGACCATCAGGAAATACCTCGACAGACAAACTGCCGGCTGATCCCGCGGCAGGTGTCCGGCAAGAGGAACGCCCGTGCACGAGCACACTCCACAGGCAAGGCCCCCCGCGCAACTGCCCAGTATTCGCCTGGTCTGCCTGGCCAGCAATCGCCAGCAGCTTATCCAGTACCGCACCTGGTCCCATGCCTTGAGCGACCCCATCGAACTGGTCGCCGTCGACCTCAGCGCCACTGTGCACGCCGATGAGCTCGACGCCCCGCAGTCCCTCCCTGCGCTCGCCCGCACCCTGGCCAGCCGACTGCAACCCTTCCTGGCTCAGCCCCACGCCCTGTTTGCCCAGGATGAAGCCGCACACCTGGCGCTGGCGCTGACCTACCTGGCACAGCGCAGCCACCCAGGGCAAACCCGGCGCTTGTTTGTTTCCAGCTGTGACAGCCCTCAAGCCACCGAGGGTGGCCAAACCGAGCACCTCGAGGTGCCGGTGACCGCGTTCTATCCCCCCGGCACGCTGGCCGCCATGCTGGGTTGGCAGCGCCTTGCCCACCGGGAGCTCGAGCTTGTCGAGCTGCCGACCCACAGCCGGCCAGGCGACCAACGCCTGATCAGCATCCTCAATGCCCACCTTGGGCTGCTCTGTTTCGCCTGACCCCACCTGCTTTTCACGCCCGTGATCACAGTATCTGCACCGCCAGGTCCATCGCAGACCATGGCGGTGCCAGCCTTTTGAGCACACTCTACACACTGCAGCGGCCGCTGATTTACAAGCGGACCTGGCCGCCTGCAGCCACTTCCACCCGCAGAAGGAGCCTGCCACCGGGGCCAGGACCGCAGCACGATCAGCCGCCCCTTAACAGTTCAACGTCTTCAACACCCATTCATCAGTGCTCCGAGTGAAGCATTCACTCCTTGTTTGTTTTTCTGATAGTTAATTATCGGAAGGAGCACCTTATTGCCAAATTAAAACTTTCAAATAAGTTTTAACGCACCCGCTCAACTTGCAAATATTCAAACTTTAAAATAATTAAAAAAACAATTGCAGCAAACTTTGTCATTGTTTTAAGTTCTGTCTCGCCCCGTGCAACAGCGCGGAGGCACCGTGAACAGCAGCCCGCAACATCTCACGCGGCCTGGGCTTATTGATCTGCAGCGAAACTTTGTTCGGGGCACTTGCTCGCCCTGAATAGGGTGAGCACGGACAACTCGCCACACTTAAACCCACAACCAATGGAGCCTCCATGAGCACATTGAAGCGCACACTCGACCATAAAAAACATGCACTTTCCCAGCACCCGCTGTTTTGTGAAATCGACTCGCTGGCGACCTTGCGACGGTTCATGGAAACCCATGTATTCGCGGTATGGGACTTCATGTCGCTGACCAAGCGCCTGCAGCAGGAACTGACCTGCGTCAGCCTGCCCTGGCTGCCCCCTGCCGACCCGGCCGCCGCGCGGCTGATCAACGAGATCGTGCTCGGCGAGGAGTCGGACGACCGCCTCGACCACGGCCATTACAGCCATTTCGAGCTGTACCTGGACGCCATGCGCGAGGTCGGCGCCAACACCCAGGCCATCGAGCGCTTCATCGGCCTGCAGCAACAAGGCGTCGATGCGCTCAGCGCCCTGGTGCGCTGCGAAGCCAGCGACGCCGCGCAGCGATTCGTGCGCGATACCCTCGAAGTGGCCCTGCATGCGCCTGCCCACCGTGTGGCCGCGGCCTTCCTGCATGGCCGGGAAAGCGTCATCCCGACCATGTTCCAGCAGATCCTCGACGAGTGGGGCATTGGCAGCGAACAGGCCCCGACCTTCCGTTACTACCTGCAGCGCCATATCGAAGTCGACTCCGAGGACCACGGCCCCGCCGCCGAGCAGTTGCTGGCCCGCCTGGTCGAACACGACCCGGTGCGCCAGGAGGAGGTGCATGCCGCCGCCATCGCCGCCGTGGACAGCCGCATGGCCCTGTGGGATCGCCTGCGCGCCGCGCTGCAGGCACCGGTCGCCGAGGTCAGCCCATGAACGCCGTGGACTACCGCTCCTTCGCCGACGCCTGGGAGGCACGCGCGACCATCCGCACCCGGCCCCGGCGCCAGGTAGAGGACGACCAGCGCCTGATCTACCCCCTGAGCCGCCAGCCGCTGGTGCTGGGCGCCACTTTCCAGCGCGAGTGCCCGCAGCTGCGCGACTTCGTGCTGGTGCAGAGCCTCTACAAGTTCATCAACGACGTGGTGATCTTCGAGACCGAGATCGTCGACCGGACCGCCCGGCGCATCGCCAAGGATCGCTTCGCCGTGCGCTTCCCGTTCGCCTGCCGCTACGACGCGATGACCGTGGTGGTCGACGAGGACTACCACGCCCTGGTGGCCATGGACTTTCTGCAGCAGACCATCGCCCTGACCGGCATCGAGCCGATCGCCCTGCCACAGGAAATCGAACTCAGCCGGGCGATCCCGGCGGCGCTCGAGCAGGTGCCCGAAGCATTGCGCGACGCACTGGAGCTGGTGTGCGTGGGCATTGCCGAGAACACCCTGACCGACGATGTCGCGGCGTTCGCCCGGGATGATTCGGTCAAGCCGTCGGTCAAGGGGCTGATGGCCGACCACCTGCTCGACGAAGGCCGTCATTCGAGCTTCTGGGCCCGCCTTACACGGATCTACTGGCAGGCCGCGCCGGAGACCGAACGGCAAGCGATCGCCAAGGTATTGCCGGTGTTCCTCGGCCAGTACCTGACCAACGACATACAGCAGGCCTTCGACTTCGCCCTGATCGCCGCGCTGCCGGTGGATGAGGCGGTGCGCGAGGCCCTGCGCGAGGAGGCTCGGGGCCTGGCCTACCCGATCAACCACCAGCACCCGCTGCTGGGCAACATCCTGCGTTTCCTGCGCAGCAGCTCGATGCTCGAATCGGCCTGCGTGCAGGACGCGCTGCGCGACTACCTGCCCTGAGGAACCGATCATGAGACGCCTCGACATACTCCTGGTGGGCACCAGCCCCGCCATCGGCGCCTTTGCCCGCCTGCTCGACGAACATGGCCATGGCACCGCCACGGCGGACAGCGCGCAGGCCCTGCGCCGGCAACTGACGCCCGCCACCGCACTGGTGGTGGACGACGGCAGCCTGGCCCTGGCCAGCGGCGACTGGCAGGCACTGGGCAGCACGCCATTGCTCAGGCTGCGCCTGGGCGCCCGCCTGGGTGAAACCTTGCCGCACCTGGAAACCCTGTGTTGGTGCGGCAGTGCCAGTGCCCAGCGCCTGATCGACAGGCTGGCGGTGCAAGCGCCGAATTCAGGCAATGGCCAGCAACTGCATCAGGACACCTTGCAGGCCTTGTGCGATCAACTGGCCCTGCACGTCACCCGCTTTGCCCGCAACCCGCAGCACCTGCAGGAGGCGCCGACGGTCAGCCCCGGCGCCTGCGAGCAGGAGCACGGCCTGGGCTGGCTGGAGGCGTTGGCCTACCGGCATCCGTTCAACCGCGCGCTGCGCGCCGACCTGCTGGAGCACGCCCAGGGCAGCCTGGTCGGGCAGCTGGAGCAGAGCCTGCGCCGGCACGCCGCATCCTCGGCATTGCATTACGCGGGCCAGCGCCATAGCTATCGCCAGCTGCACGCCCGCACAGCCGCCATCCAGCAAGCCCTGCTGCCACTGCTGGCCGGCAGCGACACGTCCCCGCCGGTGGTGGCGGTGTGCATGGGCAAGTCGCCCGAGCTCTACGCCAGCCTGCTGGCGGTGTTGGGCTGCGCCGCCATCTACCTGCCGCTGGACCCGGCCACGCCAGCGGCGCGCCGCCAACGCATCCTCGACGATGCCGGCGCCTGCGTGCTGCTGCACGACGGCCAGCTGCCTGCCGCCATCGCCCACCTGGACGTGCGTGACATAGCACCTTTGCAGGGCCCTGAGCTGCCGAGCCTGGTACTGCGCGAAGCGCACCTCGGGCAACCCTGCGTGGCGATCTACACCTCCGGCACCACTGGCCAGCCGAAGGGCGTGCTGCTCAGCCAGGGCAACCTGATGCATTTCATGGCCTGGTACCGCGAGCACGTGGCGCTGGATCGGCACAGCCGGGTGCTGCAGTTTTCCACCATCGGCTTCGACGCCTCCCTGCTGGACATCCTGCCGACCTTCGCCTGCGCTGCCGAACTGGTGCTGCCCAGCGAAGACCAGCGCCGCGACCCGCGGCAACTGCTGGCACTTATCCACAGCCAGGAAATCACCCATGCGTTCCTGCCGCCGGCCCTGCTGAGCATCCTGCCGCGCGACGAACACCTGGGGCTCAAGCACCTGATCACCGGGGGCGATGTCTGCGAACCCGAGGTGATCGCACGGCTGGCCGGGCAATGCCGGATGCACAACATCTACGGCCCGACGGAAACCACGGTGCTGGCCACCACGCGGGTGATGGCGCCGGATGACAGCAACCGCAACCTCGGGCGGCCTATCGCCAACACCCAGGTGCTGATCCTCGATGATGCCTTGCGCCCGGTGCTGGAGCAGACCCCCGGCGAGCTGTACATCGCCGGGCCCGGCGTCGGGCTGGGTTACCTGAACAATCCACTGCTGACGGCCGAGCGCTTTGTCGAACTGGGCCTGCCCGATGGCCGCTCGCTCAGGGCCTACCGTACCGGCGATATCGGCAAATGGACCGCCCAGGGCATCGAGCTGTGCGGGCGACGCGACAACCAGGTGAAGATCCGCGGCTTTCGCGTGGAGCCCGAGGAGATCGAACACTGCCTGCGCGACGCCCGCCTGTTCGCCCAGGTGGCGGTGGTGATCGACCCGCAGCGGCGGGTGCTGGCCTTCCTCGCCCACCCGCAAAGCACCGACGCCCAAGCACTGCTGCGCGAGCACGCCGAAAGCAGCCTGCCCGACTACATGCGCCCGATGTTCTACCAGGTGCTGGAGCAGATGCCCTACACCGCCAATGGCAAGGTCGACCGCCAGGCGCTGCTGCAGCGGCCACTGGCCCTGGCGGCGCAACAGCACCTGCAACCGCAGACCGCCACCGAGCATCGGCTGCGCGAGGTGTGGAGCGAATTGCTGGAACTGCCACAGGCCGATATCGCCATCGACGACAGCTTCTTCAACCTGGGGGGCCACTCGATCCTGCTGTCGCGCCTGCTGCTGGAAGTGCGCGAACGCTTCGGCCAGGGGGTGGCGATCAACCGCTTCATCGAGCAACCGACCGTGCAACGCCTGGGCGCGCTGCTCGACGGTGTCGAGGCCGTGCAGCAGGACCCTCTGGCCCGCCCGGAACAGGATGCGAAGCGCGAACTGGGCCTGCGGGTGCTGCCGGTGGAACGACTGGGCGATGTGCACAAGGTGATCGTCACCGGCGCCAACAGCTTCGTTGGTGTGCACCTGGTCGAGGCGCTGCTGGACTGGGGCGCCAGCGAAGTGGCCTGCCTGGTGCGCAGCGCCGGCGGCCTCACGGCTGAGCAACGCTTCGCCCAGGCGCTGCGTGACAACCAGCTGACGCTGGACATGGCCCGCGTGCGGGTGTTCGAAGCCGACCTGCGCCAGCCGCGCCTGGGGCTGACCCAGGCCGACTACGACTACCTGGACCAACACTACGGCGCGCTGCTGCACAACGCAGCCCAGGTCAACCATGTGCTCGACTACCAGGCGCTGGCCGCCGACAACATCGAGCCGCTGTTCGAGTGCCTGCAGTTGTGCGAGGGCCGGCGCAAGAAAATCTTCAACTTCGTCTCGACCCTGTCCGCCTGCAGCGCCGTGGACAACGCCGGCCAGGTGCTGGAAGCCGAGCCTGCGGCGACGCCGCCGCTGTACATCCGCAACGGCTACAACCTGAGCAAATGGGTCGGCGAACGCATCCTGCAGCGCGCCCGCGCGCAAGGGGTGTGGGTCAACCTGTTCCGCCCCGGCAACATCACCTTCGACAGCCGCAGCGGCGTCTGCCAGCCCCACAGCAACCGCCTGATGCTGATGCTCAAGGGCTCGCTGCAGCTGGGCCAGGTGCCGCGTCTGGAGATCGATTTCGACCTGATGCCGGTGGACTTCCTCGCCCGTTTCATCGCCTTCCACAGCAGCCGCCACCAGCCCGGCGAATGCGTGTTCAACCTGCACAACCCCGAGCCGCTGCGCTGGAGCGATTACCTGGCGTCGTTCCGCGAGCAGGGCCATGCCTTCGAGCTGGTCAGCGTCGAGCACTGGCAACAGCGCCTGCGCAGGATCGACCGCGACAACGCGCTGTATGACGTCCTCGGTTTCTACCTGGACGGCTTCGGCGAAGACATCGGCGACATCGGCGGCATCGCCCACGACAACGCCCGCGCCGGGGTGCGGCGCATGGGTAGCCATTACCCGAGCAAGAGCCCGGCGCTGCTGCGCCGGGGCTGCCGCTACCTGGCCGACATCGGCTTCATCTGACCTTCACCCACAACCGGAGCAACACGACATGCAAGCACTCAAGCCCGATACCCTGATCCGCAACCCCGAAGGCTGCCGGGTGGTGTCCAGCGTGGACATCGCCGCGCCCGCCGCCAGCGTCTGGAACATCGTCGGCAACTTCGCCGGCTTCCCGGTGTTCATCCCGGCGCTGGCGCACATCGACATGACCGGCAGCGGCGTACGCTCGGTGCGCAAGAAGCTGTTCAAGGACGGCAACGTGGTGATCGAACAGCTCAACGCCCGTGATGAGCAGGCCATGCACATGACCTGGAGCCTGATCTACACCAGCCTGAACATCGGCAACCTGTGGGCGGCGATGGCCGTGGAGGCGCTCGATGCCGGCCACAGCCGCGCCACCTGGACCATCCAGGCCGAGCCCCAGCAAGGCGGGCCCGAAGCGCTGCCAGGCTTCCAGGCATTCCTGCAGGGCTTTGCCGATGAGGCGATGAACAATGTGAAGAACCTGCTCAGCTGACCCCGCCCAACGACAAAAAGCCGCGCCCCCCAGGGACGCGGCTTTTTGTCGTTGGGCAACCCTGCTTGCGGGTTACAGCACCACGCGCAGGCACTGCCCGGCGTGATACAGCGAGAACCCCGATTCATAGAACGCCGTGCGCAACGACGGCGCACTCACCGGTTTCATCGGCGAGAACGGGATCGGCAGGCTGTCCGGATCGTCCTTGAGCAGGAACTCGGCGAACGCCCGGCCGATCACCGTGCCGGTGGTGTTGCCACGGCCGTTGTAGCCAGTCACCGCCACCAGCCCCGGCGCCGGCTCGAACAGGCGCATCAGGTGGTCGGGGGTGAAGTCGATGCAGCCGGTCCAGTGCATTTCCCACTCGACCTTGCCCAGCTCGGGGTAGTAGTGGCTCTGGATGCGGTCAGCCCAGCTGCGCACGAACCACGCAGGCTTGTTGTCGACCCGGCCAAGGCTGCCGAGCAGCAGGCGGCCCTGGTCGTCGCGGCGGATGCTGCTGAGCACGGTGCGGGTGTCCCACGAGCCCTGGCCATGGCGCAGGACCTTGTCGGCGGCCGCGCCGTGCAAGGGCTTGGAGGCCACCTGGTAGTAGTAGCCACGGAAGAACTGCTTCTGCAGGTTGCTCCAGTCGCCTTCGGTGTAGGCGCCGGTGGAGATCACCACCTTGTCGGCGCGCACCGCGCCGCGCGCGGTCTTCACCCGCCAGGCGTCGCCGTCGCGCTCCAGGCCCTCGACAGCGGATTGCTGGAACAGCTTGCCGCCCAGGCGGGCCACGGCGCCCGCCAGGCCCTGGGTATAGCCCATGGGGTTGATGGTGCCGGCGCGGCGGTCAAGCAGCGCGGCGGAGATTTTGTCGGTACCGCAGTATTCCTGGCATTGCGCGCCGGTCAGCAGCTCGACATCGGCGCCACGGCGCGACCATTGCTGGTGGCGGGCTTCGAGGTCTGCGATGCCGGTGGCGTTGTGCGCCATGTGCAGGGTGCCTTTGTGCTGAGCCTGGCAGTCGATGCCAAGGCGCTCGATCATGGCGAACACCTCACCCGGTGCCTCGCCCAGCACTTTGTTCAGGCGGCTGCCCTGCTTGTGGCCGAGGGTGGCCTCGACATCATCGGGTCGGATCCAGGTGCCGGCGTTGACCAGGCCGACGTTGCGCCCGGAACCGCCGTGGCCGATCTTCCAGGCCTCCAGCAGGATCACCGACTTGCCCTGCTCCAGCAGGTGGATCGCCGCGGACAGCCCGGTGATGCCGCCGCCGATCACGCAGACATCGGCCTTGTGCTCGCCGGCCAGGGCCTGGGCGGCGACGGCCGGCTGGGTGACGTGTTCCCACAGACATTCTTGACGCAGTTCGGACATGGCCCGGCTCCAGCAATTTGTTCTTATTGGGGCTGCTTTGCAGCCCATTCGCGGCACAAGGCCGCTCCTACAGGAGATCGCGATGCCTGTGTAGGAGCGGCCTTGTGCCGCGAACCGGGGGCATAGCCCCCGGCCATGCAGCATCAATCCATCAGTCGAACACGATACCCTGCGCCAGCGGCAGCTCGCGCGAGTAGTTCACGGTGTTCGTCTGGCGACGCATGTAGCCTTTCCAGGCATCGGAGCCGGACTCACGGCCACCGCCGGTCTCTTTCTCGCCACCGAACGCCCCGCCGATCTCGGCGCCGCTGGTGCCGATGTTGACGTTGGCGATGCCGCAGTCGCTGCCCGAGGCACTCTGGAAGCGCTCGGCCTCGCGAATGTCGGTGGTGAAGATGCACGACGACAGGCCCTGCGGCACTTCGTTGTTCAGGCGCAGGGCCTCTTCGAAGTCGTCGTAGGCCAGCACGTAGAGGATCGGCGCGAAGGTTTCGTGGCGCACCACGTCGCTCTGGGCCGGCATCTCGGCGATGGCCGGGGTCACGTAGTAGGCGTTCGGGTACTGCTCGGCCAGCTGACGCTCGCCACCGAATACCTGGCCGCCTTCGTCGCGGGCCTTGGCCAGCGCGCCTTGCATGGCATCGAACGACAGCTTGTCGATCAGCGGGCCGACCAGGTTGTCCTTGCGTGGGTCGCCGATGCGCACTTTGGCGTAGGCGGCCTTGACCCGGGCAACCACTTCATCCTTGATCGAACGGTGCACGATCAGGCGGCGCAGGGTGGTGCAGCGCTGGCCGGCGGTGCCCACGGCGGAGAACAGGATGCCGCGCACGGCTAGGTCCAGGTCTGCGCTCGGGGCGAGGATCATGGCGTTGTTGCCACCCAGTTCGAGGATGCTGCGGCCGAAGCGTGCTGCCACACGTGGGCCTACTTCACGGCCCATGCGGGTACTGCCGGTGGCGCTGACCAGCGGAACGCGCGGGTCGTCGACCAGGGCTTCACCGGCTTCGCGGCCACCGATCACCAGCTGGCTCAGGCCGGCCGGCGCATCGCCGAAGGCTTTCAGGGCTTTTTCGAACAGCGCCTGGCAGGCCAGGGCGGTGAGCGGGGTCTTCTCGGACGGCTTCCACACCACCGAGTTACCGGCCACCAGGGCCAGCGCGGTGTTCCACGCCCACACGGCGACCGGGAAGTTGAAGGCACTGATCACGCCGACCACGCCCAGCGGGTGCCAGGATTCACGCATGTGGTGGCCCGGGCGCTCGGAGGCGATGGTCAGGCCGTACAGCTGGCGCGACAGGCCGACGGCGAAGTCGCAGATGTCGATCATTTCCTGCACTTCGCCCAGGCCTTCCTGGGTGATCTTGCCGGCTTCGATCGAGACCAGCTCGCCGAGGTCGGCCTTGTGTTCGCGCAGCACTTCACCGAACAGGCGCACCAGCTCGCCACGGCGCGGGGCCGGCACGCTGCGCCAGGCTTCGAAGGCCTGCTGGGCCTGGTCGATGCGGGCAATGGTGTCGGCCTTGCCGAGCAGTTTCACCGAGGCGATCTGGCTGCCGTCGATCGGGGTGTGAACAGGGTAGTCGCCCTGGGTGTAAGCCGTGGCGGCAACGCCAAGGCGCTCGAGCAATCCAGCAACCATTGTGCTTCTCCTTTCATCGTGTGAAGGGTTGGAAAATGACGTGGGTCAGTATTAATCCGATTACACAAGTGCAACAAACGACCTTTATTCCGCATATCATTCCGGCAGGTAATGATTCGAGCCGCAGAGACCGCTATGTCCAAACGCCTGGTACCGTCCATGACCGCCCTGCAGTGTTTCGAGGCAGCGGCGCGCCACCTGAGCTTCACCCGCGCCGCCGAAGAGCTGCACCTGACCCAGAGCGCGGTCAGCAAGCAGGTCGCGCAACTGGAGGAGATGCTGCGCCACCACCTGTTCCTGCGCATCCGCCGGCGCCTGCAGCTCACCCCCGCAGGCTCGTTGTACCTGGCCGAGGTCAACAAGATCCTCACCCAGGTCGACATGTCCAGCCGCTACGTGCAGACCTACGGCACGCAGACCGAAGTACTCAAGGTAGCCACTCAACCGAGTTTTGGCGTGCGCTGGCTGATCCCGCACCTGAAAGGCTTCGGCAAGCGCCACCCGAACATCCACCTGGACATCCGCAACGAGATGGAGCCGTTCGCCTTGCTGCAAGGCTCGGCGGACGTGGTGTTCTTTTACGGCCAGGGCACCTGGCCGGGGGCGACCTGCGTGGAGCTGTTCGGCGAGGAGGTGGTGCCGGTGTGCGCGCCAGAGTTGCTGCAGGGGCGCACGCTGCCGGACGCGGGTGCGCTGGCAGACCTGGTGCTGCTGCAGAGCGCCTCACGCCCGGAGGCGTGGCATGAGTGGTTCCTGGAACAGGGGCTGCACACCGACAACAGCTACCACGGGCCGCGTTTCGATACGTTCTATATGGCGTTGAGCGCGGCACAGTCGGGGTGTGGGGTGGCGTTGGTGCCGCGCTATCTGGTGGCCAGGGAACTGGCCGAGGGCAGCCTGGTGATGGCCTGGGACCATGCGATGAAGAGCAGTGGCGCGCATTACCTGGCCTATGCCGAGCATGCGGCGGAAGTGCCGAAGGTGCGGGCGTTGGTGGAGTGGATCAAGGAGCAGGTCTGACGCCATCGCGGGGCAAGCCCGCTCCCACGGTCTGACACAGCGTGGGAGCGGGCTTGCCCCGCGATAGGGCCTTGAAGGTCGATCAAAAAAGGAATGAAACACTCACTTTTTTTCGCTTGTATGGCAACTCCATTCCCAGCTTTCATGTAAGCGTCCGAACCTAACCAGGAAGCTTGCGATGCCCGCCCACGATTTCGTCAGCCCCGACAGCATCCGCGCGCAGTTCTCTGCCGCCATGTCGCTCATGTACAAACAGGAAGTGCCCCTGTACGGCACGCTGCTTGAGCTGGTGAGCGAGATCAACCAGCGGGTGATGGCCGAGCAGCCCAAGGTGGCCGAGGCCCTGCGCTGGACCGGCGAGATCGAGCGCCTCGACCAGGAGCGCCACGGCGCCATCCGTGTCGGCACCGCCGAAGAACTCGCCACGATCGCCCGGCTGTTCGCGGTGATGGGCATGCACCCGGTCGGCTACTACGACCTCAGTTCGGCCGGTGTGCCGGTGCATTCCACCGCCTTTCGCGCAGTGCACGAACAGTCGCTGCACGTCAGCCCGTTCCGTGTATTCACCTCGCTGCTGCGCCTGGAGCTGATCGACAACCCGCAATTGCGCGAACTGGCCCAGAGCATCCTCAGCCAACGGCAGATCTTCACCCCGCGCGCGCTGGAGCTGATTGCCCAGTGCGAACGCGACGGCGGCCTGAACGCGAGCGACGCCGAGCGCTTCGTCAACGAAGCCCTGCACACCTTCCGCTGGCACCAGGACGCCACGGTCACCGCCGAGCAGTACCAGCAGTTGCACGATCAGCACCGCCTGATCGCCGACGTGGTGGCGTTCAAGGGCCCGCACATCAACCACCTGACCCCGCGCACCCTGGACATCGACGCGATCCAGGTCGGCATGCCGGCCAAGGGCATACCGCCCAAGGCCGTGGTCGAAGGCCCGCCCACCCGTCGCCACCCGATCCTGTTGCGGCAAACCAGCTTCAAGGCATTGCAGGAAAAGGTCGCCTTCAGCGATGCCCAGGGCAGCCACACGGCGCGCTTCGGCGAGATCGAACAGCGCGGCGCGGCGCTGACGCCCAAGGGCCGCCAGCTGTACGACCGCCTGCTCGACGCCACTCGCGCCGCCCTGGGCGGCGTACCGGCCGAGGCCAATGCCGAACGCTACAAGGCGCTGCTGGAGGCGCAGTTCGCCGAGTTCCCGGATGACCTGGCGCAGATGCGCGAACAGGGGCTGGCGTACTTCCGCTACTTCGCGACCGAGAAGGGCCTGGCCGCACGCGGCCAGGCGGATCGCCCGACCACCCTGCAAGGGCTGATCGACGCTGGCCACGTGCATTACGAGGCGCTGGTGTACGAGGATTTCCTGCCGGTGAGCGCGGCGGGGATCTTCCAATCCAACCTGGGCGACGAAGGCCAGGCCGAGTACGGCAGCAATGCCAACCGCGAGGCATTCGAGGCGGCGCTGGGGCTCAAGGTGGAGGATGAGCTGGGGTTGTATGCGCAGAGCGAGCGCAGGTCGTTGCAGGCGTGTGCGCAGGCGTTGGATCTGGGAGCGATGTAGGGTTCGAGATCCCGGGGCCGCCTTGCGGCCCTTCGCGGGTAAACCCGCTCCCACAGGTTGCCGTGCTTGCAGAGTCCCTGTGGGAGCGGGTTTACCCGCGAAGAGGCCGGTACAGACAACCGCTGTTACCTGACTCGGAACCGATCCACTTCCTGGCGCAACTGCCCCGCCAGCCCCTCCAGTTCCCGCGCCGTCATGGCAAGCTCATTGGCCACATCACGCTGTTCACTGTTGGCCTGGGCGATGCTCTGCAGATTCCGGCTGAGCACCGTCGCGGTGCTGCTCTGCTCCTGGGTCGCCGTGCTGATCACCGCGAACTGCTCACCCGCCGTACGGCTCTGCTCGTCGATGCGCGCCAGGGCCTCGGCCACCTTGTCGTTGCGCGCCAGACCTTCCTGCATCAACTGGTTGCCCTGCTCCAGGGTGCTGATGGCATGGCCGGTCTGCTGCTGGATGCTGGCGATCATCCCGGAGATCTCATCGGTGGCCTGGCGGGTGCGCGCGGCCAGGCCACGCACCTCGTCGGCCACCACGGCAAAGCCACGGCCCTGCTCGCCGGCACGCGCCGCCTCGATGGCGGCGTTGAGCGCCAGCAGGTTGGTCTGTTCGGCGATCGCGGTGATCACCCCGACGATACCGCCGATCTCCTGCGAACGGGCACCCAGGGTGTCCATGACCGTCGCGGTACCGCCCAGCGCCTGGGCAATCTGCTTGAGCGAGGCCGAGGCTTGGTCCATGGCATTGCGGCCGATGCGGGTCTGCTGGGCGTTGTCGCGGGCCATGCGTTCGGTGCCGGCCATGTTGTCGGCGATGTTCATCGACGTGGCGCTGAACTCTTCCACCGCGCCGGCCATGCTGGTGATCTCGCCGGACTGCTGCTCCATGCCCTCGCAGGCTCCGGACGACAGGCCCGACAGCGAACGGGCGCGGCCGCTGACTTGCTCCGAGGCCTCGCGGATATGCTCGACCATGGTTGCCAGGGCATCGGCCATCTGGTTGAACCCGCGCGCCAGCTGGCCGATCTCGTCATGGCTGGTGACGCTCAGGCGGGCATCGAGGTTGCCGGCCCCCAGCGCCTCGGCCTGGCGCACCAGGTCGCCCAGCGGGCGCAGCTTGCGGCGCAGCAGCCAGAGCGTGGCGACCACGGCCAGCAACATGGCCAGCAGGCTGCCGATGGCCAGGCGCAGGCCGACACTCCAGGTCACCTCGCTGATTTCTGCCTGCGGCATGCTCGCCACCACGGTCCATGGGCCCTCGGCGAACGGCATGACGACACTGAACTGCGGCACGCCGGCGCTCTCCCAGAAGCGCCCCTCGCCGGCCTTGAGGCCTTTGATGGCCTGGGCCGCGGCCTCGCCGTCACGCACCTCGGCCGGCGGCACCAGCCACTTGCCCTGCTCGTCGAGCAGCGCCAGCGAGCCGGTCTGGCCAATGCGGAAGCGCTTGAGGTTGGCGAACTGGGCGTTCTGCGCGTCGGTATAGTCGAAGCCGACGAACAGCACCGCGATCACCCGGCCGCTGCCGTCGCTGACAGGCACGTAGCGGGTCATGTAGTTGCGCTCGAACAGCACGGCGCGGCCGACGTAGGTCTGCCCGGCCATCAGCTTGGCGTAGGCCGGGTGCTGGCGGTCGAGCTGGGTGCCGATGGCGCGGCTGCCGTCCTGCTTGGTCAGCGAGGTGCTGATGCGCACGAAGTCGTCGCCGCTGCGCACGAACAGGGTGGCGACCCCGGCGGTCATCTGCTGGAACTCGTCGACCTGGCGGAAATCGTTGTTCAGCAAGTGTTCGCCCAGGTACAGCGCCGGGGTGGCGACTCCGGCCACGCTGACCGTCTCGCCCGCATGCAGGGCCAGGCCCGTGGCGAAGCGGCGCTCGAACAGCCCGCTGAGGCGCTGGGTGTTGTCCCTGAGCGACCCGTGGAAGGTGTCCAGCTGGTCGGCCAGCAGCCGCGCTTCGCTGCCCAGGTGGGCCTGGCGGGTGGTGAGGTTGGCGTCGTCCAGCGAACGCAGGGCGAACAGGGTACTGCCGGTGATCACCAGCGCCAGCACGATGGCGAGGGCGATGCCGAGCTGCGAGGCGATACGGGCACGCGGTTGAGACATGGGAGAGCTCCTGGCAAGAGGCCGGGATCGTCCTGATCACGCTGACCACCCGCTTCCTATGAACGGGGAATCGCGCCCTCTTCCGGGACGCTGGTGCCAATGGATCGGCGTCGCGGGGGAATACTTGAGTGTCGGGCCGGGGTATTCGCAAACCTTTGCGCAGGGTTGGGCGGCAGCCGCCCATCGCGGGGCAAGCCCGCTCCCACGCAGCCTCTGGGAGCAACTGTCTTGCTCATTTTTTGGAAGCTGGCGCGATCCCTGTGGGAGCGGGCTTGCCCCGCGATGGCTATGACACTTGCGCTGCAAGTATCTGCACGTCCGGCAAATCCATCCCCACCGCCTCCTCCTGCAAAAACCCGCTCAACCTGCGCAACCGCTCGCCCCCCGGCCGGGTCCTGGGCCACACCAGGTAATAATCCAGCCCGCTGGCCACCGCCGTCGGCCAGGGCAGGCTCAGGCGCCGCTGGGCCACATCCTCGGCCACCATCAGCAGGTCGCCCATGGAGATCCCGTACCCACGGGCAGCCGCGATCATGCCCAGCTCCAGGGTGTCGAACACCTGCCCGCCCTTGAGCGACACCTTGTCAGTGAGCCCCATGCGCGCCAGCCAGGCACGCCAGTCACGCTTGTCGGGGGTGGGGTGCAGCAGTTCGATGCCGGCCAGCCGCCGCTCATCCCAGGGCGCATCGTCGAGCAGGTCCGGCGCCCCCACCGGGATCAGCAGCTCGCTGAACAGCCGGCGTACCTCCCAGTCGGCCGGGAAATTGCCGTCGCTGAGCAGCACCGCACAGTCGAACGGCTCCTGGTTGAAGTCCACGTGGTCGACGTCCATCCAGGCACTGGTCAGTTGCACTTCGTTGCCCGGCTGCAGGTGGCGAAAGCGGCTCAGGCGCGCCAGCAGCCAGCGCATGGTCAGGGTGGACGGCGCCTTCATGCGCAGGATGTCGTCTTCGCCGCGCAAGGTCTCGCAGGCTCGCTCCAGCGCGGCGAAGCCGTCGCGTACGCCGGGCAGCAGCACCCGCGCGGCCTCGGTCAGTTGCAGGCTGCGGCCGCTGCGCACGAACAGGCGGCAGGCGAAGTGCTCTTCGAGCGTGCGGATATGCCGGCTGACCGCGCTCTGGGTGATCGACAGTTCGACACCGGCGCGGGTGAAGGAGCTCAGCCGCGCGGCGACTTCAAATGCGCGAAGCGCATACAGCGGAGGGAGCTGGCGGGACATGGCGTACCTGGCATGCGGGGCCGTGGAGGCAGTGCACTGGATCATACATACATGAGTCAGACTCATGGCAGTGATCGCATTTATCCTTTTGTGCAAAGCTGACCGAAGCCTCAGAATCGACCGCTCGCTCATTGCTCCCCCCACAAGGACAAGCCCATGCACGTCGCGCCCACCACTGAACTCAAGGCTTTGCTGCGCCTGGCCGGGCCGCTGATCGCCTCGCAGTTGGCGCACATGCTGATGGTGCTCACCGACACCTTGATGATGGCCCGCATCAGCCCGCAGGCGCTGGCAGGTGGCGGGCTGGGGGCGGCGAGCTATTCGTTCGTATCGATCTTCTGCCTGGGGATAATCGCCGCGGTCGGCACGCTGGTGGCGATCCGCAAGGGCGCCAACGACATCGAAGGTGCCACCCGCCTGGCCCAGAGCGGCCTGTGGCTGGCCTGGGGCCTGGCCCTGGCGGCGGCGCTGGTGCTGTGGAACCTCAAGCCCGCGCTGCTGCTGTTCGGCCAGCGGCCGGAGAACGTCGACGCGGCCATGCAGTTTCTCACCCTGCTGCCGCTGGCCCTGCCCGGCTACCTGACGTTCATGGCCCTGCGCGGCTTCACCAGTGCGCTGGGGCGCTCCACGCCGGTGATGGTCATCAGCCTGGTGGGCACCGTGCTCAACTACCTGCTCAACCATGCGCTGATCGAGGGTATGTTCGGCCTGCCCAAGCTGGGCCTGATGGGCATCGGCCTGGTCACCGCGGTGGTGTCGATGGGCATGGCCATCGCCTTGGCGCTGTACATCCGCTGGCACAAGGCCTATGCCGCCTACCCGCTGCGCAAGGGCCTGATGCGCCCTTCGCTGCCGGCGCTGCGCGAGCTGTGGCGCCTGGGCCTGCCGATCGGCGGCACCTACATGGTCGAGGTCGGGCTGTTCGCCTTCGCCGCGCTGTGCATGGGCGTGCTTGGCAGTACCGAGCTTGCGGCGCACCAGATCGCCCTGCAGATCGTCTCGACCGCGTTCATGGTGCCGACCGGGCTTTCGTATGCGGTGACCATGCGCGTCGGCCTGTACTACGGCGCCGGCAACTTGCTGGCGGCGCGCAGTGCCGGGCGTGTCGGGATCGGTTTCGGTGCCACGCTGATGCTTGGCTTTGCCGCGCTGTTCCTGCTGCTGCCGGACAACCTGGTGGGCTTGCTGGTCAACCGTGACGACCCGGCCTTTGCGCCGATCTTCCAGCTGGCGGTGCAACTGGTGATGGTGGCGGCCTGGTTCGAGCTGTTCGACGGCGTGCAGACCATCGCCATGGGCTCGATCCGGGGCTTGAAGGATGCCCGCACCACCTTCCTGATCGGCGCGGTGTGCTACTGGCTGGTGGGGGCGCCGAGTGCCTGGTTGTTCGCCTTCACCCTCGGCGGTGGGGCGCCGGGGATCTGGTGGGGGCTGGCGCTGGGGCTGGCCTGTGCGTCGGTGGCGCTGACGTTTGCCTTTGAATGGCGGATGAAGCGGATGATTGGCCGGGGCGCAGGTGTGAACGCCGCTGTCTCGGCCTGATCGCGGGGCAAGCCCGCTCCCACGCTGTTCGACGTGGGAGCGGGCTTGCCCCGCGATTGCGGTTCAGAGGACTTCCACCCGCTTCGGCTTCTCGATCTGCAACAGGTACTCGATCAACTCCGCCACCGGCAGCGGCCGGCTGACCAGGAAGCCTTGCACCTGGTCACAGCCGAACTCGCGCAGCAACGCCATCTGCTCCTCGCTCTCGACCCCTTCGGCCACCACCTCCAGGTTGAGGTTGTGCGCCAGGTTGATCATCGCGTGCACCAGCTTGCGGTTCTCTTCGCGCTGCTCCATGCCGCCGACGAAGCTGCGGTCGACCTTGAGCAGGGTGATCGGCAGGCTGTTGAGGTGCACGAACGAGGAGAAGCCCGTGCCGAAGTCATCCAGCGAGAAACGTACACCGAGGCGCCCGAGGGCATCCATGGTCTGGCGCACCAGCTCATTGCGGCGCATCACCGCGGTTTCGGTCAATTCGAATTCCAGCCAGCGCGCATCGACGCCGTGCTCGACGATCAGCCGGCTCAGGGTGGCCAGCAACTGGCTGTCCTGGAACTGACGGAAGCTCAGGTTCACCGCCATGTGCAGCGGCGCCAGGCCGCGTTCGCGCAAGGCCTGCATATCGCTCAGGGCACGGGAGATCACCCAGTAGCCCAGCGGCACGATCAACCCGCTCTGCTCGGCCAGCGGCACGAACTCGCTGGGCGGCAGCAGGCCGCGCTCCGGATGGTTCCAGCGCACCAGGGCCTCGAGGCCGACGATACGGCCGTCGGTGAGGTTCAGCCGTGGCTGGTAGTGCAGTTCCAGCTCGTCGCGGCGCAGGGCGCGGCGCAGCTCGCTTTCCAGGTCGGCGAGGCTGCGCGCGTTGCGGTTGATGCGCTCGTTGAACACATGGAAGGTGCAACCCTGGCTGCCCTTGGCCTGGCGCATGGCGATGTGCGCATGCCACATCAGCGGGTCGGCGCCGGCCTGGGCGCGGGCGTGGGCAATGCCCAGGCTGCAGCCGAGCAGCAGGCTCTCGCCGTCGATCCAGTAGGGCTCGGTCAGGGCCTCGGTGATGCGTTCGGCGATCCATTCGGCGCGGTTGGCGTCACGCCGGGTGTCGATCAGCAGGGCGAACTCGTCACTGCCCAGGCGCGCCAGCTGGTCGGTGGCTTCGAGCTGGCTCTTGAGCCGCGCCACCACCTGCAGGATCAGGCGATCGCCGCCCTGGTGGCCCAGGGCATCGTTGACGTGACGGAAGTTGTCGAGGTCGAGGTGGCCCAGGGCCAGGCCGCGGCCTTCGTTTTCGGCCAGGCGCGTGGTCAGCAAGGCCTGGAAGCCCTGGCGGTTGGCAATGCCGGTCAGCGGGTCCTGCTCGGCCAGGCGTTGCAGGGTGGCGACCAGTACGCCGCGCTCGCGCACATGGCGCAGGGAGCGACGCAGGGTGTCGGTACCCAGCTGCGCCAGCACCAGCCAGTCGCTGACGCCCACCGGTGTAGCCGCAGGTTCCTGCTCGAGCAGCAGGATGGTCGGCAGCTCGCAACGCCCTGGGGCTGGCTGCAACTCGGGGGTGGCCAGCACCACGGCCTGCCGGTCGTTGGCGAACAGGCTGTCGACCGCTGCCCAGTTCGGTGCGGTCAGCAGCACCGCGCTCCCACCCAGAGGCTGCAGGCATTCGCGCAAGCGTGCGGCCCATTCCGGCTCATCGGCCAACAGCAGCAAACGCAGGGGTTCGGCGGGCGTGGACAAGCGGGCTCCTTAGGCGTGGACGGTGGAACGGCGGGGGCGGTGTATCCTACCGCAACAAATGAAAATGATTTTCACTTTTAGTCATGGCCGTCCCTGACCAGCGCCCCGTCGCATTTTGACGTGCATCCTGCGCGAAACCCGCGCAACCGGCAAACAGGATTTCGGTGATTTGCATGGCGGTTGGCAGTATCGCCCTGCCAGGCCGTGAAAAACCCCGCCCGGCAGGCGGTAAAAGGTTGACTCACACGTCAGACGGTCGCGCCACAACCCCTTGATGCCTGTTAGAATGCGCGGCTATTTTCTGGCGACCCCCGGTTTCTAGCATGTCCCGACTCAATCCCCGGCAACAGGAAGCCCGAGACTACGTTGGCGGCCCTCTTTTGGTGCTCGCTGGTGCAGGCTCCGGCAAGACCAGCGTGATCACGCGCAAGATTGCCCACCTCATCCAGAACTGCGGCATCCGTGCCCAGTACATCGTGGCGATGACCTTTACCAACAAGGCCGCCCGCGAGATGAAGGAACGTGTCGGCACCCTGCTGCGTCCGGGGGAAGGCCGTGGCCTGACGGTGTGCACCTTCCACAACCTGGGCCTGAACATCATCCGCAAGGAGCACGAGCGCCTGGGCTACAAGCCGGGGTTCTCGATCTTCGACGAGTCCGACATCAAGGCGTTGCTGTCGGACATCATGCAGAAGGAATACTCCGGCGACGACGGCATCGACGAGATCAAGAACATGATCGGTGCCTGGAAGAACGACCTGATCCTGCCGCCCGAGGCCCTGGAAAAAGCGCGCAACCCGCGCGAGCAGACCGCCGCCATTGTCTATACCCACTACCAGCGCACGCTCAAGGCGTTCAACGCGGTGGACTTCGACGACCTGATCCTGCAACCGGTCAAGCTGTTCCAGGAGCACCCCGAAGTGCTCGAGCGCTGGCAGAACCGCGTGCGCTACCTGCTGGTGGACGAATACCAGGACACCAACGCCAGCCAGTACCTGCTGGTGAAGATGCTGATCGGCATGCGCAACCAGTTCACCGTGGTGGGCGACGACGACCAGTCGATCTACGCCTGGCGGGGCGCGCGGCCGGAGAACCTGATGCTGCTCAAGGAGGACTACCCCTCCCTGAAGATCGTCATGCTCGAACAGAACTACCGCTCCACCAGCCGCATCCTGCGCTGCGCCAACGTGCTGATCGCCAACAACCCCCACGCGTTCGAGAAACAGCTGTGGAGCGAGATGGGCGTGGGCGACGAGATCCGCGTGATCCGCTGCAAGAACGAGGAAGCCGAGGCCGAACGCGTGGCCATGGAAATCCTCACCCTGCACCTGCGCACCAACCGCCCGTACAGCGACTTCGCCATCCTCTACCGCGGCAACTACCAGGCCAAGCTGATCGAACTGAAGCTGCAGCACCACCAGGTGCCCTATCGCCTGTCCGGCGGCAACAGCTTCTTCGGCCGCCAGGAGGTCAAGGACCTGATGGCCTACCTGCGCCTGCTGGTGAACCCGGACGATGACAACGCCTATCTGCGGGTGATCAACGTGCCGCGCCGCGAGATCGGCTCGACCACCCTGGAAAAGCTCGGCAACTACGCCACCGAGCGCGGCGTGTCGATGTACGCCGCCAGCGAGGAGCTGGGCCTGGGCGAGCACCTGGACGCGCGCTATACCGAGCGCCTGCAGCGCTTCAAGCACTGGCTCGACGGGGTGCGCCACAAGGTGGCCCTGGACGAGCCGATCGCCGCGCTGCACGAGATGATCCGCGACATCGACTACGAGAACTGGATCCGCCAGCAGACCGCCAGCGACAAGGCGGCGGAGTTCCGCATCAGCAACGTCTGGTTCCTGGTCGAAGCGCTGAAGAACACCCTCGAGAAGGACGAAGAGGGTGACATGACCATCGAGGACGCCATCGGCAAGCTGGTGCTGCGCGACATGCTCGAGCGCCAGCAGGAAGAGGAAGAGAACGCCGAGGGCGTGCAGATGATGACCCTGCATGCCTCCAAGGGCCTGGAATTCCCCTACGTGTTCATCATGGGCATGGAGGAGGAGATCCTCCCCCACCGCTCGAGCATCGAGGCCGACACCATCGAAGAGGAACGCCGCCTGGCCTACGTGGGCATCACCCGCGCGCGCCAGACCCTGGCCTTCACCTTCGCCGCCAAGCGCAAGCAGTACGGCGAAATCATCGACTGCACGCCGAGCCGGTTCCTCGATGAGCTGCCGCCGGACGATCTGGCCTGGGAAGGCCTGGACGATGCGCCGGTCGAAGTCAAAGCCGCGCGGGGCAACAACGCGCTGGCCGATATCCGGGCCATGCTCAAACGCTGATCAACCATTACTCTTTAACTTTGCCGCTATTTGCGGCCACCTTTGTTACATCGGAGACACACAGTGGAAGCACTGCAGCAGAAGATTCGCGAAGAAGGCATCGTGCTTTCCGATCAGGTCCTGAAAGTCGATGCGTTTCTCAACCACCAGATCGACCCGGCGCTGATGCAACTGATCGGTGACGAGTTCGCCCGTCTGTTCGCCGACTCGGGCGTGACCAAGATCGTCACCATCGAAGCCAGCGGCATTGCCCCGGCGGTGATGACCGGCCTGAAGCTCGGCGTGCCGGTGATCTTCGCCCGCAAGCACCAGTCGCTGACCCTGACCGAGAACCTGCTGACTGCCTCGGTGTACTCCTTCACCAAGCAGACCGAGAACACCGTGGCCGTCTCGCCGCGCCACCTCAACAGCAGCGACCGCGTGCTGGTGATCGACGATTTCCTGGCCAACGGCAAGGCGTCCCAGGCGCTGATCTCGATCATCAAGCAGGCCGGCGCCACCGTGGCGGGCCTGGGTATCGTCATCGAGAAGTCGTTCCAGGGCGGCCGCGCCGAACTGGACAGCCAGGGCTACCGCGTTGAATCGCTGGCACGGGTGAAGTCGCTGGAAGGTGGCGTGGTCACCTTCATCGACTGATGGCCCCGTGGGAGCGGGCTTGCCCCGCGATGGCGTCAGATCAGACGACGATGTTGTCCGCGCTGACGCCATCGCGGGGCAAGCCCGCTCCCACGTTCCGCTATTGCCTGGAGGCCTTGAGGCCCGCCAGCAGCAACCGCTGGTACAGCTCTTCCTTCAGCCCCTTGGGCTGATCCAGTTGCATGCGCACCAGGTGCGCCTCATACCCCTCGGGCCCTGGCGCATCCAGCGCCGCCTTGCCCAGCTCCAGCACCTCGCTCAGCTTGAACTTGCTCTTCAACCAGTTCAGCGCCCGCAGCAGGTCGCGCTCCTGGGCCGTGAAGTCGCTGCCCAGCGGGTACTCCGGGAACAGCCGTGCATGGCGCGCACGGATCGCCTCCAGGCGCTCGGGAGTATTGTCGCGATAGCGCTCGTCGAGCTCGAAATCCTTTGCCAGTTTGCCCGCCGCCTTGGCCTGCGCCGTCAGCTCGGCCTGAAAACGTGAATCACTGATCGCCAGCAACCGCGCAATCACCTCGCTGTCGGTTTGCCCGCGCAGGTCGGCGATGCCGTACTCGGTGATCACGACATCGCGCAGGTGCCGGGGAATCGTGCAGTGGCCGTAGGTCCAATAGAGGTTGGAGCTGACCTCACCGCCCGCCTCGCGCCAGCTGCGCAGCAGCAGGATCGAGCGCCCGCCCTCCAGCGCATGGCCCTGGGCGACGAAGTTGTACTGCCCGCCCACGCCGCTGAGCACCCGGCCATCCTCCAGCTGGTCGGCCACACCGGCGCCGAGCAGGGTCATGCCGAACGCCGTGTTGATGAAGCGCGCGTCGCGGCGCTGGCGGCGTTTCAGTGCCTCCTGGCCGTACAGCTCGTTGATGAAGCTGATGCGGGTCATGGCGAACTGTGCGCGCTGCGCCAGCGGCATCTCGCGCAGGCGCTGGTAGAACGCCTGCGGGCCGAGGAAGAAACCGCCATGCACCAGCACGCCCTGCTCGTCCGCCGGGCGTCGCACCACGCCGGCCTCGGCCAGGGCCAGCAGGCCGTTGACGAACATCTCGCTGCAGCCGTACAGGCCCTGGGCGAAGGCATCCAGGCCCCCTTCCCGCTCGATCAGCACCTGCCACGGGCCGATATCCAACGCCTCGAGCAGGGCCCGGTAACCGTCGTTGTCGCCCTGGCGCGCCAGCAGGGCGGCCGCCACGGCATCGCCCATGGCGCCGATGCCGATCTGCAGGGTGCCGCCGTCGCGCACCAGGCTGCTGGCGTGCAGGCCGATGCAGTGGTCCTGGGTGGTAACCGGCATGTTCGGCGTGGAGAACAGTCGGCGTTGCTCGGGCTCGTCGATCAGCAGATCGAAATCGGTAGTGGCCAGCTCGGCGTCGCCGGGCATGTAGGGCAATTCGCTGTGCACCTGGCCGAGCAGCAGGATGGTTTCGCCGGCCGCACGGCGCTTTTCGATCATCGGCAGCAGGTCGAGGGTGATGTCGGGATTGCAGGCGAGGCTCAGGCGATCCGGGTGTTCAGGCGTGGCGGCCACCAGCTGCGCTACCAGGTTCAGGCCCTTGGCGTTGATGTCACGGGCGGCGTGGCTGTAGTTGCTGCTGATGTAGTCCTGCTGTGCCGAGACGCTGTGCAGCAGGCTGCCCGGCTGCATGAAGAACTGCTCGACGCGGATGTTCGGCGGGAGGCTGTCGGCGCGCAGGTCGGCGACGTAGGTGAGCTCTTCGTAGTCGGCGAACACGCGCTCGACGAAGGGTTCGAGGAAGCGCCGTTGCAGGCCATCGCCGAGCGGTGGACGGCCGAGGGACAAGGCGGTGTAGATCGTCAAGCGGCGCTGCGGCAGGTCGCGCACCCGGGCGTACAGGGCGTTGATGAAGGCGTTGGGTTTGCCCAGGCCCAGGGGCAGGCCAACATGGATATGGGCAGGAAGGCGGGTCAATACTTGGTCGACGGCCTGATCGATCGAGCAGAGAAACATCATCGCCTCCTGAGCCACTCATGAGTTCAGTGGGTTGGACAAATGGCGGGCTCGTTGGTTGCCTTCACACGTTCATAGTCTGAGTGCCTGGACAATCAGGTGGCGCGAAACCTAACGCGCACGCCACGAGACTACTCACGCGCCTATACATTAGCGGTGGCTGATCAGATCGAAAAAGGTGAAGTCAGCTCATGGGTATGGGTGAAGTGCACGCGTAGTACTGGAGGCCGGATTGAATACATCCGGCCTCCAGAGGTTTACCACTCGTTGGTAGATAAATTACCGCTGCTCCAACGTTGCAGAAATACCACAAACCGCACAGACAACAGATGTCGTGCAAGAATGAAATCGTGAGCCGCAATACTTCATCAGCCTTTCAGGACGTTGCGACAGCGACCACCGCCGCAACACCATTCCTATTACACGCCACCAACAATGAGCCACGGGACGTTAGTGTGGGCGGCATAGAAAATGTCGTAGATGTGTGCGAGGGCATACCGTATCCATACTCAGCGAAAGAATGATCCAACTCTCCCGACTCAGCCCGATAACAACCCAACATCGAAGAACGGTAAACGTCCGATCCCCCACAATAAATTCTATCCCCCGCCATCGTAGCAGCGTCCCATTGGGAATCTAGCTTGGGAACAAACAATGTGGTGAAACGCTTTGTGATTTCTCCGGCCTCATCGATAGCCCATACAGTCGCAGCTCCGCGACGTGGATCATAAGCCTGAACATAGCCCAGCACCCCGAGACTATTATCGGAATGTAGCGCACACCCCCTGGCAATGAATCCCTCAAGCTCAACTTTACCCGCACTGCCATAACTGAGGTCGACATCACCCGTTAATTTGAATGCGCGGACAACAGACCATTCAGCATCACCAGGCGAGGCGAACACGCCTACTAGCCGTGCTCCGTGCACAACAAGCTCTATCAACATTCTTCCATATGAAAGTTCATCGTGATTTCCTACAATTACGCCACCACGATTACCAAACTCCTTATCGATCGCTCCGTTCGCATCGAGTCGCACTATCAGGCTTGCCTGCTTGACCTTAGAGTAAAGGAAAGCGATCAGGTAGCAACCTCCATAGGGGTCGAAGACCGCCCCGCTGCAGTAGGCCTGTTCAAACTCTGGATTTAGAGGAATGAAATGCGAAGCCAACAACCCATCTACATTCAGCAGGCCTTGATTTCCAAAGGCATCATCCAGCCTCCCCGCGCCATCCATGCATATCAAGTAAGCGACTTGTTTAAGATAAATTCCTTCACGCCACGCGGACAATGCATACGTGATTAATCTTCCTTTAGCGTCTATGAACGTCGACCTCGGAACAGTATAGCCTCTCGACTCCAATTGAATGGTCAAGCTACCTCCTGTACCAAATGACTGTTCAACCACCCCCTTTTCGTCAAACATCGTAAACCCGGCTTTTCGCGAGAGACCACTAACAACATAATTATAATAGCTAACGACATAGCTACCTTTACCTGCAGGGTAAGGTATCAGTGTCAACGCGTTTCCAGCGGGAACACCATCGATTTCAAACGACTTGACACCGGATTCGGCGAATCGTTTGTCCAGGCCCAGATCGGGGATAGGAAGACCCGTTTCAGACGCGCTGGTCGAATTCGTACCAGGGCCAAAGTACAATGCTTTTTCTTCGATATTTTTCATGATACTTATCCTGTTAAATCGAGCATCATTACTGGACGCAGTATTCACACCTAGGAAAAGTACTTATCAATGCGAAAAGGCTTTATTCCAGGAGGGAGGGGGACGGATTTAGCATTCTCGCAAGAGCTCATTTACTTAAGCACACTTCCCTGATTGCCTAGTCCAGCTTCATGCAGTCGCACTACACCCTGATTGAAACGCTGTTCGAAAAGCTGCGCAACTGTCAAAAATGCCAGTTTTTATTGAGCACTGCGTGAGGCTGGTAGCGACTTACAGCTAGAGGGGGCATGCCAGTGAATAATGGTTCAAGCGGATAAGAAAAAGCCCGCCATGCGGCGGGCTTTCGGTAATTCAAGCAGCGTTCAGAGCCCGGACATCTTCTTGATCGCACCCTTAAGGTCATCATCCGAGCAATCCGCGCAGGTGCCCTTCGGCGGCATGGCGTTGATCCCGGTAATGGCCTTGGCCAGGATGCCGTCGAGGCCGCCCTGGTGGTCGGCGCGCTCTTTCCAGGCTGCGGTGTCGCCGATCTTCGGAGCGCCCAGCAGGCCGCTGCCATGGCAGGCGTTGCAGTGCTTGGCGATGATGTCGTCCGGCGTCTTGGCACCGCCGCCGCCAGCGCTGGCGACCACTTCCATGCCCTTGCATTCCTGGCCCTGAACGCAGACTTGGCCAACCGGCGCCAGGCGCTTGGCGATCTCGTCGTTGGTCGCAGCGGTTGCGCTCATTGCCCAAAGGGCGAATACGGCTGCTGGTACGGCCAGCATCTTCTTGATTTGGTTCACACGTACACCCTCATGGTGGCTAATCACGCTCGCGGCCACGGGATAGCGAGCGTTGAAAAGTATAGCGGCACTCCTGAAAGCGTGGAACGACCACACTCTGGGAAAGGGTATTGGCGAATCAATGCACTGCGCTGGATCAAAAGTTCGACGGGGTGGCCGCGCTGATCAACCGGGCAGGCTCGGCGAACGGGTTGCGAAAACGGTGCGGGCGAGTGCTTTCGAAGTAGTAGCTGTCGCCGGCTTCGAGGATGAAGATCTCGGTGCCGACCACCAGTTCCAGGCGGCCTTCCAGGAGGATGCCGGTCTCTTCGCCGTCATGGGTGAGCATCTCTTCGCCGGTATCGGCGCCGGGCGGGTAGACCTCGTTGAGGAAGGCGATGGCACGGTTGGGGTGCGACTTGCCGACCAGCTTCATGGTCACCGCGCCGTCGGAGATGTCGATCAGCTCGTGGGCCTTGTAGACGATCTGCGTCGGGCTTTCCGGTGCCAGTTCGACCGAAAAGAACTCGACCATGGACATGGGGATGCCACTGAGCACTTTGCGCAGGGAGCTGATGGAGGGGCTCACGCTGTTCTTCTCGATCATCGAGATGGTGCTGTTGGTCACCCCGGCGCGTTTGGCGAGTTCGCGCTGGGACAGGCCCTTGAGCTTGCGGATGGCTTGCAGTCGTTCACCGACGTCCAAAGCGTGGGCCTCCAGGAAGGGTCAGGTGGGGGATGTGTGAACGATATGATGGCAATGCCGTTCAGTATTTACAACACACCGCCCCGCAGCCTGTCCGCTTCGGGTTTGGACGAAAAGTCGCCGAGCGGCGATCAGGCAAGGCGAAAACAGGCGAGGAAGCGGAGTTTACGGGTTGTAAATGAGCATTCCGAGCCTGTTTTCAACGCAGCATGATCGTCGCGCAGGCACTTTTCGTACAAAGCCTTGGCGCCTTATTCGCCGATATAGTCCCGTGGCACGCGCTTCAGGTTGCAGAAGATCTGGTACGGGATGGTACCGGCCTGCAGCGCCACGTCGCTGGCCAGCACCTGCTTGCCCCACAGCTCGACCGGGCTGCCGATGGTGGCCTCGGGCACCTCGGTGAGGTCGATGCAGAGCATGTCCATCGACACCCGGCCGATCAGCTGGGCGCGCTTGCCGGCGACCACCACGGGCGTGCCGGTGGGTGCCTGGCGCGGATAGCCGTCGGCATAGCCCATGGCGACCACGCCGACCCGGGTCGGCCGAGGGCTGACGAATTTGGCGCCATAGCCCACCGGCTCACCGGCCGGCAGTTCGCGCACGCTGATCACTCGCGATTGCAGGGTCATCACCGGTTGCAGGCGGGCGGCCTGGGCCTGCTCCACCTCGAACGGGGTGGCGCCATACAGCATGATGCCCGGGCGCACCCAGTCGCTCTTGATGCTCGGCCAGCCCAGCACCGCCGGCGAGTTGCGCAGGCTGCACTCGGCACTGAGGCCCTGGCGGGCAGCTTCGAACACCGCCACCTGCTGCTCGGTGGCCGTGGCGTCGAGTTCGTCGGCACGGGCGAAGTGGCTCATCAGCACGATGCGCGACACCTTGCCGCTGGCCAGCAGGCGCTGGTAGGCGTTGTGGTAGTCCTTGGGGTGCACGCCGACCCGGTGCATGCCGGTGTCCATCTTCAGCCAGATGGTCAGCGGCTTGTGCACGGCGGTCTTTTCCAGCGCTTCGAGCTGCCACAGCGAATGCACCACGCACCACAGGTCGTGCTCGGCGATCAGCGCCAGCTCGCTGGCCTCGAAGAACCCTTCGAGCAGCAGCACCGGCGCCTTGATGCCGGCCGCGCGCAGCTCCAGGGCTTCCTCGATGCAGGCCACGGCAAAACCGTCGGCCTCGGTTTCCAGGGCCAGGGCGCAACGCACCGCGCCATGGCCGTAGGCGTCGGCCTTGACCACGGCCAGGGCCTTGACGCCGGTCAGCTCACGGGCCAGGCGGTAGTTGTGACGGAGGGCTTGGAGGTCGATCAGGGCACGGGCGGGGCGCATGGCGGCAGCCTTCTGGCAGTTCTGGTTATCGGTAAAGCCCCGGCGCGGCGAGTGGGGGTAGGTACCCACCGCACCGGGGTGAGGGAACAGGTCGATCAGTGTTTGCCCCTTCGCGGCTGAAGCCGCTCCCACAGCAAGCGCGATCTCTGTGGGAGCGGCTTTAGCCGCGAAGAGGCCGGTACAGGCGCCCGCTTACTGGTGCGCCGGCGCCGGCTGGCCTTGGCCGGCAGCTTCGCGGCTGCTGCCGTAGCGCGAGATGTCCAGGCCTTCGGCGCTGATCTGCGGCTTCTTGCGGGCAATCAGGTCGGCCAGCAGGCGGCCGGAACCGCACGCCATGGTCCAACCCAAGGTGCCGTGACCGGTGTTGAGGAACAGGTTACGGAACTTGGTGGCACCGACGATAGGCGTGCCATCCGGGGTGGCCGGGCGCAGGCCGGTCCAGAAACTCGCCTGGCTCAGGTCGCCGCCGCGAGGATAAAGGTCGTTGACGATCATCTCCAGCGTTTCGCGTCGACGCGGGTTCAGCGACAGGTCAAAACCGGCGATCTCAGCCATGCCGCCAACACGGATGCGGTTGTCGAAACGGGTGATCGCCACCTTGTAGGTTTCGTCGAGGATGGTCGAGGTCGGCGCCATGTCGCCATCGGTGATCGGCACGGTCAGCGAGTAGCCCTTGAGCGGGTAGACCGGGGCCTTGATGCCCAGCGGCTTGAGCAGTTGCGGCGAGTAGCTGCCCAGGGCCAGCACGTAGCGGTCGGCGGTTTCCAGCTTGCCGTCGATCCACACGCCGTTGATGCGGTCACCGGCGAAGTCCAGGCGCTGGATGTCCTGGCCGAAGCGGAACTCGACGCCCAGCTTGACGGCCATGTCGGCCAGCTTGGTGGTGAACAGCTGGCAGTCGCCGGTCTGGTCGTTGGGCAGGCGCAGGGCGCCTGCAAGGATATCCTTCACGCCGGCCAGGGCCGGCTCGACGCGGGCGATGCCGTCGCGGTCGAGCAGCTCGTACGGCACGCCGGACTGCTCCAGCACGGCGATGTCCTTGGCAGCGGCATCCACCTGGGCCTGGGTGCGGAACAGCTGGGTGGTGCCCAGGCTGCGGTTCTCATATGCGATGCCGGTTTCGGCACGCAGTTCGTCGAGGCAGTCGCGGCTGTACTCGGACAGGCGCACCATGCGCTCCTTGTTCACCGCGTAGCGGCTGGCGGTGCAGTTGCGCAACATCTGCGCCATCCACAGGTACTGGTCGACGTCGCCGGTGAGCTTGATGGCCAGTGGGGCGTGGCGCTCCAGCAGCCATTTGATGGCCTTGAGCGGCACGCCTGGCGCGGCCCACGGCGAGGCATAGCCGGGCGAGATCTGGCCTGCGTTGGCAAAGCTGGTTTCCATGGCCACCGCCGGCTGGCGGTCGACCACCGTGACTTCGAAACCTTGCCGGGCCAGATAGTAGGCACTGGCGGTTCCGATCACACCGCTACCTAGTACCAGTACTCGCATTGTTCATCCCTCGCACGCGGCTCGCCGCAGTCTTTTGTTGATATGGCATGGATGCGCGCATTGTATGAAGGACAGCCCAGTGCAATTCACTATATAAACGCCTATATTTGGCGAGAATTCTCGGCAAAATTGCCTTTGACGGAGGGGCATCCCCTATGAGAACCCAGCACCAGAGCAAGCGTGAACTGGACAAGATCGACCGCAACATCCTGCGGATCCTGCAGAATGACGGCCGCATCTCGTTCACCGAACTGGGCGAGAAAGTCGGGCTGTCGACCACCCCCTGCACCGAACGCGTGCGCCGCCTGGAGCGCGAGGGGATCATCATGGGCTACAACGCCCGGCTCAATCCACAGCACCTCAAGGGCAGCCTGCTGGTGTTCGTCGAGATCAGCCTGGACTACAAGTCCGGCGACACCTTCGAAGAGTTCCGCCGCGCCGTGCTCAAGCTGCCCCACGTGCTGGAGTGCCACCTGGTGTCGGGCGATTTCGACTACCTGGTGAAGGCGCGCATCTCGGAAATGGCCTCGTACCGCAAGCTGCTGGGCGACATCCTGCTCAAGCTGCCGCACGTGCGCGAGTCGAAGAGCTACATCGTGATGGAAGAAGTGAAAGAGAGCCTGTGCCTGCCGATCCCGGATTGACAGGCAGCCCTTTCGCGGCACAAGGCCGCTCCTACAGGAAACCGCGATCACTTGTAGGAGCGGCCTCGTGCCGCGAAAGGGGCGCGAAGCGGCCCCAGCAATCCCGAATAGGTATGGCGTGTTCAGACCAGCACTTGCCGGGTGGTGGCGATGAACTGGTGCACCAGCTGCTCGGCCGCCGGGTCGATCGGCTGCTCAGGCCCGCGGCCGCGGGGGCAGGCCAGGCGCGGGGTGGTGCCGAACAGGCGGCAGATCATTGGCCGTTCTTCATACACCGTGCAGCCGTTCGGGCCCAGGTGCACGCAGTTCAGGTGCTCCAGGGCCGCTTCCTGCTCCTGCGCTGTCTTACGCGGCAGGCGCGCCATCTCTTCGGCCGAGGTGGTGACCGGGCCACAGCAGTCGTGGCAGCCGGGCACGCACTCGAACGAGGGAATGAGTTCGCGCAGGAAGTGGATCTTGTGGCGGTTGCAGGACATGGGGGAGGACAGAGCGAGGAATGAGGTTGAATTATAAGCCCAATCGCGGGGCAAGCCCGCTCCCACGACTAGATAGCGGCGTGGGAGCGGGCTTGCCCCGCGATTGGCCAGTTGCCTATTCTCCACCTTTCGCCTCAGCCCCGGGAATCGACAGATGATCCACAGCGCGCAGCACGCCGCCTCCTACTACGCCGCCAGCAGCGCGCCACACCCCGATCATCCCTACCTGCAGGGCGAGCACAGCGCCGATGTGTGCATCGTCGGTGGCGGCTATTCGGGCCTGAACACCGCCATCGAGCTGGCCGAGCGCGGCCTGTCGGTGATCCTCCTGGAAGCCCGCAAGCTCGGCTGGGGCGCCAGCGGGCGCAACGGTGGGCAACTGATCCGTGGGGTCGGCCATGGCCTGGAGCAGTTCCTCCCGGTGATCGGCGAGGACGGCGTGCGCAGCATGCGTTTGATGGGCCTGGAGGCCGTGGAGATCGTCCGTGAACGGGTCGAGCGCCACGCCATCGACTGCGACCTGACCTGGGGCTACTGCGACCTGGCCAACAAACCCGCCGAGCTTGCAGGCTTTGCCGAGGACGCCGAAGAACTGCGCAGCTTGGGCTATCGCCACGAACTGCGCCTGGTGCAGCCCGGCGACATGCATTCGGTGGTCGGCTCCGACCGCTATGTCGGCGGCCTGATCGACATGGGCTCGGGGCACCTGCACCCGCTCAACCTGGCGCTCGGTGAGGCGGCTGCCGCCAGCCGCCTGGGCGTGCAGTTGTTCGAGCAGTCGCAAGTCGCCCGCATCGAGTACGGCCCTGAAGTGAAAGTGCACACCGCCCAGGGCCGGGTCCGCGCCAAGACCCTGGTGCTGTGCTGCAACGCCTACCACAACGACCTCAACCGCGAACTGGGCGGCAAGGTGCTGCCGGCCGGCAGCTACATCATCGCCACCGAGCCGCTGGGCGAGGAGCGTGCACGCCAGCTGCTGCCACAGAACATGGCGGTGTGCGACCAGCGCGTGGCCCTGGACTACTACCGGTTGTCCGCCGACCATCGCCTGCTGTTCGGTGGTGCCTGCCACTACTCCGGGCGCGACCCGCAGGACATCGCCGCCTACATGCGGCCGAAGATGCTCAAGGTGTTCCCGCAACTGGCCGACGTGCGCATCGACTACCAGTGGGGCGGGATGATCGGCATCGGCGCCAACCGCCTGCCGCAGATCGGCCGCCTGGCCGGGCAGCCGAACGTCTACTACGCCCAGGCCTACTCCGGGCATGGGGTCAACGCCACCCACCTGGCCGGGCGCCTGCTCGGCGAAGCCATCAGCGGCCAGCAGAGCGGGCGTTTCGACCTGTTCGCCAAGGTGCCGCACCCGACCTTCCCCGGCGGCAGGCTGATGCGCTCGCCGCTGTTGGCGCTGGGGATGCTTTGGTACCGGCTCAAAGAGCTGCTGTGATCGGGTGTGGGGCCCTATCGCCGGCAAGCCGGCGATAGGGCCAACCCTGACAAGCCAATACCTTGATCCCTCAATCCTTCCAGAACGGCTTGTACGCCTCGCGGCACGCCTGTTCCCAGGTCAGTCCGATGTCGCGCAGCTGGTAGTCCTCCATCTGCAGCAAGGCCCTGCGGGTGCGCCAGCGATGCAG
The DNA here is from genome assembly GCF_003231305.1 of Pseudomonas sichuanensis. Taxonomy (GTDB): domain Bacteria; phylum Pseudomonadota; class Gammaproteobacteria; order Pseudomonadales; family Pseudomonadaceae; genus Aquipseudomonas; species Aquipseudomonas sichuanensis. The sequence goes on along the minus strand of NZ_QKVM01000003.1, from coordinate 55,354 downwards.
CATGAGCCCCCAGCACCCCAGCCCCGCCGGAGCGCAGTAGACCTTGGGCCGCTGCCCTGCCTCCAGTTCCGTGGCCAACAGTTGCAACCGTGCATCGCTCATGCCACCCATTTGCGCACCCTCCAGATCACGTCATAGCGTGCAGAAAGCATGCGCGTGCGGGGCATGAGCAATACAGACCCAACACAGATTTATTATTTCCATACAGAATTGGCGTAATGTCGGCTGAATGGAGTATTTTCCTGCAATCTGTATCGGTCCAGCCCCACAAGATACGCAGGAGTATGCCGTGACTCTCTACCTCAACCTGGCCGAACTGCTCGGCTCGCGCATCGAGCAGGGCCTGTACCGGCCCGGTCAGCGTCTGCCGTCAGTGCGCGCCCTGAGCGTGGAACACGGTGTCAGCCTGAGCACCGTCCAGCAGGCCTATCGCCTGCTGGAGGACAACGGCCTGGTGTCGCCACGGCCCAAGTCCGGCTACTTCGTCGCCGAGGACCGCAACCTCCCTGCCCTGCCCGACATCAGCCGCCCGGCGCAACGGCCTGTGGATATCTCCCAGTGGGAACAGGTGCTGGAACTGATACGCGCCACCCCGCGCCCGGACGTGATCCAGCTGGGCCGCGGCATGCCGGATGTCGATAGCCCCACGCTCAAGCCGCTGCTGCGCAGCCTGGCGCAGCTCAGCCGGCGCCAGGACATGCCCGGCCTGTACTACGACAACATCCACGGCAATGCCCAACTGCGCGAGCAGATCGCCCGGCTGATGCTCGATTCCGGCTGCCGCCTGGGCCCGGCCGACCTGGTGGTGACCACCGGCTGCCACGAGGCGCTGTCGTGCAGCATCCGCGCGGTGTGCCAACCCGGGGACATCGTCGCGGTCGACTCGCCGAGCTTCCACGGTGCCATGCAGACCCTCAAGGGCCTGGGCATGAAGGCGCTGGAGATCCCCACCGACCCGATCACCGGCATCAGCCTCGAAGCGCTGGAGCTGGCCCTGGAGCAGTGGCCGATCAAGCTCATCCAGATCACCCCCAACTGCAACAACCCGCTGGGCTACATCATGCCCGAGGCGCGCAAGAAGGCCTTGCTCACCCTCGCCCAGCGCTACGACGTGGCGATCCTCGAAGACGATGTGTATGGCGACCTGGCCTACACCTACCCGCGCCCGCCCACCATCAAGTCGTTCGACGACGATGGCCGGGTGCTGCTGTGCAGTTCGTTCTCCAAGACCCTGGCACCGGGCCTGCGTATCGGCTGGGTAGCGCCGGGGCGCTACCTGGAGCGGGTGCTGCACATGAAGTACATCAGCACCGGCAGCACCGCCTGCCAGGCGCAACTGGCGATTGCCGACTTCATCGCCGAGGGCCACTACCAGCCCCACCTGCGGCGCATGCGCAGCCAGTACCAGCGCGGCCGCGACCAGATGTGCGACTGGGTGACCCGTTATTTCCCGGCAGGCACCCGCGCCAGCAGGCCCCAGGGCGGCTTCATGCTGTGGGTGGAGTTGCCGGAAAGTTTCGATACATTGCGCCTGAACCGAGCTTTACTGGAGCAGGGCGTGCAGATCGCCGTGGGCAGCATCTTCTCGGCCTCGGGCAAGTACCGCAATTGCCTGCGCATGAACTTCGCCGCGCGGCCGACGCCGCAGATCGAGGCCGCGGTGCGCAAGGTGGGGGAAACCGCCCATCGTCTACTGGTGGCCGAACACGCTGGCGGGTAACGTTGCGCCGCCCGCCGCGGTCCAACCCCATAAGCCCCTGTCGCACAGGACGATTCACCCTTGAGACACCAGCCAACCCTGCCCCTGCTGCTGGTGCTGCTGCTCGGCCTGTCAGGCTGCGCCAGCACCGGGACTCCTCGTGATGTCAGCCACGCGCTGCCGGCCAGTGAATCGGCGTTCGGCCGCTCGGTGCAGCGCCAGGCCGCGCCCTACGAGGGGCGTTCGGGTTTTCGCCTGCTGCCCAACAGCAACGAGGCCTTCCGCGCCCGCGCCGAGCTGATCCGCAACGCCCAGGCCAGCATCGACCTGCAGTACTACATCGTCCACGACGGCCTCAGCACCCGCGCCCTGGTGCACGAACTGCTGCGCGCCGCCGACCGCGGTGTGCGCGTGCGCATCCTGCTCGACGACACCACCAGCGACGGCCTCGACACCCTGATGGGCACCCTGGCCGCCCACCCGAACATCCAGATCCGCGTGTTCAACCCGCTGCACCTTGGCCGCAGCACCGGCGTGACGCGCGCCGTGGGCCGGCTGTTCAACCTGTCACGCCAGCACCGACGCATGCACAACAAGCTGTTCCTGGTGGACAACAGCATGGCCATCGTCGGCGGGCGCAACCTGGGCGACGAATACTTCGACGCCGAGCCCAACCTCAACTTCACCGACATCGACCTGTTGGGTGTAGGCCCGGTGGCCGAGCAACTCGGGCACGGCTTCGACCAGTACTGGAACAGCGCCCTGAGCCGGCCGATCGGCGACTACCTGTGGTGGCAGCCCGATGCCGAAGACCTGCGCGCCAGCCGCCAGCGCCTGGAAGTGTCCCTGGCCGAGGCACGCATCAAACGCAAAGCCCTTTACGACCGGCTGATGGCCTACCAGGCACAGCCCCGCCTGGACGTATGGCGCAACGAGCTGATCTGGGCGCACAGCCAGGCGCTGTGGGACGCGCCGAGCAAAGTGCTGGCCGACGACGAACCCGACCCGCAATTGCTGATGAGCCAGCAACTGGCGCCGGACCTGAACAGCGTGCGGCACGAGCTGATCCTGGTGTCGGCCTACTTCGTGCCGGGTGAGCCCGGCTTGCTGTACCTGACCAGCCGTGCGGACGCCGGGACCTCGGTCAAGCTACTGACCAATTCGCTGGAGGCCACCGACGTACCGGCGGTACACGGCGGTTACGCGCCCTACCGCCGCGCCCTGCTCGAACATGGCGTGCAGTTGTACGAGCTGCGCCGCCAGCCCGGCGACCACAGTGTCCGGCGCGGCCTGCGCCTGCACGGCAGCTCCGACTCGAGCCTGCACAGCAAGGCGATGGTGTTCGATCGGCGCAAGACGTTCATCGGCTCGTTCAACTTCGACCCGCGGTCGGTGCTGTGGAACACCGAGGTCGGCGTGCTGGTGGACAGCCCGGAGTTGGCCGAGTACACCCGCGACCTGGCGGTACAGGGCATGGCGCCGGCGTTGAGCTACCAGCCGAAGCTGGTGGGCGGGAAGCTGGTGTGGGTCACCGAGGACAATGGCCAGCGGCATATGCTGCTGACCGAGCCCGGGGGGATGTGGCGACGCTTCAACGCCTGGATCAGCAAGGCGGTGGGGCTGGAGAAGATGCTGTAGGGCCTATCGCGGGGCAAGCCCGCTCCCACGCAGTTCCTATTGCAGCCTGGGTCAGGTCGTGGGAGCGGGCTTGCCCCGCGATAGCAATCGATCAGGCAGAGGCTGGCTCGAAGGCATCCTTGCGCCGGGTCAACACCACCAACCCCGCAGCCCCGACCGCCATCAGCAGCAGCAACGCATGCCCACTGACCCACTGGCTACCCGCCCCGGCCAGCAGCGGCCCGAGCAGGCAACCGATACCCCACAGCTGCGCCACGTGGGCATTGGCCCGCACCAGCTCATCATCGCGATAGCGCTCGCCGATCAACACCAGCGACAGGGTGAACAACCCTCCGGCACTGGCCCCGAACAGCACCCACAAGGGCCAGATCAGCGGCGTGTTCAGCAGCAATGGAATAGCCAGGCTCGACACCAGCAGAGTCAGCGCGCAACCACTGAACAACGTGCGTCGCGACATGCGATCTGCCAGCGCACCGATCGGCAGCTGCAACACCGCATCGCCCACCACCACGGTGCTGACCATGAACAGCGCCACTTCCGTGGTGAAGCCCTGCTGCAGGCAATACACCGGCAGCAGGGTGAGGATCATGGCCTCGAAAGCCGCGAACAGCGCGATGGCCCAAGCAATGACCGGCAGCCGTCGGCAGAAGGCGAACAGGTCGAGGAAGGTAACGCTGCACGCCTCGGTGCTGGGTGCGCCGCTACGACCCAGAAGGATCAGCGGGGCAACCAGCAGCAGCCCGGTCGCCGCCCAGAAACCGAAGTCATCGTTGGAGCCGAGAAAACCCAGCACCATCGGCCCGGCCAGCTGGCTCAGGGCATAGCTGCTGCCATACAGCGCCACCAGCCGCCCGCGCCATTGCTCGACCACCAGCTGGTTGATCCAGCTTTCGCCGAGGATGAACACCACGGTCAGCGACATGCCGATCAGCAGGCGCAGCGCCAGCCACAGCGGGTAGCTGGGCAGCAGCGCCACCAGGCCGATCGACAGCGCCCCGCCCCACAGGCACAGGCGCATGGCGGCCGGTACACCGACCCAACCGGCCAGGCGGCTGGCCACGGCGGCGCCGACCAGCACGCCCAGCGCCGGCATCGCCGCCATCACGCCGATGGCGAACCCGCCGTAACCCCAGCCCTCCAGGCGCAGGGACACCAGCGGCATGCTCACGCCGAGCGCGAGCCCGACACTGAGCACCGACGCCAGTACGGCAAAATAGGTTCCCCAACGCATGGTGGCCTCCCGGGCAGTTAAATCAGGCAAAAAGCATCGCGGGGCAAGTCGCACCGGCGCACCGCCGCTCCCGCGCCGCCAAGGGTTTGATGATGAATCATCAGCGCTTGGTTGCGTGGGAGCGGCGGTGCGCCGATGCGACTTGCCCCGCGAAAAGGCGTTACCGGATTACAGCTTGATCCAGGTCGCCTTCAGCTCGGTGTACTTCTCCAGCGCGTGCAGCGACTTGTCACGGCCGTTGCCCGACTGCTTGAAGCCACCGAACGGCGCGGTCATGTCGCCGCCGTCGTACTGGTTGACCCAGACGCTGCCGGCACGCACGGCGCGGGCGGTCTTGTGGGCCTTGGAAATGTCCGAGGTCCAGATGCCGGCCGCCAGGCCGTACGGGGTGTCGTTGGCGATGGCGATGGCTTCTTCGGCGGTGTCGAAGGTGATCACCGACAGCACCGGGCCGAAGATTTCTTCCTGGGCGATCTTCATGGCGTTGGTCACGCCGTCGAAGATGGTCGGCTCGACGTAGGTGCCGCCGGTCTCTTCGAGGATGCGCTTGCCGCCAGCCAGCAGCTTGGCGCCGTCCTGGTGACCGGCGTCGATGTACGACAGCACGGTGTTCATCTGCTGGGTATCGACCAGCGCACCGACGGTGGTTGCCGGGTCCAGCGGGTTGCCCGGCTTCCAGGCCTTGAGGGCCTCGACCACCATGGGCAGAAACTTGTCCTTGATCGAACGCTCCACCAGCAGACGCGAACCTGCGGTGCAGACTTCACCCTGGTTGAAGGCGATGGCGCTGGCGGCGGCCTCGGCGGCGGCTTGCAGGTCCGGGGCGTCGGCGAAGACGATGTTCGGGCTCTTGCCGCCGGCTTCCAGCCAGACGCGCTTCATGTTCGACTCGCCGGCGTAGATCATCAGCTGCTTGGCGATCTTGGTCGAACCGGTGAACACCAGGGTGTCGACGTCCATGTGCAGGGCCAGGGCCTTGCCCACGGTGTGGCCGTAGCCTGGCAGCACGTTGAGCACGCCCGCCGGGATACCGGCTTCGATCGCCAGCTGGGCGATGCGAATGGCGGTCAGCGGCGATTTTTCCGACGGCTTGAGGACGATGGAGTTACCGGTGGCCAGGGCCGGACCGAGTTTCCAGCAGGCCATCAGCAGTGGGAAGTTCCACGGCACGATGGCACCGACCACACCCACCGGCTCACGGGTAACCAGGCCGAGCTGGTCGTGCGGGGTTGGCGCGACTTCGTCGTAGACTTTGTCGATGGCTTCGGCGTTCCAGTGCAGGGCACTGGCCGCACCTGGCACGTCGATGCTGGAGGAGTCGCCGATCGGCTTGCCCATGTCGAGGGTTTCGAGCAGGGCCAGCTCTTCGACGTGCTTGCGCAGCAGGTCGGCGAAGCGGATCAGCTTGGCCTTGCGCTTGGCCGGCGCCAGGCGCGACCAGACGCCGGATTCGAACACCGCGCGGGCATTTTCGACGGCGCGGTTGGCATCGGCCAGGTCGCAGCTGGCAACCTTGGCCAGGAAGCGTCCGTCCACCGGGCTCAGGCAGTCGAAGGTTTCACCGGATGCGGCATCGGTGTATTCGCCGTTGATGAAGGCGCGGCCTTCGATCTTCAGTTGCTGGGCACGCTGTTCCCAGTCCGCACGAGTCAGGGTGGTCATAGGAAACTCCTCTCTTGTTTAGGTGCAACGCCGCACTGAGGACTCACGGGCGCTGTCAGAAATTCTGGCCGGGTGACGAGGCACACGGGCACCTGCCACCCTAAACCAGGGCGGGGAAACTATCAATATATTTGACACGAACGGCTCAAATGCCTACTGATGTTCATTTTATTAAACAACAACAGGGTAACCACCATGAGTATCGCCAGCATCGTCGACTTCGCCCAGGTTCTGACCGAGGCCGAACGCTACCGCCCAGCGGCGGAGAAAATCCTCAAGGGCGAGCCTGACCAGGCTGTCTACAACCACTATGCCAGCCCGTGCGGGCAGTTCGCCGCAGGCGTCTGGGAAGGTGAAGCGGGCCAGTGGACGGTGAGCTACACCGAGCATGAATACTGCGAGATCGTGCAAGGTGTGTCGGTGCTGCGCGACCAGGAAGGCAATGCCAAGACCCTGCGTGCCGGTGATCGCTTCGTGATCCCGGCGGGCTTCAAGGGCACCTGGGAGGTGCTGGAGCCGTGCCGCAAGATCTATGTGATGTTCGAGCAGAAGTAAGCGCCAGCTTCTTCGCGGGTAAACCCGCTCCCACAGGTTTGGCGCGACGCTGTGGGAGCAAGGGCTTCCTGCAGGCTTGCAGTGAAGCTCAGGTTTCGCGCGGCCCCTGTGGGAGCGGGTTTACCCGCGAAAGGCTGAACACGCTTTTCCTGCAGGCATAAAAAAACCCGCCACCTTACGGTTGCGGGTTTTTTCAGGTTGCCGATCAATTACTTGATCTTGGCTTCCTTGTACACCACGTGCTTGCGGACGACCGGATCGTATTTCTTGATCTCGATCTTGTCCGGAGTGGTGCGCTTGTTCTTGTCGGTGGTGTAGAAGTGGCCGGTACCGGCACTCGAAACCAGACGGATCAATTCACGCATGATGTTCTCCCTTAAACCTTGGCGCCAGCTTTGCGGATGTCGACCAGAACGGCATCGATGCCGCGCTTGTCGATGATACGCATGCCTTTGGCGGAAACGCGCAGACGCACGAAACGCTTCTCGGATTCAACCCAGAAACGGTGGTGCTGCAGGTTTGGCAGGAAACGACGACGGGTTTTGTTGTTTGCGTGGGAAATGTTATTCCCGGTTACTGGACCCTTACCAGTAACTTGACAGACTCTCGACATGCCTCAGCCCTCTAAAACCACATGCCCAACCCGGCATGGGTTGGCCGCTTAATCTCTCAGTCATTGGCGCCAGGCGCCGTGTTTCCGAGGGTCTTATCGACCGGAAGCGCTTACGCGACAGGCCGAGCCCCTAGAAAAGAGCGCTGCTTTATACCAGAAAGACTCAGCCGCAACAACAGAAGATGTGTCTTAAGGTCGGGCCGAGTGCGCCCGGGCAGCATAACGACTGGGGCGGCAAGGTGTCGACCGCCCGTCGCCGAATTAATGCGAAAGGGTGTGGTCATTTGCCCGTGCCCACACTAGGGTAGGACTTTTCCAGACTGCACCGGCAGATGGTGCCACAAACCCGCCAAGGAGCCACCATGCGTGCCGCCGCCCTTTCCCTGTTGTTCACCACGCTGTGCGCCGCCGGCCTTGCCCAGGCCGCGCCGCTGTCGGTGTGCACCGAAGCCAGCCCGGAAGGCTTCGACGTGGTCCAGTACAACTCGCTGACCACCACCAATGCCTCGGCCGATGTGCTGATGAACCGCCTGGTCGAATTCGACGCCGGGCTTGGCAAGGTCGTGCCCAGCCTGGCCGAGAGCTGGACGGTATCGCCGGACGGCCTGATCTACGACTTCACCCTGCGCCAGGGCGTCAAGTTCCACACCACGCCCTACTTCAAGCCCAGCCGCGAGCTGGACGCCGAAGACGTGCTGTTCAGCTTCCAGCGCATGCTCTACCCCGCCCACCCGTGGCACAAGACCGCCGCGGGCGGCTACCCGCATGCCCAGTCGCTGCAGCTGGGCAGCCTGATCAAGTCGATCGAGGCCCCGCAGCCCAATACCGTGCGTTTCACCCTATCGCACCCGGATGCCACCTTCCTGGCCACCCTGAGCATGGGCTTCGCCTCGATCTACTCCGCCGAATACGCCGACAAGCTGCTCAAGGCCGAGACCCCGGACAAGCTCAACAGCCAGCCTGTGGGTACCGGGCCGTTCGTCTTCCAGCGTTTCCAGAAGGACGCCGTGGTGCGCTACCGCGCCAACCCCGACTACTTCGCCGGCAAACCGTCGGTCGACCCGCTGATCTTCGCCATCACCACCGACGCCAACGTGCGCCTGCAGAAGCTCAAGCGCGGCGAATGCCAGGTGGCCCTGTCGCCCAAGCCGCTGGACATCGCCGAGGCCGGCAAGGACGGCAACCTCAAGGTAGCGACCACCCCGGCCTTCATGACCGCCTTCGTCGCCATCAACAGCCAGCACCCGCCGCTGGACAAGCCCGAAGTACGCCAGGCGATCAACCTGGCCTTCGACAAGCCGGCCTACCTGAAGGCCGTGTTCGAAAACACCGCCACCGCCGCCAACGGCCCTTACCCGCCGAACACCTGGAGCTACGCCAAGGACTTGCCGGGTTACGCCATGGACCAGAAGAAGGCCAAGGCGCTGCTGGCCAAGGCCGGCCTGGCCGATGGTTTTGCCACCACGATCTGGACCCGTCCGTCGGGCAGCCTGCTCAACCCCAACCCCAGCCTGGGCGCGCAGATGCTTCAGGCGGACCTGGCCAAGGTCGGCATCAAGGCCGAGATTCGCACCATCGAGTGGGGCGAGTTGATCCGCCGCGCCAAGGCGGGCGAGCACGACCTGCTGTTCATGGGCTGGGCGGGTGACAACGGCGACCCGGACAACTTCCTCAGCCCGCAATTCTCGTGCGCGGCGGTCAAGTCCGGGACCAACTTCGCGCGGTTCTGCGACAGCCGCCTGGACCAGCTGATCAACGCCGGGCGCACCACCAACGACCAGAGCGTGCGCAGCCGCCTGTACCAGCAGGCCCAGGCACTGATCCAGCAGCAGGCGTTGTGGCTGCCGCTGGCGCATCCTACGGCGGCGACCTTGCTGCACAAGGGCGTCGAGGGGTATCAGGTGAGCCCGTTCGGGCGGCTGGATTTGAGCAAGGTCTCTGTGGGCCGCTGATTGTCTGCTGACAATGCCGGCCTCTTCGCGGGTAAACCCGCTCCCACAGGTTTCGCATTCGGCGCAAAACCTGTGGGAGCGGGTTTACCCGCGAAAGGGCCGGTGCAGTCAACACAAGACTAGCCTGCCAACCACCCATGCTCGGCCATGGACAGTGGCTCGCCATCGCCGACGATGACATGGTCCATCACCCGTACATCGATCAGCGCCAACGAGCGCCTGAGCATCAGCGTCAGGTGCACATCGTCCTGGCTGGGCTGGCAATGGCCTGACGGGTGGTTATGGCACAGGATCAGCGCCGCCGCGTTGTGCAGCAAGGCCCGGCGCACCACCTCCCGCGGGTAGATGCTGGCCCGGTCGATCGTGCCGCGAAACAGGATCTCGAACGCCAACGGCCGGTGCTTGGTATCCAGGAACAGGCAACCGAACACCTCGCTGGCCTCATGGCGCAGCATCGACTTCAGATAGCGCCGCACCGATGTCGGCGACTCCAGCGCCGACGCACGCTCGATGCCCTCGTCCAGATACCGCCTGCCGATCTCCAGCAACGCCTGCAACTGGGCGTATTTCACCGGCCCCAAGCCCGGCTCACGCAGGACCCTGGCGCGATCGGCCTCGAGGAACGGCCTGAGCCCGCCAAACTTGGCCAGCAGCCCACGCGCCAAGTCCAGCACATTACGCCCGGCGACCCCCGACCCCAGCAACACCGCCACCAGCTCGGCGTCCGACAGCACCGCCGCGCCGCGCTGCAACAGTTTCTCCCTCGGCCGCTCCTCGGCCGGCCACTCCCTGATGTTCATCCTCCCTCCTCGCCTGCCACTACGGCCCGTTTGGGCGCTGTGTTAATCTAGTTCGCTTCGAAAATGCGACGATCTGCCGCAGGCAGTCACCGTCGCCGCCCGCTTTCACTGGAATAAGGCAAGGCCTATGCAGCGGTTGTATCGCAAGCGCATCGTTCTCGGCGTGGGTGGCGGCATCGCCGCCTACAAGAGCGCCGAGCTGATTCGCCGACTCCTGGAACACGGCGCGCAGGTGCGCGTGGTCATGACCCGCGGTGGTGCCGAATTCATCACCCCGCTCACCCTGCAGGCGCTGTCCGGCCACCCCGTGCACATGGACTTGCTCGACCCCGCCGCCGAAGCGGCCATGGGCCATATCGAACTGGCCAAATGGGCCGACCTGGTGCTGATCGCCCCGGCCACCGCCGACCTGATGGCGCGCATGGCCCAGGGCATGGCCGACGACCTGCTGACTACCCTGGTGCTGGCCACCGACGCCACCGTCGCCGTGGCGCCGGCGATGAACCAGGCCATGTGGCGCGACCCGGCAACCCAGGACAACCTCGAACTGCTCAAGCGCCGTGGTATCCAGGTGTTCGGCCCGGCCTCCGGCAGCCAGGCCTGTGGCGATGTGGGCCTGGGCCGCATGCTCGAAGCCACCGACCTGGCCTGGTGCGCCGCCGAGAGCTTCAAGCGCCAGGCACTGACCGGCAAACACGTGCTGATCACCGCCGGGCCGACCCAGGAGAACATCGACCCGGTGCGCTACATCACCAACCATAGTTCAGGGAAAATGGGCTTTGCCCTGGCCGAGGCGGCCGCCGAAGCCGGGGCCCGGGTGACCCTGGTGACGGGCCCGGTACACCTGCCGACCCCGGACCGGGTCAGCCGCATCGACGTGGTCAGCGCGCGGGACATGCTCGCGGCCTGCGAAGCAGCCATGCCCTGCGACCTGTTCATCGCCTCGGCTGCGGTCGCGGACTACCGCCCGGAAGTCGTCGCCGCACAGAAGCTCAAGAAAGATCCCACCACCGGCGACGGCATGCTGCTGCAGATGGTGCGCAATCCCGATATCCTTGCGACCATTGCCGGCCGCGCCGATCGCCCGTTCAGCGTGGGCTTTGCCGCCGAGACCGAGCACCTGCTCGACTACGCCACGCGCAAGCTCAAGGACAAGAACCTCGACCTGATCGTCGCCAATGATGTGGCCAACCCCAGCATCGGCTTCAACAGCGAGGAAAACGCCCTGACCGTGATCGACCGGCAGCAGCATCAAACCCTCTTCGCGCAGACCAGCAAAGGCAAGATCGCCCGCCAGCTGGTTGCCTTCATCGCCGAACGGCTCAACCAGGTTCAATAAGTTACATGCACGCTCTTCAAGCCAAGATCCTCGACCCACGCCTGGGCACCGAATTCCCCCTGCCGCAGTACGCCACCCCCGGTTCCGCCGGCCTGGACCTGCGTGCCCTGCTCAAGGAGGACACCGTCCTCGAGCCAGGCCAGACCCTGCTGATCCCCACCGGCCTGTCGGTGTACATCGGCGACCCGGGCCTGGCGGCGATGATCCTGCCGCGCTCGGGCCTGGGCCATAAGCACGGCATCGTGCTGGGCAACCTGGTCGGCCTGATCGACTCGGACTACCAGGGCGAGTTGATGGTCAGCTGCTGGAACCGCGGCAACACGCCGTTCACCATCACCGTCGGCGAGCGCATCGCGCAACTGATCCTGGTGCCGGTGGTGCAGGCGCATTTCGACATCGTCGAGCAATTCGACGAGACCCAGCGCGGCGCTGGCGGCTTCGGCCACTCGGGCACCCGCTGAGGCAACAGCAGACCGTTCGGGCCATGGATGGCGAACTCTCTGGCGAAACCGCCGTCCAAGCGTTCAGTTTGCGCCTGCCCAGAAGCCTTTGACTTATGGAGTCCCCAGAGATGAACGACATGGCCCACCTGGTCCCCGCACTGCCGGACAGCATCTTCCGCGCCTATGACATCCGCGGCGTGGTCGGCAAGACCCTGCACGCCGAAACCGCCTACTGGATCGGCCGCGCCATCGGCGCCCAGACCCTCGCCCAGGGCGAACCACAGATCTCGGTCGGCCGTGACGGCCGCCTGTCCGGCCCGATGCTGGTCGAGCAACTGATCAAGGGCCTGGTCGAGGCCGGCTGCCAGGTCAGCGACGTCGGCCTGGTGCCGACCCCGGCGCTGTACTACGCCGCCAATGTGCTGGCCGGCAAGTCGGGCGTGATGCTCACCGGCAGCCACAACCCGTCGGACTACAACGGTTTCAAGATCGTCATCGCCGGTGACACCCTGGCCAACGAACAGATCCAGGCCCTGCTGACCCGCCTGAAGACCAACGACCTGACCCGTGGCGAAGGCCATGTGGAAAAAGTCGAGATCCTCGAGCGCTACTACCAGCAGATCGTCGACGACGTGAAGCTGGCCAGGCGCCTGAAGGTGGTGGTCGACTGCGGCAACGGCGCCGCTGGCGTGATCGCCCCGCAATTGATCGAGGCGTTGAACTGTGAGGTGATCCCACTGTTCTGCGAAGTCGACGGCAACTTCCCCAACCACCACCCGGACCCGGGCAAGCCCGAGAACCTGGAAGACCTGATCGCCAAGGTGAAAGAGACCGGCGCCGATATCGGCCTGGCCTTCGACGGTGACGGTGACCGCGTGGGCGTGGTGACCAACACCGGCAGCATCGTCTACCCCGACCGCCTGCTGATGCTGTTCGCCCAGGACGTGCTGTCGCGCAACCCGGGCGCCGAGATCATCTTCGACGTCAAATGCACCCGCCGCCTGACCCCGCTGATCGAACAGCACGGTGGCCGCGCGCTAATGTGGAAGACCGGCCACTCGTTGATCAAGAAGAAGATGAAACAGACCGGCTCCTTGCTGGCCGGCGAGATGAGCGGTCACATCTTCATCAAGGAACGCTGGTACGGTTTCGACGACGGTATCTACAGCGCCGCGCGCCTGCTGGAGATCCTCAGCAAGGCCGGGCAAAGCGCCGAAGACCTGTTCGCCGCGTTCCCCGATGATATTTCCACGCCGGAAATCAACATTGATGTGACCGACGAGGGTAAATTCAGCATCATTGATGCTCTGCAACGCGACGCCGACTGGGGCGATGCCAACCTGACCACCATCGACGGTGTGCGGGTCGACTACGCCCACGGCTGGGGCCTGGTTCGCGCCTCCAACACCACACCGGTGCTGGTGCTGCGCTTCGAGGCCGACAGCGCGGCAGAACTCGACCGTATCAAGGCTGTATTCCGCACGCAGTTGCTGCGGGTCCAACCAGGCCTGCAACTGCCGTTCTGACGACTATCCGTTCCTTACCTGGAGCCCTGCATGACCCTCGATCGCGATGCCGCTTCCCATGTAGCCGAGGTTTTGTCCGAAGCACTGCCTTACATTCGCCGCTTCGTCGGCAAGACCCTGGTGATCAAGTACGGCGGCAACGCGATGGAAAGCGAGGAGCTCAAGACTGGCTTCGCCCGTGACATCGTGCTGATGAAGGCCGTGGGCATCAACCCGGTGGTCGTGCATGGCGGCGGCCCGCAGATCGGCGACCTGCTCAAGCGCCTGTCGATCGAGAGCCACTTCATCGACGGCATGCGCGTCACCGACTCGGCGACCATGGACGTGGTGGAAATGGTCCTGGGCGGCCAGGTCAACAAGGACATCGTCAACCTGATCAATCGCCACGGCGGCAGCGCCATCGGCCTGACCGGCAAGGACGCCGAGCTGATCCGTGCGCGCAAGCTCACCGTCAGCCGCCAGACCCCAGAGATGACCCAGCCGGAAATCATCGACATCGGCCATGTAGGCGAGGTCGAGAGCGTCAACACCGACCTGCTGAACATGCTGGTCAAAGGCGACTTCATCCCGGTGATCGCGCCGATCGGCGTAGGCAAGAACGGCGAGTCGTACAACATCAACGCCGACCTGGTCGCCGGCAAGGTCGCTGAAGCGCTGAAGGCCGAGAAGCTGATGCTGCTGACCAACATCGCCGGCCTTATGGACAAGCAAGGCCAGGTCCTGACCGGCCTGACCACCGAGCAGGTCAACGAACTGATCGCCGACGGCACCATCTACGGCGGCATGCTGCCGAAGATCAAGTGCGCGCTGGAGGCGGTGCAGGGCGGTGTGAACAGCTCGCACATCATCGACGGCCGCGTACCCAACGCGGTGCTGCTGGAGATCTTCACCGACAGCGGCGTGGGCACCTTGATCACCAATCGCAAACGTCACTGATCCAGCTGTAACCCTGTTGCGGGGCAAGCTCGCTCCCACCTTGGCACCTCAAGGTGAGAGCGGGCTTGCCCCGCGATGCTTTTACGGCGGGCAGTGCATTCAATCGGATATACGAAAAAGATGGCCTTGAGCCATCTTTTTTCATTTTTCGCCATCAATTTACTGGTTAAGCTGTCGCCTCAACGTGGCAGAATGCAGCCTTGTTGCAAATAGTTTTTATTTACCTGGAGAACACGCGTGAAATACGCATCACATGGACTCGTGCTGGCAGCCGCCCTGGCTGTCGGGTCCCTCGCCGGCTGTGCCACTGAAACCTCCACTGCTGTTGCCGTGCAACAGGTCGAAAGCGTCAACCGCCCTTACAGCGGCGTGCGCACCCCAATTGCTGTGGGCAAGTTCGACAACCGCTCCAGCTACATGCGCGGCATTTTCTCCGACGGCGTCGACCGCCTGGGTGGCCAGGCCAAGACCATCCTCATCACTCACCTGCAGCAGACCAACCGTTTCAACGTGCTGGACCGCGACAACATGGGCGAGATCCAGCAGGAAGCGGCCATCAAGGGCCAGGCTCAGCGCTTGAAAGGCGCCGACTTCGTGGTCACCGGCGACGTCACCGAATTCGGCCGCAAGGAAGTCGGTGATCACCAGCTGTTCGGCATCCTCGGCCGCGGCAAAACCCAGATCGCCTACGCCAAGGTAGCGCTGAACATCGTCAATATCAGCACTTCGGAAGTGGTCTATTCCAGCCAGGGTGCGGGTGAATACGCCCTCTCCAACCGCGAGATCATCGGCTTCGGCGGCACCGCCAGCTATGACTCGACCCTCAACGGCAAGGTCCTCGACCTGGCCATGCGCGAAGCGGTCAACAAGCTGGTCGGCGCCGTCGAAGGCGGCCAGTGGAAGCCACAGGCCCAGTAACACCTGGATTACGACAAGGAAGACGTTCGATGAACATCACCTCCCAAGGCCAGCGCACCGTCGCCGCCCTGCTGTTGGGCTGCGCGCTGCTGGCCGGCTGCAACTCGCACAAAACGCTGTATCAGTGGGAAAGCTATCAGCCCCAGGTGTACAGCTACCTCAAAGGTGACGCCAAGGAAGAGCAGATCACCGCTCTGGAGCGTGATCTGGAGAAGATCAAGGCCAAGAACGGCGCAGTGCCGCCGGGCTATCACGCACAGCTGGGCTTGCTGTATTCCAGCCTCGGCAAGGATGACCAGATGATTCAGCAGTTCCGCACCGAGAAGGCGCTGTTCCCTGAGTCGGCGGCCTACATGGACTTTCTGATGAAAAACGCCAGCAAAGGGGCCAAACAGTGATCAAGCGCCTGACCCAACTGATCGTCGGTGCCTGCGTGCTGGCGTTGTTCGCTGGCTGTGCCGAGCGCAAGACCATCGACTATTCGGCCTACAAGCAGAGCCGCCCCAAATCGGTCCTGATCCTGCCGCCGTTGAATGAATCGCCCGACGTGAAGGCGACCTACAGCATGCTCTCCCAGGTCACCTACCCACTGGCCGAAGCGGGTTACTACGTGATGCCGGTGGCACTGGTGGACGAAACTTTCCGCCAGAACGGCATGACCACGCCGGCCGACATCCACCAGTTGCCGACCGGCAAGCTGCACGAGATCTTCGGCGCCGATGCGGGCCTGTACGTCACCGTCAGCGACTACGGTACCCGCTACATGATCCTCAGCAGCGCCACCATCGTCACCGCCAACGCCAAACTGGTCGACCTCAAGACCGGCGCCACCCTGTGGACCGGCAGCGCCACCGCGTCGAGCGAGGAAGGCCGGCAGAACCAGGGCGGCCTGATCGGCATGCTGGTGGCTGCGGCGGTCAACCAGATCATCAGCAGCGTGCAGGATGACGCCGGCTACCCGATTGCCGGCATGACCAGCGCGCGCCTGCTGTCGCCCAACCCTAACGGCGGGATCCTGTACGGGCCTCGTTCGCCAAAGTACGGCACGGATTGACACCGTAAAGGCGACCCTCGGGTCGCCTTTTTCATCTCCGTGTAGCGTGCCGCCCAGCAGGAAAGCTCCTACTGAAGCGACGGACGCATACTACAACCGCTGTCTTTATCGGCTGCTTATCATTGCCACTTCCCACAAAGGAGATGCGGTTATGACACAGAAAGCCTTGGTCAAATACGGCAGCGATGTATCCGCCGGCACCTACTCGTGCGCAGATTGCGGCCACAAATACTCCAATCAGAGCAAGACCTCGCTTCCACCTTGCCCTCATTTCAAGCCCGCGACCCACCCACTGCGTGGCTGGAAGATCCTGAGCGGCCAGGGCGACGCGGTGCAGGACCCTTACCCAAACGGCCGTTGAAAGCACGGAAATAAAAAAGGCGACCCTGAGGTCGCCTTTTCTGTGCACGTTCGCGTCAGATGCCGTACTGGGCGCGATACGCCTCGACCGCCGGCAAGTGCTGCTTGAGTTGCGGATCGTCGGCCAGGAACTCCAGCACCTGGGTCAGCGACACGATGCTGACCACCGGAATGCCGAAGTCGCGCTCGACTTCCTGAATCGCCGACAGTTCGCCGTTGCCGCGCTCTTCGCGGTTCAGTGCGATCAGCACGCCAGCGGCCTTGGCCTGCTGGGCGTTGATGATCTGCATCACTTCACGGATGGCGGTACCGGCGGTGATCACGTCGTCGATGATCAGTACGTCACCGGCCAGCGGGGCGCCGACCAGGCTGCCACCTTCGCCGTGGTCCTTGGCTTCCTTGCGGTTGAAGCACCATGGCACGTCGAGCTGATGGTGCTCGGCCAACTGCACCGCCGTGGCCGCCGCCAGGGGGATGCCCTTGTACGCCGGGCCGAACAGCACGTCGAACGGGATCTTGCTGTCGACGATGGCCGCCGCGTAGCAACGCCCCAGCTGCGCCAGGGCGGAAGCTGTGTTGAACAGGCCGGCATTGAAGAAGTACGGGCTGGTACGCCCCGATTTCAGGGTGAATTCACCGAAGCGCAGAACGCCGCGATCGATGGCAAAACGAATGAAGTCGCGCTGATACGGCTGCATAAAAGGTCCCGGACACCACGGATTTAGCTAAATGTGTTGAGCTCGGGTATCATACACGCACGAGATTTTTGGGGCCATTTATGCGGATCATCAGTGTGAACGTGAATGGCATTCAGGCTGCAGCCGAGCGTGGATTGCTCAGCTGGCTGCAAGCCCAGAATGCCGACGTCATCTGTCTTCAGGATACCCGCGCCTCGGCCTTTGAACTCGACGACCCAGCTTTCCAGCTCGATGGCTATTTCCTTTACGCCTGCGACGCGGAGGTGCCCACCCAAGGTGGCGTGGCACTGTACTCGCGCATGCAGCCCAAGGCAGTCATCACCGGCCTGGGCTTCGAGACAGTTGACCGTTACGGGCGTTACCTGCAGGCAGATTTCGACAAGGTAAGTATTGCCACGCTGCTCCTGCCTTCGGGCATGAACGGCGATGAAGACTTGAACCAGAAGTTCAAGTTGATGGACGACTTCGCCAAGTACCTGGACAAACAGCGTCGCAAGCGTCGCGAATACATCTATTGCGGCTCGTTCTACGTCGCGCAGCAGAAGCTCGACATCAAGAACTGGCGCGACAGCCAGCAGTCGGTCGGCTTCCTGCCGCCAGAGCGCGCCTGGATGGACGCGATCACCGGCGAGATGGGCTACGTCGATGCGCTGCGCGAAGTCAGCCGTGAAGGCGACCAGTACAGCTGGTGGCCGGACAACGAACAGGCCGAGATGCTGAACCTGGGTTACCGGTTCGATTACCAGATCCTCACCCCAGGCCTGCGCCGCTTCGTGCGCAATGCACGCCTGCCACGCCAGCCACGCTTCTCCCGGCACGCGCCGCTGATCGTGGACTACGACTGGACGTTGACCATCTAAAAAGCAATGGGGCCGCTTCGCGCCCCATCGCCGGCAAGCCGGCTCCCACACCGACTGCGTAGACCTCAAGTCTTCCGCCGTACCTGTGGGAGCTGGCTTGCCAGCGATGGGCCGCAAAGCGGCCCCAATTGCTATCTGTCAGTCGGCCAGTGCGGCGTTCTGCAGCTCGAAGATCTCGCCCATGCCTTTTTGCGCCAGCGCCAGCATGGCGTTGAAGTCTTCCGGCTGGAACGGCGCACCTTCAGCGGTGCCCTGCACTTCGATGAAGCCGCCGGCGCTGGTCATGACCACGTTGAGGTCGGTCTCGGCGGCGGAGTCTTCCAGGTAGTCGAGGTCGAGCACCGCTTCGCCCTGGTACATGCCCACCGATACGGCGGCGATCATGTGCTTGAGCGGGTTGCCGCCCTTCAGGCCGCCACGCTTCTTGATCACGGCCAGGGCATCGCACAGGGCGACCATGGCACCGGTGATCGAGGCGGTGCGGGTACCGCCGTCGGCCTGGATCACGTCGCAGTCGACGTACAGGGTGATATCGCCAAGCTTGCTCATGTCCAGCGCAGCGCGCAGGGAGCGGCCGATCAGGCGCTGGATTTCCAGGGTGCGGCCACCTTGCTTGCCACGGCTGGCTTCACGCTGGTTACGCTCGCCGGTGGAACGCGGCAGCATGCCGTACTCGGCGGTCAGCCAACCTTGGCCCTGGCCTTTGAGGAAGCGGGGAACACCATTTTCGACGCTGACCGTGCAGATGACCTTGGTGTCACCGAACTCGACCAGTACCGACCCCTCGGCGTGCTTGGTGTAGTTGCGGGTGATGCGGATCGAGCGGAGCTGATCGGCGGCGCGACCACTTGGACGTTTCATCTGGGATACCTGTACTGGGACTTTAAATCTGCCGAGCATTATAGAGCCCGTCGCCCCGCGAAGACATGCCTATCGTCGCACCCGGCGCAGCCTGTCGCCTTTTCCGACCACGGCGGCGGGGCAGCGGTAGCATGGCCGGATTGGGCGCCCGGGCCGCACTGCGCTACAATCCTGCGCCTTGCAGCCGTAAGGCTCCCCCCGTTCACCCGATTACGCGAGGTACTCCCCATGGTGCACAGCATGACCGCCTTTGCCCGCGCCGAACGCGCCGGCAGCCAGGGCACCCTGGTCTGGGAGCTGCGCTCGGTCAACCATCGCTATCTTGAACCCCACCTGCGCCTGCCCGAAGCCCTGCGCGACCTCGAAGGCGCAGTGCGGGAAGGCCTGCGCCAAGGGCTGTCGCGGGGCAAGGTCGAATGCACCCTGCGCCTGAACGAAGACAGCACCGGCAAGCCGCTGCAGGTTGACCGTGAACGCGCCGCGCAACTGGTCGCCGCCGCCGAGACCGTCGCCAGCCTGATCAAGCATCCGGCGCCGCTCAACCCGCTGGAAGTCCTGGCCTGGCCGGGCGTGCTGGTGGCCGACGCAAGCGACCCCCAGGCCCTCAACGCCGAAGCCATCGCCCTGTTCGACGAAGCACTGGCCGAACTCAAGGCCGGACGCCTGCGTGAAGGTGCCGAGCTGGCCCGGCTGATCAACGAACGACTGGACAGCATGGCCAGCGAAGTGGCCACCCTGCGCACCCAGGTGCCACAGATGCTGGCCGTGCAGCGGCAGAAGATCCTCGACCGTTTCAGCGACATGCAGGCCGAGCTCGACCCGCAGCGCCTGGAACAGGAGATGGTGCTGCTGGCACAGAAGAGCGACGTCGCCGAAGAGCTCGACCGCCTCAGCACCCACGTCACCGAAGTGCGCCGGGTGCTCAAGTCCGGCGGTGCCGCCGGCCGGCGCCTGGACTTCCTGATGCAGGAGCTCAACCGCGAAGCCAACACCCTGGGCTCCAAGGCCTTTGACCCACGCAGCACGCAGGCGGCGGTCAACCTGAAGGTGTTGATCGAACAGATGCGTGAACAAGTACAGAACATCGAGTAAGGCCACCCCCGACCATGAACCACAGCAGCGGCAACCTCTACATCGTTTCGGCACCGTCCGGCGCCGGCAAGACCAGCCTGGTCACCGAGCTGATCAAGCAGGATCCACACGTTCGCGTGTCGGTCTCACACACCACCCGCGCCATGCGCCCGGGTGAAGCGCACGGGGTGAACTACCACTTCGTCGTCCACGAGGAGTTCAAGGCACTGATCGCCCAAGGCGACTTCCTCGAGCACGCCGAGGTGTTCGGCAACTTCTACGGCACGTCGCGCAGCGCCCTGCAGGAAACCCTCGACCAGGGCTTCGACCTGATCCTCGAGATCGACTGGCAAGGTGCGCAGCAGGTACGCAAGCTGATGCCCGAGGCGCGCTCGATCTTCATCCTGCCGCCCAGCCAGCAGGCCCTGCGCCAGCGCCTGGACGGCCGCGGTCAGGACAGCGAAGAGATCATTGCCGGGCGCATGAAGGAAGCGGTCAGCGAGATGGAGCACTACGACGAATACGAGTACGTCATCATCAATGACGACTTCGACGTGGCGCTGGATGATCTGAAAGCAGTGTTCCGCTCGAACCGGCTGCTGCTCAAGAAACAGAAACAGCGCCATGAGGCGCTGCTGAAACAGCTGGTCGGCTAAGACATCATCGCGGGGCAAGCCCGCTCCCACGAAATGCGTGGGAGCGGGCTTGCCCCGCGATGGCTACCCCTACTTTTTTATTCCTGCAACTGAATGGTCGCCTGCTGACGCAGGGTAGCCCCCAGGAAGTACGCCGGCGCCCGCAACCGCGAGAGCAGCATCAGCACGATGCCCAGCGCCGAGATGATCGCTGCGATCACGAACACCAGGCCCAACCCGCCGACATGCGAGCCGCTGCCGAAGTCCGGCGAAGCGCTGTCGATCGCGGTGCGCGCGAAGATCACCGACAAGATCACCCCACCCAACAGCGGGCACACGCCGCGCATGAAGAAGTGGCGCACGCTGGTGAACAGGCTGTGGCGGAAGTACCACACGCAGGCGAACGCGGTCAGCGAGTAGTAGAAGCAGATCATCATGCCCAGGGCAGTGATGGTGTCGGCCAGCACGTTCTCGCTCAGGGTGCGCATGGTCACGTAGAACAGGCCCGCGGCGACGCCGGCGCAGATGGTGGCATAACGCGGGGTCTGCGAGCGCGGGCAGACACTGGCGAAGCGCTGCGGCACGGCGCCGTAGTAACCCATGGCAAGCAGGGTGCGCGCCGGCGAAACGAAGGTCGACTGCAGCGATGCGGCCGTACTGGCCAGCACGGCGATGGACATCAGGATGGCCAGCGGGCCCATCACCGGGCCGGCCAGGTGGGCAAACACGTTCTCCTGGATACGCGGGTTACCCAGGCCCAGGCCAGTGTCGCTGATCCCGGCGAACTGCAGGGTGGCGATGGCGGTGAGCAGGTACAGCATCAGGATCAGCAATACGGTCCAGGTGGCCGCCTTGCCCGGCACCTCGTCGCTGCCGACGGACTCTTCGCTGACGGTCAGGCACACGTCCCAGCCCCAGAAAATGAAGATCGACAACGACAGGCCGGCGGCGAACGCCGAGAACGACTCGACACCGAACGGGTTGAACCAGGCCAGGTCGAAGGCCAGCGGCGGAGGTGCCGTGGACTCGCTGAACGCGGCGAAGGCAAAGCCGATCAGCACCATCAACTGCAGGGCCACCAGGCCATACTGCACCGTCATGGTCGTCGCCATGCCGCGACAACAGATCCACACCGCCAGGGCGATGAACACGCAACAGGTGGTGACGTTGATCAGCAGGTTGTCTGCCAGGGCCGCCAGCTCCTGGGTGCCCGTGATCTGGGCCAGGAACAGGTAGAAGAAGTCGACGGCCACGCCCGCCAGGTTGGACAGCACGATGGTGGTGGCGACCACCAGCCCCCAACCGCCGATCCAGCCGATCATCGGGCCGAACGCCCGCGCCGACCAGGTGAACGAGGTGCCGCTGTCCGGCTCCGCCGAGTTCAGCTCGCGGTAACCCAGGGCCACCAGCAGCATCGGCAGGAAGCCGACGATGAACACCGCCGGCAGGTGGGCGCCGACTTCGCGCACGGTCGGGCCGAGGGCGCCGGTCAGGGTGTAGACCGGGGCAATGGTGGAGATGCCCAGCACCACGCTGGCCAAAAGGCCCAGGCGGCCCTTGGCCAGGCCTTTGCTGGCGCCTTGGGTGTTGTTGCCCGAGTCGGCTGCCACATCAGGTGGGCGGCCGGCTTCTGTGTAATTGCTCATGAGTATTTGCCGTAACTATTGGAATTGTTCTCACAGGCCCGCCGTAGAGGGCCCGCTTTCACTCATTGAAAGCTTGCGGTGGGGGCACGGTCATCCTCGACCTTCGGCTAACGCCCGAATGTTTTCGAGCGCACACCCTCCCGTGCAGCGTGGGCAATGCAGGCCTCGCGGAACGCCTCGAACAGGCGCAGCGAAACCGGGTTTTCGGCGTAACGCCATTCCGGGTGCCACTGCACACCGAGCACCAGGCCCGGCGCATCCGGCATCGACACCGCTTCGATCAGGCCATCCGGGGCCCGTGCTTCGACACGCAGGCCAGGGGCCAGACGGTCGATGCCCTGGCTGTGCAGCGAGTTGACCTCGAACTGCGCCGCCAGGCCCAGGCGCTCGAACAACCCGCCCGGTGCAACACCGACGGGGTGACGAGGGCCGTATTGCACCTCCAGGGGTGCGTCCTCAGGTTCACGGTGGTCCAGGTAGCCAGGCAGTTCCTGCACCCGCTGGTGCAAGGTACCGCCCAGGGCCACGTTCAATTCCTGGAAACCACGACAAATGCAGAACACCGGCACCCCGGCGGCAATCGCCGCCTGCAGCAACGGCAAGGTCAGGCGGTCACGCGCAAGGTCGTGCCGGGTGCCTGCCGCGCTGGGCGCGCCATTGTAATGATGCGGCTCGATATTGGAAGGCGAGCCGGTAAACAGAATGCCGTCGAGTTGCGCCAGCAGCGCCTGCGTGTCGCTGCCGCCATCACGGGCCGGCAGGATCAGCGGCAGGCCGGCAAAGCCTGCGGCCTCGACATACTTGTCGCCCACCGTGTGCGACGAGTTCTTCCCCACCTGCTGACGGCAGGCGCTGACACCGATCAAGGGGACCGCAATTGCGCTCATGGGCTTACACCGTGTGCAGGTACCAGTTGTACTCGAGGTCGGAGATCGACACTTCGAACTCGGCCAGCTCGCTCTCTTTGCAGGCCACGAAGATATCGATGTAGTCCGGGCTGATGTATTGGTTGAGCACTTCACTGTCGTCCAGCGCGCGCAGGGCATCGCGCAGGTTGTTCGGCAGGCTTTGCTCCAGTTGCTCGTAGGAGTTGCCCTCGATCGGCGCACCCGGCTCGACCTTGTTTGTCAGGCCATGGTGGATACCGGACAGGATCGCGGCGAGCATCAGGTACGGGTTGGCATCGGCGCCGGCTACGCGGTGCTCGATACGCACGTTGTCGCGGTTGTCGTTCGGCACGCGCACCGCCACCGTGCGGTTGTCCACACCCCAGCTCGGCGCATTGGGCACGTAGAACTGGGCACCGAAGCGGCGGTACGAGTTGATGTTCGGGCAGAGGAATGCCATCGACGCCGGCATGGTCTCCAGCACACCGCCGACGGCGTGGCGCAGGGTGTCGCTTTCGAGCGGGTCGTCACTGGCGAAGATGTTCTTGCCGGTCTTCTTGTCGAGCAGCGAGATGTGCACGTGCAGGCCGTTGCCCGCCTGGCCCGGGTAGGGCTTGGCCATGAAAGTGGTGTCCATTTCATGGTCGTAGGCGACGTTCTTGATCAGGCGCTTGAGCAGGATCGCGTAGTCGCAGGCCTTCAGCGGGTCGGCGACGTGGTGCAGGTTCACTTCGAACTGTGCCGGGGCGCTTTCCTTGACGATCGCGTCGGCAGGCAGGCCCTGCTCCTTGGCGGCTTCGAGCATGTCCTGCAGGCAGTCGGCGTACTCGTCGAGGTCGTCGATCAGGTACACCTGGGTCGATTGCGGGCGCTTGCCGGAGATCGGCGAACGCGGCGGCTGCGGGCGGCCGTTGAGGTTGTCCTGGTCGATCAGGTAGAACTCCAGCTCGAACGCGGCGCAGATATCCAGGCCCAGGTCGTCGAACTTGCTCACCACCTGGCGCAGCACTTCCCGCGGGTCGGCGAAGAACGGCGCACCGTCCAGCTCATGCATGGTCATCAGCAGCTGGGCGGTGGGGCGCTTCTGCCACGGCTCATCGGACAGCGTGCCGGCGATCGGGAAGCAGATGCGATCGGCGTCGCCGATGTCCAGGCCAAGGCCGGTGCTTTCGACGGTCGAACCGTTGATGTCGAGGGCGAACAACGAGGCCGGCAGGTTGATGCCTTTCTCGTACACCTTGTGCAGGCTGGCGCGCTCGATGCGCTTGCCGCGCACCACGCCGTTCATGTCGGAGATCAGCAGATCGACGTACTGGGTGTCCGGATGGGCTTCCAGGAATTCATTCATCTCGCGGGAAGAACTGGCGCACGGGGAGACCGACGTCATGGCTGTACATCCTTTGATTCGGAGCGGCGATGTGGGGATACGGCTGACGCCTGCTAAGGCGACGATGGAATTGCTGTTGTTCTTTTCACTGGCCCATCGTTGGGGGCTGGTTGCCGACCGGGTGCATTGATTCCTGCCGGCGGTTTCACTATAAAATGGCTCCAGCGCAACTAGACATTGGCAATTCGGCAAGCAGAGCGTGCACCAATGCAATATCAGATCAACCATGCGGACCTGTCACTGGTCCTGGCCCTGGAACGCGGCCGCTCCCTGGCAAAGGCTGCCGAACTGCTCAAAGTCGATGTTTCGACGGTATTCCGCTCGATTCGCCGGCTCGAATCGGCGCTGGGCACCGCGCTGTTCGTCAAGAGCCGCAAGGGCTACCTGCCCACCGACACCGCCCAGGCCCTGGCCGAGCAGGCCGAGCGTGCCGAGCAGGCGCTGGACGCCGCGCGCATCGCCCTGACCAGCGGCGAACAGGTAGTCAGCGGTACGGTGCGCCTGACCTGCACCGAGGCGGTACTGCACAGTCTGCTGCTGCCGGCACTGGCCGAGTTCATGCCCAACTACCCGGCGCTTTCGCTGGAAATGGGCACCTCCAACACCTTCGCCAACCTCAGCCGGCGCGACGCCGACATTGCCCTGCGCCTGACCAACACACCGCCGGAGCACCTGGTCGGTCGCTGCCTGGGCTCGACCAGCTACGTGATCTGCGGCCGCCCCGAACTGCGCGAGCGCCTCGACAGCTCGCCCACCAGCGTGCCGTGGATCGCCCCGGACGACTCCATGCAGGACCACGCCACCGTGGTCTGGCGCAACCAGCAGTACCCAGGCCTGAGCCCGCGCTACCAGTGCAGCGGCATGTCGACCATTGCCCAGCTGGTGAGCACCGGCCTGGGCGTGGCGGCACTGCCCGACTACATGGTCCACGCCCTGCCGGGCGTCGATGCGCTGAGCGGCCCGCTGCCCGGCTGCGATACCCAGCTGTGGCTGCTGACCCGCCCGGATTGCCGCGCGTTGCGCTCGGTGCAGACCCTGTTCGAGGAGCTGACCCCGCGGCTGCGCGACGCGATGCTGTGAGGCTGTTGTGTTCGCGGGCTGGCTGACGTTATTGTCAGCCTCAGGCTTGACGCGGTCTGTTCCGGCGCTTTCGCGGGGCAAGCCCGTTCCCACGGGGTGCTTGCGATGGGGCTCCAGAGAAAACAGTCCTTCCCTATTGGCTGGTGATTTTTTAAACTATCGAGTCCGCCTGCCCATTCATGGGCGCACGCCTACCGCATTTGCTACTGAGGAAGACCATGGCCCGCGTAACTGTTGAAGACTGCCTGGAACACGTGGATAACCGCTTTGAGCTGGTCATGCTCTCGACCAAGCGCGCCCGCCAGCTGGCTACCGGCGGCAAAGAGCCACGCGTAGCGTGGGAAAACGACAAGCCAACCGTCGTCGCCCTGCGTGAAATCGCCGAAGGCATCGTCACCAACGAATTCATCGCCGCCGAAGAAATCGTCACCGAGGATCCGGTATTCGCCGCGTTCGAGGACGAGAACAACGAGGCCGTCTGATTGATGCCCAGTCGACACCGTGCGGCGCAAGGCCCTCTTCTTTCGCAAGAGGTGAAACCATGCCGGGTATAGAAGCCCTCGCCGAACGGCTGTCGACTTATCTGGGCCCCGAACAGGTCAACCTGGTTCGCCGGGCCTACTTCTATGCCGAACAAGCCCACGACGGCCAGCGCCGCCGCAGCGGCGAACCCTATGTGACGCATCCGCTGGCGGTCGCCAGCATCCTCGCCGACATGCACATGGACCATCAGAGCCTGATGGCGGCCATGCTGCACGACGTGATCGAAGACACCGGCATCGCCAAGGAAGCCTTGAGCCAGCAGTTCGGCGAAACCGTCGCCGAGCTGGTCGACGGGGTCAGCAAGCTGACCCAGATGAACTTCGAGACCAAGGCCGAAGCGCAAGCGGAAAACTTCCAGAAAATGGCCATGGCCATGGCCCGCGACATTCGCGTGATCCTGGTCAAGCTGGCCGACCGCCTGCACAACATGCGCACGCTGGAAGTGCTGTCCGGCGAAAAACGCCGGCGCATCGCCAAGGAAACCCTCGAGATCTACGCCCCCATCGCCAACCGCCTGGGGATGCACACCGTGCGCGTGGAGTTCGAGGACCTGGGCTTCAAGGCCATGCACCCGATGCGCTCCTCGCTGATCCACCGCGCGGTGAAAAGCGCCCGTGGCAACCGCAAGGAAATCGTCGCCAAGATCGAAACCTCGCTGGCCAACTGCCTGGCCGCCGACGGTATCGAGGGCGAGGTCAGCGGGCGGCAGAAACACCTCTACGGCATCTACAAGAAGATGCGTGGCAAGCGCCGCGCCTTCACCGAAATCATGGATGTGTACGCGTTTCGCATCGTCGTCGACAAGGTCGACACCTGCTACCGCGTGCTGGGCGCCGTGCACAACCTGTACAAACCGCTGCCGGGGCGCTTCAAGGATTACATCGCGATCCCCAAGGCCAACGGCTACCAGTCGCTGCACACCACCCTGTTCGGCATGCACGGCGTGCCCATCGAAATCCAGATCCGCACCCGCGAAATGGAAGAGATGGCCAACAACGGCATTGCCGCGCACTGGCTGTACAAGTCCAACGAGGAAGAGCAGCCCAAGGGCAGCCACGCCCGCGCCCGCCAGTGGGTAAAGGGCATCCTCGAACTGCAGCAGCGCGCCGGCAACTCGCTGGAATTCATCGAGAGCGTGAAGATCGACCTGTTCCCGGACGAGGTCTACGTCTTCACCCCCAAAGGCCGGATCATGGAGCTGCCCAAAGGCTCCACCGCCGTCGACTTCGCCTACGCGGTGCACACCGACGTGGGCAACAGCTGCATCGCCTGCCGTATCAACCGCCGCCTGGCGCCGCTGTCCGAACCGCTGCAAAGCGGCTCGACCGTGGAAATCGTCAGCGCCCCGGGCGCCCGCCCGAACCCGGCCTGGCTCAACTTCGTGGTGACCGGCAAGGCCCGCACGCACATCCGTCATGCCCTCAAGCAGCAGCGCCGCTCCGAGTCCATCAGCCTCGGCGAGCGCCTGCTGAACAAGGTACTGACCGGCTTCGACAGCAGCCTGGAGAAAATCCCCCAGGAGCGCATCCAGGCGATTCTCGCCGAGTACCGCCTGGAGCTGATCGAAGACCTGCTCGAAGACATCGGCCTGGGCAACCGCATGGCCTATGTGGTCGCCCGCCGCCTGCTGTCCGCCGACGGCGAAGAGTTGCCGGCACCGGAAGGCCCGCTGACGATCCGTGGCACCGAGGGCCTGGTACTCAGCTACGCCAAGTGCTGCACGCCGATCCCGGGCGACCCGATCGTCGGCCACCTGTCAGCGGGCAAAGGCATGGTCGTGCACCTGGAAGACTGCCGCAACATCAGTGAAATCCGCCATAACCCAGAGAAGTGCCTGCAGCTCTCCTGGGCCAAGGATGTCGCTGGCGAGTTCAATGTCGAGCTGCGCGTCGAGCTGGAGCACCAGCGCGGCCTGATCGCCCTCCTGGCCAGCAGCGTCAACGCCGCCGACGGCAACATCGAAAAAATCAGCATGGACGAACGCGACGGCCGTATCAGCGTGGTCCAACTGGTGGTCAGCGTGCGCGACCGCGTGCACCTGGCCCGCGTGATCAAGAAGCTGCGCACCTTGACCGGGGTGGTCCGCATCACCCGGACGCGTGCGTAGTCCGCCAACCGCAAGGAGTCATCATGAGCAAGACTGTCATCACCAGCGACAAGGCCCCTGCCGCCATCGGTACCTACTCCCAGGCGATCAAGGCCGGCAACACCGTCTACATGTCGGGCCAGATCCCGCTCGACCCGAAAACCATGGAACTGGTTGAAGGCTTCGAAGCCCAGACCGTCCAGGTGTTCGAAAACCTGAAGTCGGTCGCCGAGGCCGCTGGCGGTTCGTTCAAGGACATCGTCAAGCTGAACATCTTCCTCACCGACCTGAGCCACTTCGCCAAGGTCAACGAAGTGATGGGCCGTTACTTCGAACAGCCCTACCCTGCTCGCGCCGCCATCGGCGTGGCTGCGCTGCCAAAAGGCGCCCAGGTTGAAATGGACGCCATTCTGGTCCTCGAGTAATGCCCTCAGGTGACGGGCACCGCGCCCGTTACCGCCCCTCCTGCCCCAAGGTTCTCCCCATGCGCCACGCATTGCCTCTGGCATTGGCAGCCCTGCTCCTGGGCGGCTGCGCCAGCCACAAACCCGAAGATTTCAACGGCACCTGGATCAACCAGGACGCCATCGACGCAGTCGTCAAAAGCGGCCGTGTGAGTGAGCCGTTGAACAAGAGTGGCATCGAGCTCGAATGGAAGCTGGATGTCGCCAGCCGCAAGGCCAGCTTCAGCAATGGTTTCGAAGCGGTCGACGGCCAACTCAGCGCCAACAAGAACAACTGGCAGGTCAGCTTTGAAGGTGGCCAGACCGAACAGTTGGAGCTCGATGGCGACGAGCTTCGGGTCATCAACCCGGCAGGCGCAGAACAGCACTTCGTACGCAGCGAAGCGGCAAGCAACACCCCGCTGGGCGGCAGCTTCGAGAAGGCGCTGTACAAAGCCTTCCTCGGTGGCGACTGGAAGATCGTCGAGGGCCAGGGCCAAGGTACTACCGTGCGCTTCGGCGACACCGGCAACGTCACCGGGCTGCCTGGGGTTGACCGCTTCGCCGTCTGCCTGGCGGGCGATTGCGCGACCATGGGCGGCGGCAACGACAGCATGTGGCTGGAACGCAACCAGCGTGGTGCGCCGTGGATCTTCAAGCGCGATGGCGACACCCTGGAGATCTTCCGGGCGGTGAACCGCGCCCAGCCGGACGAGATGCCCGAGCTGGCTGCCGGCGCCCGGCAGTGGGTGCTGGAGAAGGACTAACGCTCATCGCGGGGCAAGCCCGCTCCCACGGGCTTGCCCCAAGGGTTGGATTGGTGTCCAACTTCTTGGGGGCAGTCCAGCCCGTGGGAGCGGGCTTGCCCCGCGATTGGGCCGGACGATTTAATCGCGCTCTTGCAGGATCGCCGCATACCCTTCCTTGTAACTCGGATACTGCGGCACCCACCCCAACGCCTTGGCCCGCGCGTTGCTGCAGCGCTTGCTGCCGGTACGCCGCACCCGCTGGTCATCCGACCACTCGGTGACGCCCATGTACCCCCGCAGCCAGGCCACCACATCGGCCAAAGGCGCCGGGTCGTCGTCGACACCGATATAACAGTCGTCCAGCACCACACCACGGGCATCGGCCTGCAGCAGGTACGCCAGCAGGCTCGCAGCATCCTCGGCATGGATCCGGTTGCCATACAGCGGTGGCTCCTCGGCAACGCGATAGCCCTGCCGCACCTGGCTCAGCAACCACTCACGCCCTGGGCCGTAGATACCCGTCAGGCGCACGACACTGGCGGGGATGCCGCTGTGCAGGGCGAGCTGCTCGGCTTCCAGCATCACCTTGCCGGAATAGCCCTCGGGCTCGGTGCTGGCGGTCTCGTCGATCCACTCGCCGTCCTTCTGCGCGAAAACGCTGCTGCTGGACACGAACAGCAGCCGCCGAGGCAGTTTGCCGCCGCGCTGCAGCCAAGCCAGTACATGCCGCAACCCCTCGACGTAGGCCGCCTGATAGCCGGCTTCGTCATGCTGGCTGGCCGCCACGCAGTACACCAGGTAGTCCGGATTGCGCTCGGGCCAATCAGCCGGCATACGCTGGTCGGACAGGTCGGCGGCGATGGGTTCAACCCCTTTGGGCAACTGCTGGACCGAGCGCCGCAAGCCGCTGACCTGCCAGCCGAGGGCCAGCAGTTGGCGGGCCAGACGACTGCCGACATCACCACAACCCACGATCAAAGCAGATACGTCTGACATGCCAAAACTCCTATTCCTAAAGGGGCAGGCTATAGGGTTCTGGCGATAAACGGCTATACCAAGGTCAAAAAAAGCAATCACATTACTTTTGTTAACAAGAATTAATTGCAATAATGGCGGCCTTGTCTGTTCTCGGCCTGTTTCGAGGCCCTGGAGAACTCAATCTTTTCCTCTTCATCAGGTCCGGCCAGCATGACACGCACTCAACCTTCCGCTTCGCCAACCACGTCGCGCGCCTGGCGCGCCATTGCCGCGCTGATGTTCAGCCTGGTACTGGCCCCCGTGGCCATGGCCGATGAGCCAACCGCCACTGCCGCCACCCCGGCCGCCGCCACCGCTCCGGCTGCGCCAGCCGCCGAAGGCCAGGCGCCGGTAGACGCAACCGCGCCGGTTGATGCCCAGGCTCCGGTCGAAGAGAACGTGCAGCCGCTGGTCGAAGACACCTCGCTGGGCATGGCCCACGACCTGTCCCCATGGGGCATGTACAAGAACGCCGACGTGGTGGTGAAGGCCGTGATGATCGGCCTGGCCATCGCCTCGATCATCACCTGGACCATCTGGATCGCCAAAGGCTTCGAGCTGATGGGCGCCAAGCGTCGCCTGCGTGGTGAAATCGCGGCCCTGAAGCGCTCGGTGAGCCTCAAGGAAGCCAGCGAAGTCTCCAACAAGGAAGGCACCCTGGCCCACACCCTGGTGCACGACGCCCTCGAAGAGATGCGCCTGTCGGCCAACGCCCGCGAAAAAGAAGGCATCAAGGAGCGTGTCAGCTTCCGCCTCGAGCGCCTGGTGGCTGCCAGCGGCCGTACCATGAGCAGCGGCACCGGCGTACTGGCCACCATCGGTTCCACCGCGCCGTTCGTCGGTCTGTTCGGTACCGTCTGGGGCATCATGAACAGCTTCATCGGCATCGCCAAGACGCAGACCACCAACCTTGCCGTGGTTGCCCCGGGTATCGCCGAAGCCCTGCTGGCTACGGCCCTGGGCCTGGTTGCAGCGATCCCGGCGGTGGTCATCTACAACGTCTTCGCCCGCTCTATCGCCGGCTACAAGGCGCAAGTATCCGACGCTTCCGCTCAGGTACTGCTGCTGGTCAGCCGTGACCTGGACCACCAAGGTGGCGAACGCGCCACCCCGCACATGGTGAAAGTGGGGTAAGCCATGGGCCTGCATCTGAACGAAGGTGGCGACGACCTCGCCGAGAACCACGAAATCAACGTCACGCCGTTCATCGACGTGATGCTGGTGCTGCTGATCATCTTCATGGTCGCCGCCCCCCTGGCCACGGTCGACATCAAGGTCGACCTGCCCGCCTCGACCGCCAAGCCGGCGCCAAGGCCGGAGAAGCCGGTGTTCGTCAGCGTCAAGGCCGACAAGAAGCTGTACCTCGGCGATGACCTGGTGGCCCAGCAGGATCAGCTTGGCGCGATGCTCGATGCCAAGACCAAGGGTGACAAGGAAACCACCATCTTCTTCCAGGCTGACAAAGGCGTCGATTACGGCGACCTGATGGAAGTGATGAATACCATGCGCGCCGCCGGCTACCTCAAGGTTGGCCTGGTCGGGCTCGAGACGGCAGCCAAGAAATGACGAAACCGCGCTCAAACATGGCGCGCTACGGCACCAGCCTGGCCATCGTGCTGGGCGTGCACGTGGTCGCCGTGGTGCTGACGCTCAACTGGTCGGTGCCCCAGGCCATCGAGCTGCCACCGGCAGCCATGATGGTCGAGCTGGCACCGCTGCCCGAGCCCGCACCGCCGCCACCGCCGAAGGCCGCACCGAAGCCGCCGACCCCAGTCGAGGAGCCGCCGCTGCCGAAACTGGCAGAAGCGCCAAAACCGAAAATCGCCATCCCCAAGCCGCCCAAGCCCAAGGCCAAGCCGCAGCCGCCCAAGCCCGAGAAAAAGCTTGAGCCGCCCAAGGACGAACCGCCGGCCAAGGACGACGTCGCGGATACCCCGCCGAGCAATTCGCCACCGCAGAAGTCGGCGGCACCGGCACCGAGCATCGCCTCGAACAGCAATGCCCTGCCGAGCTGGCAGAGCGACCTGCTGCGCCACCTGGCGAAGTACAAGAAGTACCCCGAGGACGCTCGCCGTCGCGGCTTGCAGGGCATCAACCGCCTGCGTTTCGTCGTCGACGCCGAAGGCAAGGTGGTCTCGTACTCGATGGCGGGTGGGTCGGGCAGTGCAGCGCTGGACCGGGCCACCATGGAAATGATCCGCCGGGCCGGCACGGTACCCAAGCCTCCGGCCGAGCTGTTGACCAATGGCACGATCGAAGTCGTTGCACCGTTCGTCTACTCGCTGGACCGACGCTGACGCTTTTGTTTCTGTCACAAAACGGCAAGTCTGATAACGTGCGTCTATCAATTGCAGCCGCTATGCTGGGGCCGCAACTTCATGGACGCACGTTATGACCCTCACCGAACTTCGCTACATCGTCACCCTCGCCCAGGAGCAGCACTTCGGCCACGCCGCCGAGCGTTGCCACGTCAGCCAGCCCACCCTGTCGGTCGGGGTGAAGAAGCTCGAGGACGAGCTCGGCGTGCTGATCTTCGAACGCAGCAAGAGCGCGGTGCGCCTCACGCCGGTCGGCGAGAGCATCGTCGCCCAGGCACAGAAGGTCCTGGAACAAGCCCAGGGTATCCGCGAACTGGCCCTGGCCGGCAAGAACCAGCTGACTGCCCCGCTCAAGGTTGGCGCCATCTATACCGTCGGCCCCTACCTGTTCCCGCACCTGATCCCGCAGCTGCACCGCGTGGCGCCGCAGATGCCGCTGTACATCGAAGAGAACTTCACCCACGTGCTGCGCGAGAAGCTGCGCAATGGCGAGCTTGACGCGGTGATCGTCGCCCTGCCGTTCAATGAAGCCGACGTGCTGACGATGCCGCTGTACGACGAGCCCTTCTGCGCGCTGATGCCGGCCGACCACCCGTGGACCGCGAAGAAGACCATCGACACCGCCATGCTCAACGACAAGAGCCTGCTGCTGCTGGGCGAGGGCCACTGCTTCCGCGACCAGGTACTGGAAGCCTGCCCCACCCTCAACAAGGGCGGCGAAGGCGCCAAGCACACCACGGTCGAGTCCAGCTCGCTGGAAACCATCCGCCACATGGTCGCCTCCGGCCTGGGCGTATCGATTCTTCCGCTGTCGGCGGTGCACAGCCACCACTACGCGCCCGGTGTCATCGAGGTTCGCCCGCTGACCGCGCCGGCGCCGTTCCGTACCGTGGCCATCGCCTGGCGCGCCAGCTTCCCGCGGCCCAAGGCCATCGAGATTCTTGCCGACTCGGTGCGCCTCTGCTCGGTGGCCAAGGCGCCTGTGGCAGAACCGGCCTGACCCCATGACCGAGCTGTCGAATGTGCCGGTCACCACGCTCAAGGGCGTTGGCGATGCCATGGCGGAGAAACTCGCCAAGGTAGGCCTGGAGAACCTGCAGGACCTGCTGTTCCACCTGCCCCTGCGCTACCAGGACCGCACCCGTGTGGTCCCCATCGGTCAACTGCGGCCAGGGCAGGACGCGGTGATCGAAGGCGTGGTCAGCGGCGCCGACGTGACCATGGGCAAGCGCCGCAGCCTGGTCGTGCGCCTGGGCGACGGCACCGGCGTGCTGAGCCTGCGCTTCTATCACTTCAGCAATGCGCAGAAGGAAGGCCTCAAGCGCGGCACCCACGTGCGCTGCTATGGCGAGGCCCGCCCCGGCGCCTCGGGGCTGGAGATCTACCACCCCGAGTACCGTGCACTGAACGGCGACGAGCCGGCAACGCCGGTGGAACAGACCCTGACGCCGATCTACCCGACCACCGAAGGCCTCACACAGCAGCGCTTGCGCCTGCTGTGCCAGCAGAGCCTCGGTCAGCTCGGGCCGCGCAGCCTGCCCGACTGGCTGCCCGACGAGTTGGCCCGTGACTACCGGTTGGCGCCATTGAGCGACGCCATCCGCTACCTGCACAATCCACCGGCTGACGCCGACGTCGATGAACTTGCCGAAGGCCAGCACTGGGCCCAGCACCGCCTGGCCTTCGAAGAGTTGCTGACCCACCAGCTGTCCCAGCAGCGCCTGCGTGAAAGCCTGCGCAGCCTGCGTGCGCCGGTGCTGCCCAAGGCCACTCGCCTGCCCGCGCAGTACCTGGCCAACCTGGGCTTCAGCCCCACGGGCGCCCAGCAACGGGTCGGCAACGAAATCGCCTACGACCTCAGCCAGCCCGAACCGATGATGCGCCTGGTACAGGGCGACGTCGGCGCCGGCAAGACCGTGGTTGCCGCCCTTGCCGCGCTGCAGGCGCTGGAGGCCGGTTATCAGGTCGCGCTGATGGCGCCGACCGAGATCCTCGCCGAACAGCACTTCATCACCTTCAAGCGCTGGCTCGAACCGCTGGGCATCGAAGTCGCCTGGCTGGCCGGCAAGCTCAAGGGCAAGGCCCGCGCCAGCGCCCTGGAGCAGATCGCCGGCGGTGCGCCGATGGTGGTCGGCACCCATGCTTTGTTCCAGGAAGAAGTGCGCTTCAAGCACCTGGCCCTGGCAATCATCGACGAACAGCATCGCTTCGGTGTGCAGCAACGCCTGGCCCTGCGCAAGAAGGGCGTCAACGGCGAGCTGTGCCCACATCAGCTGATCATGACCGCCACCCCGATCCCGCGCACCCTGGCCATGAGTGCCTACGCCGACCTGGACACCTCGATCCTCGACGAGCTGCCGCCCGGGCGAACGCCGGTCAATACCGTGCTGGTGGCCGACAGCCGCCGCTTCGAAGTGGTCGAGCGGGTCCGCGCCGCATGCGCCGAGGGGCGCCAGGCCTACTGGGTATGCACGCTGATCGAAGAGTCCGAAGAACTGACCTGCCAGGCGGCCGAAAGCACCTTTGAAGACCTCGGCAGCGCCTTGGGCGAGTTGCGCGTGGGCCTGATCCACGGGCGCATGAAGCCAGCCGAGAAGGCTGCGGTGATGGCTGAATTCAAGGCTGGCAACCTGCAGTTGCTGGTGGCCACCACGGTCATCGAGGTTGGCGTGGACGTACCCAACGCCAGCCTGATGATCATCGAGAACCCCGAGCGCCTGGGCCTGGCCCAACTGCACCAGTTGCGCGGCCGGGTTGGCCGGGGCAGCGCCGTGAGCCACTGCGTGCTGCTGTACCACCCGCCGCTGTCGCAGATCGGCCGCGAGCGCCTGGGCATCATGCGCGAAACCAACGACGGTTTCGTCATCGCCGAAAAGGACCTGGAGCTGCGCGGCCCCGGCGAGATGCTCGGGACCCGCCAGACCGGCCTGCTACAGTTCAAGGTCGCCGACCTGATGCGCGACGCCGACCTGCTGCCGGCCGTGCGCGATGCCGCCCAGGCCTTGCTGGCGCGCTGGCCCCACCATGTCAGCCCGCTGCTCGACCGCTGGCTGCGCCACGGCCAACAATATGGCCAAGTGTGACGGCCGTCCCAATACAGAACCAGCTTGCCGATCAGTCTGGTTATACTTCGCGTTCAAAGGAATTAGTGGATACAGGCCATGACTGAAGTTGCTCTGGATATCGCAACCCCACACGCACCGTCTGTCATCCGGCTGTTGCTCGAAAAGCTCGGCGTACCCTATGCCGAGGTGCCAGAAAGCCCGAAGCAGTCGCCCGCATCGAAGGTTCAGGCCATCCTGCTCGATGACGAAGTCGGCGCTCTGCTGGTGCTGTACCCGCAGAGCAAGCTGCTGGACCTCAACCGCCTCGAGGAACTGACAGGCCGCAAGCTCAAGGCCGTGCCGTTGCCGCGCCTCAAGCAGATGCTCGAAAAGCACCATCTCAAGGCACTACCGGCCATCCCGGCACTCACCAGCTCGCCTTGCCTGTATGAAGGCAAGCTGCTCGAGCAAGAGCACCTGCTGATCCAGTCGGGCGAGGTGGGCATCCTACTGTCGATCAAGCGCGACGACTTCAAGCGCATGTTGCACAAGGCCAGTGCAGGCAGCTTTGGCCAGCCGGTCCGCGAGATTCGCCCCAACCTCGACCGCCCGAACGACGACTCCAAGGAGATCACCCAGGCCGTCCAGGCCTTCACCGCTCGACGTATCCAGAAGCGCCTGGAAGAAACCATCGAGATCCCGCCGCTGGCCGATACCGCGCAAAAAATCATCAAGCTGCGGGTCGACCCCAATGCCAGCACCGATGACGTCACCGGCGTGGTGGAAACCGACCCCGCCCTGGCGGCCCAGGTGGTCAGCTGGGCGGCATCGCCCTACTACGCCTCGCCGGGCAAGATCCGCTCGGTGGAAGACGCGATCGTGCGGGTGCTGGGCTTCGACCTGGTGATCAACCTGGCCCTCGGCCTGGCCCTGGGCAAGACCCTGAGCCTGCCCAAGGACCATCCGCAACAGGCCACCCCCTACTGGCAGCAGTCGATCTATACCGCTGCGGTCATCGAAGGCCTGACCCGTGCCATGCCACGCCCAGAGCGCCCGGAAGCCGGCCTGACCTACCTCGCCGGCCTGCTGCACAATTTCGGTTATCTGCTGCTGGCCCACGTGTTCCCGCCGCACTTCTCGCTGATCTGCCGCCATCTGGAGGTCAATCCGCACCTGTGCCACAGCTATGTGGAGCAGCACCTGCTGGGGATCAGTCGCGAGCAGATCGGCGCCTGGCTGATGAAGCTGTGGGACATGCCCGAAGAGCTGTCCACCGCCCTGCGCTTCCAGCACGACCCCTCGTACGACGGCGAGCACTCGGCCTTCCCCAACCTGGTCTGCCTGTCGGTGCGCCTGCTGCGTTCGCGGGGTATCGGTTCGGGCCCGCAGGACGAAATTCCGGATGCCCTGCTCGATCGCCTGGGGCTGACCCGGGACAAGGCCGAGGAAGTGGTGAACAAGGTGCTGGAGGCGGAAGCCTTGCTGCGTGAGCTGGCATCGCAGTTCCACGCGCCGCATTGATTCAGCCGGGCCTCTGCCTGTGGGAGCGGGTTTACCCGCGAATGCGGTGGGTTATCCACAACCGTATTCGCGGGTAAACCCGCTCCCACAGGTGCATTCTTCTGTGTTGTGTATCAGCCCTTCTTCTTCGGCTTCAGGTATTTCATCAAGCCCTGGAACCAGATCACCAGCGCCGGGTTGCCCTTGATCTGGATGCTCTTGTCCTGAATGCCCTGCATGAACGCCAACTGCTTGTTGCTCGCCTGCAGGGTGGCGAAGCCGTAGCCGGCATCCTTGAACGCAATGGCGAACGCCGGTTGCGGGTGCAGGCCGCCCTTGCTGCTGATGCGTTGATCCTTGACCACGAAATGGCGGGCCACCTTGCCGTCCAGCGTCTGCATCTGGAACACCAGGTCCTTGTCCTGCAGCTGCTGCTGGAACGCCGGGTTGTTGCGGCTGGCCTTGGCCATCAGCAGCCCCATGGCCCATAGAAGAAAGCGAAACTTCATCAACGCGCCTCGATTGAAAAATGACTGAGTCGCGCAGTTTATCCGCTTCCTGGGCGGTTTATGCAAGTTCGCTGCATTTTCACCGCACAAACACAACGGGCGCCTCAAGGGCGCCCGTTCGAATGACCGATTTCGTTGCCGATCACTTCTTCTTGGCAGGCTTGGCCGGTACGTTGACGCTGTCGCGCAGGTTCTTGCCTGGCTTGAAGGCGACGGTGTTGCTGGCCTTGATCTTGACCGGCTCGCCGGTTTGCGGGTTCTTGCCGGTGCGGGCGCCACGGTGACGTTTCTCGAAGGTGCCGAAACCGACCAGGGTGACGGTGTCCTTGTCGAGTGCGCCGGTGATGCTGTCGAGAATCGCGTTCAAGACCTGGTTGGCCTTTTCCTTGGTCAGATCGGCCTTGTCGGCGATGACGGCGGCGAGTTCTGGTTTACGCATAGTGAAGCCTCTTTGACGGAATTTCTTGTTGTTATGCCGTGCTGCCAAGGGCGGCAGCGTTCAAGGCACCGCAGGCTCTAGGCTGCGGTAGACGCCAGTGAGAATGGCACGCCGTCCGGGGCCGCGCCAGTACCTGGGCGGCCATTGTCGCGGCAAGAACAGGAGAAATCCGACAGAACGCCCGTCATTTACGCCAACAGCGGCGGTAACTGGCGATTCAACGCCAGTTTCTCCATGACGGCCGCGCCCGTGAGGGCGTAGCCCAACAGTTGGCCGTCAGCCCCGTGGC
This sequence comes from Pseudomonas sichuanensis, assembly GCF_003231305.1. Taxonomy (GTDB): domain Bacteria; phylum Pseudomonadota; class Gammaproteobacteria; order Pseudomonadales; family Pseudomonadaceae; genus Aquipseudomonas; species Aquipseudomonas sichuanensis. The sequence goes on along the minus strand of NZ_QKVM01000003.1, from coordinate 16,566 downwards.
ACAGCACTTTGAGGTCGGCGCCGCTGCCTTGCACCTGCCAGGTACCTTCCTGGCCGGCGGGTGGGGGTGACACCACCAGTGGGCAGGCCGGGGTCTTCACGGTGACAGGCATCGGCCCATAAGCGACCGCCGTGGGGTTGCCGGCCAAGGTCTGGGCCAGGGCACGGGCGCAGGTCATCAGGGGCATGACGTACAGCAGGTTGATGCCATCGACTTCGGCGCAATCGCCCAAGGCAAAGATATTGGCGTGGGAGGTGCGCAGCTGGCGATCGACCACCACGCCACGGTTCACCTGCAAACCGGCGGCGGCCGCCAGGTCGGTGCGTGGGCGCAGGCCAATGGCTGAAACCACCAGGTCGCAGGGGATCACGCTGCCGTCGGACAGGTGCGCTTCGAGGGCCGCGCCCACCCGCTGCAGGCGGGTCAGCACCGGCCCCAGGTGGAAGCGCACGCCCAGGCCCTCAAGGCCCGCCTGCACGGCGCTGGCAGCGGCGGGGTGCAGCAGGGTCGGCATCACCTGCTCGCAGGGTGCCACCACGTTGCACTGGTAGCCACCCAGGGTCATGTCGTTGGCGAACTCGCAACCGATCAGGCCGGCGCCGAGGATCAGCACCCGCTGCTTGCCGGCGGCGGCGGCACGGAAGCGCGCGTAGTCCTCGAGGTCGTTGATCGGGAACACCTGGTCGCCGGCATCGCCTTCAACCGGAACCTGCACGGTCTGCGCACCCCAGGCCAGGATCAAGTCGCGGTACTCGACCGCTTCCTCACCGATCCACAGGCGCTTGTGCCCTGGGTCGATGCCGCTGATACGGGTATGGGTGCGAACCTCGGCCTTGAGCTGCTCGGCCATGGCACCGGGCTCGGCCATGCACAGGCCGTCGGCGTCCTTGCCCTTGGCGAAGCCGGTGGAGAGCATCGGCTTGGAGTAGGAGCGGCCGTCGTCGGCGGTAATCAGCAACAGCGGCGTTTCACTGTCGAGTTTGCGAAACTCGCGGGCCAGGTTGTAGCCGGCAAGGCCGGTGCCGATGATCACCACGGGGGACGTCATGCAGGTGCTTCCTCTTTCCAGTAGGGTTGCGATCAGCCGATGGCGATCATTTCGAAGTCGCTCTTGCCCACGCCGCAGTCGGGGCATAGCCAGTCTTGCGGCACGTCTTCCCAGCGGGTACCCGGGGCGATGCCGTCATCCGGCCAGCCTTCGGCTTCGTCGTAGATCAGGCCACAGACAATACATTGCCACTTCTTCATGGGGGGTCGTTCCTCGGTCAGGCTTGATGTGTCGCTGCTGATGGCCTAATCGCGGGGCAAGCCCGCTCCCACGGGACTTACATGGACCCAGTGGGAGCGAGCTTGCCCCGCGATAGAGGCACCGCGCAATCTCGTCCGGGCTTTGTACTGTATGCAAGCCGCCAGGGCAATCATGCTAAGCTCGCCGCCTCTCTGGCTGTCACAAGCATACCGACGTGTCGTACGAAACCCCGCAAGCAGCCGCTGTCGCGTGGCTGCCGTATCCACAACTGGCGAGCGCGCTCGACCAGCCGACCCTCGACTGGCTGTTCGACCAAGGCTCTCTGACCCGCCGCCTGACCCACCTGTCCCACGACCACTTCAGCGTCACGCCCTTGTTCGAAGGCTGGCAACCACTGCGCGATGACGAATGTGCAGCGCTTGGCCTTGCGCCTGGCGAACAGGGCTGGGTGCGTGAGGTCTACCTGCGCGGCCATGGCCAGCCCTGGGTGTTCGCCCGCAGCGTGGCCGGGCGCAGTGTGCTGGAACGCGGCGGCCTGGACCTGGAAACCCTGGGCACCCGCTCGCTCGGTGAGTTGCTGTTCTGCGACCAGGCGTTCGTCCGCCACCCCATCGAAGTGTGCAGTTATCCACAGGGCTGGTTGCCTGCCGAGGCCGCCCATGCCGGGCTGTGGGGGCGGCGTTCGCGCTTCGAGCGTGCCGGCCTCGACCTGCTGGTGGCAGAGATTTTCCTGCCGGCGCTGTGGCAAGCGGCCAAGGAGGCAACCCGCTGATGTACCTGCAACTGCTCAAATCGCTCAACCGCCTGCACCCACGGGCCTGGGACTTCGTCCAGCTGAGCCGCATGGACCGCCCGATCGGCATCTACCTGCTGCTGTGGCCGACGCTGATGGCCGTGTGGATCGCCGGCAATGGCGCACCCAGCGTGGCCAACGTGCTGATCTTCGGCCTGGGGGTGGTGCTGATGCGTGCCGCCGGCTGCTGCATCAACGACTTCGCCGACCGCAAGGTGGACGGCCACGTCAAACGCACCGCCGACCGGCCGCTGGCCAGTGGCAGGGTCAAGCCACGCGAAGCCTTGGTGCTGTTCGCCGTGCTGGTGGGGGTGAGTTTTCTGCTGGTGCTGTGCACCAATGCCCGCACCGTCTGGCTGTCGTTCGGCGCCGTGGCCCTGGCGTTCTGCTACCCGTTCATGAAGCGCTACACCTATTACCCACAGGTGGTGCTGGGTGCCGCGTACTCCTGGGGCATCCCCATGGCCTTCACCGCCGCCGGTGGCGAGCTGCCGGCCGCCGCCTGGCTGCTGTACATCGCCAACCTGCTGTGGACGGTGGGCTATGACACCTACTACGCCATGGTCGACCGCGACGACGACCTGAAGATCGGGGTGAAATCCACCGCCATCCTGTTCGGCGAGGCCGACCGGGTGATCATCCTCGGCCTGCAGATGCTGTCGCTGGGCTGCCTGCTGCTGGCCGGCAGCCGTTTCGAGCTGGGGGGCTGGTTCCATCTGGGGCTGCTGGCGGCAGCGGTATGCTTCGCCTGGGAATTCTGGTCGACGCGCAAGCTGGACCGAGAATCGTGCTTCAAGGCGTTCCTGCACAACCACTGGGCGGGGATGCTGATGTTTATCGGGGTGGCGCTGGATTACGCGTTGCGCTAGCACCGGGCAGAAGCTGGCGTGGGAGCGGGCTTGCCCCGCGATTGCGATGGTGGCTTCACCGCACTCATCGCGGGGCAAGCCCGCTCCCACGCCAATCGCGTCAGGGCTTGGCCACGTGCCAGACGTCCTTCATGCCATCGCCGGTCATGTCCCCGGCTTTCTTGTCCTTGACGAAGGTGTACAGCGGCTTGCCATCGTAAGCCCACTGCATCGAACCGTCGTCACGCTTGATCTGCGTCCACTTGCCTTCGGCTTTTTCACCGGCCGTGACCTTCAGCGGCGGCCAGTTGGTCGCGCAATCACCGTTGCACATCGACTTGCCGCCTGCATCCTTGTCGAAGGTGTACAGGGTCATGCCGTTGTGGTCGACCCACATGCCATCCTTCTCCATGGCGTGATGAGCCGACGCCACCCCCGGCACTGCCAGCGCAGCGCAAAGGGCCATCCAGCTCAGCGTATGTCGTGTCATTGGAATCACCATCGTTTCGGGGGGTGGAAGGGTTCTGGTAGCCGCTACAGCGGCCCTGTGAAGCCTAGCCCAGTCATGCAATGTCGCCAGAACTGCCCATGCCCTGTCACACAGCTGCAATAATTCCGTTATCTAATGCGGGCCAAGACACCGTTCCCGGGAGAGGTAATTGAGCATGGTTGGCAGAAACATTCTGATCGTCGACGACGAAGCGCCTATCCGCGAGATGATCGCCGTTGCATTGGAAATGGCTGGCTATGACTGCCTTGAGGCGGAGAACTCGCAACAGGCCCACGCCATCATCGTCGACCGCAAGCCGGACCTGATCCTGCTCGACTGGATGCTGCCGGGCACCTCGGGCATCGAACTGGCACGCCGCCTCAAGCGCGACGAGCTGACCGGCGATATTCCGATCATCATGCTCACCGCCAAGGGCGAAGAGGACAACAAGATCCAGGGCCTGGAAGTCGGCGCCGACGACTACATCACCAAGCCGTTCTCGCCGCGCGAGCTGGTGGCACGCCTCAAGGCCGTGCTGCGCCGCACCGGCCCGAGCGACAGCGAAGCCCCCATCGAAGTGGGCGGCCTGCTGCTCGACCCGATCAGCCACCGTGTGACCATCGACGGCAGGCCTGCCGAGATGGGCCCCACCGAATACCGCCTGCTGCAGTTCTTCATGACTCACCAGGAGCGCGCCTACACCCGCGGCCAGCTGCTCGACCAGGTCTGGGGCGGCAATGTCTACGTCGAGGAGCGCACGGTCGACGTGCACATCCGTCGCCTGCGCAAGGCGCTGGGTGAAGCCTACGAAAATCTGGTACAAACCGTCCGCGGCACTGGCTATCGGTTCTCGACCAAGAGCTGACCGAAGCCCAGACGCCCGTAGTACAAGGACTGTCAATTGAACCAGAACTGGCACGCAACCCTGATTCGCCACATGTTGCTGCTGATCACCGTCTGCCTGATCGGCGGCCTGGTCAGCGGTTTCTACGGCTGGAGCCTGGCCATCGGCCTGGCGTTCTACCTGGGCTGGACGCTCAAGCAGCTGCTGCGCCTGCACGACTGGCTGCGCCACCACCAGCCCGATGAGGCACCGCCGGACGGCTATGGCCTGTGGGGCGAGGTGTTCGACAGCATCTATCACCTGCAGCGCCGCGACCAGCGCGTGCGTGGCCGCCTGCAGGCGGTGATCGATCGGGTGCAGGAGTCCACCGCCGCACTGCGTGACGCGGTGATCATGCTCGACAGCGAAGGCAACCTGGAATGGTGGAACCGCGCTGCCGAAACCCTGCTGGGCTTCAAGACCCCGCAGGACGGCGGCCAACCGGTGACCAACCTGGTGCGCCACCCGCGCTTCAAGGAATACTTCGAAGCGGAAAACTATGCCGAGCCGCTCGAGATCCCCTCACCGATCAACGACCGGCTGCGCGTGCAGCTGCAACTCACCCGCTACGGCAACAACGAGCACCTGATGCTGGTACGCGACGTGACCCGCATCCATCAGCTCGAACAGATGCGCAAGGACTTCGTCGCCAACGTCAGCCACGAGCTGCGCACGCCGCTGACAGTGATCACCGGCTACCTGGAAACCCTGCTGGACAACGTCGAAGGCGTGAACCCGCGCTGGGGCCGTGCGCTGCAACAGATGAGCGCGCAAGGCTCGCGCATGCAGACCCTGCTCAACGACCTGCTGCTGCTGGCCAAGCTCGAAGCCACCGACTACCCCTCGGACAACCAGCCGGTGCTGGTCGACGCCCTGCTCACTGCCATCAAAAACGATGCCCAGGCGCTGTCCGGCCCGCGCAACCAGCGCATCACCCTGGAGGCCGCACCCGGCATCCGCTTGAAGGGCAGCGAATCGGAACTGCGCAGCGCGTTCTCCAACCTGGTGTTCAACGCAGTCAAGTACACCCAGGATGAGGGCACTATCCGCATTCGCTGGTGGGCCGATGACCAGGGCGCGCACCTGTCGGTGCAGGACTCGGGCGTCGGCATCGAGGCCAAGCACCTGCCGCGCCTGACCGAACGCTTCTACCGCGTCGACTCCAGCCGCGCCTCCAACACCGGCGGCACCGGGTTGGGCCTGGCGATCGTCAAGCACGTGCTGATGCGCCATCGCGGGCGCCTGGAAATCAGCAGCGTGCCGGGGCATGGCAGCACCTTCACCTGTCATTTTGCGCCGGCACAATTGGTCGCGAACAAGGGTTGATCCCTCGCGGGGCAAGCCCGCTCCCACGCTGCCGTTGCAGATCCGTGGGAGCGGGCTTGCCCCGCGATGCGCCAACCGGGCATAGCCATCCCCTTTGCTTTTGCGGCTTCAGCCGCTACATTGGATCCCCTGTGCCAGCAAAAGCTGGCACTTTTTTTCTTACTTTTCAGCAGACGGACCCCGTAAAACTCCATCATGGACCCTTCCCCTGGTATCAGCCTCACCTCGTTGTTCGCCGATTTCGGCATGATTCTCTTTGCCTTGTTCCTGGTGCTGCTCAACGGCTTCTTCGTTGCCGCCGAGTTCGCCATGGTCAAGCTGCGCTCCACCCGCGTCGAATCCATCGCCGAGCTGCATGGCTGGCGTGGCAGCATCCTGCGCAAGGTACACAACCAGCTCGACGCCTATCTGTCGGCCTGCCAGCTGGGCATTACCCTGGCTTCGCTGGGCCTGGGCTGGGTCGGCGAGCCGGCGTTCGCGCACCTGCTCGAACCGCTGCTGGCCTACTTCGGCGTCGACTCTCCCGAGCTGATCAAGGGCATCTCGTTCTTCGTCGCGTTCTTCGTCATCTCCTACCTGCACATCGTGGTCGGCGAGCTGGCGCCCAAGTCCTGGGCGATCCGCAAGCCCGAGCTGCTGTCGCTGTGGACGGCGGTGCCGCTGTACCTGTTCTACTGGGCGATGTACCCGGCCATCTACCTGCTCAACGCCAGCGCCAACGCCATCCTGCGCATCGCCGGGCAAGGCGAGCCCGGCCCGCACCACGAGCACCACTACAGCCGCGAGGAGCTCAAGCTGATCCTGCACTCCAGCCGCGGCCAGGACCCGAGCGACCAGGGCATGCGCGTGCTGGCCTCGGCAGTGGAGATGGGCGAGCTGGAAGTGGTCGACTGGGCCAACTCACGCGAGGACATGGTCAGCATCGACGCCCATGCCCCGCTCAAGGACATCCTCGCGCTGCTGCGCCGGCACAAGTTCAGCCGCTACCCGGTGTACGACGCCGAGCGCGAAGAGTTCACCGGCCTTTTGCACATCAAGGACCTGCTGCTGGAGCTGGCCGAACTGGACCACCTGCCGCAGACCATCGACCTGGACGACCTGGCCCGGCCACTGGAGCGGGTGTCCCGGCACATGCCGCTGTCGCAACTGCTCGAGCAGTTCCGCAAAGGCGGCGCGCACTTCGTGCTGGTCGAAGAGGCCGACGGCAAGGTGATCGGCTACCTGACCATGGAAGACGTGCTGGAAGTGCTGGTGGGCGACATTCAGGACGAACACCGCAAGACCGAACGCGGCATCCTTGCCTACCAGCCCGGCAAGCTGCTGGTACGGGGCGATACGCCGTTGTTCAAGGTCGAGCGGCTGCTGGGCATCGACCTCGATCACATCGAGGCGGAAACCCTTGCCGGCTTGATATACGAGACCCTCAAGCGCGTGCCTGAGGAAGAGGAAGTGCTGGAAGTCGAAGGCCTGCGCATCATCATCAAGAAGATGAAAGGGCCAAAGATCGTGTTGGCCAAGGTGCTCAAGCTGGATTGATCAGCATCTGCAACCCATCGCGGGGCAAGCCCGCTCCCACGCTGCTGGTGGTGCAGGCGTGGGAGCGGGCTTGCCCCGCGATGTTTTTCAGGGGTTGCCTGCGGTGAAATCCGGCATCCCGCCAATCGGCCGGTCGAACTGATAGGGGATCGACTCCAGCGCCAACCCCACGTTGCGCTGCACCACGAAGTGCAGATGCGGCCCGCTGCTGTTACCGGTATTGCCCGACTTGGCCAGCGCCTGCCCCACCACCACCTGCTGCCCCTCTGCCACCACCACCGAACCGCGCATCAGGTGCAGGTAGACGCCCATGGTGCCGTCCGAGTGCAGGATGCGCACGAAGTTGCCCGCCGGGTTGCTACCACGCCCGGTCTGGCTGTTCTCGATCCTGACCACCACCCCACCCCTGGCCGCGATGATCGGCGTGCCCTCGGGCATGGCGATATCGATGGCATAGCGCCCCTTCGGGCCGAAATGGCTGAAGCGGCCATTGGGCCCCTGGCTGATGCGAAACGGCCCGCCCTTCCACGGGAAGGGGTAGCGATAGCCCTGGGTACGCTGGATGGGATCACCCATGGCGTATTCGAACTTGCTGACGTATTTCAACGGCCCGCTGGGCGCTGCCAGGATGACGCTGAGTACCTGGGTGGATCGCGCGGGCACCACGCGCCTGACCAGGCGCGGGGCATTGCCGCCGAAGGCATTGGCCAGGCCATTCAGGCGCAGTTCGACCTCCATGGGCACATGCAGCTCGTTACGCGCAACGAAACGCACGCCGCCACGGAATGCCTCGGTCTGCAGACGCACCTGGCCGTCGAGACGCTCGACCATGGGCTCGTGAACGATCAACGGTTTCGCCCCTGGGCTGGGGCTTTCGGAATAAGACGCCACACCGAAATCGTCGGTGGTTTTGTAGATGGTCATGCCCAGGCTCGACGCCGAGGCCGTGAGCAAGGCACAGAACAGCAGCAGGCGGGCGGGCGGCATGATAGTGGCTTTTTGACAGTTGAGTTCTGTCGAAGCCTAGCAGCCGATTTCAAGACGAGTTGCTACAGCTGGTCGGAAGACATGAGGTCACACCGACCTGTAGGAGCGGCCTTGTGCCGCGAAAGGGCCGCAAAGCGGCCCCAGCGATCTTTGCCATTGGTTAAAATCTGGGCCCGCTGCGCAGCCCTTTCGCGGCACAAGGCCGCTCCTACAGGGGCCTTGTCGTCGGCAGGTCAGGCGCCGGGCGTGAAGTGCTTCTGCGCAGTACCACGGGCAATCAGCCGCGACAGGTAATCGAGCTTCTGCGCATCCTGATCGACGAACTTGAAGTTCAATTGCAGCCAGTCGCTGTCCGGCTTTGGTTCCAGCGCCGAAACGGCGTGCAGGTAGCCGTTCAGCCGCGCCACTTCGGCGTTCTCGCCTTGCTCAAGGTCGAGCACCGCGCCTTCGAGCACCTGCGGCAAGTTGGCGCTGCGGCGCACCACCAGCAAGGCTTCCTTCAGGCTCAGGGCCTTGATCACGCAAGGTTGCGGACCGCTGGCCAGGCGCAGCTGACCCTGCCCACGGCCGGTCGGTGCTGCAGTTGCACCAGCTTTCGGCGCAGGCGCATTGATCAACGGCTTGGCGGCCGTTGCTGCCGGCGCGGCAGGGGCGGCAGGGGCGGCTACCTTGGCGGCTTCCGGGCGGCCCCCGGTCAGGGCGCTGAGCGAATCGTTGGCAAACGCCGAGTTGACCCGCGCCGGCCCACTCGCCATCAGGCTGTCGAGTTTGCCGATCTTGGTCAGCGACTTTTTCACCTTGGTCAGCAGCTGTTCGTTGGTGAACGGCTTGCCGACGAAATCGGAGACGCCGGCCTGGATGGCCTGGATCACGTTCTCCTTGTCACCACGGCTGGTCACCATGATGAACTGCATGGTCTTCATTTCTTCCTGCTGGCGGCACCAGCTCAGCAGTTCGAGGCCGGACATCTCCGGCATCTCCCAGTCGCACAGGACCAGGTCGAAACGCTCCTTGCTGAGCATGGCCATGGCTTTGCGGCCATTGACCGCATCTTCGATCACCATGCCCGGGAAGGCATTGCGCAGGCACTTCTTTACCAGATCGCGGATGAACGGGGCATCGTCCACGACCAGCACATTGACTTTACTCATCGATACTCCTCTTGAATCCCGACTAGCATACCGCCGACTGATGGCCATTTGCCAAAACACGGGTCACGCCGGGACTTCTCTTCACGTTCGCGGCTGCCTGCAGGGTGCTCGACCGCAAACGAAAACGCCCGGCGGATGCCGGGCGCTGTTGCTCGGGAGCAATTCTATTTATCGTCCGGTTCAGCCGGAACATTAGCGATTTCGCCCTCTTCGAAGGCCTCGCCCTGGACTTCCGCCTTCATGCGCTTGAGGCCCATGTGGCGCACGTCGGTACCGCGTACCAGGTAGATCACCAGTTCCGAAATGTTGCGCGCGTGGTCGCCGATCCGCTCCAGCGAGCGCAGGGCCCAGATCACGCTGAGCACGCGCGTGATCGAACGCGGATCTTCCATCATGTAGGTGACCAGTTCGCGCAGCGCGGTCTTGTACTCGCGGTCGATGGTCTTGTCGTACTGGGCCACCGACAGCGCCAGGTCAGCGTCGAAACGGGCGAAGGCATCCAGTGCGTCACGCACCATGTTGCGCACCTGGTCGCCGATGTGGCGCACCTCGACATAACCCCGTGGCGACACGCCTTCCTCGCACAGCTGGATGGCGCGTCGGGCGATCTTGGTGGATTCGTCACCGATGCGCTCCAGGTCGATCACCGACTTGGAAATGCTGATGATCAGACGCAGGTCGGAGGCCGCCGGCTGGCGACGGGCGAGGATGCGCACGCACTCCTCGTCGATGTTGCGCTCCATCTGGTTGATCTGTTCGTCGACTTCACGCACTTGCTGGGCCAGGCCCGAGTCGGCCTCGATCAGCGCGGTGACGGCGTCGTTGACCTGCTTCTCGACCAGCCCGCCCATCGCCAGGAGGTGGCTGCGCACCTCCTCGAGTTCGGCGTTGAACTGCTGGGAAATGTGGTGGGTAAGGCTTTCTTTGTTGATCATCGTTTCGCTCCGCGAAGCAGCTGCAAGCTTCAAGTCGTTCGTGTCGTTCCCTGGCTTTCCGGCCTCACCTGTACCCGCGAAGCAGGCACTGCGGTGCATGGCACCGGCTTCGCCGGTGTTCGCGGGTAACCCCGCTCCCACAGAGGCCCCAATGCTCCTCAAGAGCAGTGGTTAGCCGTAGCGACCGGTGATGTAGTCTTCGGTCTGCTTCTTCGCCGGGTTGGTGAACAGGGTGTCGGTATCACCGAATTCCACCAGTTTGCCCATGTACATGAACGCGGTGTAGTCCGAAACACGGGCCGCTTGCTGCATGTTGTGGGTAACGATGACGATGGTGTACTTGGATTTCAGTTCGTAGATCAGCTCTTCGACTTTCAGCGTCGAGATCGGGTCCAGTGCCGAGCACGGCTCGTCGAGCAGCAGCACTTCCGGCTCGACGGCGATGGTACGGGCAATCACCAGACGCTGCTGCTGGCCACCGGACAGGCCCAGCGCCGATTCGTGCAGGCGGTCCTTGACCTCATCCCACAGGGCCGCGCCCTTCAGCGCCCACTCCACGGCTTCGTCGAGGGTGCGCTTCTTGTTGATGCCCTGGATGCGCAGGCCGTAGACCACGTTCTCGTAGATGGTCTTGGGGAACGGGTTGGGCTTCTGGAACACCATGCCCACGCGGCGGCGCAGCTCGGCCACGTCCTCGCCCTTGCGGTAGATGTTATTGCCGTACAGGTTGATGGCGCCTTCGACGCGGCAGCCGTCAACCAGGTCGTTCATGCGGTTGAAGGTGCGCAGCAGGGTCGACTTGCCACAGCCGGACGGGCCGATGAAGGCGGTCACGCGCTGCTTGGGGATATTCATGCTGACGTCGAACAGCGCCTGCTTGTCGCCGTAGAACAGGGACAGGCCGGGCACTTCGATGGCCACGGTCTCTTCAGCCAGGCGCAGGCTCTGCTTGTCGCGGCCCAGGGCCGACATGTCGATGCCGTGGGCGTGGGATTCATGCTGCATGGTCAACTCCATACGCTATCAATTCGTTTCAAAGGGCCGCCCGGGCTGCGGGCGGCGCGCTTGCAATCAGGATCAGCTGTCGAGGGCCTTGTACTTCTCGCGCAGGTGGTTACGCATCCACACCGCCGAGAGGTTGAGGGTGGCGATCACCAGCACCAGCAGCAACGCGGTGGCATACACCAGCGGCCGCGCGGCCTCGACGTTGGGGCTCTGGAAGCCGACGTCGTAGATGTGGAAGCCCAGGTGCATGATCTTCTGGTCCAGGTGCAGGTACGGGTAGTTGCCGTCCACCGGCAGCGAGGGCGCCAGCTTCACCACACCCACCAGCATCAGCGGGGCCACTTCACCGGCGGCACGGGCCACGGCGAGGATCATGCCGGTCATCATGGCCGGGCTGGCCATCGGCAGGACGATCTTCCACAGGGTCTCGGCCTTGGTCGCACCCAGGGCCAGCGAGCCCTCACGCACGGTGCGTGGAATGCGCGCCAGGCCTTCCTCGGTGGCCACGATCACCACCGGCACCGCCAGCAGCGCCAGGGTCAGCGAAGCCCACAGCAGGCCGGGCGTACCCAGGGTAGGCGCCGGCAGCGACTCGGGGAAGAACAGGCGGTCGATCGAGCCGCCCAGCACATAGACGAAGAAGCCCAGGCCGAACACGCCGTAGACGATCGCCGGTACACCGGCGAGGTTGTTCACAGCGATGCGGATCAAGCGGGTCACCGGGCCCTGCTTGGCGTATTCGCGCAGGTAGACTGCAGCCAGAACGCCGAACGGGGTGACGATCACGGCCATGATCAGGGTCATCATCACGGTGCCGAAGATGGCCGGGAAGATACCACCTTCAGTGTTGGCCTCACGCGGGTCATCGCTGAGGAACTCCCACACCTTGGCAAAGTAGGCGCCCATCTTGGTCAGGCCGGACATGGCGTTCGGCTGGATCGCGTGGACCACCTTGCTCAGGTTGATCTCCACTTCGCGGCCGTTGCCGTCGCGGGCCACCAGGCTGTCGCGGGCGAAGGCCTGGTGCAGGCCGCTCAGGCGCTCTTCGATGGCCTTGTAGCGGTTGTTCAGCTCGGCGCGCTCGGCCTCCATGTCGGCCTGGGCGGCGGCATCGAGCTTGCCGTCCAGTTCCAACTTGCGGCCATGCAGGCGCAGACGCTCCAGCCCATGGTTGATGGCGCCGATGTCTTTCTTCTCGAGCTTCACCAACTGGTCGTTGAGTTCGCTGGCGCGCTTGAGGCGGGCCTGCAGCTCGTTCCAGGCCTCAGGGCCCTGGGCGACCACCCGCCCGTCTTCCTTGACGCTGACCAGGTAGCCGTAGAAGTTGCCCCACTCGCGGCGCTCCAGGGCGATCAGATCGGCAGGCTTGCGCTGATCCACCAGCCACTCGCCGACCACCCAGGTGAAGTCGCTGCCGTTGAGGTCGCGGTTACCGATCTTGATCAGCTCGCGGGTCATGAACTCCGGGCCCTGGTCGGGCACCGGCAGGCCGGCACCCTTGAGGCGTTCGCGCGGTACTTCTTCCTTCTGTACCACTTCACCGATGATCACGTGGTCGGCCTGGCCAGGCACCTTGTAGGTGGCCTGGACCAGGTCGGCCGGCCAGAAGTGGCCCAAACCACGCACGGCGATCACGGCCAGCAGGCCGACGGTCATGATGACCGCCATCGCCACCGCGCCACCGCTGATCCAGACGCCGGGGGCGCCGCTCTTGAACCAGCCTTTGAGGGAATCCTTTTTCACGGATCTCTACCTTTCTATCAAAGCGACGAGTATTTCTTGCGCAGGCGCTGGCGAATCAGCTCGGCCAAGGTGTTCATGATGAACGTGAACATCAGCAGCACGAGGGCGGCGAGGAACAGCACACGATAGTGGCTGCCACCGACTTCCGATTCCGGCATTTCCACGGCCACGTTGGCGGCCAGGGTGCGCATGCCCTCGAACAGGTTCATTTCCATCACCGGGGTGTTGCCGGTGGCCATGAGCACGATCATGGTCTCGCCCACCGCTCGGCCCATGCCGATCATCAGCGCCGAGAAGATACCCGGGCTGGCGGTGAGGATGACCACGCGGGTCAGGGTCTGCCACGGCGTGGCACCCAGGGCCAGCGAGCCCAGGGTGAGGCTGCGCGGCACGCTGAACACGGCGTCTTCGGCGATGGAGTAGATGTTCGGGATGACCGCAAAGCCCATGGCGATACCGACCACCAGGGCGTTGCGCTGGTCGTAGGTGATCCCCAGGTCGTTGCTGATCCACAGGCGCATGTCGCCACCGAAGAACCAGCTTTCCATGAACGGGCTCATGTACAGCGCGAACCAGCCGATCGCCAGGATCACCGGGATCAGGATCGCTGCCTCCCAGCCATCCGGGATACGCAGGCGGATCGACTCCGGCAGGCGGCTCCAGGCAAAACCTGCGACCAGGATGCCCACCGGCAGGATCAGCAGCAGGCTGAACACGCCCGGCAGGTGGCCTTCGAGGTACGGCGCGAGGAACAGGCCGGCGAAGAAGCCGAGGATCACCGTCGGCATCGCTTCCATCAGTTCGATCACCGGCTTGACCTTGCGGCGCATGCCCGGGGCCATGAAGTAGGCGGTGTAGATGGCGGCGGCGATGGCCAGCGGGGCAGCCAGGATCATCGCGTAGAACGCGGCCTTGAGCGTACCGAAGGTCAGCGGCGACAGGCTCAGCTTGGGTTCGAAGTCGGTGTTCGAAGCGGTGGACTGCCAGACGTACTTAGGCTCGTCGTAGTTCTCGTACCAGACCTTGCCCCACAGCGCGCTGAAGGAAATCTCCGGGTGCGGGTTGCGCAGGCTCAGTGGCAGCAGCTTGCCGCCTTCTTCGATGATGATGCGGTTGGCGCGTGGCGACAGGGCCAGGATGCCCGCGCCTTCGGCGACCGGCTCGACCAGCAGGGTACGGTGCGCGGTGCTGTGGAACACGCCCAGCTTGCCGGCGCTGTCGAGGGCGATGAAGCCCTTGCGGCGCTCTTCGGCGTCGATCTGCACGATCGGCGCGCTGCCCAGCTGGAAGCTGCGGATCAGTTTCAGGCGCGACTCGCCATCCGGGTCGCGGGCCATGAACCACTGGCTCAGGCCGCCCTTGGAGTCACCGAAGATCAGCGAGATGCCGCCGACCAGCTGACCGCTGGCGGTGATTTCGGCGTTGCCGTCCTCGAGCAGCTTGTAGCGGCCGTTGAGGCTCTTCTCGCGCAGGCTGAAGACGTCGGCGGTGGCACGGCCGTTGACCACGTACAGCCACTGCTGGCGCGGGTCGATGAAGATGTTCTTCACCGCCTCGGTCATCTGCGGCAGCTCGATGCGGTTCTGCTCGACAGTGACCTCCTCGGTCATCATGTTCTCGGTGCGCGACAGTTCGATCACCTGCAGGTGCGCGCCGGTGGAGCCGGCCAGCAACAGGGTGTCGCCATTGACGTTGACGCTCACGTGTTCCAGCGCGCGGCCCTGGTCATCCAGGGTGAACAGGTCCTGACCATAGGGGTAGTCGATGCCCGCCTCGATGGTCTTCTTGTTGTCCGGATAGGTGATCTTGTAGGTGTGGTGGAACACCAGCGCCTGGCCGTTGGACAGGCCCAGCACCACCAGCGGGCTGCCCGGCTGATCGGTGCTGATCGAGCTGACCTGGGTGCCGGCGGGCACTGGCAGGTCGACGCGCTTGAGTTCGTTACCGGTCTTGGTATCGAAGAGCAGGGCCTGGCCCTTGTCGGAAACGCGCATGCCCACGAGGTTCTGTTCCTCGAGGGCGATCATCAGCGGCTTGCCGGCATCCTGCTGCAGCCAGGTCGGCTCCAGCGCCTTCTTGCTGGTCAGCGTGGCACCCTGGAACAGCGGCAGCACTACATAGGCCAGGTAGAAGAAGATCAGGGTAATGGCAGCCAGCACGGCCAGCCCGCCCACCAGGACGTACCAGCGGGTCAGGCGGTCCTTGAGGGCGCGCATGCGGCGCTTGCGTTGCAGCTCGGGCGTATTGAAATCAATGCGCACCGGCGGGGAATTTTGGGTCATGGTGGAGTTGGCCAGATCATTCATGCGCACACCCTAGCGGTCCCGTATGACAAAAACATGACAATGCAGTGACGCAAGAAAGCCCGCCGCGCAGGAACCCTGGCTTCGGACTGAGAGATTCGTGGACAAGGCCGGGCATCAGCACCGGCCTCATCCTCAGTTACTTACTTCTTTGCGACGTTACCGGCGTGGGACAGGCCCAGGTCAGCCAGGGTCTTGTCGACCACTTTGGCCGGCAGCGGGATGTAGCCATCCTTCACCACGACCTGCTGGCCAGCCTGCGACAGCACCAGCTTGACGAACTCGGCTTCCAGCGGGGCCAGAGGCTTGTTCGGGGCCTTGTTGACGTAGACGTAGAGGAAGCGCGACAGCGGGTACGAACCGTTCAGGGCGTTGGCTTCGTTGTCTTCGATGAACTCGCCGCCTTCCTTCTTGGCCAGGGCCACGGTTTTCACGCTGGCGGTCTTGTAGCCGATGCCCGAGTAGCCGATGCCGTTCAGCGAGGAGCTGATCGACTGCACGACCGAAGCCGAGCCAGGCTGTTCGTTGACGTTAGGCTTGAAGTCGCCTTTGCACAGGGCTTCTTCCTTGAAGTAGCCGTAGGTGCCCGATACCGAGTTACGGCCGAACAGCTGGATTGGCTTGTTGGCCAGGTCGCCGGTCACACCGATGTCACCCCAGGTCTTCACGTCAGCCTTGCCGCCGCACAGGCGGGTGGACGAGAAGATGGCGTCGACCTGAGCCATGGTCAGGCCCTTGATCGGGTTGTCCTTGTGCACGAACACGGCCAGGGCGTCGACGGCAACCGGGATGGCGGTTGGCTTGTAGCCGTACTTCTGCTCGAAGGCCTGCAGCTCGACGTCCTTCATCTTGCGGCTCATCGGGCCCAGGTTGGCGGTGCCTTCGGTCAGCGCGGGTGGCGCGGTGGAGGAGCCGGCGGCCTGGATCTGGATGTTTACGTTCGGATATTCCTTCTTGTAGGCCTCGGCCCACAGAGTCATCAGGTTGGCGAGGGTGTCCGAACCGACGCTGGAGAGGTTACCCGATACACCGGTGGTCTTGGTGTAGGTCGGGATGGCTGGGTCGACAGCGGCGACCGCATTGGCGGTGGCAACGCCAGCGGCGGCAAAGGTCAGGGCCGCCATCAAACGCTTCAGTTTCATGCCTTGCTCCTAGCAGGAATATCGTGGGTTGTGAGATGGAACGGGCCCAAGTATCTGCAGGCCGCATGAACACGATATGACTCCAATGTGACAATTGGATGAAAGGCCATCACCGGTTGCCCGGGATGGCCTTTCAAGATGTTTCAAGAAGGGTTCGAGCGGGCCGCCCTCTTCG
>NZ_QKVM01000029.1 GCF_003231305.1 Pseudomonas sichuanensis | reverse complement strand
ACTCAACTCGTTGAATCTCAAGGAGTTTTGCGTTCCGTTGTCGCTGGAAGTGGGGCGCATTATAAGGGGATCTGAAACCCCGTCAACCTTTAATTTCAGGAAATTGAAATATAGAGGGAACCCAAGCCCACAACGCGCACTGTTCTCACGGGCCATAACCTTCCCTTGCACACCCCACCGTAAATTGCGCACTATATTGCTCACCCCGCCGCACAACCATGGACCCTCCCCCCACAATGAACACCCCCCAACGCAGTCTGGCCGCCACCCTGTTCCCCATCGGCCTGCTGCTGATCGCCATGGCTTCCATCCAGTCCGGCGCCTCGCTGGCCAAAAGCATGTTCCCTGTCGTAGGCGCACAAGGCACCACCACCCTGCGCCTGATCTTCGCCAGCATCATCATGCTGTTGCTGCTGCGCCCTTGGCGGGCACGGCTGGACGCCAGCACCCTGCGCAGCGTGGTCATCTACGGCATGGCCCTGGGCGGAATGAATTTCCTCTTCTATATGTCGCTGCGCAGCGTGCCCTTGGGGATCGCCGTGGCACTCGAATTCACCGGCCCGCTGGCCGTAGCACTATGGGCCTCGCGCCGGGCGCTCGACTTTATCTGGATCGGCCTGGCGGTAGTTGGCCTGCTGCTGCTGATCCCCGTCGGCCAGTCCGGCGCCAGCATCGACCCGTTGGGTGCCGGCTATGCATTGGGGGCAGGCGTATGTTGGGCGCTCTACATTCTATATGGCCAGCGCGCGGGCGCCGAAAACGGCATCCAGACTGCCGCACTGGGGGTGGTGATCGCCGCGCTGTTCGTGGCCCCCATCGGCATCGTCCATGCCGGCAGCGCACTGTTCACTCCGGCTTTGCTACCTGTGGCACTGGGCGTCGCGATCCTCTCGACAGCACTCCCCTATAGCCTGGAAATGGTCGCCCTGACCCGCATGCCCGCCCGCACATTCGGCACCCTGATGAGCATTGAACCGGCATTCGGGGCGCTTTCAGGCTTGCTGTTCCTGGGCGAGAAACTCACCACCTGGCAATGGCTGGCCATCCTTGCCATCATCACCGCCTCGGTCGGCGCAACCCTGTCGATGAGACGCGAAACAGCACCCGCCGTGGCCGCCGACTGATTTGAGAAATATTTGCATTTAAAACATGCCTGGCCTTGTACCGCTCCCGCAGGCTGATTAAGCTGTCACAAAATCATAATCAAGACGCTATCTACTTGGCTGCAAAAGGACGCAGGGGAATCTCAGGGAAGACTCGAAGCGCTGACGACAGGCCCGGGCATGTAACCGGGCCCGCATAAGGACAGGAATGAAACGTATTTTTCTCATCCTGGCCATCTTGGCCATTGCTGGATGTGCCGCGACTGCCAAGACTGAGGTGAAGCGGGGGAAGAAGGGCATGCACATCAACTGCTCGGGCCTCTCTTCGTCGTGGGACAAGTGCTACAGCAAAGCTGCAAGCTCCTGTAGCAGCAAAGGCTACAAAGTCATCGCTCGCTCTGGCGACAGCGATGAAGAGCCCGGCGACTATATCTTCGGCATCAACCCGGCCGGCTATACCAGCCGCAGCATGATCGTGATCTGCAAGTAAACATGAAAAAAGGGCAGCCTCCGGGCTGCCCTTTGCGTTGCTGTCAGATCGGTGCCGTGCGCCGTTCCAGCCACTCCAGCGCATCGCCCTGGAGCAGCGGCGATAGCCGCTCCCGCACAGTCTCGTGATAGCAATCAAGCCAGGCGATATCCTCGCTGCTCAGCCCCTCGCGCAACAGGCAGCGCGTATCGATCGGGCACAAGGTCAATGTTTCGAATTCGAGGAAATCGCCGAACGCACTGCTGCCAGCCTCGCGATTGACCACCAGATTCTCGATCCGCACCCCCCACTGCCCCGGCCGATAAGTGCCAGGCTCGATCGAACTGATCATCCCCGGCTGCATCGCCGTCTGTGGCGCGGCCGCCGCTTGGTAGGCAATCACCTGCGGCCCTTCGTGCACATTCATGAAGTAGCCCACACCATGGCCGGTGCCATGCCCGTAATCGACCTGATCTGCCCAGATCGGCGCCCGTGCGATGGCGTCGAGCAAAGGTGAAAGAATGCCGCGCGGAAACTTCGCCCGTGACAGCGCGATCATGCCCTTGAGCACCCGCGTGCAATCGGCCTTCTGCTCATGGTTGGGCTCCCCGATGGGCACCATGCGCGTGATGTCGGTGGTACCTCCCAGGTACTGGCCGCCGGAATCGATCAACAGCAGGCCATTCCCTTCAACAATCGCATGCGATTGATGGGTGGCATGGTAATGGGGCATTGCACCATTGGCGTTGTAGGCCGCAATGGTCGAGAAGCTCAACGATACGAAACCAGGCCGCCGGGCACGCGCCTCGCTCAGTTTCTCGTCGATGGTCAGTTCGGTAATTTCCTGCTGCCCCTGATGGGCTTCGAACCAGGCAAAGAATTCGCACAGCGCCGCGCCGTCCTGCTCCATGGCCTTGCGGATGTGAAGCAGATCCCCCTCCCCCTTGCGCGACTTGCTCACGGTCGTGGGGTTGATGGCTTCAACCAGCCGGACCTCGCTCGCAAGGTGGTCCAGCAAACCACAGGTGACCCGCGCCGGGTCCACCATCAAGCTGCTTTCAGCGGGGATTGCCGCCAGCGCGCTGCGCACCTCGGTGTAATCGCACACATCGATGCAGTCGGCCTTCAGTACCTGGTTCAGATGGTCATCGACCTTGTCCCTGCCGACGAACAGGTAGGCTTTGTCCTGGCCGATCAATGCAAATGAAACAAACACGGGGTTGTAGGAGACATCGCTGCCACGCAGGTTGAACAGCCAGGCAATGTCATCGAGCGTGGCAATAAAATGCCAGTCGGCGCCCTTGCTTTTCAGCGTGCTGCGCAGCTCTGCAAGCTTTTGCGCACGATTGACCGTGGCGTACGGCGTCAGGTGCTGATACACCGGATTGCCCGGCAAGGGCGGCCGGTCAGTCCAGACCTGTTCAAACAGATCAAGATCGGTACGCAGGCTCACGCCCCGGGCCTGCAAGCGCTCGTTCAGTTGACGCGCCGAAGCCAAAGCCATCACCGCGCCGTCCACGGCGACTGTGCCCTGAACATGCTCGCCCAACCACTCAAGCGCCCCCGGCTGTCCGGGCCGCAGCTTCATCAGCTCGATACCGCTACCCGCCAACTCTTTATCCGCCTGCTCCCAATAACGGCTGTCAGCCCACACCCCGGCGAAGTCCGCCGTCACCACCAGCGTGCCCACCGAACCGTGGAAACCGGACAACCATTGCCGCCCCTGCCAATGGCCCGGCAGGTATTCGGACAGATGCGGGTCGGCGGAAGGTACCAACAGGGCATCGACCCCCTCGCGGGCCATGACCTGACGCACTCGGGCCAGACGCGCCGGTACGGTTTCCTGAAGGGGGGACTGACTGTTCATGCGCACTCCTGCGGACACATCTCGACTGATCCAGGCCGTCGATAATGGAACAGGCTGCCACCGCCCGCAATCTTCACGACGGGAACAGCGCCAGGATTGCCCCATGCGCCCTGCAAACCGCCGATCAATCCCGCTGAACTTTGCCTGCCTGATGCCTTCACAGCCCATACATACTTCAGTGCACGCGAGGCCCCCATGCCCCACACCCGCGAGCCGAAAACCGCTGTCGCACTGCTCGACACCCGCGAGCACACTTCGGACCACGAACACGCCGTCCAGCTCAAACTGGCCGACGGCCTTGCACAGTTGCTGAACCTGCCGCGAGCCCAACCCGGCCAGCCAGCAACCGACGATGCCCACTACTATTACCTGGCCACCGATACCCTGATCGACCCGGCACGCTACGCACCACTGGGCATCCACAGCGAACGCGACCTGTTCGGCGGATTGGTCAGCCACCCCTACATGGCCACCAAGGCCATCTCCCATCCCCTGCCCGCCGGGGCAAGTTTCCCGCCGGGCTGGACGGATGGGTTCGCCAGGGATGCCAGCAGCGCCTTGCTGCGGGGCTACACCGTCTTCAGCAAGGACGACGCGCGCCGCGCCGCCTTGCTACTGGCCGCAGGCCGAATCCGCATCAAGCCAGTGCGGGCCTGCGCCGGTCGTGGCCAACAGGTCATCACCCGGCCCGAAGCATTGGAAACACTGCTGCAGCCGATGGACGACCAACAGCTCGCCGTATGGGGCCTGGTGCTGGAAGAAGACCTGAGCGACGTCGAAACCTTCAGCGTCGGACAGGTACGTGTCGCCGGGCTCACCCTGAGCTACCACGGCACCCAGCAGCTCACCCACGACCACGCTGGCACCGAGGTGTACGGCGGCTCCGACCTGCACGTGGTGCGCGGCGACTACCAACAACTGCTGCAGTTACCGCTGGAAGACCATCTGCGGCTGGCCATCAACCAGGCCATGACCTACGAGCAGGCTGCCGAACGCCACTTCCCTGGCTTCATCGCCTCGCGACGCAACTACGACATCGCCCGCGGCACCGACCCGCACGGCCACCTGCGCAGCGGCGTGCTGGAGCAGTCGTGGCGCCCGGGCGGGGCCAGCAGCGCGGAGCTCCTCGCATTGCTGGCCTTCGCCGACGACCCGGCCCTGCAGCAAGTGCGCGCATCAACCCATGAAGTGTTCGGCGAAGCCCGACTCCCGGCCGACGCCACCCTCTTCTATCAGGGGCATGACAGTGAACTGGGACAACTCAGCAAATATGCACGGATCCGCGACCATGACCATCGAAAGTGAAACCATCGAGCTGGCCGTCGAAGGCGAATGCATCGCCGGCACCCTGGTCAGCCCCGGCAGCAAGATGCCGGGCATCCTCTTCGTCCACGGCTGGGGCGGCAGCCAGCAGCGCGACCTGGCGCGGGCCCGACAGATCACCGGGCTGGGCTGCGTGTGCATGACCTTCGACCTGCGCGGCCACGAGAAGACGCAAAGCCAGCGCCTGACCGTCACCCGCGAGCAGAACCTCGCCGACCTGCTGGCCGCCTACGACCGCCTCGCCAGCCACCCTGCCGTCGACCCCGCCGCCATGGCCGTCATCGGCAGCAGTTATGGCGGTTACCTGGCCACCCTGCTCACCCGCCGCCGAGCGGTGAAATGGTTGGCACTGAGGGTGCCGGCACTGTATTGGGACGATGAATGGAACAGCCCCAAGCAGGCACTGGACCGTCAACGCCTCAACGCCTATCGCCTGCGCGCCCTGAGCCCGGCCGACAACAGCGCCCTCGCCGCCTGCGCGGAATTCGCCGGCGACGTGCTGCTGGTGGAGTCCGAACAGGACGACTATGTACCGCACAGCACCCTGATGAGCTACCGCTCGGCGTTCGTCGGCGCACACTCGCTGACCCACCGCACCGTCGATGGCGCCGATCACGCGCTATCGAGCGAAGAGAGCCAGAAAGCCTACAGCGCGATGCTGAGCGCATGGGTCAGCGAGATGGTCATCGGCGCACGCCTGGACCGCTACCCACACTACGCGCCCTGGTACGCCTGAGCCGCACCGACCTGGCAGTGCAGGCCGCCATCGACACCCCGCACCAGGCTACGCAAGGCCTGGTAGGCCGCGAAGTTGACGCCGCGGGCCTGGTGCTGGCGCAACAGTTCGAGGAACGGCTCCTCGACGAAGCGGCTGGCGGCCGCCGCCCATGCGCCGCGCGACTGCCATTGCAGGTATTGGAGCACCCGACAGCCGTCGTCACTGGCCTGGATGCTGACGCCCTGCAAGCCTTCACAACGCTGCGCCAGTTGCTCGCTACGCGTGACCAGGGCCTGGGCCAGCGCCTGCTGATGCCCAGGCGGGACGTCGTACTCGATCATCTGGGTGAACCACAGGGAATGGGCATTTAGCACCATGGACTGTCTCCTTGCTTGGGCCACTTTCAACCTATTGGCGCGCAGGTTAAAACCTCCAGTTAACTCAAGGTCAAGGACTTTCTCCTGGAAGCCCCCCGGAACAGCGTGTCCACCGCGCAACCAGCAGGATCGGCTAATCCTCACTCACCGCCAACCGCGAACCGCCGCCGGTAGTCACTGGGGGTCATGCCAGTAAGGCGCTGGAACACCTTGCGAAAGGCGCCGGGGTCCTGATAGCCGACGCCCCAGGCGATCTGGTCGACGCTGCGCCGGGTGAACTCCAGCAGCCGGCAGGCGCGGCCAACCCGCACTTGCTGGGCATACTCGGTGGGACGCAGGCCGGTGGCGGCGCGAAAGCGGCGCAGGAAAGTGCGCGGTTCAAGCCCGGCACAGCGGGCCATGTCGGCCAGGCCGGCAACGCGAGCCTGCTCACCCTGCAGCCAATGCTGCACCCGCAGCACCGCCTCGTCGCCATGCTCCAGCCGCGGGGTGAACAGCGCCCCCGGCACAGGCGCCGGTGCCGGCTCCACCGCCAGGTAGCGCGCGGTCTCACGGGCCAGGGTGTGGCCAAGGAAGCGCTCGATCAGGTGCAGACCCAGGTCGGTCCAGGCCATCAGGCCGGCGGACGTGACGATATCGCCATCGTCCAGCAGTGGCTGGCTGGTCGCCACCCGCACTTTGGGGAAGCGCTCGCTCAGGGCCTGGGCGTAGTTCCAGTGAGTGCAGGCCGAACGCCCGTCGAGCAGGCCGCTGCCCGCTATCAGGAACACCCCGATGCACACCGAAGCCAACACCGTCCCCTGGCCATGCAAGCCGCAGAGTGCGGGGCGATGAGCGGCCAGCAGCTCGCCGGAGGGCGTGGCAGCCAGGCTGGGGGGAATCAACATCGCCCGTGGCGCATGCCCGGCCTGCGGCAGGCTGTCGTGAATGACCTGCAGTTGCCCAGCGGCATCGAGTTGCCAGTGGCTGACACGCAGCAGCGGCAACTGGTGCTCACCCAGTTCGGCCGCCACCCGGTTGGCCACCGTGAACAGGTCGGTCAAACCATGCACCGCCGCACTCTGTGCCCCTGGGTACAGCAACACGCCAATTTCCAGGCTGTCAGTTTTTGCCGTCATTGTGTCGCTCGCGCCAATCCTCGATCCGATCGTTCAAGCCTATAACTATCAGCAGTTCATCACTACTGCCGCAGGAGGCACCATGAACAAGCAGGCACTGATCATCATCGACATCCAGAATGACTACTTCCCCGGCGGCAAATGGACCCTCGACGGCGCCGAGGCCGCCGCCGACAACGCCGCCCGGCTGCTCGACGCTGCGCGTAAACGGGGCGACCTGGTGATCCACGTGCGTCACGAATTCGAGAGCAACGACGCCCCCTTCTTCGCCCCAGGCTCGGCCGGTGCACGGATTCACCACAAGGTCGAACCTGCCAACGACGAGGCCGTGGTGCTCAAGCACAAGGTCAACAGCTTCCGCGACACCAACCTGAAGGCGCTGCTGGACCAACACGATGTCAAGGCGCTGACCATCGCCGGCAGCATGAGCCATATGTGTGTCGATGCCGCCACCCGGGCTGCGGCCGACTATGGCTATGACGTCACCGTGGCCCATGACGCCTGCGCCACCCTGCCATTGACCTTCGACGGCAAGCAGGTGCCAGCCGCCGAGGTGCACGCCTCGGCGATGGCCGCACTGGCCTTCGCCTACGCCAAGGTGGTCAGCACCGACGAACTGCTGAAGGGTTGACCGCTCAGATCACTACATTGCGCACGAAGCGCACGGCCTGCAGGCCATCATTGCGATAGGCATAGCGGCAGTTGCTGGGGAACACGTGGAACTGGCCGGTCATCAAGTGGTACTCGACGCCTTCGATGACCAGCGTCAGCTGCCCTTCGGCGACGTAGATCTGCTCGCTCCAACCCGCCGCGTCGGCCTCGCTGGCGTAGCACTCGCCAGGCGCCAGGGTCCACTCCCACAGCTCTGCCTCGCGCCGGGCCGGGCTGCTGCCCAGCAGCACCGCCCGGCTACCGGGGTGTTCACCGGCCCAGGCCAACTCGTCGATGCGGCTAGGGTCACGTTGGTCGGGCGCCTGGATCAGCGTGCTGAAAGCGACACCCAACGCCTCGGCAATCAGGTCGAGGGTGGTCAGGCTGACATTCTTCTCGCCCGCCTCGATGGCCACCAGCATTCGCCGGCTGACCCCGGAACGCTCGGCCAGCGCCGCCTGGCTGAGGCCGGCGTCGCCACGCAGGCGGCGAACATTCTGGCTGACATGCTGCAACACCGAGGTACGGTGTTCGGTTTCTTTGTGCACTATATTGCTCACTAGCAGGGGTTGCGCAGTATACTGCCCACTTTGCGGCGGATTGTGCGCCGCCCCTGCCGAGCACGCAAGCCCATGAGCCAAGCCACCCACAGCAAACCCGCCGTCACCTTCCGCCTGAGCAAGGCCGAGCTGGTGCTGGTGTTCATCACCATGCTCTGGGGTGGCACCTTCCTGATCGTGCACACGGTCATGAGCGTCAGCGGGCCGATGTTCTTCGTCGGCCTGCGCTTCGCCGCCGCCGCGTTGTTCGTCGGCCTGGTGTCGGCGCGTTCGCTGCCTGGGCTGACCTTCACCGAACTCAAGGCCGGCATGCTCATCGGCGTGTCGATCATGCTCGGCTACGGTTTGCAGACCATGGGCCTGCAGACCATCAGCAGCAGCCAGTCGGCGTTCATCACCGCGCTGTACGTGCCCTTCGTGCCACTGCTGCAATGGCTGGTGCTGGGGCGCCGCCCCGGGCTGATGCCAAGCCTGGGCATCTGCCTGGCCTTCGCCGGCCTGATGCTGCTGGCCGGCCCCGAAGGCGGCAGCTTGCACTTCAGCGAAGGCGAGCTGGTGACGCTGGTCAGCGCCGTGGCCATTGCCGGCGAGATCATCCTGATCAGCCGTTATGCCGGCAAGGTCGATGTGCGCCGGGTCACCGTGGTGCAACTGGCGACTGCCTCGGCGCTGGCGTTCCTGATGATCGTGCCGACCCAGGAGCAACTCCCCGACTTCTCCTGGTTGCTGCTGGTCAGCGCCGTAGGCCTGGGTGCCATGAGCGCGGTGATCCAGGTGGCGATGAACTGGGCGCAGCAGTCGGTTTCGCCCACCCGCGCCACCTTGATCTATGCCGGCGAGCCGGTGTGGGCCGGCGTTGTCGGGCGCATTGCCGGCGAGCGCCTGCCGGGGGTGGCCCTGATCGGCGGGCTGCTGATCGTGCTGGCGGTGGTGGTAAGCGAGCTGAAGATCCGGCGCAGCGACGAGGCCGCCGCATTGCAGGACGAAGACGAGCGTCAACGTGAAGCCGGGCTGTGATGCGGCCAACACCCGCTATGCTTTGTAAAGAACTGTTATAAAAAAACAGCTTGTCACAGCACATTTGTAGGATCCTGCAACCGCTTGCGTGTTGGTGATACACACCCCGGCACGTATGATCCTTGGCAAACTTCTCAGAACAGAACGCTATGTCATTGATTGTGCTATTGCTTCTGCCCTTCGTTGGCAGTTGCCTGGCGGCTGTCCTGCCGCACAACGCACGCAACGCAGAGTCCATTCTCGCCGGGCTCGTCGCCCTGGTCGGCACCGTCCAGGTGGCGTTGCTGTACCCCCAGATCGCCGACGGCGGCGTCATTCGCGAAGAGCTGCTGTGGCTGCCCAGCCTGGGCATGAACCTGGTGCTGCGCATGGACGGCTTCGCCTGGCTGTTCAGCCTGCTGGTGCTGGGCATCGGCACCCTGGTGTCGCTGTATGCGCGCTACTACATGTCGCCCCAGGACCCGGTGCCGCGCTTCTTCGCCTTCTTCCTGGCGTTCATGGGCGCCATGCTCGGCCTGGTGATTTCCGGCAACCTGATCCAGCTGGTGTTCTTCTGGGAACTCACCAGCCTGTTCTCCTTCCTGCTGATCGGCTACTGGCACCACCGCGCCGACGCCCGCCGCGGCGCCTACATGGCGCTGATGGTCACTGGTGCCGGCGGCTTGTGCCTGCTGGTCGGGGCCCTGCTGCTCGGCCATGTGGTCGGCAGCTACGACCTGGACAAGGTCCTGGCTGCCGGCGACACCATCCGCCAGCATGCGCTGTATCCGGTGCTGCTGCCCCTGATCCTGATCGGCGCCCTGAGCAAGAGCGCGCAATTTCCCTTCCAGTTCTGGCTGCCCCACGCCATGGCGGCGCCCACCCCGGTCTCGGCTTACCTGCACTCGGCGACCATGGTCAAGGCCGGGGTGTTCCTGCTGGCCCGGCTGTGGCCGGTGCTGTCGGGCAGCGAGGAATGGTTCTGGATCGTCGGCGGTGCCGGCGCCGCCACCCTGTTGCTCGGCGCCTTCGCCGCGATGTTCCAGAACGACCTCAAGGGCCTGCTGGCTTACTCGACCATCAGCCACCTGGGCCTGATCACTCTGCTGCTGGGCCTGAACAGCCCGCTGGCCGCCGTGGCCGCGGTGTTCCACATTCTCAACCACGCCACCTTCAAAGCCTCGCTGTTCATGGCCGCCGGGATCATCGACCACGAAAGCGGCACCCGTGACATCCGCCGCTTGAGCGGCCTGTTCCGCCTGGTGCCGTTCACCGCCACCCTGGCCATGGTCGCCAGCGCCTCGATGGCCGGCGTGCCGTTGATGAACGGTTTCCTGTCCAAGGAAATGTTCTTCGCCGAGACCGTGTTCATCAACTCCACCGCCTGGGTCGAGGCTGCCCTGCCGGTGATCGCCACCCTGGCCGGTACCTTCAGCGTGGCCTATGCGCTGCGCTTCACCGTCGACGTGTTCTTCGGCCCGCCGGCCCAGGACTTGCCGCACACGCCCCACGAGCCACCGCGCTGGATGCGTGCACCGGTCGAGTTGCTGGTGCTCACCTGCCTGGTGGTCGGCATCTTCCCGGCGCAATCGGTCGGCCCGCTGCTGGCCGCCGCCGCCCTGCCGGTGGTCGGTGGCACCCTGCCGGAATACAGCCTGGCCGTCTGGCACGGCTGGAACGCACCGCTGATGATGAGCCTGATCGCCATGTGCGGCGGCATCCTGCTTTACCTGCTGCTGCGCAAGCAGTTACAACGCGGCCGCTTCGCCAACCCACCGCTGATCGGGCGCGTCAACGGCAAGCGCCTGTTCGAGCAGGGCCTGGTACACCTGATGTTGCTGGCCCGGCACATCGAGCGGTTGCTGACCACCCGCCGCCTGCAGACACAACTGTTCATGCTGGTGCTGGCTGCCTTCATCGCCGGCCTCATGCCATTGCTGTACAACGGCCTGAGCTGGGGCGACCGGCCGAAAATCCCCGGCTCGGGGGTGTTCGTCGCGCTGTGGCTGATCGCCATCGCCTGCGCCATCGGCGCCGCCTACCAAGCCAAGTACCACCGCCTCGCGGCGCTGATCATGGTCAGCGTCTGCGGCCTGATGACCTGCATCACCTTCGTCTGGTTCTCCGCCCCCGACCTTGCACTCACGCAACTGGCGGTCGAAGTGGTGACCACTGTCCTGCTGCTGCTCGGCCTGCGCTGGCTGCCCCGGCGTATCGAAGGCGTATCGCCGCTGCCTGGCAGCCAGGACCGTGCACGCCTGCGTCGCCTGCGCGACCTGGTGCTGGCGGTGCTGGTCGGTGGCGGCATGGCGCTGTTGTCGTACGCCATGCTCACCCGCCCCACGCCCAACGACATCTCCTCGTTCTACCTCAGCCGGGCCCTGCCGCAAGGCGGTGGCACCAATGTGGTCAACGTGATGCTGGTGGACTTCCGCGGCTTCGACACCCTCGGCGAGATCACCGTGCTGGTGGCCGTGGCACTCACCGTATTCGCCCTGCTGCGCCGCTTCCGCCCGCCCAAGGAGAGCATGCAGCTGCCTGCCCAGCAGCGCCAGCTGGCGCCGGACGTGGTCACCGACCTGGTCAACCCGCGCCACGCCACCGACACCGCGCTGGGCTTCATGATGGTGCCGGCCGCCCTGGTGCGTCTGCTGCTGCCGATCGCCCTGCTGGTGTCGATGTACCTGTTCATGCGTGGCCACAACCAGCCGGGCGGCGGCTTTGTCGCCGGCCTGGTCATGTCCGTGGCGTTCATCCTGCAGTACATGGTCGCCGGCACCCAGTGGGTCGAGGCGCAGATGAGCCTGCGGCCGCTGCGCTGGATGGGCACCGGCCTGCTGTGCGCCACCCTCACCGGGGCTGGCGCCATCGGCCTGGGCTACCCGTTCCTGACCACCCATACCGCCCACCTGCACCTGCCGCTGCTGGGTGACGTGCACGTGGCCAGCGCGCTGTTCTTCGACATCGGCGTATTCACCGTGGTAGTCGGCTCGACCCTGCTCATCCTCACCGCGCTGGCGCACCAGTCGGTGCGTGCCTATCGCCCGGGCAACCCCGGCAAAACCAGCCAAGCAGGAGCCGCCTGATGGAAGAAGTCATTGCAGTCGCCATCGGCGTGCTGGCCGCCTCGGGAGTGTGGTTGATCCTGCGCCCGCGTACCTACCAGGTGATCATGGGCCTGTGCCTGCTGTCCTACGGGGTCAACCTGTTCATCTTCAGCATGGGCAGCCTGTTCATCGGCAAAGAGCCGATCATCAAGGACGGCGTCACCCAGGACCTGCTGCACTACACCGACCCGCTGCCCCAGGCGCTGGTGCTCACCGCCATCGTCATCAGCTTCGCCATGACCGCACTGTTTCTCGTGGTACTGCTGGCCTCGCGCGGCCTGACCGGCACCGACCATGTGGACGGCCGGGAGCGTGACGAATGAGTGGGATGAACCAACTGATCATCGCGCCGATCCTGCTGCCGCTGGTGACCGCGGCGCTGATGTTGCTGATCGGCGAAAAGCACCGCTGGCTGAAGGCGCGGCTGAACCTGCTGTCGACCTTCACCGGCCTTGCCATCGCCGTCACCCTGCTAATGTGGGTGCGCACCCAGGGCCAGGCCGAGTCCATCGGCGTGTACCTGCCGGGCAACTGGCCGGCGCCGTTCGGCATCGCCCTGGTGGTGGACCACCTGTCGGCGCTGCTGCTGGTATTGACCGGTATCGTCGGCAGCTGCGCGCTGTTGTTCGCACGAGCCCGCTGGGACAGCGCCGGGGCCAGCTTCCACGCCCTGTTCCAGATCCAGCTGATGGGCCTGTACGGCGCCTTCCTCACCGCCGACCTGTTCAACCTGTTCGTGTTCTTCGAGGTGCTGCTGGCGGCCTCCTACGGCCTGTTGCTGCATGGTTCGGGCCGCGCGCGGGTCAAGGCCGGGCTGCACTACATCGCCATCAACCTGTTCGCCTCGTCGCTGTTCCTGGTCGGCGCCGCCATGCTCTATGGCGTGACCGGCACGCTGAACATGGCCGACCTGGCGCTGAAGGTGCCGCTGGTGCCGGAAGCTGACCGCGGCCTGCTGCATGCGGGCGCTGCAATTCTCGCCATGGCCTTCCTGGCCAAGGCCGGGATCTGGCCGTTGAACTTCTGGCTGGTACCGGCCTATTCCTCGGCCAGCGCACCCGTGGCGGCGCTGTTCGCGATCATGACCAAGGTCGGGCTGTATGCCGTGCTGCGCCTGTGGAGCCTGCTGTTCTCCGGGCAGGCCGGCGCCTCGGCGAACTTCGGCGGCGAGTGGCTGGTGTATGGCGGCCTGGCGACGCTGGCAGTCGCCGCAGCGTCCATCCTTGCCGCCCAGCGCCTGGAGCGGCTGGCGGCGCTGAGCATCCTGGTGTCGGCCGGCACACTGATGGCCGCCATCGGTTTCGGCCAGCCGATACTGACCGGCGCCGCACTGTTCTACCTGGCCAGCTCCACTCTGGCGTTGTGCGCGCTGTTCCTGCTGGCCGAGCTGGTGGAACGTTCGCGCTCGGCCAATGAAGTACCGCTGGATGAAGAAGAGGATGCGATGCCGTCGCCGCTGGAATCGCTGCACCCGCCCAAAGGCATCAACCTGGACGATGAGCAGAAGGCGGTGATCGGCCAGATCATCCCTTGGACCATGGCATTCCTTGGTCTGAGCTTCATCGCCTGCGCACTGTTGATCATCGGCATGCCGCCATTGTCGGGGTTCATCGGCAAGCTCAGCCTGATCAGCGCACTGTTCAACCCGCTGGGGTTGGGTATCGCGCCGCAGCAGCCATTGGGCGCGGCCGGCTGGACGCTGGTCACCCTGTTGATTCTGTCCGGCATGGCTTCGCTGATCGCCTTTGGCCGGGTCGGCATCCAGCGTTTCTGGAAGCCTGAGGAGCGCCAGTCACCCGTGCTGCGTCGTTATGAAGGCCTGCCGATCGTCATTCTGCTGGGGCTGTGCATCTTCCTCAGCCTCAAGGCCGAACCCCTGCTGCGCTACACCCAGGACACCGCGGCCAGCCTGCAGGCGCCCGACGCCTACATCCAGGCCGTCATGGCCACCCGGCCAGTGCCTGGCCCGACCACCCTGAATGCGCAGGTGCAGCCATGAACCGCCTGTTCCCCGCGCCGCTGCTGTCGCTTTCGCTGTTCGTCCTGTGGCTGCTGCTGAACCTGTCGATCAGCCCGGGCAACCTGCTGCTGGGCGCAGCGCTGGGCATCCTCGCGCCGATCCTGATGGCGCCCCTGCGCCCGCAGCATGCCCACATTCGCCGGCCGCTGGTGGTCGCCCGGCTGATCGGCCGGGTGGGTATCGATGTGATCGTCTCCAACCTGCTGGTGGCCCGTGGCGTGCTGCGTGCCGGCAGCACCCCGCCACGCTCGGCCTTCGTCCACATCCCGCTGGCGCTGCGCGATGCCCATGGCCTGGCGGCGCTGTCGATGATCACCACGGTGGTGCCGGGCACGGTCTGGTCGGAACTGGCCCTGGACCGCAGCGTGCTGCTGCTGCACGTGTTCGACCTGGACGACGAAGCGGCGTTCATCGAGCACTTCAAGCACACCTACGAACGCCCGCTGATGGAGATTTTCGAATGAGCGGCCTGCTTGCCAACGCAGTCCTCGCCAGCCTGTTCATCTTTGCCTTGGCCATGGGCCTGGCACTGATCCGGCTGTTCCGCGGCCCCTCCGCCCAGGATCGGGTGCTGGCGCTGGACTACCTGTACATCCTGGCCATGCTGATGATGTTGGTGCTGGGCATCCGCTACGCCAGCGATACCTACTTCGAAGGCGCCCTGCTGATCGCCCTGTTCGGCTTCGTCGGCTCGTTCGCCCTGGCCAAATTCCTGCTGCGAGGCGAGGTGATCGAATGAGCGAAACCCTGGTATTGCCGTTCTGGCTGGAGCTGACGGTTTCGGCGCTGCTACTTGTCGGCAGCCTGTTCGCCCTGATCGGCGCGATCGGCCTGGTGCGGCTGAAAGATTACTTCCAGCGCATGCACCCGCCCGCGCTGGCCTCGACCATCGGCGCCTGGTGCGTGGCACTGGCGTCGATCCTGTACTTCTCGCAACTCAAGCAGAGCCCGGTGCTGCATGCCTGGCTGATCCCGATTCTGCTGTCGATCACCGTGCCGGTCACCACCTTGCTGCTGGCCCGGGCGGCGCTGTTTCGCAAGCGCACCTCGGGCGAGGATGTACCGGAGGAGGTCAGCAGCGGGCGCGACCGGGGCAACTGAAACTGTCGCGGGCTCAGCCGCCGGCCAGGCGCTGCAGCTCACGCCGCACCATCGCCGCATAGGGCGGTGGGCTGAGCTGGTAGAGCTCGCCGGCTACCCAGGCCAGCCAGGCGCCCTGCAGCGCTTCACGGCGCGCCAGCAATTGCTCGGCCTGGGCAATGGCCTGGGCTTGGTGACGGCGGTGGAAGTCGGCACGCGAGCCCGGCGCCGCCAGGTCACTCATTCGCTGGCCTTGAAGGTGGTCAGCTCGCCCTTGCGCCATTTGGCGACCTTGCCGGTCACTGCCTTGAGCAGCTTGCCCAGGCCTTCCTGTACCTGTTGTTCTGCGGCGAACACCAACATCACCCCCTGCCCCTCGCGAAACACGATGCCCTCGCCCTCGGGCACGCGGACAAAGGCATAGTCGCCTTGCCCGTAGACATTCAACTTGATCTCGCGAAAACGCAGCTCCAGCTTTCCGCCTTCACGGCTGGGCAGCACCGCCGCGCGGAAGTGGTCGCCCACTTTCAGCTCCAGGCGCTGTTTGTCGTCGACCACCATGGCACCCTCGGGGTCGATCTCGGCCATGTACAGGCCTTCAGGGTTTTGCTCGGTAACGTAGATGAACCGCCCGTTGAACAACTTGACCAGCTGGGCGCGCAGATCGCCCAGGGCAAACAACGCATGGGTATCCAGAGTACTGACTGCCAATGAAGAGCTCCTCACATCAATTACTACAGGCCATCACCCGGCCGCGGTGTCGCGCCAGGTGCCAGCCTTTTCAAGTCAACGTCCACAGGACTTCGCAACCACGCCATGGAATATCCACGCGAGACGGGCCGAGCGATAACCAGGAAATGCTTCACTCAACTATCGTTCGGGCGCGCGGGATAAGCTTTGGCGTGATTCCTTAATGGGAACCGTAATGTCTGACATCAAAACTGCCAGAACAGATGCGACAGCCAGCGACAGGCCCCTCAAAGAAACAGGCCTGGCCTTCGGTCGCGCATTACAGGAGAACGAATATGCCCGAAAACACTGAAATCCGTCGAGAGGCGCAACACATTTCCTTCAACTTCACCCCTGCAAACCAAGCGCGCTTCATCGTCGTGCCTGCTGGTGTCGCATTCTTCCATATCACCGAAAGCACCACAGGCAGGGTCAGGGGCTTTCGCCAACGCCACCAGGACGCCTGCGAACTGGCCCGCCGCCTGGAAGGATGACGTCCTCAGGCCACCTCGCTGCGCGCCAACTGCGCCAACCAGGCGGCCCGGCACTCCAGCGCTTCGCCACGGCTGGCAAAGGCGGTGCCACGCCGTTCGCCATTGACCAGCACCACCCAGCACGCCCGCTTGCCCAACGCCTGCAAAGAGGCTGGAACACCTGTGCCGATCATCACTGCCACATCGACTTGGCTATTCATCATTCCCTCCGGAATTTAATTAGCAACCTAACGATATAGCCATGATACGTGCTGCACGCTGCGGGAAAAAGCCCCTGCAGGTAGAGCTGTGTTGCACCTGAGGCAACAAATCGGCTCAATCAAGCCCGGGTTCGGGGCGGTAGCCCAGGCGCAGGCCACCCCAGTGGCGCCCCTTGACGTAGATCGGCACCGACAGGTCATGCATCAACTCACCGGTATCGCGGGTGTAGGTCTGCAGCAATACCCGCTGCTGATGGCTGCCGCAGCGAATGCCGGTGCGGTCGTCGAAGGTACGCTTGCTGCGGTTATGCGCCGTGTCCTGTACCGGGTCGCCGGTCAGTGGCCGATTGAAGGCGTTGTTGTGGGTCGGCACATAGCCCTGCTGGGTACAGGCAATGGCATAGACCAATCCCTCATGCTGCAGCAGCGGTTCCTGGATTTGCGGCAACACCGTGTCGGTGTAGTGGTCGAAGCGCGTGCTGAAACGTGGCGGCTGCATGCCGGCAATCGGCCGGTACTGGCGGTCGAACAAATCCTCCAGCGCCACCCGCCCCTGCTCGATATCGGCCTCGAAACGTTCGGCAATATGCCGTGCCCCACCTTGCGCCAGCTCGAACACCCGTTGGTGATAGGCGTCCAGCCCAACCTCGGCCAGGCGCTCGCTGAGGTGCTCGACCTGCCCTTCCATCTGCACCGCGGCCTGGGCCAGGCGCCGTGTTTGCTGGTCGCTCACCGCCAGGTCGCTGCGCACCTGCGCCACCGCCTGGAACAGGGTGTCGAGCTGGGTACGATTGGTCTGGGTGCCCGCGGCAATTGCGCCGACCTGCCCTTCGACGCTGGCGGCCAGACAGGCGATCTGCGCCAGTTGCCCGCCGGTCTGCTCCACCTGCGCCACACCATTGCCCAGGTCATCGGCCAACGCGCGAATCTGCGTGACCACTTGGGCGGTGCGCTCCTGGATATCGGCCACCATCTGCCCCACTTCCTGCGTGGCGGTGGCGGTACGCCCGGCCAGGCCGCGCACTTCATCGGCGACCACGGCGAAACCGCGGCCGTGCTCACCCGCCCGCGCCGCCTCGATGGCGGCGTTGAGCGCCAACAGGTTGGTCTGGCTGGCGATGGCCTGGATCACCAGGGTCACCCGGGCAATGTCCTCGCTGCGCAGGTGCAGCGCCTCGATCAGCTCACGGCTGGCGGTGGCCCGCTGGCTCAGGTCGTGCATGCACTGGATCGACTCGGCCAACACCGCACTGCCGGCGACACTGCTGCCATGGGCCGAACGTGCGGCTTCCAGGGCCTGGTGGCTGAGTTGGGCACTGGCCTGTTCGGTGGCAATCATGATCTCGGCGCTGCCGACGATCTCCTCGGCGGCGCCCAGCTGCGACTGCACCCGCGCAGCCAGTTGCTGCACCGAGTAAGCCACCGCCGCGGCCGACAGCGCGTTGTGGCTGGTGCCCCGGGCCAGTTGCGCAATCAGGTCATTGTCCTGCGCAGCCGCCTCCACCTGCGTCGTTACCGGTGCGCGCCGCAGATGAGGTAACCACAGCACCAGCAGGGCCGACGGCAGGGCCAGGTACAGCGCCAGCCCGGCGTAAGCCTGGGCCATCAGCAGCGCGCACAGTACGCCACCCTGCAGCAGGGCGATGGCAACAGCCAGCCGAGTTCCTTCTCGCATCATCTTCGTGGTCCGTCCGCGTGTCGTTATTGTGACGCCATTAAACGCCACCATAACGCCACTATCCATAGTCCCTTGGATGTATGACGCTCACGCTTGATGCAAGGCAAGAAAACACAAAGGCCCCAGGGATCGCTCCGTGGGGCCTTGCGCAGTGCGCCGAGTGTCAGATCTGCCGCTGGTGGCGGTCGAGCTGCTCGTGACGCTCCTGGGCTTCGATGCAGTACTTGGTGGTCGGGCTGATCAGCAGGCGCTTGAGGCCGATTGGCTCGCCGCTGTCGTCGCACCAGCCGAAGCTGTCGTCACCGATACGGTCCAGGGCCATCTCCAGCTGCGGCAGCAGGCGCTGATCGCGGTCGATGGCGTTGACCAGCCAAGTGCGCTCCTCCTCGACCGAGGCCACGTCAGCCGGATCCGACGGGGTATCCAGGCCTTCGATGGCAGTGCGGTTGAGTTCGATGCGCTCGTGCGTCTCGACTTTCATCGCTTGCAGCAGCTTGGTAAAGAACACCAGTTGGTCGGCATTCATGTAGTCATCGGCCGACATGGCCAGCAACTGTTCCTTGGTCATCGATTTCTCTATGAAAAAATGTGCATTTGGGCGATTCGAGTGCCGCCGATGATGGCTCATCGGCAGCGGAATTCTTCAAGCGCCAACCGGCACTCTTTTACAGGGGGCGGAAGTCTAAGGTGCCAAGCGGCAAGGGGCAACAGAAATGACGGCGGATTTGACCGAAACAGCGAGGAATCCGCCCATTGGTGCCGCGTTAGCCCTCGCCGACGCGCCTGCCAAGCGCCAGCGGGCAATATGCCGCAACACATCGCCCCACCGCCAGGCCCTCCTGCAGGCGCAGGTGGCAGTTAGCTAACACCGACGATTGCGCGCAGTGCCGTTTGATGACGTCTTACATCAACGGAGCCTTACCATGGACCTGCATCAACGCTTCATCGCCCTCAGTGACCTGGACTGCACGGTTGCCCGGCGCTTCCAGGATCGTCCCGTGCTGACCGAGGTGGCGGCCCGACTGCTGGCCGAGCAGTGGCGACAACGCCGCCTAGACGACACGCACGATCCGCTGAGCCTCCACCTGATCAGTCGCCCCCCACGCGGTGCCCGCGCCTGGATACGCCCACTCTCGACACTGTTGATCGAGCGCTTCTGTCGCCGCGCCACCCTCAACCTCACCGAGGGCGAGGACTTCATCAGCACTCACGCCGAAGACAACCCGGGCTGGGCCGTGGACCTCGACCTGCACGCGGTCGAATTGCTGATCAACGACTGCGGCCCGCTCATGCTCGATCGTTATCAGGAAGAATTGCTGGCCTACTGGAGCCGGTTCGACATCACCGGCCAGACCCCTTGGCAGTGGTACACCGAACATCTTCGCCAACAGTTCATCAACGCACTGGATATAGGTACGCAGGAGAGTCGCCTGCGACCACAGATGATCGACCTCGCCAAGCGCCTGCTGGTGACGCCCGAAACGGCAGGTACGCAAACCGCCTCGCCCTCGGTCAGCCACCTGTCCAGCGACCTGTCCGCCAGCGGCAAGATCGACCGCGACCTGGGCAGCGCCTTGCTGATAGAGCACAACAGCGATGCTGCAGGCACGCCGGTCACGCTGCTGTTCACCCTGGTCGGCAAGCTGCTGGTCTTTCCATCCCGCCAGGTAATGGTCGATATCCTCGAGCGCCTGTGGCCGGCCACGCCCACCCCGGTCCCCCATGTCCTGCACATCCTGCCGCTGACCGAGGAGCCATTCGCGGCACAGGCCCTGGGCTTGCTGCGCCAGCAACTCGACGTGGCGCGGACCGTCGCGGGCAATTATCACGCCCAAGGCCTGGCGCTGGCCCTGGGCCGGGACCTGGACCGTCTGACATCGATGGTGGAGCTGTGCAACCGCACCGAGCGCACACAGCGCCAGCGCCTGAGCGAACAACTTCCCGACTGGCTGCGAAACGCCCCCTACACCGCCCAGGCACTCTATGCCCGCAGGCTGGTGGACGTCGCACAGAGCTACGAAGATGCCGATGGCCAGTTCTGGCTCGACGGCATCGTCAGCGCAGAAGCGTTCGCCAATCGGCAACTTCGGGCCAGGCTGGCCGTCGACCATCCTGGCGAAGCCCTGGCGCCGGAAGAGGTGCTGGTTCTGAATCACCAGGTCACCACCTCCAGCGCCGCCGTCGGGGACACGGCGTTCACCAGTGGCGAGATCCACACCGTGACATTCAGCCTCGCCGAGTTGGCCATCGGCAACCTCGCGCTGCTCAAGCCCGGCAAGGTGGAGCTGGCCTCATCCACTGGCCAGCCGCTGCCCGCATGGTTGAACGAACACTATGTGAAGACCCTGGTCAGCGAGCTCGATATCGGCGCCTCCTACCCACGCCTGCTACGCGCAAAACTGCTCGATGACACAGCACAGCGGCACGCACGCGAACAGCTGCTTGACGCCCAACTGCGCAGCCAACTGCCCGCGCTGGCCATGGAGCTGCACCTGCGCGGCGAGGGCATCAGCGAAGCCAGCGCGCTGAGCATCGCGCAGATTTTCACCCGTATTCCTGACGATCGAACGCACTGGGTGATGCGTCCGTTGGGGCTGCTCAGGCGAGCGGATGCCGAACCCGATCATCCGCTCAACACCTGGCTGATCGAAGCGGCCAGCCCCACAAACGGCGTCTGCCTGCTGTATCGCCCGCAGCACGAACAGCCCTTGCTGGAATACGACGACCGCCTGGCCCTGCTGGTCGCCATCGGCACACCCGGCGCGCTGCAGGAAGATCTGCTGCAGCGCCTGCCTGCGCCGGACCGCAAGGTCTACGCCCACGGCGGATTTCAGGAGCCCCACCTGTTCTACCCGCTGGACGACAGCTTCGCCGTCCCCTTCGGCACACCCGCCCCGGTGACGCTCAGCACCGAGCCAGCTGTCGATGACATCGGCAAGGCCATCTACCAGGCCAGCATCGAGGAAACGATCCAGCACTTCCAGGCACACGCCGTGACCACCCACGAAGCCACCTGGAGAAGCCGAATCACGTTCGGCTGGCTGCTGTTCAACAGCGTGCTCCCGTTCGCCGGACGCCTGGCTGGCAGGCTTGCCTGGCTGGCCCAGATGGAGATCGCCCTGGCTCAGGTCATCGATACCGACGACAGCCTCTCGCCGACCGAACACCGCATCGCCTGGGTCAACTTGTTGCTCAACCTTGCCTTGTTGCTGCTGTCGGGTTCGCCGGCACAGCTGCAACTGGAGGAAGGCGAAGAGAACCAGGTTCCGCCGCCACCGTTGCCATCCCCCCAGGCCCCAGCCCTCGCGCAGGTGGAAACCACGGTCCCTGTCAGCGTGCTCGACTACAGTTGGGCGCAGCCGGCCGGCAAGCTCAGCCAGGCGCAACGTCGGGCACTCAATGCCCTGTCTTCCCGTACGCTGGCGCAAAGCCTTGGCGAGCCTATTCCCCACGGGGCCTTGGCCGGACTGCACCTGCTTGACGAGCACTTCTACGTACTGCTCGATGGCAAGGCCTATCGCGTACTGCTGGACGAACCCGGCGGCCAGCCCAGGATCGTCGGTGATTCGCCGGAGCAGCTCCCTGGCCCCTGGCTGCGACGTGACGAAGCTGGTCGATGGGGCATCGACCTGCGCCTGCGCCTGCTGGGCGGCATGCCCACGACCTCGCGCATTGCCAGGCTGCGCGAAGCGAACAGACAGGCATTGATCGAACTCGACCGCACCCTTGCGCACGATGTCGAGCAAGGGCTGGAACAGCTGCGGCGCATGCGCATCGACGCGTCGAGCTTCGCAGACGACGTGCCCGAGGCCGACCTGCGCAAGCACCTGCACACCTGCCAGACCGCTTCGCTGCACTGGAAGGCCCATCTGGAGCGCCTCAACCAGCGCAACGCGCTGGAGGTACGCGACGGCTTCAAACTGGAACGTGCCAACGCCCTCACCCAACGCGCCTTCAGCGAGCAGATGATCAACGCCACGCTGCATCAGTTGATTGCACCCAAGCGCGCGCAGCTCATGCGTTTCATCGGTCAGAACGAAACCCGCATGAGCCCTGCGGATCTGCTCATCTACAGCCGACGCCTGGCCGAAATCTCGCCCCTGCTCGACGAGCTGGTGATCAACGCCGATGCGATGCACGACATTCATGCCCAGTTGAAGAAGCTGACCAACCGTGGCCAGGACCGCATCCAGGCAATGTTCGACAGCCTCGAGCGCGGATGGCCCAGCGCCGAGAGCCCGATCACCTGCCGCTACATGCGCCTGGAAAACCACTTCAACCGGCTGTTCGCCTTCCACCCGCTCAAAACCAGCGAGCCCAGGAACGGCGGATTCTGGCTCAAGCTGGCCAACGACAACATCAGCCTGGTCATTGCCC
Source organism: Pseudomonas sichuanensis (assembly GCF_003231305.1). Lineage (GTDB taxonomy): Bacteria > Pseudomonadota > Gammaproteobacteria > Pseudomonadales > Pseudomonadaceae > Aquipseudomonas > Aquipseudomonas sichuanensis. The sequence continues at coordinate 53,756 of NZ_QKVM01000029.1, read as the reverse complement.
AGCGGCGACAATTGGCGGCGCTGTCCAAGCCGAGCGACGAACTGGCCAAACGCCTGCTCAAAAGCGCCAATGAGTGGCTTGCCCAGGCCGACCGGCAACTGGGCAACTTCAAGACACTGTCGACGGACAGGGCGTCGACGGCCTTGCTGGCCCCTATCGAACAGGACCTGGCGTACATCCAGGCGACGGTCAGCAGCGAACTGGCCGAGTACCCGGACTACCCACCCACCACGACACTCTCACGCTTGCGCGAGCAAGCACCCGGGCTGATCGAAACCGAGGAACACGGGGTGCTGCTGGGGGTACCGCGTGCGGGCGATGAGACGACCGTCGACATCGAGGCGCCGGGGCCGGAGGGCCGCAAACGCACCTACCGGCAGGACCACGGCGACTGGGTCGAAGTCCTGCCAGCCCCCGTTGCACGACCGAAAGCCAATGACAGCCTGAAGCGCCTGCTCAAAGGCAGCCAGGCACTCATGGACAACGCCCGGGCAACCCTCAATCGCCTGCAGGGCAGCCCCAGCGAGCGCTACCTGCCCGTGGAGATCCACGACGAACTCATGCTGCATGGGCAACGGTTGACAGAACGTGTCGATGCCATCGAACGAAGGCTGACCGCCGACAACGCCACTGACGAGGTCAGCGGCGGCCAGGATGCAGCACGGGTCGGCAAAACGCTGAATGACCTGGCCATGGTCCTGCAGAGCCAGGCCAAGGCCTTGCGCATCCGGGCCGCCTTGAGCCAGAAGCCGCGCATGGGTGAGCTGCAGTACCTCATCGACAATCATGAAGTGACCGTGCATGCCCTGGGGGCTCGCACACGCCTGGCGAAGGTCAAGGGGCGGCCCGCCGACTACCTGGACGAATACGTCATCCGCCATCAGGGCCGCGACCTGTGGTACGCGCACTTCCACTATCCCGCGCAGGAAACAGCCAAACCCCAGTTCCTCGCCGGCCACCTGAAAACAGCCGAACAACGCCATTTCAAGGGCCAGATGGTCATGGACGTCGCCACGGGTCGGCCGGTCGAGGTCTACCGCTCACCCATCACGCTGGCCGCAGCGAGCCGATTCTTCTTCAGCCTCTGATGCAACGGGCGCCGGCTGCGGCGCCCGTTCCCGTCCTCAGCGATCCTTGAACTGCGCCTCGCGCTTGGCGATGAACGCCGCCATGCCTTCCTTCTGGTCCTCGGTGGCGAACGCCGCATGGAACACCCGGCGCTCGAAACGCACGCCCTCGCTCAGGGTCACTTCGAAGGCGCGGTTGACGCTCTCCTTGACCATCATGCTGACCGGGATCGACTTGCTGGCAATGGTCGCGGCCACCTTCAGCGCCTCTTCCAGCAACTCGGCCTGCGGCACGATGCGCGCCACCAGGCCTGCACGTTCGGCTTCCTCGGCCCCCATCAGGCGGCCGGTCAGGCACAGTTCCATGGCCTTGGCCTTGCCCACCGCGCGGGTCAGGCGCTGGGTGCCGCCCATGCCCGGCAGCACGCCCAGATTCACTTCTGGCTGGCCGAACTTGGCGTTGTCGGCGGCCAGGATGAAATCACACATCATCGCCAGCTCGCAGCCGCCGCCCAGGGCGAAGCCGGACACTGCGGCGATGATCGGCTTGCGCCGATTGGCGACGCGGTCGGCGTCGCTGAACAGGTCTTCGACGTAGATCTGCGGGTACTTCAGATCGGCCATTTCCTTGATGTCGGCGCCGGCGGCGAAGGCCTTGGCGGAGCCTGTGAGCACCACGCAGCCGATGTTCGGGTCACGCTCGAGCTGGTCAAGGGCCTGGTTGATCTCGCCGACGATCTGCGCGTTCAGGGCGTTGAGCGCCTGCGGGCGGTTGAGGGTGATCAGGCCGACCTTGCCGTGGATGTCCAACAGGATGGTTTCGAATGCCATGCAGACTGCTCCTTCAAAGATTGCGCGCAATGACCATGCGCTGAATGTCGCTGGTGCCTTCGTAGATCTGGCAGACCCGCACATCGCGGTAGATGCGCTCCAGCGGGAAGTCGCTCAGATAGCCATAACCACCGAGTGTCTGCAAGGCATCCGAACAGACCTTTTCGGCCATTTCCGAGGCGAAAAGCTTGGCCATCGAGGCTTCCACCAGCGCCGGGCGCCCGGCATCGCGCAGGGCAGCGGCATGCAGCACCATCTGCCGGGCCACGGCAATCCTGGTTGCCATGTCGGCCAGGCGGAAGGCCACGGCCTGGTGTTCGATCAGCGGCTTGCCGAAGCTCTGGCGTTCGTTGGCATAGTCGCGGGCCACCTCGAAGGCGGCGCGGGCCATGCCCACCGCCTGCGAGGCGATGCCGATGCGCCCGCCTTCGAGGTTGGCCAGGGCGATCTTGTAGCCCTGCCCTTCTTCGCCCAGGCGGTTGGCCAGCGGCACCCGCACATTGTCGAAGACGATCTGGCAGGTATCGGAGGCGTGCTGGCCGAGTTTGTCCTCGACCCGCGCCACCTGGTAGCCGGGCGCGTCGGTCGGCACGATGAAGGCGCTGATGCCCCGTTTGCCGGCATCAGGGTCGGTGACGGCGAAGACGATCACCACCCCGGCGTTCTGCCCGGAGGTGATGAACTGCTTGCTGCCGTTGAGCACGTAGTGGTCACCATCCAGGCGCGCGCGAGCCTTCAGGCTGCTGGCGTCGGAGCCGGCCTGGGGTTCGGTCAGGGCGAACGCGCCAAGCATCGCACCCGTGGCCAGCGGCGTGAGGAACTGCTGCTTTTGCGCTTCACTGCCGAACTTGAGGATCGGCACGCAGCCCACCGAGTTGTGCACGCTCATGATGGTCGAGCAGGCACCGTCACCCGCGGCGATTTCTTCCAGGGCCATGGCGTAGGCCACATAGCCCGTGTCGCTACCACCGTACTGCTCCGGCACCAGCATGCCGAACAGGCCAAGTTCGGCCATTTCCTCGATGGCCTCCTTGGGGAAGCGGTGCTCTTTGTCCCATTGCTCGGCGAACGGCTTCAACCGCTCCTGGGCGAAAGCACGCACGGCGTCGGCGATCTGTTGTTGCTCGTCAGTTACCAACATGGCTCACCTCAGTACAGGCATTCGACGGCCATGGCCGTGGCCTCGCCACCGCCGATGCAGATGGCCGCCACGCCACGGCGCAGGTTGTTCTGGCGCAAAGCCGACAGCAGGGTCACCAGGATACGCGCGCCCGAGGCGCCGATCGGGTGGCCCAGGGCGCAGGCACCGCCATGGATGTTGACCTTGTCGTGGGGCAGGTCGAGGTGCTTCATCGCGGCCAGGGTGACCACGGCGAAGGCCTCGTTGATCTCGAACAGGTCGACCTCTGCCAGGTCCCAGCCGGTGCGTTTCAGCAGCTTGTCGATGGCGCCGATGGGGGCGGTGGGGAACAGCGCCGGGGTGTCGGCGAAAGCCGCGTGACCGTGGATCAGCGCCAGCGGCTTGAGGCCGCGTTTCTCGGCCTCCGAGCGACGCATCAGCACCAGTGCCGCGGCGCCGTCGGAGATCGAGCTTGAGTTGGCCGCGGTCACGGTGCCGCCTTCGCGGAAGGCCGGCTTGAGCTGCGGGATCTTGTCCAGGCGCGCTTTGGGTGGCTGTTCGTCATCCTTGATAACGCGCTTTTCCCTACCCTCGGTGACTTCCACCGGAACGATTTCGGCAGCGAAGCGGCCGTTCTTGATGGCGTCCTGCGCCCGGGTCAGCGAGGCGATGGCGAAGTTGTCCTGGGCCTCACGGCTGAATGCGCCGTTCTGCGCGCAGTCCTCGGCGAAGGTGCCCATCAGCCGGCCCTTGTCGTAGGCGTCTTCCAGCCCGTCCATGAACATGTGGTCGATGATCTTGCCGTGGCCCATGCGGTAGCCGCCACGGGCCTTGTCCAGCAGGTAGGGTGCATTGGTCATGCTCTCCATGCCACCGGCGACGATCACCTCGGCGCTGCCGGCCAGCAGTTGGTCATGGGCCAGGATCGCCGCCTGCATGCCCGAACCGCACATCTTGTTCAGGGTGGTGCAAGTGGTGTGCTTGCCCAGGCCGGCGCCCAGGGCGGCTTGGCGTGCCGGGGCCTGGCCAAGCCCGGCGGGCAGCACGCAGCCGAACAACACCTCCTGGACGCTGGCGGCATCGATGCCGGCGCGCTCCACGGCGGCGCGGATCGCCGCGCTGCCCAACTGCGGCGCGGTCAGGCTCTTGAGGTCGCCCTGCAGGCCGCCCATGGGCGTGCGCACGGCGCTGACGATAACGATGGGGTCATTGGCGAGGGTCATGTTCATTGCTCCTTATTTGGCAGCCATGCGCAGCGCGCCGTCGAGGCGGATCACCTCGCCGTTGAGCATGCTGTTCTCGATGATGTGGCGGGCGAGCGCGGCGTATTCCTGCGGGCGGCCCAGGCGCGGTGGGAATGGCACCCCGGCAGCCAGGGACGCGCGCACTTCCTCGGTCATGCCGGCCATCATCGGGGTTTCGAAGATGCCCGGGGCGATGGTCATCACGCGGATGCCGAAGCGCGCCAGTTCACGGGCAGCCGGCAGGGTCAGGCTGGCGATCGCGCCCTTGGAGGCGGCATAGGCGGCCTGGCCGATCTGACCGTCGTAGGCGGCAATGGAGGCGGTGTTGATGACCACCCCACGCTCACCGCCCTCGTCGGCCTGGCCCTCGGCCATGGCCGCGGCAGCCAGGCGCAGCAGGTTGAAGCTGCCGATCAGGTTGACGTTGATGACCTTGGCGAAGCTGCCCAGGGCGTGCGGGCCGTTCTTGCCCAGCACTTTCTCGGCACCGACGATACCCGCGCAGTTGACCAGCCCGTGCAGGCTGCCGAAGGCGCTGACGGCAGCATCCACCGCTGCCTTGGCGGCCTGCTCGTCGCTGATGTCGGCCACCGCGAAGCGGGCATTGTCACCCAGCTCACGGGCCTTGGCCTCGACGGCGACGGCGTTCAGGTCGACCAGCATGACCTTGGCGCCGGCTTCGATGAGCATGTGCGCGGTGGCGGCGCCCAGGCCCGAGGCCGCGCCGCTGACAATGAAGTGCTTGTTCTGGATATGCATGTCGGGTTTCCTTCAGGCGCCCGCAGCGATCGGCTGCACGGCTTGTTGTTTGGCGATTTCCTGGTTGCGCAGGATGAAGCGTTGCAGCTTGCCGCTCGGGGTCTTGGGCAGCTCGCCGACGAATTCGATTTCACGCGGATAGGCGTGGGCGTACAGACGCTGGCGCACGTGCTGACGCAGGGATTCCTCAAGCTCGGGGCTGCCCGCGTACCCCTTGGCCAGCACCACGAACGCCTTGATCAGCTCGGTGCGCTCCGGGTCTGGCTTGCCGATCACTGCTGCCTCGATCACCGCCGGGTGTTCGATCAGCGCGCTCTCCACGTCGAACGGGCCGACCCGGTAACCGGAGGTGGTGATCACATCGTCGCTGCGGCCGACAAAACTGATGCTGCCGTCCTGGTTGAGCTCGACGGTGTCGCCGGACAGGTAGTACTTGCCGACGAACGCCTTGGTCGGCAAACCGTGATAGCCGGCGAACCAGCACAGCGGCGACTGCTCGCGATCCACCGCCAGGATGCCCGGCTGGCCGGCGGGCAGCTCAAAGCCCTGCTCGTCCACCACCACAATGCGGTGGCCGGGGATGGCGAAGCCGGCCGAACCCAGGTGCACCGGATGCTCCAGCGCATGGTGGTTGCACAGCACCATGCCCAGTTCGGTCTGGCCGTAATGGTCGTGAATGGTCACGCCCAGCTCGTCGGCGAACCAGCGAATCACTTCCGGATTGAGCGGCTCGCCAGCGCTGCTGACCACTCGCAGGCGGCCCTTGATCGGGTCGGCGAACGCCTCGCCCGCCGCAATCAGCAGGCGGTACGCGGTGGGCGAGCCGGCGAGGTTGGTGATCCCCAGCTTGTCGATGACCCGCGCACAGCTTTCGACGTTGAACGGCCCATCGTAGAAGGTGGTGGCATGGCCGAGCGACAGCGGGCCAGTGACCGCGTAATACAGGCCATAGGCCCAGCCCGGGTCGGCCAGGTTCCAGAAGTTGTCCTCCGTGCGCAAGCCGATGGCGTCGCGCATGTAGCCCTGGAAGGCGACGATGGCACGCAGCGGTACTTCCAGGGGTTTGGCCGGCCCGGTGGTACCGGAGGTGAACATCAGCAGGAAGGGATCGTCGCCGGTACGCATCACAGGCTCACAATGTGCATCGGCCGCTTCGAGCGCCTGCTGGAAGTCCAGCTCGCCCAGTGCCGCGCCCACGGTGATGACGGTCGGGCAACCGACAACGTCATCGAGCTTGGCTCGGTTATTGCGATCGGTGACCACCAGCCGGGCTTGCGACTGCTCCAGGCGGTGCTCGATGGCCTTGGGGCCGAAGGCGGTGAACAACGGCTGGTACACCGCGCCCAGGCGCCAGGTGGCCAGTATCGTCACCAGCAGTTCGGGCGTGCGCGGCATCAGGCCGGCAACCCGGTCCCCCGCCACCACACCTTGCGCACCGAGCACGTTGGCGAAGCGCGCGGCGAGCGCCTGCAACTGTTCGAAACTGTAGCGGGCACCGTTGCCGTCGCGGTCCTCCCAGACCAGCGCAGGCTTGTCCTCGCCCACATGCCGGTCACAGCATTCGACGCAGGCGTTGAGGGCTTCGAGGTTGCCGTGCAAGGCCGCAGCAGCGGCCTGGGCGTAGTTGAACGAACGGGCGGCCTCGGCGTAATCGCGCATCGTCAGACTCCTGGCTTCTTATTGTTGGAGTGCACCATTGGTCTGACGATGTTCGCGCCGCTCACCCACCCCGGCAATGGCCAAAGGCGTCAATCTGGATGACCGGTTTGGCCGCTGCGCAAGGCAGGCGAGCCAGGGGCGATCAAACCATCATCAGCGCTCGCCGGGCGCCGCCCTGGCCAAGGCCTCCTGGGTCAAGCGCAGGTACCAGGACTGCTCGGCCTCCAGCAGCGCCTGACGCAAGGTGTCAGCCTGCGCAAGGTATTCACCCTCGTTGACTTCACCCGCCATCCGCCGCTCATCCAGCCGCTCCAGGTCAACGAAGAAGGGCTCCTGGACCTCATCCAGGCTGGTCGCATGCTGCTGTTTCAGGTACGCCTGCCAGAAATCGCGCTGACTGATGAAGCGTGCCAGTCCTTCACTATCCGCCTCAGCGGCACGCACGCTGCGCTCGGCATCCGCGAGTTGCTCGTCGTTGACGTGAGCCATGGCCCTGAATTGCATGGTCCTGGGTTGGCGCGGCAATGACAGGCGCTCGGCAAGACCGATTCGGTATGCCAGGTCCACTTCGACCTCATCGACGCTTTCGTCCGGGTACTGCCTGCGCAAGGCACGTTCCACCCGTGGCAGGTCGGCACGGGCATACGCCTGGACCTGTTCCAGGCGGAACAGCCGCCGCGCCATCTCCAGGCGCCTGCCCTCAGCTTGCCCGGCGTCTGCGTCACGCAACATCTGCGCCACCTGGACACGCACCTCCAGAGCGCTGAAGCAGCCGATCACACTGTCCACGCAGGTACGTCCCGCACCCGCCCAGTTGAACAACTCCTCGCGCAGCGTGCTCTGCCCGGACGCGGCCTCGATCATGTCCCACAAGCGGCTGCCCAGGTCTTCGCGGGCTTCACGATAGTCACTGGTGCCGGTGAGTTCGGCGAACAACTGGAACAGCGCTTCACTCTCGGGCTCGGCGGCCAGCGAGTCCCATTGCTGCTGGCGCCGCTCACGCAGCGCTTCATCCTCGCCGCCCACCCAGATCTGCCGAGCCTGCTCCACGGTGACCTCCTGCGTGCCGCCGGCGGCACCCTCGCTGACCGCTTCAAGCACGCTGCTGCTTGGCTGCATCAGCCGGGCATGGGCGCTGGCGGGCAAGGGGTTGCCAGCCAGCAGCAAGGCTTGGCGGAAGCTGTACGGTGTCTGGAAAACGATCGGTTGCAGCGTGGCGATCTGGTTGTCACGCAGATCCGCCAGTTCCAGATAGCTGGACCACAGCAGGTTCGCAGGCAAGCGCTGCAGCCGACAGTTTCGCGCATGCAACTCTCGCAGGCGACGCAGCGCGTCCAGTGGCAGGTCGGCAGCCCCCAGCGGATTGTCGCTCACATCCAGCAGCCGCAACTGCCCGAGGGTCTGCATCACAGCCGAAGACTGCTCGTCCAGACGAATGCGATTGTTGTTCAGCCTAAGCTCATACAGGCGGGTCATCAAACCCAGTCCGTTTGGCAACTGGGTCAGCCGGTTGTTGCTCAGGTTGCACCAGCGGGTATTGGGGAAACACTGCAAGAAGCGTTCAGGCAATGACTGAAGCGCCAGATCGACCAGCACCAGCTCGGTAACGTGGGGGAAGCTCACCCCCACCGGTATGTCGGGCAAGCCATGGGCGGCCACCCCGACCAGGCTCAGGCGCATGCCGGAACCGGTGCCCTGGGTGTCGACCAACCGCTCTGCGCGCCACTGCCACGCACGGCCGATCGCCTGGGCGACTCGCTGGCGCGCCGTTCGATGTTCGGCCTGTTCGCTCATCCACGCCTGCAGGCTCTCATGCAGATCGCGGTACTGCTGCTCGTGGCGCAGCAGCCGACTGAACGCCACCGGATGCGATTGCCGGTAATCCGCCATCCAGGCTTCCAGTTCGGCCTCTTCGATGCCCGGGTACAGCGCGCGCACCCGCGCGCGGAATGTGCTTTCCATTGCCAGCGTGGGGTTACCACGCCCATCGAGTGGGTAGCCCACGCGCCCATCGGGCATGCGCCTGCCAGGGTTGAACCAGGGTCGACCGGGTGAAATGCCAACGGATTGCGCTATGTCTCGACGCGACGACGGCAAGGATTGTTGCAGCATCCGGCGCACCTTGGCCGGGGCGTCATCTCCGGCCCAGCCCAGGCGCTGCCGATCGCTCGGCGCCAGCATGGCCAGCAGCACCTGCTCCCAGCCCCTGGGCTCGTCTACCTCGACGTCCGAGGCGCGGCCTTCGTTGTACAACCGGTAGCGCCCCTCATTGCGCACCAGGGTGGTCAACAGCCCAGGCTGTCCTTGAGGGAAGATGAGCCCCAGGCGGCGCCCACTGTCGCTGCCCTGACGTATCTCCAGGTTGATGCTTTGCGGCCATGCAGCCTGGCGCGAAAGCAGCGAAAGCACCAGGGCGCAGGTCTCGTCGCAGTGGCTGTCTTGCAGATACAACCCTTCCAGCGCGCGGGTCAGCTTGGCTTCGCGCAACAGCTCACGGGCTTTTTCGGTCAGTGCCAGCGGCACTCGCCACGCCTCGGTCATGCGCTGGCGCTGAGCTGTCGTGGCTTCGCGCAGCACGGCGGCAGCATAGGCGTCGGGCAACCCTGGAAAGTCACGCTGGACCAGGCCCAGCAACGCGTCTGGGTTTACGTAGCGGGCCGCAAAGTGCTCGAGCAGCCTGCCACGCAGGGCTCGGGCGTGCAGCAGTATCGCAGCGCGCTGCTCGACCTCCTGCAGCCCCGCGATCTCGGGCTGACGCAAGCACCACGCGAAGTACTCGCCGGATCCGGACATCACCTCGCCCCTGCCCAGTGCCGTGAAAAAGGTTTCGATGGCGTCACTCACCTCGAACCGTTCAACCGTGTCGCGCAAGGTGATGGGCAACGGACGGTTTTCCACCAGCAATCCACGCAGCCCGTCCTCGTCGATGCCGGCGACCTTGAGGATCTGCGCGACCCGCGCAGGCGACCAGGCCTGCGCCCCTGGCCACAGCGCCCCCAGCATGCGCCCGCTGCCGCTCCACGCCTGAGGCTCATCATGAGCAAGACGCCAGGCACGTTCGCCGTTGCTGACCAGCTCGGGGCCATAGGCAGCGTCATTGCCAGGGTGACGCAGGGACCAGTTGGCAGCGGGGCGGGCCTGGTGAACCTCATAGTAGTCATCTGCATTTCGCCACCAATGGCGTTGCCCATCGCCGTACAGGCCAAGCTCGGTAAGTGTGGCACTGCCTGGCAGACCCGCAGTGCGGTAGGGCTGCAGATCGTCCGACCACAACCGCTCCTTGCCCGGCATGACCGTGACCGGCTTCAGACCGTCGACGAACGCGCTGCCGACGAAGCGTCGCGCCGCAACGGCGCCGCCTGCCACCAGGGTGTTGCCGACCACCGTCTGCGCTACGTTGAGAAGGTGCTCCAAGGCTTCGTGATCACGCCCCTTGCTCCAGTCGGCAACCCCTTCATACACCTGCGACAGCGTTTCCTGGAGCATCTTCGCCAGTAGCAGCTCCCCCACCCCCGGCACGAAGAATGCTGCCAGATTGAGCAGCGTCAGGCCCACCTCTTCCAGCTCTTCGCGTCGGCGCCTGGACGCCGCGGCATCGACCTGCTGAGTGGGCACCACCAGCAAGCACGCATCCTGCAGGATCCGCTCGACCTGTCGCTGGGCCAGGACAGTGAAGACATCGACGCGGCTCACCTTGCCTCGAGGTTGCATGTCAGGGGTGCTGTCCTGCACTCGGGTGCGTAGCGTCGTGATGAATCGCGCCCGCTGGCCAAGCGCCACGCGCTGCAACAGATACCCCTGGAATGCCGGCTGCCCGACCAGAGCACCCAGGCCGGCATTGAGGTGCGACCAGCCGTCATATCGTTTCAAGACGGCCTGTGGTGCACCCGGCAGATAGCACACCACCCCCTTGACCCTAGTGCTCGCCAGGTCATCGCTGAGGACGAACAGCAACGCCCCATCGATCGGGCAATCCAGCAGGTCCAGTGCCTGCACGCTGATGAACGCGCTGTCCGGATGGGTGATCAATTGCCCGTCACTGGCCTTGAGCAACAGGCTCAATACGTCTTCGTCGATTTCCTGCTTCATCGCTGCAATCTGAGCGGCAACGCCCAGCCCCAGACGCCCGTCGTCGGCCATCTGTTGCCGTAAATCGGTATCGAGCCTGGCCTGCAGATGCTCCTGGTAGCGCTTGCCGACGTCCAGCGAACGACACTGCTCCACCAGCTTGTCCAGTGCTACCGGTAACGGCAGGTCCGGGCCCTCCCCCTGCAGCGCGGCACCCTGCGCAAACCCGGTGCCTGGGAAAAACGACTGGCCTTGCTCGAAGTTCTGCAGCATTCGCTGCAACGCCGGCTCTCGCAGCGTGACCCGGGTTATCGTGCCGCCTGGCATGGAAAACTCGGGGAGAAACGGCGAAGTATCACGCTGGAAACGCTGGAAAACCTCCTCCCAATGCAGTACCTCCAACGGCTGCTCGATACCCAGCCCGCGCGACAGCATCCGTTCGAACAGTGGCCGGGCGAACTCGGTCGGCGACTCGATCTGGCGCCAGGCCTCGGCAAGCCGATCCTGGGTCGCTCGGTGCGCCAGGAAGCGCGCCCGCAGGGCTTGCAACTGATCGACACTGGCGGATCTGAGCCATACGGGCAGTTGCTGTGCAATGAAGGCGTCTGTTGCGGAGGGGGTGGTCGTGCCGGACATGGTTGTCGCTTCCTGAGGGATGGAAGCGACAACCCTGCCTGCTGAGCATGCGGCGGATCAGCGGGAAACACGCCCAGTCGGGCGTTGCACGCTAGGTGAGCGAGCCATCGGCCTCACGCTCGAGTGCCTCCTCGGTAAGCCGAAGCGCCAAGGCCTGTTCTGCCGAAGCACGCCCACTGACCAGCGCATCCCAACGTTCTCTGTATGCCTGGCTGTCCAAGGTCGAAGCTTCATCGTCAAGCTCGCTTCCATACCGCGAGAACGTCTCTGCCACTGCCGAAAAAGCGGCGCCATGGCGCTTTTCCAGGTAGGTGCGCCAGAAATCCCGCCCACTGATGCTTTGCGCCAGCGCCGGGGACGCCTCTGCCGCCTTCACTTCAAGCAACGCCTTGGCCTTCTGCGCCGCATCGATATGCGAAAGGCTTTCGAAGCGCAAGTTGCGCGGCTGATGCGGCAAGTTCAACTCGCCGGCCAGCGAGGTGCGATAGCCGAGGATCACCTGCAGTGCATCGACGCCTGCCGATTGCGGATCGTCAGCGCGCAGCACCGCTTCCTGCCGACGAACGTCCTCAGCGGCGATTTCGTCCAGCTTGTCCAGCCGGAACAATTGCTTCCCCAGCAATAGCAACCCGTCACCGCCAATGCCCTGGGCACCCAAGGCATTGGCCTTGTACACCAGTTCGTGGATCATCAAGCGGCTGAAGCGCTCCACATGGCTGTCATGACAGCCGCGCACTTCATCGGCATGCAAGAAGATCTCCTCACGCAGCTGCGCATCCTGATCCATGCTCTCGAGCAACGGCCAGAGTTGCTCGGACATGTAACCCGGCGCCCGCACGAAGTCCGGGGTCGACGTCAGGTTGCGCAGCAACTCGAACAGGCCAGCACTGCCGGGCAATGCCTCCAGCCGTTTCCACAACTGCATGCGGGCCTGGTCATTACGCGTGTCCTTTTCCAGCGCCAGCCAGCGCTGCATGACCGCCCCCGGCTCAGGGGCCTCATCTTCATCCTCATCCTCATCCAGGTCCGGCACAAACGCGTGCTGCATATCGACACGGTTCAGACGCTCCATTGCTTGGTGGTCCAGCGGATTGCCTACAAGGTTCAGGCGCCGCCGGAACGCCCATGGCTGCACAGCCAGTGAGTCCGACACACTGCTGATGCGGTTGTTGCTCAGGTCAGCTGTGCGCAGGAACACGCAGCGCTCGATACCGTCAGGCACTTCGAGCAACCCACACCCTCTGGCCCGAAGTGTCGTCAACTCAGGCAGACGGTCGAAACGCAACGGCAACCGGCGAATCGGGTTGAGGCTCAGATCCAGGACCTGCAAGTTGCCCAGGCCGGCCAGCACCTGCTGGTCACTGTCGCTCATGCGCACCTGGTTCGACAGCAGCAACAGGCTGCGCAGGCCGGTCAAGCGCACCAGCGAAGGCGGTACTGCGTCGATCCTGTTGCTGTTGAGGTTCAGCACCCGCAAGGAGTCGAATACCTGCAGGAAATTGCCACTCACCGTCGTCAGCCCCATGCGCACCATCGTCAACTCGGTGACATGGCTCATATCGACATTCGCCGGCAAGTCCGGCAGGCTGCCAATGCGCCAGCCGCTGATGTCCAGGCGCATGCCGTCAGCCCGGCTCAACGCGCCCCGCGCCACTTCCCCTTCGAAACGCCAGATCGCGCGTAACCGATTGGCGAACTGAACACGCACCCGATGAACCCGCAGCTCCCTGCTACCTTGCGACCAGCGCCGCAGGACATCGTCAAACTCCGCGTAGTTGCGCTCCTGCCGAGCGATCGCTTCGAACGGGCGCTCATGGTCACGTTGCAATCCCTGCACATAGCCTTCCACTTCACCGGCATCGAAACTGGGGTACAGCATCCGTACCCGCTGTCGCAACCGCTCGGTGGACGGACGTGAGGAGCGCCCCCCGAGCTCATAACCGACTCGCCCATCGACCAGGCGCCGGCCCGGGTTGAACCACGGCGTGGACACGCGCCAGCCCAGTCGCGCCAGCACACCGCTGCGTGTCGCCGGCAACTGCTCGATCAACGCATTGCGCAACTGCTCGGCAAGGTCGCTGTCATCGAAATTCAGGGCCCTGCGGTCCGATGCTTTGAGCAAGGCCGCAAGGGCCTCGAACAGGCCGCCAGGCTCTGCCACATCCTCCTCCCGTGGACGGCCTGCACTGTCGTAGAGCCAGAAGCGCCCGTTGCGGGTGAACAACACGATGCGCCCGGCACTCGGCCCTTGCGGATCGAGAATCGCCAGCGTGGCGCCGCTCTCGGATCCTTCATGCAACTCCAGGTTGAGACGTTTGGGCCAGCCAGGCAGGCGCCCGAGCAATGCGATGACCAGTTCGGCCGTCTCGCTGGAGCAAGCACTGCGCAGGTACAGGCCCTCCACGGCGCGGTTGATGCGCGACAGCTCGAGCAAGGCTCGGGCCCGCTTGCCCAACGCGAAGGGCAGGCGCGCTTCGCCCAGTGCCTGCTCCTCCACCTCAGGATCCACCTCACGTGCAACCTCCTCGACATACGCATGCGGCAACCCGGGGAAATCGCGCCGCACAAGGGCCGCCAAGCCCTGCGACGGCGCAGCCTGGATGGACAGATGCTCAAGCAGTGCCCCCTGCAACTCGGCCTGCCGTCCGGCAAGATCCTCGGCAATGGCGGCATCGTCCAGGCCTTGCATGTCGTCACGGCGCCTGCACCACGCCAGTACCTGGTCATCTTCCAGGCGCGAATCAGGCTGGCGCAGGGCCACGAAGAGTCTCACCAGCCTGGCATCGGCCTCGAAACGCCGCAGGGTGTCACGCAGGTTGACCGGCGTGGGGCGGTTCTCCACCCACAAACCCCGCAGCTCATCCTTGTCCATGCCCGCCGTGCGCAGGATGCGATCGGCCTGCACGGCATCGAACGGAGGTTCATGGGGCCAGAGCCGGTTGAGCATGTCGGTGCTGTCATCCCATTCCAGCGGTCGCTCCTGACGCAAGCGCCATCCCCGCTCGCCGTTGTGTTCCAGCGGCGGCTCGTAGGCACCCTCTGCATCGGGGTGGCGCAAACGCCAGGCCAGGCCCGGCGCAGGCCGATACACTTCGTAGTAGCGTGAACCGATGCGCAGCCAGCGCTTCTGCGCGTGCGCGTACAGACCATCCTGCCCAAGCGTCGCCGGGCCCGGGTCCGACGCGTAGACACTCAAGTTGTCGTTCCACAAGCGGTCGCCGCCCGCCGGGAGCGGTACCGGTTCCAGCGCGTCGACAAACGCGCTGCCCTGGAAGCTGCGCGCCACTGCACCGACGCCGACCACCGTCGCTCCGGTGACGAGCACGCTTTGCGCCACCTGCAGCAAGTGCTCCCTGGCCTCGTGCTGATGGCCTTCGGACCAGTCCTCGATACCGGTATAGACTTCACCGAGCATGTCGACGACCAGCTTGCCGAACAGCACCAACCCAACAACCGGCACCGCCAGGCCGACCAGGCCGAGTACCGTCCAACCGACTGATTTCCAACGTTCCAGGCGTTGCTCGGCGGCCTTGTGGTCGACTGCCTCGTTCGAAACCAGCAACACCTGCGCATCCGCCTCGAAACGCTCGACCTGGGACTGCGCCAGTGCCGCGAAGATGTCGCCAACCGCTACTGCCCCTTGCACCTCGAGATCAGGAACATCGTCCTGCAGGCGCGTGGTGAGGGTAGTGACGAATTCGGCGCGTCGGTCGAGGCCGACCAGCGAGTAGAACTGCTGGCGCACATCGACCCGACTCAACTCACTGGCCAGGAATGCTTGCAACTGCAACTGCGAATCGAACCGTCGCAGGGGGCGTTGCCAGTCAGTGGGCAAGTACAGGACCACGCCACTGTCCTCTCCCTGCTCGTTGCGCAACTGGATCTTCAGGCCGTTGGCGATCTTGCAGCCGAGCAACTGCAACTCACCGGCGTAGGCAGCCAGCGGCGCCGATGGCCCGTGCGGCGCCGATGACAGCAGGCTGCCCAAGGCAGCCTGCTCCTCGGCACTGATCCAGCCCTGCATGAGTCCCAGCTCGCAACTCAGGGCGAAGCCCGTGCGGTGATGCGCTGCAAGCAACGCGCGAGCTTCGCGGGTAAAGGCCTGTTGCAAAAACTGTTGGTAGCGTTTCCCCACCTCGAGTGCCCTGACCCGCGTGACCAGCGTGGCCAGGTCCTCGAACAGCAGCGCTTCACCGGCACTCGCAGTCAGCCCGCTCCCCTTGTAGAACGAGGCATCGGCGGCGAACCCTTGCATCAGCCGCAGCAGTGCCGGATAGCGCAAGTAGTGGATCTCGTCCTCGGGCAGACCGCCCCCCAAGGGCACTCGAAACCGGCGCCTTACCTCCAGCCAGTCGAGCTTGGCGAGCGCCGGGCCATCGGGCAGCAGTTCGCCGATCAAAGGTTCGAATGCCTGCTCGGCGAAGCGTTGCGGCGACATCAGCGAGCGCTCGAGTGCCGCCAGTGCCTTGCCGCTGTCGGCGTGCGCCTTGAATCGTGAGGACAGCGTGCGGACCTGCTCGGCCGACCCTGTACGCAGCCAGGCCGGCAACTTCGCGGCGATGAAGCCATCGGTCAACTGTTCGGGAGTCAGGGACGTGGTGCTTGGAGTTGTAACTGCCATGGGTTGGACGACCTGCATGATTGAGGGACGTCCACCCTCTACAGCCTCAGCGCTCGATTGCAGCGGGAAACGCCGTCACCTGTTCGAGCGCTACCCCCTGCATGGCCAGTTGCCGGTAGTGCCCCGGGTTGCAGCCGAACCACTTGCGAAACGCCTTGTAGAACGAACTGCTGTCGGCAAAGCCCAGCCGTTCGGCGATATCCCCCATGGCCGGCTCGACCTCGCCCAGCCAAGTCACGGCCAATTCACGTCGCACGCTGTCCTTCAGGCCTTGGTAACTTTGCCCTTCGTCCGCCAGGCGGCGCCTGAACGTCGACGGCGACAGGCACAAGCGCCGTGCCAGGCTTTCGGCATCGGGCCATTGTGCTGGCGCCAGTTGCAACAAGTCGTGACGAATGCGCCGGGCCAGGCTGGCCGGGTCGCGGTATTTGACCAGGATGTTGCCCGGCGCCTCGGCGAGGAAACGCTGCAGCTCCTCAGGCGTGCGCCTGAGCGGCAGATCGAGGCAGTCGGCGGCGATGATCATGCGCGTGCGCGGGCGCTCGAACTGCAGGTTTTCGGAGAACATCACCCGGTAGTCGTCACAGAACGGCGGCTCGGCGCAGCGCAGGTCGATGGCCAGGATCGGGATGCGCCGGCCCGCCAGCCAGCAGGCCACGCCGTGCACGATCATCCAGAAGGTGAAATAGGTGAAGGCCCGGCGCGGCTCATCGCGCGGTTCGTTGATGACGATCTCGGCCAGGCTTTGCTGACGCACCAGGCCCGGCTGCAGGTCTTCGAGCATCAGGCCAAGGAAATCAAGAGCGGTACGCAAGCCTTCGCCCAGGGTCGCTTGAGCCATCGCCGAGCGGCACAGGAATGCCAGGCTGCCGCTGCGCAGGCCGCGCGGGTCCATGGCGAAGAACTCGTCGTTGCAGCGCCGCGCCAGCAGACGCCAGAGCCGGGCATAGGCGTCGGCGCTCACCCGTGCCTGGGGCAGGTCGAGGTGCTGCACGTCGATCCCGGCGCGGGCCAGCAACGCCGCGTCCGGCGCGCCCGCCGGACAGGTCTGCAATAGCGCTTCGCGCACCAGTTGCATGGAAATGGTGTCTTTCTCGCTCATCGGCAGTCCGCTGCGCTCAATGGCGGCCATCTTAGGCCCCTCAGACACTGGCGGCCAGCCCCAGAAACGCCTGGATCAGGCGCAGCTCCCGACGTCGCTCCAGGCAGCCGATCATGTGTTGGTTGACCAGCCCCGCGCCGCTCAAGGGGCGCGCCACCACCCGTGGGTCATGGGCGACCTCGGTGGACGACACCACGCCGATGCCAAGCTCCGCCGCCACCGCCTCGGTGACCGCCTCACGGCTGTCCAGCTCCAGCAGCACCCGTGGCTGCACACGGCCCTCGGCACAGGCCTTGTCGAACGTGCGCCGGGTGGTTGAGCTTGGTTCGCGCAAGACCATGATCTGCTTGTCCAGCTCGGCCAGCGGCAGATCGCCGTCAGCCTTGGCCCAGGCATGCCCCGCCGGCAACAGCGCGCACAAGCGCGACTCGCACAGGCTCTGCAGGTGCAGGCCCTTGCGCGGTTCGATCTCGGTCAGCACCGCCACGTCGGCATGTTCGGACAACAATGCGGCCAGCGTCTCCTGGGCATTGCCCAGGCGCAGGTTGACGGTGATGCCGGGGTAGCGCTCGCGCAGCAGCGCCAGCATCGGCATCACCCGGTGCGGCCCGTCGGCGGCCACCTCCAAGCGCCCGGTCAGCAGCTGGCGGTTTGCCTCGAGCATCGCCTGGGCTTCCTCGGCCAGGCCGAACATGGCCCGGGTGATGGCCGCCAGCCGCGTGCCCTCCTCGGTCAGCTCGACCCGCCGCGCGGTGCGCCGCAGCAAGGTGATCTGGTAGTGCTCCTCCAGCGCCTTGACGTGCCCGGTGACCGCCGGCTGGCTGATGAACAGGCGCTCGGCGGCGCGGGTAAAGCTGCCCTCACGGGCCACGGCATCGAAGGCGCGGAGCTGGAACAGGTTCATATATATCGGCCTGACTTATGGCTGGCATAACAACAAACAATTTGAATGATGGACCGGCGAATTGCAACCTAGCCCCCATAAGTTTCCAGCCCACCGCATGTGAGGAACCACGGAATGAGCAACGCCCCGATCCTGCTGACCCCCGGCCCCCTGACCACCTCGATCCGCACCCGCCAAGCCATGCTGGTGGACTGGGGCTCCTGGGACCGCGACTTCAACCAGCTGACCGCCAGTGTCTGCGAGCAGCTGCTGGCGATCATCGACGGTGCCGCCAGCCACCACTGCGTGCCCCTGCAAGGCAGCGGCACCTTCGCCGTGGAAGCGGCCATCGGTACCCTGGTACCGCGTGACGGCAAGGTGCTGGTGCTGATCAACGGTGCTTATGGCCAGCGCCTGGCGAAGATCTGCAAAGTACTGGGCCGCCAATACAGCACCTTCGAAACCGCCGAAGACCAGCCGACCACCGCCGAAGACGTCAATCGTCTGCTGGCCGCCGACCCAAGCGTTACCCACGTGGCCCTGATCCACTGCGAGACCAGCACCGGCATCCTCAACCCGCTGGCCGAGATCGCCCAGGTGATCAAGCGCCACGGCAAACGCCTGATCATCGACGCCATGAGCTCGTTCGGCGCGCTGCCCATCGATGCCCGCGAAATCCCGTTCGAGGCGCTGATCGCCGCGTCTGGCAAATGCCTCGAGGGCGTACCGGGCATGGGCTTCGTCTTCGCCGAGAAAACCGCCCTGGCCGCCGCCGAAGGCAATGCCCACTCGCTGGCCATGGACCTGCACGACCAGCACGCCTACATGGCCAAGACCGGCCAATGGCGCTTCACCCCGCCGACCCACGTGGTCGCCGCGCTGCACGAAGCGCTGCAGCAGTACGCTGAAGAAGGCGGCCTGCCGGCTCGGCACCAGCGCTATGCCGACAACTGCAAGACCCTGCTCGACGGCATGGCGAAGATCGGCCTGCAGAGTTTCCTCCCCGCCGAGATCCAGGCGCCGATCATCGTCACTTTCCACGCCCCCCGCGATGCCCGCTACCAGTTCAAGGACTTCTACGAACGAGTCAAGGCCAAGGGTTTCATCCTCTACCCGGGCAAGCTGACCCAGGTCGAAACCTTCCGCGTCGGCTGCATCGGCGTGGTCGGCCCGGACGGCATGCAGGCCGCCGTCAACGCCGTGGCCGAGGTGCTGCGGGAAATGGAAGTACTGGACATCTGACCCTCTGCCTACCCAACTTCAGGAAACCGCGCACATGAACTACAGCAACCCTACCCAGCTGCAAGCCGCCATCCTCGACTGGGCCGGCACCGTGGTCGACTTCGGCTCCTTCGCCCCTACCCAGATCTTCGTCGAGGCCTTCGCCGAGTTCGACGTACAAGTGTCCATCGAAGAAGCTCGCGGCCCGATGGGCATGGGCAAGTGGGACCATATCCGCACCCTGTGCGACGTGCCGGAGATCGCCGAGCGCTACCGCAAGGTGTTTGGCCGCACGCCCACCGACGATGACGTGACCGCCATCTACGAACGCTTCATGCCCCTGCAGATCGAGAAGATCGCCGTGCACTCGGCGCTGATCCCCGGTGCGCTGGACACCTTGACCGGCCTGCGCAAGGGCGGGTTGAAGATCGGTTCGTGCTCGGGCTACCCGAAGGTGGTGATGGACAAGGTGGTCGAGCTGGCCGCGCAGAACGGCTATGTCGCCGACCATGTGGTGGCCACCGACGAAACCCCGAACGGCCGCCCATGGCCGGCCCAGGCCCTGGCCAACGTGATTGCCCTGGGCATCGACGATGTAGCGGCGTGCGTGAAGGTGGACGACACCGTGCCGGGCATCCTCGAAGGCCGCCGCGCCGGGATGTGGACCGTGGCGCTGGTGTGCTCCGGCAACGCCCTGGGCTTGACCTGGGAAGGCTACCAGGCGCTGAGCGCGGATAAGCTGGAAAGCGAGCGCAAGCGGATTCACCAGCTGTTCGCCAGCTCGCGCCCGCACTACCTGATCGACACGATCAATGAGTTGCCAGAGGTGATTGCCGATATCAATCGGCGGCTGGCCAAGGGCGAGATGCCGCAAAGCGCTTGATGGCAGGTTTCATCGCGGGGCGAAGCCACTCCCACAGCTTGCCAGTGCACGCTGGCGTGGGGGCGGGCTGCCCCGCGATGCTTTTCGGCTCAAACCGCCCTGTTCAACTTCACCCACGAGGCGAACTTGTCGATGAAGCCTTGCAGGAACGGCCGGGTCTTGTCGCTCAACTTACCGCTGTCCTCGAACAGCGTCGCCGCCCCGCCGAGGTAAGCCTCGGGCATCTGCATGCAGGGCATGTCGAGAAACACCAGCGACTGGCGCACCGCGTGGTTGGCACCAAAGCCACCGATGGCCCCTGGCGACACACTGACCACCGCCGCCGGCTTGCCGCTCCAGGCGCTCTGCCCATAAGGCCGCGAGCCAACGTCGATGGCGTTCTTCAAGCCACCGGGCACCGAACGGTTGTACTCGGGGGTGACGAACAGCACCGCGTCGCTACGCCGGATCTCGTCACGAAAACGCTTCCACGCCTCAGGCGGCGCCTCGGCCTCGACATCCTCGTTGTACAACGGCAAATCGCCGATCTCGACGATCCTCAGGGCAAGGCTGGACGGTGCCAGCTCAGACAGGGCGCGGGCGACCTTGCGGTTGTAGGAGTCCTTGCGCAAGCTGCCGACAACGACCGCTACCGAATAGACCTGGCTCATGGCGTTTGCATCCTCTGCGTGGGAAATGGGACGTACTAGTTATAGATGACCGTTCCTCGGGCCCTGGATTTTTTTCCGCCCGGGCAAAAACTCCCAGGCGTTTCGCTGGTCTATGGCTGCAGACATTTCCCCAACGTTTCAGAGGGTTTCACCCAAAATGGCAGCAGTAATGGTCGGCCAGTTCCACGCCCGCGACGCCGAAGGCCGTATCTACCCCGTGCACGAATTCCAGGAGTCGACGCTCCAGGCCGACGGCAGCACCCTCGGTGCACCGATCACCACCTACCGCCTGGCCATTGGCGACCGGGTCAACTACCTGGGCGAGGACCGTTTCGAGCTGGCCCAGACCGGCGTCGAGATCATTCGCATTCCTTGATGCAGTCGACCGTGTACGCCCCGTGCTCGTGCTGCAGGCCATGCACATCGGCGACGAAGCCCGGGAAGCCCTGGTCGAAGGCCCGGGCGAACGCCAGGTAATCGAGGATCGAGCGGGTCGCCTCGGTGAACCGCTCGCCCGGCATGATCAGCGGGATACCCGGCGGGTACGGCACCAGCATCACCGCCGCAACCCGCCCCAGCAGCCGTTCGATCGGCACCGCCTCTACCTCTTCCTTCACCATCCGGTCATACGCCTGGGCCGGGCTCATGGCCACCTCCGGCAGCTTGGTGAACAGCCGCTTGAGCTGCTTGGCGGTGGCATTGGCGCGGTAACAGTCGTGCAACTGCTGGCACAACTCACGCAGGCCCAGCCCCTGGTAGCGCGCAGGCTGTTCGCCAACCACACTGGGCAGGCATTGCAGCAGCGGCGTATTGCCATCGTAATGGCGCTTGAACTCCAGCAGCTCGGTGAGCAGGGTGCTCCACTTGCCCTTGGTGATCCCCATCGAGAACAGCACCAGGAAGCTGTACAACCCGGTCTTCTCCACCACCAGCCCGCGCTCCCAGAGAAACTTGCTGACCACTGCCGCCGGAATGCCGTGTTCAGCCAGCACGCCACCGGCGTTGAGCCCAGGCATGACCAGGGTGACCTTGAGCGGGTCGAGCAGCACGTAATCGTCCGCCACCTCGCCAAAGCCGTGCCACTCGGCCCCCGGCTGCAACAGCCAGTCCGCTGCCGCCAGGCGCTGAATGCCCTCGGTCGCCGGCGGCTGCCAGATGCCGAACCACCAGTCGTCGGCGGCGATGTGCTCGCGCAGGTTGGCCAGGGCCCGGCGAAAGCTCAGCGCCTCGTCGAACATCTCCTGCAAAAGCGAACGCCCGGCCGGGCCTTCCATCATCGCCGAGGCCACGTCCAGCGAGGCCAGGATGCTGTACTGCGGTGAGGTGGAGATATGCATCATGAACGCTTCGTTGAAGCGGTCGCGGTCAAGCGCACGGGTGGCGCCATCCTGCACATGGATCATCGACGCCTGGCTGAAGGCGGCCAGCAGCTTGTGGGTGGAATGGGTGCTGAACAGCAGCGGGCCATCGTCGGCCTTGGGCGTGCCCATGGCATAGCGGCCGGTGAAGAAATCGTGGAAGGCGGCGTAGGCGAACCAGGCCTCGTCGAAATGCAGCACCTCGACACTGGCGCCGAGGGCCTGCTTGATCAACCCCGCGTGGTAGCACAGCCCGTCGTAGGTAGAGTTGGTCACCACCGCCAGCCTGATCTTTGCGGCCCGGCCCTGGGCCAGCGGATGGGCCTGGATCTTCGCCTGGATCGATTCGGCGCTGAACTCGCTGAGCGGGATCGGCCCGATGATGCCCTGCTCGTTGCGCTCCGGGCACAGGTAGATAGGGATGGCGCCGGTCATGATGATCGCGTGCACCACCGACTTGTGGCAGTTGCGGTCCACCAGCACCAGGTCATCGCGCCCGACCATGGCGTGCCAGACGATCTTGTTGGCGGTGGAGGTGCCGTTGATCACGAAAAAGCTGTGGTCGGCGCCGAAGTTGCGCGCCGCGCGGGCCTCGGCTTCGGCCAGGGGGCCGGTATGGTCGAGCAGCGAGCCGAGTTCGGGCACCGACACCGACAGGTCCGAACGCAAGGTGTTCTCGCCGAAGAACTGGTGGAAGGCCTGCCCCACCGGGCTCTTGCGGTAGGCCACGCCACCGCCGTGGCCCGGCGTGTGCCAGGAATAGTTCGATTGCGCGGTGTGCTGCACCAACGCCTTGAAGAACGGCGGCAGCAAGCCATCGAGGTAGTTGTGCGCGGCCCGAGCCACCTGGCGGGCAAGAAAGGGCACGGTGTCTTCGAACAGGTAGAGGATGCCGCGCAACTGGTTGAGCTCGCTCATGGCCTCGGCGGGGGCGTTTTCCAGGGTGACCTGCTCGCCCAGGGCAAAGATCGGCAGCTGCGGCGCACGCAGGCGGGCCAGGCGAATCAGCTCGGCCATGTGCTGCAGCAGGTGGTTGTTGTCACCGGCCCCTTCGGCGCCGATCAGCATGCAGGCCAGCCCGTGGTGGGTGGCGGCGACCAGACGCGCTTCGGTGTAGTCGGCGGCGGCGAGGATGCTGAAACCGTCCTGGGCCAGCTCGGCGGCGATGCCACGCACCCGTTCGCCGGCAACGCTGTCGGCCTTGACCGCCCGATGGACGATGAGGATGGGGAACTTGAGGTCCTTGTACATCAGGCGGCTACCTCCGAAGGACAGATTGTCTCTTCAGGGTAGTCGAGGTGCTGACGCAATCGCGGGGCAAGCCCGCTCCCACGGGCGTGGGAGCGGGCTTGCCCCGCGATTGGCCTGCAATCAGCTCGCGGCTGGCTCGGTCAACACCTGCCACATGGCCGGCCCACCTGCGGATTTGGCGACGGCCGCCAGGCGTTCGGCATGGGCTGCCAGCTCTTCGTCGGTGGGCAGGATCACCCGCCCCGGTGCGCGCCCGACAATCCGGCGGATCTCGCTACCGGTACTGCCTTGCCCCTCTTCATCGCCTGCAGCTTCACCGGCCAGCGACAAGCTGGTCTGCCCACCGGTCATCGCCAGATAGACGTCGGCCAGCAGTTCCGAGTCGAGCAGTGCGCCGTGCAGATCACGGCCGGAGTTGTCGATACCGTAGCGTTTGCACAGGGCATCCAGGCTGTTGCGCTGCCCCGGGTGGCGCGAGCGCGCCATCATCAGGGTGTCGAGGATCGGGCAGTGTTGCGAGATATCGGCGCGGTCGTGCTGGCCCAGCAGGGCGAACTCGTTGTTGATGAAGCCAACGTCGAACGCCGCGTTGTGGATGACCAGGGTGGCGCCCTGGATGAATTCGAAGAACTCCTCGGCCACATCGGCGAAACGCGGCTTGCCGACCAGGAAAGCGTCGGTGATGCCGTGGACGTTGATGGCGCCCTCGTCACTCTCGCGGTCGGGCTGCAGGTAGACGTGGAAGTGCCGCCCGGTCAGGCGTCGGCCCACAACCTCGACGCAACCGATCTCGATGATGCGGTGGCCGTCGGCCACTGGCATGCCCGTGGTTTCGGTGTCGAGGATGATGAACCGTTTGTCTTGCTGCTGCTCCACGCGGGGGACTCCAACATGCGGTGCTTGAATTCAGGGCGGGAGTATACCGGACTCGGGGCCGCTTTGCGGCCCTTCGCCGGCAAGCCGGCTCCCACAATGAAATGTGCAAACCCGTTGAATGTGGGAGCAACTGTCTTTGCAGGAGCGGCCTTGTGTCGCGAAAGGGCCGCGTAACTCCTGTGGGAGCGGCTTCAGCCGCGAAGGGCTGCGCAGCAGCCCCACAAGGACATCAGCGCTTGGCGCGCAGCTCTTCGACACCGCGGTTGGCCAGCTGGTCGGCGCGCTCGTTGCCCGGGTGGCCGATGTGCCCGCGCACCCACTTCCAGACCACCTTGTGGCGGTTGACCTGCTCATCGAGGGCCATCCACAGGTCGGCGTTCTTCACCGGTTCCTTCGCGGCAGTCTTCCAGCCACGCTTCTTCCAGTTGACCATCCACTCGTTGATGCCCTTCATCACGTACTGCGAGTCGGTGGTCAGCACCACCTCGCATTCACGCTTGAGCGCCTTCAACCCTTCGATCGCGGCCATCAGTTCCATGCGGTTGTTGGTGGTTTCGCGCTCGCCGCCCCACAACTCCTTCTCGACGCCCTTGAACACCATCAGCACGCCCCAGCCGCCCGGGCCAGGGTTGCCTTTGCAGGCACCATCGGTGTAGATCTCGACGATTTCGCTTTCGCTCATGTACCACTCATCTTCAATGCTTTTCGATATCGGGGTTGCTGGCGTTGCGGTTGACCTTGGCCAGCGGCAGCGGCAACAGCTTGCCCATGGGCTCGCGGCGCTCCTGGCGCAGTGGCCGCAGGCCGACCATGATCTTGCGTGCCACCAGCAGGTAGACACCGCCACCGGCCGTCTGCCAGCCACCGGCGATGCGCTCCCAGCCGGCCAGGCGTTGCTGCCAGGCCGCCGAGGCAAGCGGCGGACGATAGCACCCGAAACGGCGTTTCTCCAGCGCGAAGCCCAGCAGGTTGAGCCAGTCGCCGACCCGCGACGGCGGGATGCAGCGCGCCTTGCGCAAGGCGCCGTGGCTGAAGAAATGGCGCATGCCCCAGCTGCTCCAGGGGTTGATGCCAATGATCAGCAAGTGGCCGCCCGGGCGCACCGCACTGGCAGCCTCGCGCAGCAGGCCATGGGGGGACAGGCTGAAATCCAGGCCATGCTGCAACACCACCACGTCGGCGGCGTGCTCCGACAGCGGCCAGGCCTGCTCCTCGCAGACGATCTCGACCCCGGGCAAAGGCGCGCCCAGGCGCACGTTGCGTTGCACCTGCGGGGCATTGGGCGGGGCGTCGGCACCGGGGCCGTAATGCACCAGATAGCCGCCGAAGAAGCGGCCGAGCTCTTGTTCGAGCAGTTTCTGTTCTTCCTCGAGCATCAATTGCCCGAGCGGCCCGTTGAACCACTCGCGGGCCAGGCTGATCAGCTCGACCCACTCGGGGTCGGCCTGGGCGAAGGCTTGGTCGGTCATTGCGTTCTCCCTCGAAGGTTCTCCGGCCGCGCCATCGCGGCTAAGATGCCTTCAATGTCCAGGCTTGGCGATACGGATCCGCACCATGATACAGATCGATGCCCTACCCGCTTTCTCCGACAACTACATCTGGTTGTTACAGGATACTGCCAATCGCCGCTGCGCGGTGGTCGACCCCGGTGATGCCGGGCCGGTGCAGGCCTGGCTCGACGCCCACCCAGGCTGGGTACTGACGGATATCCTCGTCACCCACCACCATCACGACCACGTCGGCGGCGTCGAAACGCTGAAAAAGGCTACCGGCGCCCGCGTCTGCGGCCCTGCCCACGAACGCATCCCGGCCCGCGACCTGGCCCTGGAAGACAACGCCCGCGTACAGGTGCTGGGGCTCGACTTCGAGGTGCTGGCCATGCCCGGCCACACCCTTGGGCACATCGCCTATTACACTGCGCAACCGGCCAAGCCGCTACTGTTCTGTGGCGACACCCTGTTCGCCGCCGGTTGTGGCCGCCTGTTCGAAGGCACCCCGGAGCAGATGCACCACTCATTGCAGCGCCTGGCCGCCTTACCCGCGGCAACCCAGGTGTACTGCACCCACGAATACACCCTGAGCAACCTGCGCTTCGCCCGCGCCGTAGAGCCGCACAACGCGCAGGTTCTGCAGCGGTTCGAAGACGTTACCCGGCTGCGCGCCGAAAATCGCATCAGCTTGCCCTCGACCATTGGCCTGGAGCGCCAGACCAACCCTTTTTTGCGCACTGCTGAAACATCCGTTAAAGAAAAAGCAGACGAATGGAAGGGTCTTTCAAACCCCACCCAAGCCACTGTTTTTGCTGCCTTGAGGTCTTGGAAGGACGTGTTCTGATAACCCCAAGATATATCGCGACACAGGTACAAAGGTTGACCCGGCCGGGACCGGTTTCTAGAATCGCCGAACTTTTTTGCCCGGATACCTGTCCCAGCCGATGCCTTCCACTAGCCGCAGAACCTCTCATTCGGTCGCCCTGACGCGACTGGCCCAGATCAGTGCACTGGCGCTGGCCGCCACCCTGGTCGGCTGCCAGAGCACCCGTCAGCTCGACGAATCCGACAGCGTTCGCGCGCACAATTACCAGGCGCGGATCAAGCACAAGCCCGCCCCGCTGCTGGTCAAACCGAAGGAGCAGGCCCCGCAGGACGTATGGGAGCGCATGCGCCAGGGCTTCGCCCTGCAGGACAACGTCGACGTCAACCCACGCATCGAGCAGCAGCGCCTGTGGTTCGCCAGCAACCCGTCGTTCCTCGAGAACGCCGGCGAGCGTGGCAGCCTCTACCTGCACTACATCGTCGAGCGTCTGGAAGAGCGTGACATGCCGCTGGAGCTGGCCCTGCTGCCGGCCATCGAGAGCGCCTACAACCCGATGGCCTACTCCCGCGCGCACGCCGCCGGCATGTGGCAGTTCATCCCGTCCACCGGGCGCCACTTCAACCTGCGCCAGACCAACTTCTACGATGGCCGCCGCGACATCACCGCATCGACCAACGCCGCGCTGGATTACCTGAACCGTCTGCACGACATGTTCAACGGCGACTGGCTGCTGGCCCTGGCGGCCTACAACGCCGGCGAAGGCACCGTCAGCCGCGCCATCGAGCGCAACGAACGCCTTGGCCTGCCCACCGACTACTGGAACCTGCCGCTGCCGCAGGAAACCCGCGACTACGTGCCCAAGCTGCTGGCCCTGTCGCAGGTGGTCAACACCCCGCAAGCCTATGGCGTCAACCTCAACCCGATCGCCAACGAACCCTACTTCGAAGCCGTCGCCATCAGCGAGCGCCTCGACCTGTCGCGGGTCGCCGCCTTCGCCGACATCGACGAGGACGAGCTGATCCAGCTCAACCCGGCATTCAAGAAGCGCATGACCGTGGACGGCCCCAAGCAACTGCTGGTGCCCACCGCCAAGGCGCAGTTGCTGACAGATCGCATGTCCAACCTCAAGCCCGAGGAGCTGGTCAGCCTGCAGCCGAACAAGGCCGTGTTCAACGCTGCCCTGGCCGAGGCCAAGGCGCCGGCGGCGCGCAGCTACCGGGTCAAGCGCGGCGACAATCTGGCCAGCATCGCCAAGGCCAACCGCGTGTCGGTCAAGCAGTTGCAGGGCTGGAACAAGCTGCGCGGCAACAGCCTCAAGGTCGGCCAGGTATTGGCCCTGCGCGGCGGCAGCGCACCGAGCGCCGCCGCCAACCGGGTAGCCGACTCGAAGCAGCGCTCCACCCAGTACAAAGTGCGCAAGGGCGACTCGTACTACCTGGTGGCCAAGCGCTTCAATGTCGAGATGCAGCACCTCAAGCGCTGGAACCCACGCAGCGGCCATGCGCTCAAGCCAGGGCAGACGCTGACCGTTTACCTGGCGCGTTAACAGCTCAATCGCGGGGCAAGCCCGCTCCCACGCCGATCGCGACCTGGCGTGGGAGCGGGCTTGCCCCGCGATGCTTTGAAGGCTGAAGCAAAGCCCCGCGCCGTACCCTTTTTCCATTCCAGACAAGCTGTTACTGTACCCCGACCAAAGCCCAACGCCTTCTGGATCGGATGCCGATTTGATACGTCCCCTCCTGCTGTCCCTCAGCCTGGCCTTGAGCTTCCCCGCCGTCGCGATGGTGAGCGAAAGCCACGGATACGCGCAGTTCGGCACGCTCAAGTACCCGGCCACCTTCACCCACTTCGACTGGGTCAACCCGCAAGCCCCTAAAGGCGGCACCTTGCGGGCCATGGCGTTCGGCACCTTCGACACGCTCAACCCCTATACCTTCAAGGGCTCGAGCCCGGTCACCACGCCCAACTTCCTGCAATACGGCATCAGCGAGCTCAACGAGCCACTGATGGTCGGCACCGGCATGTACGACCCCTCCGGCGACGAACCCACGTCAAGCTACGGCCTGATCGCCCGCAGCGTCGAGTACAGCGAGGACCGCAGCTGGGTGGTGTTCAACCTGCGCCCCGAGGCCCGCTTTCACGACGGCACGCCGATCACCTCGGCCGACGTCGCCTTCAGCTACCGCACCCTGCTCAAGGATGGCCACCCGATCTATCGCACCAACCTGCAGGAAGTGCAGCGCGTCGACATCCTCGGCCCCTTGCGCATCCGCTTCGTGTTCAAGCGCGCCGGCAACCCGCTGCTGATCCTGCGCCTGGGCGAGATGCCGGTGCTGCCCAAGCATTACTGGCAAAACCGCGACTTCAAGGCCACCACCTTCGAGCCACCGCTGGGCAGCGGCCCGTACCGCATTACCGAAGTGCAGCCTGGCCGGCGCCTGGTGTTCGAGCGGGTGAAGGACTACTGGGGCAAGGACCTGGCGGTCAACCGCGGCAAGTACAACTTCAAGCGCGTCGAATACGAGTTCTACCGCGACGCCACCGTGGCCTTCGAAGCGTTCAAGGCCGGCGAGTTCGACATCTATATCGAGCACCAGGCCAAGAACTGGGCCAACGGCTACAACTTCCCCGCCGTGCGCCGGGGCCAGGTGATCAAGGCGCAGATCCCGCACCAGATCCCCACGCAAACCCAGGGCCTGTTCATGAACAGCCGCCGCGCCACCTTCGGCGACCCCCGGGTACGCCAGGCGCTGGGCCTGATGCTGGACTTCGAGTGGACCAACCGCGCGTTGTTCAGCAGCGCCTACCGCCGCGCCACCAGCTACTACCCCAACAGCGAGTTCGCCGCCAGCGGCCTGCCCACCGGCAAGGAGTGGCTGCTGCTCAAGCCGTTCCGCGACCAGCTGCCGGAGAAACTGTTCACCGAGCCCTACCAGGTGAGCCACACCGATGGCCGTGGCATCAGCCGCCAGACCCTGCGCCAGGCCCTCGATCTGTTCGCCCAGGCCGGCTGGAAGCTCAACGGCCAGCGCCTGGTGGACAGCAAGGGCCAGCAGTTGCGCATGGAACTGCTGCTGGTGAACCCGAACCTCGAACGTATCCTGCAACCTTATGTCGAAAATCTGGCCAGCATCGGCATCGATGCGCGCTTGCGCACCGTCGACCGCGCCCAGTACAAACAACGGCTCGACCAGTTCGATTTCGACATGATCCTGATGACCCTTAACCAGACCCTGAGCCCCGGCCTCGAGCAGTGGCTGTACTTCCATTCAAGCCAGGCCGCGACCAAGGGCAGCAAGAACTATGCTGGCGTGAAGGACCCGGTGGTCGACCACCTGCTCGACACCCTGCTCGCCGCCCGCACCCGCGATGACCAGATCGCCGCCGCCCGGGCCCTGGACCGCGTGCTCTCATGGCAGTACTACATGATCCCCAACTGGTACCTGGACAACCATCGCCTGGCCTACCGCAACCGGCTGGCCTTCGTCACCACGCCGCCCTACACCCTCGGGCTGAACAGCTGGTGGATCAAGAAGACTTCGGAGAAAGCCAAATGACCCCGACCCTGCGCCTGGCCTGCAGCCTGCTGCTGGCCTGCCTTACGCTCCCGGCCATGGCCGCCCCGCAACACGCCCTGACCCTGTATGACGAAGCGCCGAAATACCCGGCCAACTTCAAGCACTTCGACTTCGTCAACCCGGATGCGCCCAAGGGTGGCACGTTCCGCCAGTCCAGCTTCGGCGGCTTCGACAGCCTCAACCCGTTCATCAACAAGGGCGTGCCCGCCGACAACGTCGGCAGCATCTACGACACCCTGATGCGCCAGAGCCTGGACGAACCCTTCACCGAGTACGGCCTGGTGGCCGGCAAGATCGAGAAAGCCCCCGACAACAGCTGGGTACGCTTCTACCTGCGCCCCGAAGCGCGCTTCCACGACGGCCACCCGATGCGCGCCGAAGACGTGGTGTTCACCTTCAACGCCCTGATCAAGGACGGCGCGCCGCTGTACCGCCAGTACTACGCCGACGTCGCCGAGGTGGTCGCCGAAGACCCGCTCAAGGTGCTGTTCAAGTTCAAGCACACCAACAACCGCGAGCTGCCGCTGATCCTCGGCCAACTGCCGGTGCTGCCCAAGCACTGGTATGCAAACCGCGACTTCAACCGCGGCAACCTGGAAATCCCCTTGGGCAGCGGCCCCTACAAGGTCGCCGACGTGAAGGCCGGTCGTTCGATCCGCTACGAGCGGGTCAAGGACTACTGGGCCAAGGACCTGCCGATCAACCGCGGCTTCTACAACTTCGACGTGATGACCTTCGACTCCTACCGCGACAACACCGTCGCCCTCGAAGCGCTCAAGGCCGGCCAGTTCGACTACGGCCTGGAAGTCAGCGCGAAGAACTGGGCCACCGCCTACGATGTGCCCGCCGTGCGTGATGGCCGGCTGATCAAGGAAGAGCTGCCCAACGGCACCCCCGTCGGCATGCAAGGCTTCATCTTCAACCTGCGCAAGCCGGTGTTCCAGGATGTGCGGGTGCGCCAGGCGCTGAGCCTGCTGCTGGACTTCGAGTGGACCAACAAGCAGCTGTTCAACGGCGCCTACCTGCGTACCGGCAGCTACTTCGAAAACTCCGATATGGCCGCCCAGGGCTTGCCCTCCCCGGCCGAGCTGAAAATCCTCGAACCGCTGCGCGGCAAAGTTCCCGATCAAGTGTTCAGCGAGGCCTTCCACAACCCCATCACCGACGGCAGCGGCATGATCCGCGAACAGCAGCGCCAGGCCTACAAGCTGTTGCAGGAGGCCGGCTGGAAAATCGTCGACGACAAGATGGTCGACAAGGACGGCAAGCCGCTGGTCATCGAGTTCCTGCTGGCCCAGACCCAGTTCGAGCGCATCCTGCTGCCGTTCAAGCGCAGCCTCGCCGACCTCGGCATCGAGCTGAACATCCGCCGCGTCGACGTTTCGCAGTACATCAACCGCCTGCGCTCGCGCGACTACGACATGATCGTCGGCGGTTTCTCGCAATCCAATTCGCCCGGCAACGAGCAACGCGAATACTGGTCCAGCGCCGCCGCCGACAACCCCGGCAGCCGCAACTTCATCGGCCTGCGCGACCCTGCCATCGACCAGCTGGTGGAACAGTTGATCAACGCCGATTCGCGCCAGAGCCTGATCGACCACACCCGCGCCCTCGACCGCGTGCTGCTGTGGGGTTACTACGTGATCCCCAACTGGCACATCAAGACCTGGCGCGTGGCGTATTGGAACCACATCGGCCACCCGCAGGTGCCGCCCAGGTACGACATCGGCATCGACACCTGGTGGATCAAGCCAGGCGTCACCCCCGCCGTGACCAAAGCCCCTGCGGATGAGGCCAACTGACATGCTGGCCTATATCCTGCGCCGCCTGCTGCTGATCATCCCCACCCTGTTCGGCATCCTGATCATCAACTTCATCATCGTCCAGGCCGCCCCCGGCGGCCCGGTCGAGCAGATGATCGCCAAGCTCGAAGGCTTCGAAGGCGCTACCAGCCGCATCGCCGGCGGCGGCGCCGAAGTGTCGGTGGCCGGTTCCAACTACCGCGGCGCGCAAGGCCTGGACCCGGCCCTGATCGCCGAGATCGAACGCATGTACGGCTTCGACAAGTCCGCCCCCGAACGGCTGTGGATCATGGTCAAGAACTACGCCCAGCTCGACTTCGGCAACAGCTTCTTCCGCGACGCCAAGGTCATCGACCTGATCATCGAGAAGATGCCCGTGTCGATCTCCCTGGGCCTGTGGAGCACGCTGATCATGTACCTGGTGTCTATCCCGCTGGGGATCGCCAAGGCCGTGCGCCACGGCAGCCATTTCGACGTGTGGACCAGCTCGGCCATCGTCGTCGGCTACGCCATCCCCGCGTTCCTGTTCGCCATCCTGCTGATCGTGCTGTTCGCCGGCGGCAGCTACTTCGACTGGTTCCCGCTACGCGGCCTTACCTCCAACAACTTCGACGAGCTGTCCACCACTGGCAAGATCCTGGACTACTTCTGGCACCTGGTGCTGCCGATCACCGCGCTGGTGATCGGCAACTTCGCCACCATGACCCTGTTGACCAAGAACAGCTTCCTCGACGAGATCAACAAGCAGTACGTGGTCACCGCTAAGGCCAAGGGCCTGAGCCGCACCCGCGTGCTGTACGGCCACGTGTTCCGCAACGCCATGCTGCTGGTGATCGCCGGCTTCCCCTCGGCGTTCATCGGCATCTTCTTCACCGGTTCCCTGTTGATCGAGGTGATCTTCAGCCTCGACGGCCTGGGCCTGATGAGCTTCGAAGCGGCAATCAACCGCGACTACCCGGTGGTGTTCGGCACCTTGTTCATCTTCACCCTGCTGGGGCTGTTGGTGAAGCTGATCGGCGACCTCACCTACACCCTGGTCGATCCACGTATCGACTTCGCCAGCCGGGAGCACTGACATGGCCCTCTCCCCCCTCAATCGCCGACGCTTCGAGCGCTTCAAGGCCAACCGCCGTGGCTGGTGGTCGCTGTGGATCTTCGTGGTGCTGTTCGGCCTGAGCCTGGGCGCCGAGCTGATCGCCAACGACAAACCGGTGGCGGTGCGCTACGACGGGCAGTGGTACTTCCCCGCCTTCAAGCGCTACCCAGAGACCACCTTCGGCGGTGAGTTCCCGCTGGAGGCCAACTACAAGAGCCCGTACATCCGCGAGCTGCTGGCCAAGAAAGACGCCTTCGTGCTGTGGGCGCCGATCCCGTTCAGCTACCAGAGCATCAACTACGACCTCAAGGTGCCCGCCCCCGCGCCGCCCTCGGCCGACAACCTGCTGGGCACCGACGACCAGGGCCGCGACGTGCTGGCCCGGGTGATCTACGGTTTTCGCATCTCGGTGCTGTTCGCCCTGACCCTGACCCTCGCCAGCTCTATCGTCGGCGTCATCGCCGGCGCCCTGCAGGGTTTTTACGGCGGTTGGGTCGACCTGGCCGGCCAGCGTTTCCTGGAGATCTGGTCCGGCCTGCCGGTGCTCTATCTGCTGATCATCCTCGCCAGCTTCGTGCAGCCCAACTTCTGGTGGCTGCTGGGCATCATGCTGCTGTTCTCGTGGATGAGCCTGGTGGACGTGGTGCGCGCCGAGTTCCTGCGGGGCCGCAACCTCGAGTACGTGCGCGCCGCCCGCGCCCTGGGGATGCGCAACGGCCCGATCATGTACCGGCACATCCTGCCCAACGCCATGATCTCGACCATGACCTTCATGCCGTTCATCCTCACCGGCGCCATCGGCACCCTCACCGCCCTCGACTTCCTCGGCTTCGGCCTGCCCGCCGGCTCGCCGTCGCTGGGCGAGCTGGTGGCCCAGGGCAAGTCCAACCTGCAAGCGCCGTGGCTGGGCATCAGCGCCTTCGCCGTGCTGGCGGTGATGCTGAGCCTGCTGGTGTTCATCGGCGAGTCCGCCCGCGATGCCTTCGACCCAAGGAAATGACATGAGCCAAGACACCCTGATCGAAGTGCGCGACCTGGCCGTGGAATTCGTTACCGGCGACCAGGTCAACCGCGTGGTCGATGGCATCAGCTTCGACATCCGCAAAGGCGAAACCCTGGCCCTGGTGGGCGAGAGCGGCTCGGGCAAGTCCGTCACCGCCCACTCGATCCTGCGCCTGCTGCCCTACCCCCTGGCCCGGCATCCGTCCGGCAGCATCCAGTACGGCGGCAAGGACCTGCTGCACCTGGGCGAAAAGCCCATGCAGCGCATCCGCGGCGACCGCATCGCGATGATCTTCCAGGAGCCGATGACCTCGCTGAACCCGCTGCACAGCATCGAAAAGCAGATCAACGAAATCCTCCTGCTGCACAAAGGCCTCACTGGCAAGCAAGCCACTGCGCGCACCCTGGAGCTGCTGGAACTGGTCGGTATCCCCGAGCCGCGCAAGCGCTTGAAGGCCCTGCCCCACGAGCTGTCCGGCGGCCAGCGCCAGCGCGTGATGATTGCCATGGCCCTGGCCAACGAACCCGAACTGCTGATTGCCGACGAGCCCACCACGGCGCTCGACGTGACCGTGCAGTTGAAGATCCTCGACCTGCTCAAGGAGTTGCAGGCGCGTCTGGGCATGGCCTTGCTGCTGATCAGCCACGACCTCAACCTGGTGCGCCGCATCGCCAACCGCGTGTGCGTGATGCAGTGCGGCAAGATCGTCGAGCAGGCCGATTGCGCCACGCTGTTCAGCAAGCCGCAGCATCCGTATACGCAGATGCTGATCAATGCCGAACCCAGCGGCGCGCCGGCAGCGAACGCCGAAGGGGCGCCGTTGCTGGAGGTGAAGGACTTGAAGGTGTGGTTCCCGATCAAGAAGGGGCTGCTGCGCCGCACCGTGGACCATGTGAAGGCGGTGGATGGGGTGAACTTCAGCCTGCCCCAGGGGCAGACCCTGGGCATCGTTGGCGAGAGTGGCTCCGGCAAGTCCACCCTGGGCTTGGCCATCTTGCGGTTGATCTCCAGCCAGGGCGGCATTCGCTTCCATGGGCAGAACCTGGAAGGGTTGAACCAGAAGGAAGTGCGGCCGCTGCGCCGGGAAATGCAGGTGGTGTTCCAGGACCCCTTTGGCAGCCTGAGCCCGCGCATGTGCGTGGCGGATATCGTTGGCGAGGGGTTGCGGATTCACAAGATCGGCACGCCGGCCGAGCAGGAAGCGGCGATTGTGGCGGCGCTGGAGGAAGTAGGGCTGGATCCTAGAACGCGGCATCGGTATCCCCATGAGTTCTCTGGCGGGCAGCGGCAGCGGATTGCGATTGCTCGGGCGTTGGTGTTGAAGCCGGCGCTGATTTTGCTGGATGAGCCGACGTCGGCGCTGGACCGAACAGTGCAGCGGCAGGTGGTGGAATTACTTCGGAAATTGCAGGTCAAGTACAACCTGACGTACCTGTTTATCAGTCACGACCTGGCGGTGGTGAAAGCGTTGAGTCACCAGTTGATGGTGATCAAGCATGGGCAGGTGGTGGAACAGGGGGATGCGCGGGCGATCTTTAATGAGCCCAAGCATGGGTATACGCGGCAGTTGTTGGAGGCTGCGTTTTTGGGCACAACATCGATTGCCTGAAACTGGCCCCTTTCAGGAGCCACGGTCTTGCTCAACGCGCGATCCCTGTGGGAGCGGCTTTAGCCGCGAACACCGGCGTAGCCGGTGCCAGTCACCGCGTCGCTTGCTTCGCGGCTAAAGCCGCTCCCACAGGAATCGCGTTTACCGGGCCGGCCAGTATCAATGCAATATCTGCAACTGCTGACGTTGCTACCCGTCACGAAGAATCAGATTAAAGCCCTTACTTGTAGTCCATTTCCCAAACATACTCCTGCCGCCTTTTTTCCGTTGCGGTAGACCTGGCAGGCCCCTAGTCTCGTCGAGTCGCTGGTGTTCAGCGATCGGCTTTGACAGGCCGCGACGGTATTATGCATATGGCTGTCTTCTATGGCGGCTGTACGTGCGGGCACGCTTGCGTGCGCCGGAACTTGCATAGTCCGCCGGTCTGTCAACCCACGTATAGCTGCCACCCTCCAGTTTGACAGCTGGCAGATGGCAGCCCGATGAAAGGATCTATGCCATGTTAAAGATCGTCCCCGATCCACCCCACAACCACCACTCCCTCGAAGACACCCTCGTCCAGGCCACGGAGTACGCCCTGTGCGCTCAGGCTGTGGCGCATCAGGCCATTTCGGTCCAGCAGCCCAAGTCGCCCGCGTCAATTCTGATCATGGCGTTGATGCATGAGATCGAGGCGCTGCGGGTGCTGCTCGAGTCGGCGTTGATTCAGGTGCAGATGCCGCAGATGGAGCGCCGGGCGTTCCACTAGGCCGTTGGTCATGTGTCGCCTGAGCTGGCGCTATCGCGGGGCAAGCCCGCTCCCACGCCACCCCCAGCCCGCAGGGTTATGCCTGCATCCGTGGGAGCGGGCTTGACCCGCGATAGGGCCTGCCCAGGCATCGATCATTTCAGGGAGAGTGAGCAATGAACACAGACGACACCACGCCCCGCACCACCGTGGGCAAGACCAAGTTCTACCAAGGCGAAGGGATGACCGCCCCGCTGTTCTGCATCGAACCCGGCATCCCTTGCCAGCATGCGCGGGACCAGGCCTCGGAGCTGATGGGCTGCGTGCGGGACCTGACCATTACCGGGATCATGGAAGAGAAGCCGCAACTGCTCTGGGCATCGTATTACCTGAGCGCGCTGGCCAAGGCGCTGATGGATGATGCGGAGTTGGGGATGAGGCACTGAGCTTGCGCATCTGCTTTGGCTGCGGTTTTACGGTGAGAGAGGCGGCGCCTGCCTTGGTGCATGACGCAAGACAGGCGCAGCGGTATCAGCGCGCACCGCGATACCGCGTCGTGCCAACAAGGCGCAGTATCGCGGTGCGCGCGGATGCCGCTGCGTCTGGCTTATGTCATGCGACATAGCAAAACATGCCGGTTTCCACAGGTACATCTGGTTGCCATGGAAGGCCGTTTCGTTTATTGCGATTTTCGAATATTTCGAATATAAAGCGATCTCAGGCTGCCGCACTGTCACGGCACCTTCCCCCGATAGCGCCCTGGAGATGCCCATGACCACCACCGACCTTTCGCGCAACATGCTTCCCGATGACAACGAGATTGCCGTGGCCGTCGAATCAAGCCGCACGCTCGCCGCCTTTCTCTCGACCGCAGCGCACACCCAACGGATCGAGCTGCTCAATGACGCGAATCAGCGCCAGGTCGTGGAGGTCCCCACCTTTGCCCTGCGCCTGTTTGGCGAAATCCTCAGCGAACTGGCACTGGGCAACGCCGTCAAGGTCGTGCCGATCCACGCCGAGCTGACCACTCAGGAAGCTGCCGACCTGCTCAATGTTTCCCGCCCGCATCTGGTAAAGCTGCTGGACGAAGGGTTGATGCCACACACCAAGACAGGCCGTCACCGCCGGGTCAAATTCGCGGATTTGGTGGCCTACAAAAACAAACGTGATGCAATCAGCCGTGCCGCGATGGACGAGCTGGCAGCCCAGGCACAGGACTTAAGGATGGGCTACGAATGAAGCATTCCTCCTTCACAGCCCTTTACGACGCCAACGTTCTTTACCCCGTCCCACTGCGTGACTTGCTGATGAACCTTGCACTGACGGGCGTGTACCGGGCCCGCTGGTCAGCCAGGATTCATGACGAGTGGAAGCGCAATCTACTGATCAATCGCCCGGACCTTGACCGAACGCAGCTAGATCGCACGTCGAGCCTTATGGATGAGGCAGTGCCCGACGCACTGGTCAGCGATTACGAGCCACTGATGGGCGGGCTGGATCTGCCGGATGAGGATGATCGCCATGTCCTCGCCGCCGCCATCAAGTGCAACGCCTCGGTGATCGTGACCTTCAATCTCAAGGACTTTCCCGACGCTACGCTTGGCAGCTTCGATATCGAAGCACTGCATCCCGATGACTTCATCGCCGACCTGTGGGACCTCGACAAGGCCGCTGTGCTTGAGGCGGCCCAACGTCAGCGTCAATCATTGAAAAACCCAGCCCTCAGTGCGCAGGTCTATCTGGACAAGCTACTCCAGCAAAAACTGCCCGAGTCGGTAAAACTGCTTTCCGAGTTCAGATTCTTGCTCTGAGCTCAGAGCCCGCCCCATAGCCTCCACGGCACCCCAACAAATGTACGGCTACAGTGATCGCTGAGAACAGCACCTGCGAATGGCCCTGGGAGCATGTGTCAGCGCACCACCCGCTGTAACTTGCGCTGCACCCTGCACGAAAAACCCGTTACCCACGCCCATACCCAGTGCGGTTCAAAGCCCAGGCAGCACAGTGGCGAAGGAGAACGGACTATGCCCAAGAAAATCATCATCTCGTTTGACGGCACCTGGAATACACCGGACACGAAGTCCGAAATCAAAGGCAGCAAGAGCACCAACGTCTGGAAGTTGCACGCCGCCCTGCTCCCACGCGACAAGGACAACACCGTCCAGCACAAATGGTACGACCAAGGCGTTGGCACGGCATGGTACGACCGCATCCGCGGGGGTGCCTTCGGCGTGGGGCTTTCAGATAAGATCCTCGAAGGTTATCGCCACCTGGCAAACACCTACGAGCCCGGTGACTTGGTCCACATCTTCGGTTTCAGCCGGGGCGCCTACACCGCGCGCAGTCTGGTGGGCCTGATCCGCAACGCAGGATTGCTCAAACCCGAGCATATCGACCTGACAGAAGAGGCCTATGGCCTGTATCGGACCCGGGACGAGGGCGCCGACTCGGACAGAGCACAACTTTTCCGCAGCAACTTCTCACGCAACATCACCATCCACATGCTGGGCATCTGGGATACCGTCGGCGCGCTGGGCGTGCCGCTTGAGTCCTTCGACTGGTTCAACAAGTCGTACTACGAATTCCATGACACCGAACTGAGTTCGATCGTCCACAACGCCTTCCACGCGCTGGCGATCGATGAGTGGCGCAAGAACTACCAGTGCACCCTGTGGGACCCGAAGAGCAAACCCAACCAGCGTGTGGAGCAAGTCTGGTTCTCCGGTGCCCACGCCAATATCGGCGGTGGCTACCCGGACAACAGCCTCTCGGATATCGCCCTGACGTGGATGATCAACAAGGCGGTCGAATGTGGCCTTGCAGTCGACACCAGCAAGCTCCCCAGCCTGCCCACTACCACTCTGCCGATCACCAACTCCTACAAACAGTTCCTTGGCGGTGCCTACAGCCAGTTCAACCCACCCTACTACCGGGACATCGGGCAAACGCTGTTTGGCCGGGAGGCCATCGACCCGAGTGTCGAAGACCGGCTCAAGCACGAGGCGGATTACAAACCAAAGAACACGGTTGGCCCGAATCTGGTCGGCAGCTTCACGCCGGTTGGGAAGGTCAGGTGACCTTGGCGCTCATTCGCAACGCCAGCATCTCGCCGACGCCAAACCGAACACGTCCAGCGCACCTCCTTACATTTTGAATGTGCCTGACGTTGAGCTACATTCATATCTATGTCACTTGGAGGTGCCCTGTGGAAGCTTCTCCGTGCATTAGCCCTCAGCTCTTGGCTGCAATAGCCCGCTGCTCAGTCCTCATTATTTGCGCTATTGCCGGACTAATTTGCATTTACTTAGGCTGGCGACTGTATAAAGACGCAATTTTGTCATATACCGAAAGCGAGGCTAAAACCTCATCATTTAGCATAAAGATTGTCTCTGCCGGGCCAGGCGTGTTTTTTGCTGCGTTTGGCATGTGGCTACTGGTTAGCTTGGTCAATCGACCTTATCAAGCAACGGTGGACTACACTCCGCCTTCGATCCAGGCCCCCGCCAGTGTATTGATGCTCCCTGCAAACCATGGCGAGCACGGTCAACTCCTAC
Source organism: Pseudomonas sichuanensis (assembly GCF_003231305.1). Lineage (GTDB taxonomy): Bacteria > Pseudomonadota > Gammaproteobacteria > Pseudomonadales > Pseudomonadaceae > Aquipseudomonas > Aquipseudomonas sichuanensis. Next base: position 13,842 of record NZ_QKVM01000029.1, on the reverse strand, counting down.
GCACATCAGAAAGCCGCGGATCCGACACTAAAAAAGACTGCCAAAATATACTGGTTTTCTTTGACGGGCAACGCATTGACCGGCAAGCAATATCCCAAGCACTGCAACTTGCCATTCGCGACATGTCCAAAGGCGATCCGACAGAAAAGGTCAGCGGGCTTACTGTAAATAGAAATCAAGCGATTAATATTTTGAGCAAGCTCAATTCGTTGGGCGACCAAGATGATGCGCTATAGCGTGGCGCTCTTTGCACTCCTGTGCCTAGGTAGCTCGCCAGCAAACAGTGAGCAAGATTACGTGCAACTGCTTGCACAGCGCCACGCCCAGGTATTTTCAGCCGCTCGCGAAAGATTGGTCTATTACGCACCCGACAACTTGAAAGAAAAGCTTAAAACCACCGAACTAGTTATTGGTAGCTCGGGACCGTTAAGCCGGTGTGGCACTCAAAGCATGTACTCCACGTTCAGGAATGGGCACCCTGTTATTGTCTATTGCCCGACAGGCTACCGAGTGATCCATGATTTTGGGGAAGGGTACGCCTATATTTCAGTTTACGCATTGAGCCTCGGCTCGAAAGCCGAAGATGTCACACTAGACTTCCTTGCCCGGTACCAGAGGTACCTGTCCTCTGCCGCACTTTCAATTTTTTCCAGGGAAAGCGGGACACCCTACCCAAAACTTTGCGAACCACTGCTCTTTGCCTATCTTTTCGCAATGAATCTTCACCCGGAGAAGTGCATGACGCAGCTTGATCAGTACAAAGCTGCGATTGACTGGATGTACAACGATGAACGCAATGGCGCCATCACTGAAGCCAAACTTTTAAAGGCACTGGAAAACATCCCAAACGCGAAGCTGGACTATTCCAAAGAAATGCGCAACAAATTCATCTCAAACATGCTCGGACAAGTACAAGCCGGCCAGTGGTTCGGACAACTATTCCACGAGTTCTTCCACATCATGAACGGAGACTTGGAAAAGCCACCGATCTCGGCCGAGGAAAGCAATGAAAGAGAACTCAAGGCAGATGAATTCGCCCTGAAAATGATCATATTTGACGACCCTGATGCAAGCGCCCTACGAATCCCCGCGTTTAACATCACCCAGGCTTTTGCAGGCGCCTCGATAGATTCTGACAACTTTGAGCCCAGGCTCAAGCTCACCTACCTTGAAACCATCAAAATCATCCAAACCTACAAAGATAAATTACCAGCGAGCTACTACACAAAAATCATGGCCGACTTCGAGGCTCGCTGCAAAGATAACCAATGCCTCCCCAAGAACTGAAGCAATCCGCCGAAAGCTTCACATTACCGTCACGACGTGCCTCTCACACAATGGTCGTGGAGTGCTTCCGGCAGTTGTCGCTACCAATGCACAAGCTACCTCACCGCTTGCCCAGCAGTTCCTGGCGTTCCCGCCAGATCTCCTGCACGAACGGGTCGGTCACGCCATACAGCCCGTGGCCACGGCGAATGATCAGGTTGGCCGCCAGCAAGTCGTTGGCGACCGGCTGCACTTCTTCCACGCGCACCTCGCGGCCGACGAACGTCGAATATTCCACCGCCGCCTCGCTGGAGAACACCCCGCGTGTATCGCCATCCACTGCGGCGATCCGGGCGAAGATCGCCTGAGCCAGGATGCCCAGCTCCTCGACCTTCATCAGTTCAAGGTCCGCCGCCGCCGAACGCAAGGTAGCCGCAATCACCGGAAGTACAACATCCGGCCCTGAGCTCAGGCTTGGTGAGTGGAGAAGCTGGCGCAATGCACGGATGAACTCCTCCGGCCGGCTGCCCAGGGTCCTGAAAGCCTCTGCCGCGATCGCCAGGGACGGCAGGTTTTCGAGGCCATCCGCCTCAAGCCGCTTGAGCCAGAATTCGACGTAGTCACTGCCCAACACCGGATAGGCGACATTGGTCGCACCGGCAAATGCCTGGTTACGTCGGGCGGTCAATTCATTGACCATTGCCCGGTGCGAGCCGGTGCCGATGAACAGGAAATGGCCCGGTGACGCTGGCCGAGGATTGATGGAATCGCGTGCGGCCTTCAATGCCAGCATCATCTGCTGGCCGTCTTCGGTGGTGATGGCGTGCTGCACCTCATCGACTATGAGCACCACGTCGGCCTTGGCCTGGTCCACTACTTCGGTAAGAGCCTCGGCGAGCGTAACGCCGCCTGCTTCACCCAAGGTCTCCAGATCGAAACCGAACCTCATACCGGCCAGTTCGATCCCGGCTCCGCGCAGGGCCTTGAGCCTTTGCATGAACGCCGACGTGGGCGTGAGCAAATCGTTCAAGGCTCTACGCACCGCGCCAAGCACCAAAGCCACTGGGTTGGTCTGGGTATCACTCCACAAGTCGACATAGATCACCAACGCGCCACGGGCCTCCAGCGCGGGGATCAGGTCGTTCTTCAGGAAGGTGGTTTTACCGGTACGGCGCAAGCCGGACAGGAACAGCCCAGAGCGCAACCCGATATCGAGCGCGGACGGTTTGAGCAGCTGTTTAGCCATGTCGGCCGCCAGCTCAGGGCGCAGGAAGATGTCTGCCATCGGTTTATCCAGAATTATTGGATTTCAATAATTATTGGCCTGGAATAATTCTATGTAAACCCATCGGGTTTAGGCGGTCAGCGACCGGGCGCACTCAGGCCTGTATGCGCACTGCTGTTTAACCAGCAGCCATTGCGCGGCACCCCACTCAACTCAAGGCAGCGCAATCCTCCCCAAAGCATCCCCGACACCCCGTGGGGCACCTGCTCGACCTCTGTCAGACCAAGGTCGTGCTGCTGGATCAAACCATGCCACTCACCGAAGGGCTGGCGCCATGCCGCGAGTGGGGTCCAATGGCGTCTCTACTTGAGGGGCCAACGAGCCAGCCCTTCTTCTCCATAAGCCTGGATGTCCGGGTCGGCACTGCTCGCCATGTGTTCAAGCACCGCGCGGGATTCCGGGGTGCCGATCCGTGCCAGCGCATACGCGCACTTGCGCTGGAACTCCTGGAGGTTGCCCCAGCGCACCAGGCTGGCGAACGGAATGTTCACCGCCTGCGCAATGGCAGGGACGGCTGCCGCATCGCCGAGCAGCCCGAGTTCGAACACGATATCTTCGTGTCGCTCATGGGTTTCCTCCAGCAATAACCGGGTGAGGGTCGACACAGAATCTGGAAGGGGTTCGAGATCCCCCAGGGATTTTGCCGTCGTGGGCTGCGATCCGCTCATTGCGCTTCCTTGTGGATGGACAAAGCTGCCCCGGATTCTACCGCCACTTGAGCGCTGCTACCGCCCAGCGCTGCTGTCATTTCCCGCGCCTGCTCACGCAAAGCCTGGCAAAACGGCTCGACAACCGCCGACGTCGGCCGATGTTCCGGCTGGATCAGCATCACCCGATACGGCACCGAGATGCTCAACCGTCGAATCGGTAACCCACCCTGCCCCGCCTCCAGCCCGCTCAACGGGTTGATGATCGCTACCCCCAGCCCCTGGCGGACCATGGCGCACACCGAGGCCGCGCTTGTGGTCTCGATCACCGTGCGCCGATTCACCCCGGCGGCGCGAAAGTGCTGGTCGAGCTGCTGGCGGTAAGTATCCAGGCTGGCCAGGTTGATAAAGTCGACCTCGTCGAAATCGCTCAGCTCAAGGACCGCCTTGGCCTGCAGCGGGTGCCCCTGGGGCAGCACGCAGACCATGTCGGCGCTGAACAGCAACTCGCCCACCGCGCCACGCGGTACCTGCTCGACCTCGGTCAGGCCGAGGTCGTGCTGCTGGGCGACCAGTGATTCCTCCAACAGCGGCGACTCCTGGGCGGTGATGCTCACGCTCACGCCCCGGTGTTGCTGATGGAAGCGCTGGCAGGCCCTGGGCAGCAGGGTTTGCGAGAACAGCGGCAGGCAGGTAATGGCCAGCCGGCCTTGCTCGAAGTTGCGAATGGCCTGGGCAAAGCGGTCGATGCGCTCCAGGCCGACGAAAGCGCGCTCGACCTCGTCAATCAGCAGCAGGGCCTGAGCGGTGGGCGCCAGGCGCCCGCCTTCGCGGTCGAACAGGTTCAGGCCGGTGACCTGCTCCATGCGCGCCAGTTCACGGCTGACGGTGGGCTGCGAAGTGAACAGCAGCCGGGCGGCACCGGTGACGCTGCCGGCAGCCATGATGGCGCGGAACACTTCGATGTGGCGGACGGAGAGTTTCATGGGGCTACACAGCCAGAGGTATGGACGCGGTGTCGTGGGAGCGGTTCGTGGGAGCGGGCTTGCCCCGCGATGCAAGCAACGCGGTGTATGGCACCGGCTATGCCGGTGATCGCGGGGCATGCCCGCTCCCACGCACTTACATATCAAATATGAATAGATAGAATAAAAATAGCTATTTTTGTGAATCAATCAACTCATTCAAGATCGGTGTATCCATTACAAGGAACACCACCATGAGCACCCCTTCCACCCTCCTGGCCGACGCCGTCCGCCAACACGGCTCGCCCCTGTGGGCCTACGACGCACAAACCATCGGCCAGCGCATCGACCAACTGCTGCAGCACTTCGACACCGTCCGTTTCGCGCAAAAGGCCAACCCCAACCTGCACGTGCTGCGCCTGATCCGCGAACGCGGCCTGGTGCTCGATGCGGTCTCGCTGGGTGAAATGGAACGTGCCTTCGCCGCGGGCGCGCAAGTAACCGGCGAGCCGGCCGGGGTGGTGCTGACCTGCGACGTGCTGGACCAGCCGACCCTGGCGCGGGTGGTCGAGACCGGTATCGAAGTGAACGCCGGTTCCATCGACATGCTCCGCCAACTGGGCGAACGCTCCCCCGGGCACCGGGTGTGGCTGCGCATCAACCCAGGGTTCGGCCACGGCCACAGCCGCAAGACCAACACCGGCGGTGAAAACAGCAAGCACGGCATCTGGCACGAGCAACTGCCCGAGGCGCTGGCCTGCGTGAAGCAGCACGGCCTGCACCTGGTGGGCGTGCACATGCACATCGGCTCGGGGGTGGATTACCAGCACCTGGAGCAGGTGGCCGGGGCCATGGTCGGGCTGATCGGCCAACTGGGCATGGACATCGAAGCCTTCTCCATCGGCGGCGGGCTGTCCACGCCGTACCGTCAGGACGACCAGCCGGTGGACCTGCAGTGCTATGCCCGCACTTGGGCCGTGGCGCGGGCGGAGATCGAAGCGATGCTCGGCCACCCCGTGCGCATGGAGATCGAACCGGGGCGCTTCCTGGTGGCGGAGTCTGGCTACCTAGTGGCCGAGGTGCGCGCCGTCAAGCAGATGGGCAGCAAGCACTACATCCTGGTGGACGCCGGCTTCAACGACCTGATGCGCCCGGCGATGTATGGCGCCTACCACCGCATGAGCCTGTTCGATGCCGTGGGGCGGCCCGTCAATCGCCCGCTGCAACCAACCGTGGTGGCCGGGCCGCTGTGCGAGTCCGGGGATGTGTTTACCCAGGACGATCAGGAGCTGACGCCCCAGGTACTGCCGCAAGCCAAGGTAGGTGACCTGCTGGTGATTCACGATGCCGGGGCCTACGGCGCGTCCATGTCGTCGAACTACAACAGCCGGCCGTTGTTGCCGGAGTTTCTGATCGAGCAGGGCAGCCTGCGCATGATCCGCCGGCGGCAGACTGTGCAGGAGCTGCTGGCGCTGGAGCTGGGTGTGTAAGGCGTCGCACTTTCTGGGGCCGCTTTGCGGCCCTTTCGCGGCACAAGACCGCTCCTACAGGAGGCCACCGTCTACTGTAGGAGCGGCCTTGTGCCGCGAAAGGGCTGCGAAGCAGCCCCAGGATCGACCAAGCAAAACCGCTCTGCGGCTAAACCGCTGGTGCCACCAACCGATACCCCACCCCCGCCTCGGTAATGATGAACCGCGGCGCGGTGGGGTCATCCCCCAGCTTCTGGCGCAGGTGCCCCACCACAATCCGCAGGTAATGGGTGTCATCGGTATGGGTCGGCCCCCAGATATCCTTGAGCAACTGCTGTTGGGTAATCACCCGCCCCGGGTGCCCGGCCAGCTGCGCCAGCAACGCGTATTCCTTACGCGTCAGCGCCACCTCCAGCCCCTCCAGCGTCACCTTGCGAAAGGCAAAGTCCACCACCAGCGGCCCAAAGCTGGCCGTCGAAGTTGCACTGCCCACCTGCGGCGCCTGGCGCAGCAATGCGCGCACGCGGGCGAGGAATTCCTGGATGCCGAACGGCTTGGTCACGTAGTCATTGGCACCACCGTCCAGCGCATCGACCTTCTGCACTTCACTGGCGCGCACCGACAGCACCATCACCGGCACCGTGCTCCATTCACGCAGCTCGCGCAGCACTTGCTGGCCGTCCATGTCCGGCAGGCCGAGGTCGAGCACCACCAGGTCTGGCTTGCTCAAGGCGGCCTGGGCCAGGCCTTCACTGCCGGTAGCGGCTTCGATCACCTTGTAGCCCTGGGACGCCAGGCTGATGCGCAGGAACTTGCGGATCTGCGGTTCGTCGTCGATCACCAGCAGGGTGGCGGCTTGGCTCATGGGGCTTCACTTTCGCTATCGGGTTGAGTGGGCAGCGGCAAGCATAGAGTGATGCAGGTGCCGTGGCCATCGAGGCCCTCGCCCACCAGGATGCGCCCGCCGTGGGCGCCGATCATGCCCTGGCAGATCGCCAGGCCCAGCCCGGTGCCCTGCCCGCCGCGGTCGCCACGGGCGGCGGTGTAGAACATGTCGAAGATCTTTTCGCGCTCGTCCTCGGGGATGCCGGGGCCCTGGTCGCTGACGGCAAAGCACAGTTGCTGGTCCTGCACCTTCACCTGCAAGTCGAGCCGCCCTTGTGGCGGCGAGAAGCGCGCGGCGTTCTCCAGCACGTTCACCAGCGCCTGCTCGATCAGCGCGGCATGCACGAACAGCAGCGGCAGCTCGCCGGGCACATCGGTGTGCACGCGCAGCGGCGCCAGCACCACGCGCAGGCGGTTGAGGGCGCTGCCGACGATATCGGCGGGGGCCACCCAGTCGCGGGCGAGCTTGAGGCTGCCGTGGCCGAGGCGGGTCATGTCCAGCAGGTTCTGGATATAGCGGTCCAGGCGCTCGGCTTCATCGCGAGTGCCTTCGAGCAACTCGCGGCGGTCGTCCGGGGGGATGGCGTCGCCCAGCGCCAGCAGGCTGTCGATGCTGCCGCGCATGGACGTGAGCGGGGTGCGCAGGTCGTGGGACACCGAGGCGAGCAAGGCGCTGCGCAGTTGCTCGGTTTCGCCGTGCAGGCGCGCGGCCTCCAGTTGCTCGCCCAGGCGGGCGCGGGCCAGGGCCTGGGCCAGGGGCTGCGCCAGGGCCATCAACAGGCGGCGGCGTTGGGCGCCCATGGCTTCGCCGCTGCGCGGGCGCACGCCGAGCAAGGCCAGGGGTTGCTCCTCCACGGCCAGCGGCCACCACCACCAGCGGCCGTGGGGCAAGGTATCGCTACCGAAGCCTGCGGCCTGGCCGTGTTGCCAGGCCCATTCGGCGGCGGCGCGTTCGTTGTCGGTGAAGGCCGGGGCATCGCCGCTGGCGACTTGCAGCAGGCCGTCGGCGCTACGTTCGAGCAGGCACACCTGCACGTCCTGCCAGCCATTCAGGTGCTGGCCGGCAGCGCTGAACACGGCCTGGCGATCGGTGGCCACGGTCAGCCGGCGCGACAGGTCGAGCAACTGGTTGGTCTGCGCCTGGGTTTCGCGCAGGGCCTGCAACTGGCGGCGCTGGCGGGCGGCGAGGTTGCCGGTGAGCGCGGCCATCAACAGGAAGAACACCAGGGTCAGCACGTCTTCTTCGCGCTGGATGCTGAACGAGAAGTTCGGCGGGATGAACAGGAAGTCGTAGGCAAGGAACGACAGGACGGCGCAGGCCAACGCCGGGCCGAGGCTGCTGCGCACCGCTACCAGCAGCACGGCGGCGAGGAACACCAGCGAGATATTGGGCAGCGCCAGCACGCTGGACACCGCCCATGACAGGCCGGCGGCCAGCACCGTGGCCACCAGCGCCAGCAGGTAGTGGCGCCACACCCACACGCGCTTGGCCGCAGCGCTGGCCGGTTGTGGCTGGGCGTCGCGGTCGAGCACGTTGATTTCCAGGCCATGGCTTTCGCGCAGCAGGCGTGCCGCAACGCCGGCACCGAAGAAACGGCGGCGCAGCAGGTCCCTGGACTGGCCCACCAGCACCAGGCTGGCGCGGCGTTCGGCGGCGTGCTGGATCAACGTGCGGGCCACCTCCCCCGCCCTGAGCAGCACCACTTCACCGCCCAGCCGTTCGGCCAGTTGCTGGGCGGCCTGCAGACGATGGCGGGCGGTTTCGTCGCGCAGGCGGCCGTTGTCGACGTGCACCACGCTCCACGGCAAATGGCGGCGTTGCGCAACGCGGCTGGCATGGCGCACCAGGCGTTCGGCCTGGTCGTCGCCGTCGATGCCGACCAGCAGCCGGCCGCGCAAGGCTGGCGCTTCCTGGCCGCGCTGGCGGTAGCCGCTGGCCAGGTCGGCATCCACCTGGGCGGCGGCGGTCTGCATTGCCAGCTCGCGCAGGGCGGTGAGGTTGGTCTGGGAGAAATAGGCGTCGATGGCGGCGCGGGCCTGCTCGGGCACATAGACCTTGCCCTCGCGCAGGCGCTCCAGCAGCTCGCGCGGCGGCAGGTCGATCAGCACCAGTTCGAAGGCTTCCTGCAGCACCCAGTCGGGCAGGGTTTCGCGCACCTGCACGCCAGTGATGTCGCGCACCTTGTCGTTGAGGCTTTCCAGGTGCTGGACGTTGACCGTGGTGTACACGTCGATGCCGGCGGCCAGCAGTTCCTGCACGTCCTGCCAGCGCTTGGCGTGGCGGCTGCCGGGGGCGTTGCTGTGGGCCAGCTCGTCGACCAGCACCAGCGGGGGCTTGGCCTTGAGCAGGCCGTCGAGGTCCATTTCTTCGAGCAGCACGCCACGGTATTCGCTGCGCAGCAAGGGTTGCTGGAGCAGGCCGCCGAGCAGGGCCTCGGTTTCGGCGCGGCCGTGGGTTTCGACCACCCCGGCCACCACCTGCACACCCTGGCGCTGCTGAGCGTGGGCGGCCTGGAGCATGGCGAAGGTCTTGCCGACCCCGGGCGCGGCGCCGAGGAATACCTTGAGCCGGCCCCGGCCTTCGCGGGGCAGGCCGGCCAACAGCGCGTCGGCGCGGGTGGGGTTGCTCATGGTTCATCCTTTACAGATTGCGATTTTGGGCCTGCTGCGCAGGCCTTCGCGGGTAAACCCGCTCCCACAGGGATAGCGCCAAGCTTCCCCTGTGGGAGCGGGTTTACCCGCGAAGGGCCGCAAAGCGGCCCCTTGTCAGTGCCGGTTAACAGGTGCCAAACGCTCAAGCGCCTGGTTCAGCGCCAGCACATTGACCACCGGCGGCCCGACCAATGGGCGAAGGGTGGCGTCATTCACCAGCACTTGCAAGCGCTCCACCGGCACCTGCCGCGCCGCCGCCACACGCGGCAGCTGGTAGGCGATGGCTTGCGGCGGCAGGTGCGGGTCCAGGCCGCTGCCAGAGGTGGTCAGCAGCGCCAAGGGCACCGGCCCCTGCTGCGCCTGGTATTGCGCGGCGGCCTCGCCCTTGACCCGCTCGGCCAGTGCCGGGTTGCTCGGCGACAGGTTGCTCGCGCTGCTGGCCACGGTGGCATACGCCCCCGCCGAGGGCCGCGACTGGAACCAGCCATCGCCTTTGAACTCCTGAGCGATCAGCGCCGAACCGCGCACTTCACCTTTGTCGTCACGCACCAGGCTGCCATTAGCCTGGTCGGGGAACGCCACCTGGGCAATCCCGGTCACCGCCAGTGGGTACAGGGCACCAGTGACCACGGTCATCAACAGGATCAGGCTCAAGGCCGGGCGTACATAAGCAGTCATGTCAGTCTCTCCTTCAAACCAGGTGCAGGGCGTTGAGCAGCAGGTCGATCAGCTTGATCCCGGCAAACGGCACAAGGATCCCGCCCAGGCCATAGATCAGCAGGTTGCGCCGCAGCAGGTGGGCGGCGCTGGCGGCCTGCACCCGCACCCCGCGCAGGGCCAGGGGGATCAGCACGATGATGATCAGCGCGTTGAACACGATGGCCGAGAGGATCGCGCTCTGCGGGCTGGCCAGCTGCATCAGGTTGAGCACGCCCAATTGCGGGTAGATGGCGGCGAACAGCGCCGGCAGGATGGCGAAGTACTTGGCCACGTCGTTGGCAATGGAGAAGGTGGTCAGCGCGCCGCGGGTGACCAGCAGCTCCTTGCCCACCTGCACCACGTCCAGCAGCTTGGTCGGGTCGCTGTCGAGGTCGACCATGTTGGCGGCCTCGCGGGCGGCCTGGGTGCCGTCGTTCATGGCCATGCCCACGTCAGCCTGGGCCAGGGCCGGCGCGTCGTTGGCGCCGTCGCCGCACATGGCCACCAGGCGGCCGTCGTTCTGCTCCTGGCGGATGCGCGCCAGCTTCTTCTCCGGGGTGGCTTCGGCGAGCACGTCATCCACGCCGGCTTCGGCGGCAATGGCCGCGGCGGTCAGCGGGTTGTCGCCGGTGACCATCACGGTGCGGATGCCCAGCTTGCGTAGCTCGGCGAAGCGCTCACGGATGCCGGGCTTGACCACGTCCTTGAGGTGGATCACGCCGAGCAGGCGCTTGTCGACGCACACCAGCAGCGGTGTGCCGCCGCTCTGGGCAATGCGCTCCACTTCACGGGCCAGGGGTACCGGCATTTCCAGGCGTTGCATGCCGACGAAGGCCAGCACCGCATCGACGGCGCCCTTGCGGTAGCGGTGCTGCTGGAAGTCGATGCCCGACAGGCGCGTCTCGGCGCTGAAGGCGATGGCCTGGTACTGGCTGCTCGAGGGTTCAGCGAAGTCATGCAGCTGGCGCAGGTACTCGACGATGGACTTGCCTTCGGCGGTGTCGTCGGCCAGCGAGGCGAGCAAGGCACCCTCCCCCAGTTCCTTGGCGGTCACGCCCGAGGCGGCATGCAGGGCACTGCAGCGACGGTTGCCGAAGGTGATGGTGCCGGTCTTGTCGAGCATCAGCGTGTGCACGTCGCCGGCCGCCTCCACCGCGCGGCCGGAGCGGGCGATCACGTTCAGGCGCACCAGGCGGTCCATGCCGGCGATGCCGATGGCCGACAGCAGGCCGCCGATGGTGGTGGGGATCAGCGTCACCAGCAAGGCGGCGAGGAAGATCAGCGGCAGGCTACCGCCGGCGAAGCGAGCGAACGGCTGCAGGGTCACCACCACGATCAGGAAGATCAGGGTGAGGCCGATCAGCAGGATGTCCAGGGCGATCTCGTTGGGGGTTTTCTGGCGCTTGGCGCCTTCGACCAGGGCGATCATGCGGTCCAGGGTCGATTCGCCGGGGTTGCTGGAGATGCGGATCAGCAGCCAGTCGGAGACCAGGCGGGTGTTGCCGGTGACGGCCGAGCGGTCGCCGCCGGACTCGCGGATCACCAGCGCGGACTCGCCGGTGATGGCGGCCTCGTTGACCGCAGCGATGCCTTCGAGCACCTCGCCGTCACCGGGGATCATCTCGCCGGCCACCACGCGTACTACGTCGTCCTTGCGCAGCTGGCTGGCGGCGACGGTCTCGTAGCTGCCGTCGCTCTTGCGGCGTTGCGCGGTCAGGCCCTGGCTGCCGGCCTTGAGGCTGTCGGCGCGGGCCTTGCCGCGGCCCTCGGCGAGGGCTTCGGCAAAGTTGGCGAACAGCACGGTGAACCACAGCCATACGCTGATCTGCACCGCCACGCCGGTGCTCACGCCGCTTTCGGGGGCAAAACACAGCAGCGTGGTGAGCAGCGCAGTGAAGGCCACCACCAGCATCACCGGCGAGCGTTTGAGCTGGCGCGGGTCGAGCTTGACGAAGGCCTGCAGCAGCGCCGGGCGCCACAGCGCGGCGAAGCGGGTCTGGTCCTTGGCGCTGCGTTGCGCCTTCACGTCAGGAATGGGCATGTTCATCAATGATTCCTCAGAAACCCAGGCTCAGGTGTTCGGCGATCGGCCCCAGGGCCAAGGTCGGCAGGAAGGTCAGGCCACCGACCAGCAGGATGGTCACCAGCAGCAGCGTGGTGAACAGCGGGCCGTGGGTGGGGAAGCTGTTCAGTCCCTGCGGCGCGCTCTTCTTCGCCGCCAGGCTGCCGGCCAGGGCCAGCACCGGCAGGATGTAGCCGAAGCGGCCGATCAGCATGGCCAGGGCGATCATCACGTTGTGGTAGGGGGTGTTGGCGCCGAAGCCGGCGAAAGCCGAGCCGTTGTTGGCGGTGCCGGAGGTGTAGGCGTACAGCAACTGGCTGAAGCCGTGGGCACCGGGGTTGCTCACCGCGCCGGCCGGGCCTGGCAGGCTGGCGGCGATGGCGCCGAGCACCAGCACGCCGACCGGCATCACCAGCAAGGTCGCCACCAGCAGTTGCACTTCACGGGCCTGCAGCTTCTTGCCCAGGTACTCCGGGGTGCGGCCGATCATCAGGCCGGCCAGGAACACCGCGATCAGCACGAACAGCAGCATGCCGTACAGGCCTGCGCCGACGCCGCCGAAGATCACCTCGCCGACCATCATGTTGACCATCGCCACCATGCCGGTCAGCGGGTTGAGGCTGTCGTGCATGGCGTTGACCGAGCCGTTGGAGGCGGCGGTGGTGGTGACCGTCCACAGCACCGAACCGGTGGTGCCGAAGCGGCTCTCCTTGCCTTCCAGCGGCGCGCTCTGTTGCACCTGGGCACTCTCGAAGGCCGGGTTGGGCTGGTACTCCGACCACAGCGCGGTGCTGCCGCCGATCAGGAACAGCGCCAGCATGCAGGCGATGATCGCGCGGCTCTGGCGCAGGTCCTTGACGTAGCGGCCGAAGGTGAACACCAGCGCCACCGGGATCAGGATGATCGAGGCCACCTCGAACAGGTTGCTCCAGGCCGTGGGGTTCTCGAACGGGTGCGCCGAGTTGACGCCGAAGAAGCCGCCACCGTTGGTGCCCAGTTGCTTGATGGCGATCTGGCTGGCGGCCGGGCCGAGCGGGATGGTCTGGTCGGCACCCTGCAAGGTGACGGCATGGGCGTAGTCGGCGAAGGTCTGCGGCACGCCCTGCCACACCAGCAGCAGCGCCAGCACGATGCACAGCGGCAGCAGGCCGTAGAGGGTGGCGCGGGTCAGGTCGACCCAGAAGTTGCCCAGTGTGGTGGTCGAGCGCCGGGCGATACCACGGCACAGGGCGACCAGCACGGCCAGGCCGGTGGCGGCGCTGACGAAGTTCTGCACGGTCAGGCCGAGCATTTGGCTCAGGTAGCTGACCGAGGCCTCACCGCTGTAGGACTGCCAGTTGGTGTTGGTCATGAAGCTGACCGCTGTGTTGAACGCCAATGACCATTCCTGGCCCGGTAGGTGCTGCGGGTTGAGCGGCAGGCTGCCTTGCAGCAGCAGGACGGCGAACAGCAGCCCGAAGCCGGCCAGGTTGAAGGCCAGCAGGGCCAAGGTGTACTGCTTCCAGTTGTGCTCTTGCCCGGCGTTGACCCCAGCCAGGCGATAGCAGCCCCGCTCCACCGGGCCGAGCAGCGGGGTCAGCCAGGTGCGCTGGCCTTCCATCACCTTGAAGTAGAAACGCCCAAGCCAGGGTGCCGGTAGCAGCACGATGGCGAAGAACGCCAGCAATAGCAGGTAATCGTAACTGTGCATGGCCGCCCCTTAGCTGCGATCGGCGCGCAGCAGCGCCACCAGCAGGTAAACCGCCAACGCCACCGCCAACAGCAGTGACAGCCCATCGAGCATGTACATGAGCCCATCTCCCTTGATGCGGCATGAGGGCCGCTTTGGGGAAATTGTCCGAGGGAGGGGCGTAAAGGGGCGAGATGGGGGGTGGGGTCAGGGCATAAAGAAGGCGTAAAGATCAACTGACCA